>NZ_JBFUGR010000010.1:0-181715 GCF_056402815.1 Mesorhizobium sp. P3_B5 | reverse complement strand
AACTCGACACCATCGGCATGACGCTCGGCAATCTCGAGGCGCATGGCTTCCTCGTCTATGACGTCGAAAACCTGCGCGAGCACTATGCCCGCACCTGCCGTCTGTGGGCCGAGCGCCTCCAGGCACGGTTCGACGAAGCGATTGCCGAAGTGGGTGAGGCCAAGGCGCGGCTCTGGCTGCTATATCTCACCGGCTGCTCGATCACCTTCGAGCGTGCCTCGGCACAGATTTTCCAGACCGTCGTCACCAAGCGCGCGCGCGGCCCAAGCGGCCTGCCGCCGACGCGGGCCGACATTTATAGACGCTGAGCCGCGGTTCTCGGCCAGCCGCCAACGGGCATTTGCCCGCCTACGCTCCTTGCACCGCACGTTTTTCGATCCATGGCCCTGTTCCCTTCAATGGGAACATGTCACAGCTCCGAGGCGGACGGCATAGGCTGAGGATGCCGAGCCCTTCGCCAGGCGAAGGGCTCGGGTTGAGCGTCTGCAATGGTTCGCGGATCAGCGTTTGATCGCGCGGGCCACAGCGATCAAGATACATGCTCCGATGAAGCCGGCGACCAGATAGCCGAGCCAGCCTGCCAACGATATGCCAAGCACGCTAAGGATGAGGTTGGCGACAATCGCACCCACGATCCCCAAAATGATGTTCATGACCACGCCCATGTTGCTTTTCATGAACATCTCGGCGAGCCATCCCGCGATACCGCCAATGATGATCGCTGCCAGCCAGCCGACACCAGGATTCTGCATGATTTTCCCCTTTCCTCGAACCCCAATTGGTTCGGCAAGTGAACGGTTCTAGGCCAACAAGGTTCCGCGATACGGCTGCCGGGTAGCCGGGGAAATTGGGTGACTCCGGTTTTACCAATAACGGAGTTTGTGGCCTGCGAAACGCCACGTTACATCGATCAATTCAACAGCTGCGATCTCACGCCCAGCCAACTAAGCCATCCGAATTACAAAGGGAACTTCGCATCGTGCGGGCCGTTGTGACGACGCAAACTGTGCCGCGCTCAGCCTCCCTGGAATGGTTCGGCCGAACGCGGCGTGCATCAACACTAACGCACAAGGAAACGTACCATGATCAGCAAACTTTTGGCTACTGCCGCAATAGCAACCCTGCTTTCGTTTGGCGTGTGGATATCAGGGGCCGCCGCTGAAGATGCCACCAAACCTGCCACCGCTACGACGACTGCGGCGACGGCGACGGCGGCCGTTGCAGACGGCAGCCTCGTCACCAAGATCATAGGCGCCGACGTCTATGATAGCGCCGCAGACGATGCCGAGAAGATCGGCGATGTCAAAGACATCGTTCTCTCGAAGGACGGCAAAGCCAAATACATTATCATCGGCGTAGGCGGGTTTTTGGGCCTGGGGGAAAAGAACGTCGCCTACGATTTCAGCAAGGCCGAGTGGGTCGAGAAGAAAGGTGATCGCTGGCTGGTCGCGAAGACCACCAAAGAAGACCTCCAAGCGCAAAAGGATTTTGACCTGAAGGTCTACGACACAGCAGCGGCCTCGAACACCAATGATGTCGCAGCCACCGCAGCCAACAACAAAGTGGCCCCAGCCACGACCGACAACACGGCCACCGCGGCAATCGACAAGTCTTCGCTGACCGAGATGCCGATGGACAAAATCAGCACCAAGGATTTCATCGGCACCACGGTCTATGGCGCCGACGATGCAAAAGTCGGCGAGATTGGAGACGTCGTTCTAAGCGGCGATAAAAAGGTCGATGCCGTCGTCGTCGATGTGGGTGGATTCCTCGGCATGGGCGAAAAACCGGTGGCCATTGGCTTGGAGAAATTGAAGTTTCTGACCGACAAGGATGGAAACCGGTATCTCTACACCAATTTTACCAAGGCTCAGCTTGAGGCGCAGACTGCCTATGACAAGGGCACTTACGCGCAGAATCGCGACAAGCAGCGAATAACTGCTCAGTAAACTCTAAGGTGGCCCGCGCTGTCACAGCACGGGCCACCTTCTTTCCGCAATCTGACGATCGGAACAAGGCTGGCGGTACGGGAGCTGACGGATTGGTTGTTTCGGTGGTCGTGACAGCCGGTGTGTCGCATAAGTCGTGGTGATCTTGTCGATCCTGTCGTTGTGCATCTTGAGCGTCGGCAAGGTCCCCTGCGCGAAAGACTTGACCGTGGCTTTGTCGCCATCCTTAGCGTAGGCCTCAAACAAGAAGACCGCGTCCGTATGGGAAGTGCGCTGCGCCTCGACATAAGGCTGTTCGAGTGGTGCATCGGCTTGATGGAGCTTGTCCAATTTGGCCGTGTGCTGAGGATCGAGCTCGCTGGGACCTTCAGCTTCTGTTCACCGGCAATCGATCAGGTGGCAACGCCTGAGTGGCCCGTGCCCTGGCGTCGGAGGGTGCGGGCCATCCTGAGGGGGAGGCTGAAATTTAACGGCCAGGAGGAACAGATTGCTTCGTGCAGGGTTTCGTATGGTTATGTTTCAGAAAATGGGGACAAACGTGGCAGACTTGGAAATCGTAGATTCGAGAGCGCAGCCTTCTTCCGAAAGGGATTTCGACTACAAAGATTTTTTCGAAAATGGCAGCATCGCCCTTCACGTCGTCGGCAATGACGGGGTCATAATTCACGCCAACAAGGCCGAACTCGATCTGCTCGGTTATGATGCGAGCGAGTATATCGGGAGACATATCGGCGATTTCTACGCCGACGCCGAAGTCATCGACGATATTTTGGCGTGTCTCAATCGCGGGGAGAAGATCAACAAATACCCGGCACGGTTGTGCAAGTCGGACGGATCGATCAGGCATGTCGAGATCACGTCGACGGCTCGTATTGAAAGCGGCAAGCTGGTCGGTACGCGATGCTTTACGATCGATGTGACGGATCTGCACCGAGCCCGCGCTGAACTCGTCAGCCAAGACGACCAGTTCCATCAGATACTCGATAATCTTCCTGTGGCTGTTTATACGACAGACCAGGCGGGCACGATCACCTACTTCAATCCCGCTGCGGCGGAATTCGCCGGCCGTTCGCCCGAGATCGGCAAGGACAAATGGTGCGTTACATTCAGGCTGTTCAATCCCGACGGTACGGAACTCCCTCACGATCAATGCCCCATGGCCATCGCTTTGAAGGAAAATCGCCCCGTCCGCAACCAGCAAGCTTTGGCACAGCGCCCGGATGGAACGCTCTTTCCGTTTCAACCTTTTCCAACGCCGATCCGCAATGAAAGCGGTGAGCTGATCGGCGCCGTCAACATGCTGGTGGACCTCACGGAGCGCGCGATTGCCGACGAGGCAAAGCAGCACCTGTCAGCCATTGTAGAGTCTTCCCAAGACGCCATCGTCAGCAAAGATCTGAACGGTGTCATCAAGAGCTGGAACAAGGGCGCCGAGCGCCTGTTTGGCTATTCAGCGGAGGAAGCGATCGGCAACCCTATCTACATGCTTATTCCGGAAGATCATCTGGATGAAGAACCTCGCATCCTGGAGCGGATTCGCAAGGGCGAGCGGGTGGAAAGTTACGAAACGACCCGCCAACGCAAAGACGGAAGCCTAGTGCCTATCTCCCTGACAGTGTCGCCGGTCCGTGGAACAGCTGGGCGCATTGTCGGGGCGTCGAAGATCGCTCGAGACATTTCGGGGGCCAGGGAGAGCGAGCACCGTATCCGCATGCTGATGCGCGAAGTCAACCACCGGGTGAAGAACCAATACTCGGTCATTTTGTCGATGATCCGAGAAACGAATAAGCGCTCTGAAAGCCCCGCGATATTTGAACAGCAGGTCCGAGAGCGTATCATGGCACTTTCGCGCTCCCACGATCTGCTGGTGTCAGGGGACTGGAAGGGCGCCACCATTTTCGAACTCTTGCTGGCGCAGTCGAAGCCTTTCGGCAGCGACGACATGCTCTCGATGTCAGGGCCCTCCATCACGCTCAGTCCCAATGCAGTTCAGTATCTCGGCATCGCCTTCCACGAACTCGCTACCAACTCCGCCAAATACGGGGTTCTGTCCGGCCACACGGGCAACATCGCGGTGGTTTGGGATGTGACCAAAATCGACGGGGAGAAGATCATCAGGCTGACCTGGACCGAAACAGGCGGCCCAACGGTGCAATCCATTCCCAAGGGCGGTTTCGGATCCGTGGTGCTGAAACGGGTCGCTCCGCAGGCCTTGAGCGGTTCAGCCGATATTGAATACAGCGATAACGGTGTCGTTTGGACGCTCGTAGCGCCGCTGGCTTTTGTAGAAGCCAGTCTGAATGAGCCCTTCTGACCGCCAAAGCAGTCACTGGTCACTTTTCTTGGCGGCGGCCGCCGGATTTGTCCAGTCGGCGCGGTCGATTTAGCGTCCTTTGAGTGCGCGGCGAGTGCAGGGCCGGCGCCGGTCGCCTTCCTCATGTCACCGACTTTCTTGGCCGTTTTCTTGCTTGCGGTCCCAGAAAACAACTTCCGAAAAAACCCATTTGAACCTCCCGATAACGCTAACGACCCACCCTTCGCCGCCTGTCCCATGTGGAACGGCGATTTTGTTCCTTGGGCGCCCCTTCGTTCACGGAAAGAGAACGGCGGCATTGCCTCGAAGTATTTCGTGGCCGTATTCCTTCAAAGCCGCTTGGCTTCGACCGGCCGCCGTCGCATTCGGGGCCCGTTCTTCGATCCGAGCCGCGTGTGAATTTCTGCCTTTGTGCGCAACGTGTTGCGGGCGTTGTCTTGCTGATGACGTTGTGGCTAGCGCCAGCGATTAGATGTTTCGAAAAGGGCTCGATGGGCGAGCCCTGGTGATCGACCACCAGGGCTCAGGAAGACAGGAAATGAGGAAACCTGTCTGCCTATGCCGCTTCTGCAGCGACATTGACCGCGGATTCCGCGAGTTCCGTAAGGGCCGCGTCGGTTGCTTTTTCTTCGCCAAGCGTCAGGTCAAGGAGATTGACCGCCTCATTCAGGCCGATTTCCGCCGCCCAGGTCCGCAGCGTTCCGTAGCGCGAGATTTCGTAATGCTCCACGGCTTGGGCCGCAGCGATCAGGCCGGCGTCGAGGGCAGGAGAACCCTTGTATTCCTCCATGATCTCGGCGCCCTCCTCGGTGATTCCCATAATGGCAGCACAGGTCTTCGCCGCCGGCTTCTTGCCTATCACCTCGAACACCTCTTCGAGGCGAGCAACGTGCTCCTGCGTTTCACCGTGATGCTTTTCGAAGGCGGCTTTCAGATCGGCGCTCTGCGCCGCCTTGGCCATCTTCGGCAGGGTCGCGAGGATCTTCTTCTCCGCGAAGTAAATGTCCTTGAGCGTGTCGTGAAACAGGTTATTGAGGTCTTTGGATGATGCCTTGGTCGTCGCCATCGCGTTTTCCTTTTTTGTTGTTTATGACCGCCTCGTCGACTGGAGGCGACCAAATAACAATTCGTTTCCGGACTCGTTCCCTGGCGAAAAGCAAATTTTATGCGTCGCGGAGTTGAAGGTCCTCATAGGTGCACGTCGCCACGATTTTGCCGCTTGCGTCTCGGGCGCGGACTGCCCATCCCACCGGTGCCTCAGCCTTGTCGAGTGCGTCCTTCCACAAATCCTCCGCAGATCGGTTGACCTCGTCTTGCACCGCCTTCAGATTCGGCAAGGAAATTCCCGGCATTACCCGAATAATACCCTTGTCCTGGTACTCGAAAGTGTAGACCTGAGCGGATCCTTCGGCGGTCAGGGGGACGCCGATATCGGCTCGGTCGAAGGCCACGATTTGGACCATCATCTGCTTGGCTGTTTCCACGAGCTCATCGTCTGCCCTGCCTCCGCCAGACGCAATGGTAACACTCACTGCCTCGCCGCCTTCGCCAAGAAATTCCACAACGTTGCCGAACGTGTTTCGGCGGACCACTGTGTTCATCAGTTCCATTTGAACCTCCTGTCTGACGACAGGCAATGCGCGGGGAAGAAGGTTGTTCCTGACGATCGTCAAAAGAACTGCCGCTAAACTATCTCATGTTGAGAGGTCCGCCAGGACCTTATGACTTGCTGAGCTCGCAGTTCGAATACATTCAAGATAAGACGGCCGGATCGCACGGCATCTTTTGAATCGCCAGACAGCGGAACCTTCGGTGAACCCCTCCGTTGTGAGCAATTCAACGAGGAGTGACGACCATGCCACGAGGAGAAAAATCGAAATATACCGACAAGCAGGAGCGAAAGGCCGACCATATTGCCGATGGATATGAGAAGCGCGGTGTATCGGACAAGGAAGCCGAACGCCGGGCATGGGCGACCGTCAACAAGGAAGATGGCGGCGGCAAAAAGCAGGGCGGCTCCGGCCGGAAGGATCATGGCTAGTCGCGGGGAACGCCGCTCAAGGATCAGTTAGTAAGGGCTAGCGTCGTGGCCTGTCGTTCGACTCTCAGGGACGACCCAATCGGACGTCGAGCCGTCCACGTTTGCGTCGATATGCAACGCATGTATCTGGAAGAGACGCCGTGGGCACTTTCCTGGATGCCGAGGGTGCTGCCAAACATAGTAAAGTTGTGCGAAACATGCGCTGACAATACGTACTTCACGCGGTTCATTCCGGCGCACCGGGCAGGCGACGGGGTAGGTACCTGGAAGCGATACTACCGTCGATGGGACATGATGACCATCGAGCAAATGGGCCCCCAGTTGGTCAATCTCGCTCCGGATCTGCAGAAATTCATACCGCCAGCCGAAGTGGTCGACAAGCCTGTCTATTCGCCCTGGCTCGGTTCCGACCTTCGCGCGCGGCTTGAAGCGCGAGGTTGCGATACCGTCCTTGTCACGGGAGGCGAGACCGACATGTGTGTGCTTTCGACCGTTCTCGGTGCCGCGGACTACGGATATCGAACGATTGTCGTGGAGGATGCGGTGTGCAGCGCTTCGGACCAATCACACGACGCGATGATCGATCTTTTCAGCAATCGATACGGGCAACATATCGAGACCGCGAACACCGCCGAGATTGTGGCAAAGTTGAAAAGATAGGATTTCTCCCAAGCCTACCCGCGCCTCGCGACTGCATTGAGTTTGTGAAATCTCTTTGAGGGGGACTGCCTTGGAACATTCTCCGCGTCCTGAGGTTCCATACAGAGGGAACTCAGACTCGCCGTAAAGGTCTCCGGATGCCCAATTATCTAAAGCTGCCGACGCGGACGAATGGCCTGATCAGAGTGGTGATTGAAACCCCGCGTGGCGCGGCCGCCAAGATCGCCTATGAGCCGGCAACTCAGGTATTCGGCTATGTCCGTCCCTTGCCGGCCGGAATGATTTACCCCTACGACTGGGGCTTTATACCCTCCACGTTAGGTGAGGATGGCGATCCCCTCGATGGGCTCGTCATTCATTGCGCGGCGACCGCCTCAGGCGTGGTGATCAAATGCGACTTGTTGGGAGCGTTGCGTGTCAGGCAGAAGGATCAAGGAGGCAAGGCCCTGCGCAATGACCGCTATATCTTTTGTCCGCGCAAGCAGGACGCATCCGACGAACCGGTTGCTGCCGATCACGTCCCCGAAGACCTTCGGCGGGAAATCGAACAGTTCTTTCTTTCCTCCGTCATTGGCACTGGCAAGGAGCTCAAGTTCAAAGGCTGGCAGGACACCAAAGAGGCTTATGCATCGATAAAACGAGGCATGAAGGCCTTTGCCGCCCGCAAGTGAAATTGACTTCGGGGATTGCCTATGCAGAACGACGGACATAAGGGACTCAGGTTTCCCAACCCACGAGTTTAGGCACGGGCGACCAGAATTCCGGCGTGTTCAGCCAGAGCCACAAAAGCCTCCCGAGCTTGCGAAGGAAGTGACGTACCCTCGATCGCGGCTTCGACGACTTGTCGCGCCGACTGGTAAAAAGGCCCGCGCTTGGCGTGTGGCCAGTCAATCAGCACTTCGCTCGCTCCCTGAAGAGACTTCACTTCGCGCACAGATGAGCTGCCATAAGGGCGGATTTTCACACTGCTCTCAAAATAGGTCACCTTGCGACCATCGTCATCGTCGCTCTCCACGAATATCCCAGCTTCACGAGCGGCTTCTTCGAACCGGGTGCGGCTGTCGACCGTGGAACGGCTCCCCTCCACCACCTTCTCAGCGGTTTCAAACGCATCACGATGCAGCTCGGTTCGCTCACCTGGCCAGTCAGTGCTAGCAAGCAATGCGGAAGCTTGACGTGCAGATCTAACAGCCAGCGTCTTTGCGCCCTCGAAGAGGCGAACCCTGACCGGTTTGTCGAATTGTTTGTCGTCCATCATAGGCCCCCGTGTTTCGATGGCGATCAACGTTCGAACAGACACTAGGTTGCAGATTGCGGGAGGGCCGGTTTTATCATGAAGGGGGCCGACTGCTCTGCTGGCGGTTGTTTCGGTCCCGCAGGCAATTCTATTGGGGACTGCCGTTGACACTGCTGTAGGGAATTGAAGCGGATCCGCCCCTAAGCGCGTCCTTTTCCAATCACGTGAGTGGGGACCCTCATCATGCATTCATCGGCGCCGATAGGTGGTTGATCATCCAAGGGTTGTTCCTCCAACAAGCGGCGCATCGCGAGGGCATTCTTTGGCGCAAAGCCCTCGTAGTCGTTATTGAAATAAACCCAAGCTCTCGTTGCGCCGCTGGCTCGGATTTTGTCAGCCCATTCCGTTAGCTCGTCTCTGGTGTAGTCATGCCGGTACCACCGCATTGGACCGTGGAGCCGCACGTAGACGTCATCTGCTGTCCGCACCAAGACATCCGGAAGACGAGGAGCGCTGCATGAGCAAAAGATTGTGCCCGTCTCACGAAAGGCCGAGTAAACCGTTTCGTTCCACCAACTGGCGTGACGAAACTCCACCACATTGCGCCGGGCCGGGTCGAGTTGGCCGAGGATGCCGTTTAGCCTCGCCTTTGTGAAATGGTAGCGGGGCGGGAGCTGGAATAGAAAGCAGCCCATTCGCTCACCGAGGATATCGGCAATCATTCCAAAATCCATCACGAGGGTCTTGGTGCCCTTGAACCTCTTGATGTGAGTGATCAGCTCACAGACTTTAATTGTGTAGACGAAACTGCGGTTACCAGCTTGCCGAGCCCAGCCTTTGACATTTGTGACGGTTGGCCAGGAATAAAAGGATGCGTTGATTTCGACAGTAACGAACTGTTTCGCGTAGTGATTAAACCAATCGCTGGCGGGCAGATCCGTCGGGTAAAACTGTCCCCGCCATTTCCAGTAAAACCATCCCGAGCATCCGACGTAGGCAGAAGCCTCCAGAGACGGCACGCTATGCCCGCGCTCTACACTTGCCCCGGCCAAGCGGGCGACATGCATTTTTTCGGCACGTCCAAAGTTCTCAATTCGCTGCTTCTCTCTGCGCAACCTGCGCCGTTCGCGACGCTCATCGGCTCCAAGGTCTTTCCGATTGGTGGCTTCCGTACTCATGAAATTATCCTTCCGTGCCTCAACGCGGGCACAGCCTGATGGCTCCTTACTGCCTGAAGTGGCGCAGTTTCGGACGGCGTCCATTAGGAACGGAACTCAGGTACAAGACTGGCGGCGACGCGGCGATGCGTTTAGCCCTCGAAACCGTCCGCGAAAGTCCCACCAAATGTTCGGTTTGTGATCGGAAATGGCTTCTGAGACGGCAGTGCCAAGCTGCGGATAACGTCAGCGAATGTTTTGACGCCAGCTGTCGATTCGCGGCCCCCAAAAAGTCCTTAGGTGCATTTTTCTCTGATGATCAGCTTCTCAAGCTTTCCCACCCATCTGCACCCAACCTGAAGGAATAGCGCGCGCCAGCTGCGAACCTCTTGCGTGACGCCCGCCATTCTCGACATTCCAAATGAATTTCCGGACGGTCAATTTGAATGAGATTGAAGGAGTTGAGGGCTTCGCGTCGGCGTGATGAAATCGCCGTACCGGCCTGAATGAGCAACGTGTCGTATCCCTCTTTGGCGTAGCTCACGACGCTGGAACCGGCGCGATGAATATGCAGATGTCCGGACAGTATTATGTCGACACGACTTTGCGAGAAGGCTTCCATCGCAATCCTTGCCCGGCCAACAATTCCATTCTCGCTTTCGGGATCTCGACCTTCGAACGGGTGATGCGTGACGACCACGCGCGTGATGTTGGCAGGCAGGTTCCCCAGCCTCTGTTTGACGGACTCAAGTTGCCTGACATTGATTCGACCATCTTTGATGGTCATCGATCGCGCAGTGTTGATGCCGGTGACAGCGATTTCTGCGTCGGCATAAAAGGGTTCAAGGTCTGGGTCGATATAGCGTTTGTACCGCGCCAGCGGCGTCACGGCTCGCGCCAAGACATTCCAGAGCGGAACGTCGTGATTGCCCGGCACGACGATTTGAGGGCCAGGCAGGAGGTCCAGGAACGCCCTCGCCTGCAAAAATTCAACTCTGCGTGCGCGTTGTGTCAAATCCCCCGACACAACGACCAGATCTGGACGAAGATCACGTATCTCGGCCGCGATGGCCTCGACGACCTCATTCTCAGCCGTCCCAAAATGAAGGTCGGAAAGGTGAACCAATGTCTTCACTTTATTGCTTTCGCTCGCTGTCCAACCTGATTTGCATCCTGCTCGGCAGACGAGAGCACCCTTAGCACTCCCGGGCGGATTCGAAAGCGAAGCGGCATTGTCATTTCGACGGCTTCGCCGTCCAAAGAGACGATCACATCACGGTGCCGCGAAGCGATTTCCAGGGTTTTGGCTTGTATCAACTCCACGTCGCGAGCGGTGTCGACCAGACCGAGCGCAATCTTCAGCGGGAGCACCATCAGGCCCAACCAAGATTGCTTCCGGACAAGATAGATGCACAGATCTCCAGACGACAGGCTCTTGCGGCGGCCAAAATCAGCGGCATCGTAGAAATTGTTGCCAACAAAAACGCATGGAGTCCGCAACTCTTCCCGCGTGCCCTCAGCGGCGATCTGGACGCTCTGCCAGGACGCTGCTTTAAAGGTGCGGGCGAGAGCTGGGCCAATCGCGGCAAGTTTGCTAGCCCCTGAACGCCTTTGCTCCGTGGTGCGTTCGGCAACAAAGAAGGGATAAACGCCGATAGACGAATTGTTGAGAAAGACGCGGCCGTTGACCTCCCCAACATCGATCATTGTCGCGTTGCCTGCCGCAATCACATCCATCGCGGCGCCCAATTCCCTGGGCAGACCAAGGTCCTTGGCAAAGTGGTTCAAAGTGCCAAGCGGGAGAACACCAAGCACTTTATCTGTGCCCGCAAGAGCCGACGCGGCGGCGCTGATTGTGCCGTCCCCACCTCCAACTAGCACTACCGAGCGGGGAGGGAAGTCGCTAACAAAACTCTTGGCGATTTTGCCAATCTCCCGGCCGGGTACCATCCTCACGTCGGCTTTCACGCCTCGCTCGAGCAAGCCTTGTCGAACGAGTTCCTTTACCTCCCCGGTCTTAGCGACGGAGCCGGCACCATCGTTGATGAGTGTCAAAACGTCCAAGGTTCTAGCCTCTGCGCCAACCGTTTCGCTCGACCCACAAAGCGATTGTCCAGCAAAGGATTGCCCAACCAGTGCCGATGCACCAGCCGGCAAGGACGTCGGTAGGATAGTGAACCGCCAGGTAGACCCGACTTGCTCCCACTGCTACCGTAAGAATGAGAGCAAGTGCCATAAAGTAGCTTTTGACACGCCAGTCGGGAGTAGCGTGGGCTAGCAGTGCCCCAACGGTCAGGAACGTGATCGCTGAAAGCATTGCGTGTCCGCTGGGAAAGCTCGCCGTGAATACTCGGGTGACGTGAGGTATGTCGGGCCTGGGTCGATCGAAAGTCGACTTGAGAGCTGTGCCGAGCAACTGACCTCCAAGCACCGCCCCTCCAGTCAAGACGGCAAGCGCACGCTTCTTGACCAGAAGCAGGTACCCGACCACCGCAAAAAGCACGAATCCGAGAAAGACAACGCTCCCCAAAGAGGTGACGTCACGCGCTGCCTCCTGGAGCCAGGGCGGACCGAGGGGAGAGGAGGGATTGGTAGGGCTTCGCAGCGCAAGCATGATCGCGCGGTCGAAACCGGTGGTATCGCCTTCCAGAACTTCCTCGGCAACCAAGCCGAAACCAAGAACCAGACCCGCGACGAGCAGACCGCCTGCGCAAAGCCAAATGACCCCAATGCGTGGACGAGCCAGATTTGGGGGATTGCCCCGATCAGAACTCGAGGGGGACATGCACGCTTCACTCCTCTTTGAGAATTGTGATGATCCGGGTGCGAGCGAGGAACTCAAATCAACACACTTAAAGGCGGGAAGTTCCCCGATGTCCGCTCATGGCTATGCGAGCCGGAGCGAGGCGACGACCGGCATTGAGTTTTGCCCGCGCTACCGTGGTTGTGCCTACGTCCACTTGTGATTTCGAACCAGCCTCGAGATAGACACTTTCGCCAACATCGGTGAATGAAGGGGCTGCGTCGTGCATCCCGAAACTCTACGCGTTTCCAACGCTGACCGAACCAAAACCCGCTCACGGCGTTGAGTCGCGCGTTGCGTCATCAGCGGGGTACTTCGATGTCAAAGAGCGGGCTTTCCATCTATCGGGCGAAACGGGATTTCACCAAGACCAAAGAACCCAGCGGCGAGAAATCGATCGCAACATCGAACCGGCTCCGTTTTGTCATCCAGAAACATGCCGCCACGCGGCTGCATTACGACCTGCGTCTCGAGCTCGACGGCGTCTTCAAGTCATGGGCCGTCACCAAAGGTCCGTCACTGGATCCACACGACAAACGCCTGGCGGTCGAAGTTGAGGATCATCCGCTGGACTACGGCGACTTCGAAGGCACGATCCCCAAGGGGCAGTATGGAGGTGGCACCGTGCAACTGTGGGATCGTGGATATTGGGAGCCGGAAGGCTCCATATCTCCCGAACAGGCTTTGGAAAAAGGCGATCTTAAGTTCACCCTCGAAGGCAAGCGTCTGCACGGCAGTTTTGTCTTGGTGCGCATGAAGCACGACCGCAACGGGGGGAAGCGGACCAACTGGCTGCTGATCAAGCACCGCGACAAATACGCGACAGACGGCAATGGTGACGCGGTGCTGGCACAGGACCGATCCGTCGCCTCCGGGCGGAGCATGGACAAGATTGCCGCGGGAAAGGGTGCCGGGCCGAAGCCGTTCATGATGCAAGGCTCGGTGGTGGCCGATGCGGATGCCGTGTGGGACAGCAATCGCGGCCATGCTGCCGACGAACGCGCCGCGAAAGTGGCAAAGCCATCTCCTCGTTCCAGAAAGGCCACGCGCTCTTCCGGGGTGAAGATGCCCAACTTCATCGCACCACAACTCTGCGCCACGCTTTCTCGGCCGCCAGCAGGGGCGAACTGGGTTCATGAAATCAAATTCGATGGTTATCGGGTGCAATTGCGGGTCGAAGACAACGCTGCCACCCTGAAGACCCGCAAAGGCCTCGACTGGACGCAGAAATTTGGCGCCATCGCAAAGGAGGCGGCCAGACTTCCCGACGCGATCATCGATGGCGAGATTGTGGCGCTCGGCGAAAACGGGGCGCCCGACTTTGCCGCGTTGCAAGCCGCATTGTCGGAGCGCAGGACGGCGGACCTGATCTTCTTTGCCTTTGACCTGCTTTTTGCGGACGGTGTCGATCTGCGCAAGCTGCCTCTCTCTGAACGCAAGGAGCGGCTGAGCGCGCTGCTTGGCGAAGTCGACCGCGGAGAGGCAAATCTCATTCGCTATGTCGAGCACTTCACCAATGGCGGCGATGCGGTGTTGCGCTCCGCCTGTCGCCTTTCGCTTGAGGGCATTGTCTCCAAAAAATCCGATGCAGCCTATGTGTCGGGAAGGACCGACACTTGGGCAAAATCCAAATGCCGGGCTGGCCATGAGGTGGTCATCGGCGGCTGGTCGACAACCAATGGCAAGTTCAGATCGCTGCTGGTCGGCGTCAATCGGGGTGAGCATTTCGCGTATATCGGGCGCGTCGGGACTGGCTACAGCGAGGCGAAGATCAAGCAGCTGCTGCCGAGGCTGAAGGCGATGAAGACGGACAAGTCGCCGTTCACCGGCGACGGCGCACCCCAAAAGGATTCAACGATCTTTTGGACCAAGCCAGAACTTGTTGCGGAAATCGAGTTCGCCGGCTGGACCGGTGGTGGCAATGTCAGGCAGGCCGCCTTCAAGGGATTGCGTGCTGACAAGCCTGCGAAAGATGTCGAGGCCGAGCGTCCAGCTGATCCTCAAGAGACCCAGATTGCCGAACCCGTAAAAGCAACCGGCCGCACGGCAAAAAATCCGGTCGTCATGGGCATCATCATCTCCAAGCCGGACAAACCGCTATGGCCGAATGCTGGTGATGGCGGCCAACCGGTTACCAAACTCGACCTGGCGGAATATTTTGAAGGCGTCGGCCCCTGGATGATCAAACATCTTAGAGGTCGACCCTGTTCGCTTGTGCGAGCGCCTGACGGCTTTGCCGGCGAGCAGTTTTTCCAGCGCCACGCAATGCCGGGCACGTCCAATCTGCTGGAGCTCGTGAAGGTCTTCGGCGATCATAAGCCCTATCTGCAAATTGACCGTGTTGAAGGATTGGCAGCGATCGCCCAGATAGGCGGCCTAGAGCTGCATCCCTGGAATTGTCAGCCCGATCACCCTGAATTACCCGGACGACTTGTCTTCGACCTTGATCCCGGTCCGGAAGTCGCCTTTGCGGATGTGGTCCTGGCCGCCAAGGAAATGCGCGATCGCCTCGAGGATCTGGGGTTGGTGAGCTTTTGCAAGACCACGGGCGGCAAGGGGCTGCATGTGGTGACGCCATTGGCCAGTCAGCGCAGCAAAACGACATGGCCGGAGGCCAAGGCCTTCGCGAAGGCCGTTTGCATGCAAATGGCAGCGGACCGTCCGGACCTCTACCTCGTCAACATGGCCAAGAAGTTGCGAACGTCCAGGATATTTCTCGACTACCTTCGAAATGATCGCATGGCGACAGCCGTGGCCCCGCTATCCCCTCGCGCAAGGGAAGGAGCGACGGTATCCATGCCGCTGACATGGAGTCAGGTGAGAGCCGATCTCGATCCGAAAAAATACACCGTGCGTACCGTGCCAAGCCTCCTGAGGAAGACCATCGCATGGGCCGACTATGCCGAGGGCGCGCGGTCGATCAGCACGGCGATCAAACGCATCGGTTCGGCAAAGCTTGCCGCATGAAATCGAACCCTGTGAAACCGTGCTTCGCCCTTCCCTTGGACACCGCGCCGATGGAGGCAAAGACTGCAGATGCGCTGCCAAGTGACACCGGCCAGTGGCAATACGAACCCAAATGGGACGGGTTTCGCTGCCTGGCCTTCAAAGCGGGCGATGATGTGGACTTGCGGGCAAAGTCGGGAAAGCCGCTCGGCCGCTATTTTCCCGAAATCGTTACGATGTTGCGTGACCTGAATGCGAGAGAATTCGTGGTCGACGGCGAGATCGTCATCGATGTCGATGGCCTGCTTTCATTTGACTCGCTGCAGATGCGGCTGCACCCGGCGGAAAGCAGGATCAGAAAACTGTCAGTCGAAACGCCGGCCAGGCTGATCCTGTTTGATATGCTGGCCAGCTCCGGTAGCAGTTTGATCCATCAACCCCTGTCTGCACGGCGCCGGGCGCTGCAAGCGTTCGTAAAGTCGGTTGACCGTACCGATCTTGAGCTGTCGCCCTGCACGCAAAATCTGGCGACCGCAACGATGTGGCTTGCAGAGGCAGGTCGGGAGTCAACGGACGGCGTTGTCGCCAAACGACTCGATGACGAATATCGGCCCGGCGAGCGCGCCATGGTCAAGGTCAAACGCCTTCGCACTGCGGACTGTGTTGTAGGCGGCTTTCGCTATCTGGCGAAGTCCCGCGAGGTCGGCTCGTTGCTGCTAGGTCTCTACAATACAAGCGCCCAACTCGACCATGTGGGGTTCACCTCGAGCATCCCCCCGGAAGGTCGCGCAAAGCTGACCCGGGAACTTGAAGCTTTGCGATCGCCGCCGGGCTTTACGGGCAAAGCTCCAGGCGGCCCAAGCCGCTGGAGCACTGAAAGAAGCGGACAGTGGGAACCATTGCGGCCTGAACTGGTCGCCGAAGTCCGTTTCGATCACGTCACGGGCGATCGCTTCCGGCATGGCACGAAATTCCTACGATGGCGCCCCGACAAGGACCCAAAGCAGTGCACGTTCGAACAGATATCGAATGTGTGAGGAGCCCTGATTGCGCGGCTTCCAGTCCACCGACCACGACATGATCAGACCCTTATCCGGGGGAGCGCAGCGAACTGCACCAGGTGGCTAACGGCAACATCGAGATCGTGACCACGGCGCAGGGAGACTCGAGGAGGCTACGGGCATCGCCTGTAGCAGATCGACGGAGGGCACTACTGGAATCCCAGCGCTCGCTTGTGGATAATGCTCACCTATTCCCCACCCGTTCGTTTCTAACGGATCGCTACCGCTGCTAAATGCACGTGCAGGGGTTTCGGTTCCCGCCGCGCCTTTCGGCGCGGCGGGGTTGCCAGGCTGCAGCGGCCCAACCCCAGCGCCACGGCCCAACAACAGAGAGGAACCTATCCCGCCAGCCGCGGTCTATTAAATTTGACATGTCGGAGTGGAAATCACCTCAACGGTTGAACGCGAACGGCTTTGCATCCGTGTCGTCGGCACCGCCGATCGCGGAGGAGACGATCTCGGAGGCGATCTGCGAGAAGGTGATGCCGTTGCCGCCATAGCCCATCACCGCATAAATTCGCGGACGCCGAGGCAACGCGCCGATATAGGGCAGACCCGTGGTCGTGGTGCCGAAGGAGCCGGCCCAGATGAATTCAGGCCCGGTTTCGAGATGTGGAAACAGTCGGCCGAGTTTTTCGGCGATGCGCACCGACTTGTCCCGCGTCAGTGAGTCGCGACGGGTTTCGTCGGTGAAATCCTCGTCCTCGCCGCCGCAAATGACGCGGCCGTCCGCTGTCGCACGCATATAGAGGTAGGGTTCAGATGCTTCCCAGATAAAGGCGGCGCCTGGCCAGATGTTGCGCGGCTGCCGACCGGTGGCGATTGCCCATGTAGAGATGATGCGGTGCTCGGTCGCCGGCACAATGTCGGTCAGTTCGAAGCCTGTCGCCAGCACCAAATGCTTGGCCGTGATGGTCGGGCCGAGGCTGCTGCCGACAACAACCTCGTCGTGACTGTCCTCGATGGTTGTCGCCTCGACCGGTGCATAAAACCGCGCCTTGCGTTCCATCGCCTTGAGCAGCAGGCCAGCGGTGAGCTTGCGCGGATCGAGCGCGAGGTTGTCATGGCTGAGAATGGCGGCGGCGCGGTCGATGCCGAATTTTTCCGCCAATGGTTCGTGGCTCAGGTAGGTTGCACCGATGCCGGCCTGCCTGCGGGCCTCGGCTTCATCGTGCAATTGCGAAGGTCCGAGCGCGTTGCCGGCGAGATAGAGCGACTGGATGCCGGTTGAGCCGCAGTCGATGCCCAGTTCGGCGATACGTCCACGGAGGTTCAAGACGGCAAGCCGCGAGCGTCGCCACGCCTGTTGCGCAGAGGCTCGGCCGATCATGCGCGAAAGTTTTATCAGCGGCTGGTCGATCTCGAACTGCACCAGCGCTGTCGTTGCCGGGGTCGAGCCTCGCAACGGGCCGCGCCGGTCGATCGAGATCACCGAATGGCCGTCGCGCGTCAGCGCCTCCGCCATCATGGCACCGCTGATGCCCATACCGACAATCAGCACGTCGGCCCTCACATCGCGCGTGAGTTTTTCGACAGGCACCGCGGGCGCCCTATAGACGAACCAGACCGGCCGGCCGCTTCGGAGATCGAGCTTGCGGGGCATGACAATCTCCTGGGGGCGCTCGGGGTCTGTTGGCGCGTTTATGCTCTTACAAAAAGCCCGCCGCTCCCGGAGAGGCGGCATTGCCGACAGTGATCCGCCACCATAGTTAACCGGCGGGGCAATATGAAGCGCGGTAGATCCTCGAAGGAGAGGACGCCAAAGGATTGGCGCCCTTGGTCAAGGCCGGGCAAAGCTCAACCCAGGCTGGTGCGTGGTCGCTCGGCTTCTTCCATCCTCGGGTCTCGACATCCACGCCAGCACCGTGCAATCGTCTCGATGTCTTTCGTAAAAAAGTCCCATGGGCGCACTCCATTTTGGCGAGATGAGTTGGGCGAAACGCACAGCTGGAAAAGCTGTTCCAATCAATATTCGTCAGACGCACTTATCGGGGCTGACGGGGTGTTCGATCTCGGCCGCAGCTCGGCCTTTATCTGTCCCAGTAAGATCCGGACAGAGATGTCCGCCGCGCAAGCAGGAATGAGCCAATGCAAGCCCACCAGCTTGTCGACACGGTCAAATGCCTGACGGCATTGATCGGCGTCGCCGTCGGCCCTAACGGGTGAATTTGTGCAGCGCTGCGGAACCTTCAGGCAGCGGCAGCTTTTATTCTCCAATATTGAGGCAGGCGGGCGAAACCAGACCTCGGCGCGATACTCGATCTCTGGGCATCAGCAGTCCGCTTGCACGACACCGATGAGGACGTTAGGCGTGGAAAGGACACGCAATGCAGTGCTTCCTATTTCTTCACGAGATGGCCTCGCGCCGTAGTGACGGCCTGCACCCCGAACTTGTACGCCTTCTCGAACAGCGGACCGCGTTATCGGCGCCAAACGTTGTGACGTTGCACCCCCGTGGGCCAGACGGCGGCCAGCAGGCCGGTCCCAATCCCTCCGGGATGTCACAATCGACCTCGCCCATCGAGGTGGTCCGCTTTCCTGGGAAGCCGAAATCCGTAGTCCGGGGCGCCTAATGTCACCGATCACACCGATCAGGTGCAGTTATACTCCAGGTTATGCCCGTTTTCCCGCACGTCGACGCCTCCAGCAGGCACCATTCGCAACAAAGGTCGGCCGGAGGATAACTGGATGGCTGCCATGCAGCTAGCCGTAGGCGTTTCCGGTGACAAAAACCTTTGGCTTTGCCGCTCGTACCTGTTGCTGACCCTGCTCGCATTGGCGGCCTGTTCGTCTTCGGAGCCCATCGAACAGCAATCAAAAATCGCGGCGTCGGCTTCGCAGACGGCGGCCATGGTCGTGAACGCCTGGGCCGCCGGCGCCGCACCGTCGAACTATGCATCGGCGGCATTGCAATCGACGGCCGAAATCCTTGCCGAGGCCAGTCGGCAGATCCAGTCTGACAACTCTCTTCAACCCGCCGAGCGACGTGTTGTCGTCATGGCGATCGGCCAGCTGTCTGCTGCGGCAAGGCGCGCTCATGCGGGGGTTGAGGCTGGCAACCCGCGACAGGTGAGTCAGGCGCTGCAGGACCTTCGAACGGCTGCTGCCGACCTCGACGCCTATGCCAAATATGGCACGCCGAAATCATGAAGAAGCTGGTTGAAATTTCGCTTGGCATCGTCACCAGCGTTGGCGGCTTCCTCGAGGTCGGGTCGATGGCGACAGCAGCGCAAGCCGGTGCGACTTTCGGGTTCCGGCTGATCTGGGCAATCCTGCTGGGTACCATCTGCATCATCTTCCTGGTCGAGATGGCTGGCCGGTTCGCTGCCGTCAGCGGCCACACGATCGTCGACGCAATCCGCGAGCGGTTCGGATTCAACGCCTTCCTGTGGCCGTTGTTGGCCACCTTGCTCGTCAACTTCATGGTGATGTCGGCAGAGATCGGCGGCGTTTCGATCGCGGCGGAATTTGCGACAGGGATAGGCTTCCAATGGTGGGCGGTGCCAGTGGCCGTCTTGACATGGCTGCTGCTTTGGAAAGGCACGTTCGGTTTCATCGAGAAGGGCGTGGCGATCCTGGGTCTTGTCACGCTCTGCTTCGTGGTCGCCGCCGTGATGCTGAAACCGGATTGGAAAGCGGTTGCGGCCGGCGCAATACCCAGCCTCCCGGAGCATGACGTGGCAAACTACTGGTTCATGGCAGTCAGCATTCTGGGCGCATCGATATCGCCCTACCTTTTCACGTTCTATTCCTCGGGCGCCATCGAGGATCACTGGGACAAAAGCTACCTCGGCACCAACCGCGCCATTGCTGGCCTCGGCATGACCTTCGGCGGCACGATCTCGGTCGGCGTGCTGATCGTGGCCGCACTTGCGCTCGGCGCGCACGGCATCAACCAGATCAACGATTACCACCAATTGCCACTGCTGCTGATCCCGACATTCGGTTTCTGGGGCTTTGTCCTGTTCATTGCATCGCTTGCCATAGCCTGCTTCGGCGCCGCACTCGAAATCGGCCTGCAGCAGGCATATCTCGTCGCGCAAGGCTTCGGCTGGACGTGGGGCGAGGACCTCAAACCCCGCGAGGATCCCGCCTTCTGCGGTGTCTATACGCTGTCGCTGCTGCTTGCCGCCATCCCGATAACGCTTGGCCTCGATCCGCTAAAACTCACCATCTTCTCCATGGCCGTAACGGCTGCCAGCCTGCCGCTGACCGTGGTCCCGTTCCTCTTCCTTCTCAACGATAAGCGCTATGTCGGCGAGCATCGCAACGGCATGATTTCGAATGCCGCGGTGATCTTCATCATCGCGCTCGGCTTCGTCCTTGCCGTGGTGACCATTCCCTTGCAGATTTTCGGAGGTTCGTGATGGATTTGCTGCGCGATCTACTCGACAAACAGGTCGTTGACCGCGAACAGGTCAAGATCGGCAAGGTGGATGGATTGGTGGCCGAGTTGAGGCGAGGCAAGCCTCCAAGGATCGTTGCGATCGAACTCGGGTCGATCACGCTGGCGCGTCGCCTAGGCGAGCGGCCGGGGCGCTGGATGGCATGGCTCGCGGCAAGGCTTGGCGGGGAGCGCCATACCGAGCCGCACCGCATAGCGTGGAAGAAGGTGCGCGAAATCGGCGTCGACATCGAAGTCGACATCGACGTGCGTCGGACGGCGATCTTCGACTGGCAGGACTGGCTGCGCGACCACGTCATCGGCCGCATCCCGGGAGCCTGACGATGGCCACCGTCAATCTCGAACATCTTGCTGGTCGACGGGTGCTCTCGCTGCGCGGCAAAAGCGTCGGTCACATAGAGGAGATAATCGCAGAGCGTGAGGGTGACGATATCGTCGTCACCGAATTTCACGTCGGCATTTTTGCCGCTTTCGAGCGCCTCTCCGCCTTGGCCATCGGCACCGCGGTTCTCGATCTCTTTCACCTGCGCCACCGCGATTGCCTGTACCGCATTCCCTGGGACAAGCTCGATATCTCCGACCCCATCCGGCCAAGGCTACGATGCACCCTTGAGCAACTTTCTCATATGAAGGTCGGAATGGAAGGCAAGAGCGAGGCCCCGCCGCCTGACAGCTTACGCGACCTCAGGATGAGCACTGTGTGGAAAATTGCTCTCACTTTTTTCCTGTGCGCAGGCGTCGCCGGCGCAGTCTTGTGGTACATGACCGCGGCGCGGCCGCCGTTTTCGGATCAGGACCAGCAATTCGACGGCGCAGGCGATGTCGCGCACGGTGAGCTGGTCTTTAACGCGGGCGATTGCTCTTCCTGTCACGCAACACCGGGACAGCCTGACCGCCTGAGGCTTGGCGGCGGCATGGCGCTTGCTTCACCATTTGGCACGTTTCGGCCTCCCAACATTTCCCCGGATCCCGTCGATGGCATCGGCGCATGGAGCGTGACCGACCTGGCGAATGCGCTCATCGGCGGCGTGTCGCCAGAGCGTGAACACTACTATCCCGCTTTTCCCTACACGAGCTTTACAAGCATGAAGTCTGCGGACGTCAGGGACCTCTATGCGTATCTCAGGACGCTTCCAAAGGTATCGGGGCGTGCGCCGCCGCATAGTCCCGCGATCCTGTTCAGCATTCGGCGATCCGTCGGGATTTGGAAATTGATGTTTTTTAGCCAAGGAAAAACCGCTGCGCACCCTGACGGAGACCCTGTGCATGATCGCGGTGCCTATCTCGTTGAGACCGTATCGCATTGTGCCGAGTGCCACTCGACGCGGAACGCGATGGGCGCAATTAAACGGGGTACCCGCTTTGCCGGTGGCATCGATCCTCAAGGCACGGGATTCGTTCCGAACATCACCCAGGACAGGTTGGGCGGATGGACAGAGAACGACATCGCAACGATGCTCAAAACAGGGGAGACGCCCAACCACGGTCGCGTGGGATCCTCGATGGCCGATGTTGTGACGAACACCGCTATGCTGCCTGACAGTGACCGCCAGGCGATCGCACGTTACATCAAAGCCCTCCCGCCGATTGCCACGCCGCTTCCTTGAAGCAATCCAGGAAAGCGTGAAGCGCTTATCCTTCCGGAATTGCGTCAAAAACATCCAGGGTCATTGAGCATAAAGATACGCTGCCAGGTCTTTGGCTTCCTGTTGCGAGATGCCAGTCGCCGGCATCGCCGTCTGCGGGGAGAAGCTCCGGGGTGAAACGATCCATGCGACAAGGTTGTCGGAATTGTTTTCCAGCACGCCCGCTATGTACACACGCTTTGACAGGCCGGCGAGCGGCGCACCGGCCTGGCCGTCCGCTCCCGGTATGCCGGGAATGGTGTGGCAACCGGAGCAGCCGTAGCGGCGAAAGATTTCCGGCGCGCGTTCGGGATCGCCTCCGGTCATCGTTTTGACCACGGCCGCCTGCGTGTGGTCGTCGCGCGCCACCTCGGCCGCGAAAAATGCCGCTGATGCCACGACCAGGGCAATGCCGATCAAGGCGGTGCGGCCAGAGGGAGACGCAAGCAGATCAGGCATTTTGCGCCTTTCTTTCGCTCGAGCCGCGAATCCAGAGCGCCAGCATCGTCATTGCCGCCCCCGCATAGATGGTGCCGGCGGGCATCCACATGATCATGCCTGCCAATTGCTGGTCTTCCAGGGGCGTCAGCCCCCAGGCCGCCGCGTCTTGCGTCTGTGCGATGTAGAGCACGCGTGGGGCAAGCGCCATCAAGGCGCCCAAAACGCCGGTGTGGATCATGGTTGCGAACAGATACCAGGCTGACGCGCCGGTGTCGCTTCGCCAGACAATCGCCCACCAGAACAACATCGCCGTCGCAAAGAAGCTGAGATGCTGGAGGCGATGCAGGGCTGTGCTGGTTACGGCCGCGTCGAATAACACCGGTGCGTGCCAGGCCCAGATGGCGGCGCCATGAACGATGGTTGAGTTCGTGGCGCCCGTGCACCAGTCCCATGGTCCGCGTATCAGAGGAGAACGCATCGCCGACCCGACCGCATGACGCGCCGCTGCGGGTAATCCCCACAGCAGGATACCAACCGGCCGCGCGAGCACGATCAAGGGTGCCGAGACGGCCATGACGATCTCGTGCTCGATCATATGAAAGGTAAAAAGGTGCTCGCCTAGCCAGTGAAGCGGCGAAAGCAGTGCGCCCGCCAGTGTCAGTATGCCGCCGCAAGACAGCAAGGCGGGGATGATCATGCCGCCAGGCCGTCTGGTTCGCCACGCCAACCTCACGGCGCCCACGCAGTAGAGTATAGCTAGTATCGCAAGCGGGACGACGATCCACGGGTCAAATGTCCAGGGAAACCGCGAACCATGCGCCTCGTCTCCATGCGCTATCGCAGGGGTAGCGATCATCAAGAAGACCAATATCCAGATCAGCGCTGGCATGGGTCGAGCAGCATCGTAGCCGTCCCCTGCAACGACAGCGCAAAGACAAATGTCAGTGCGATCAGAAAGCCCGCGTCGACGACAAAACGTTTTGATTGGACCAGTCCCGTTGAACTGACCCGTGACGCAGCGACGCCGGCGATCGACACGACGAAAAGTATGGCGCATGAGGCAGCGGTCCAGGGAACAGTCTGTCGGCAATCAATGTAGGGTGTAATTTGTCCAAGCTGGGTGCTGAGCGCCCAGGCTAGGGGCGGCACGACAAGGCCGGTATATCGAAGCCAACTGTTCGTCATAGCCGTGGAACCCAATAGAGACATGCGTACATTGGCAACCACGTAACGACCACGAAGTTCCAGTACATTGCGTTGTCGCTAACATCCCCGAAGCGCCGCGCGTTGTCGCCATGCCGTGAAAACATCAGGCAGGTCAGGACCAGCGTCTCGATCAGATCGGTCAGAATGTGCGTCGTATGGAGGCCAAGCATGACCCACACGATCGAGCCGTAGGCGTTTTGGTCCCACTTGATGTGCATGGCCGGAAATTCAAAGGCACGCAGGATTAGTGGCACTATCCCGAGCAAGGACATGACGATGAGGCCGACACGAACCTTCAGCAAGTCCTGGTTGCGCGCCCAGCGGGCGAGGAAGAGGTTGGGAACAAGGCTCGCCAGCAGCAGGGCTGTCATGCTCGTTCCGGCAAGCAGGTCAGGCGGTCCGACCTCCAGGGGCCACCGCGGTGCCAGGCTCATGAGGTAGAGATAGACAACGATGGAAAGCGCAAAGCCCGTGCCTTCAATGAGCATGAACGCCAGCGTTCCCCACCAGGACACACTCGCGGTGCCGAGGCCATGCGGTGGAAGCTTCCTCAGGTCGAGTACGACGCCTTCCTTCATGACTCGTCCTCCGGTGTGCCCTTTGGCCAGAACCAGCCAATGAGTGCGATCGCAACTGGTATCGAGCCCCAGACGACCGCCCATGGAGTGAATATCGACCAGATCAGCGTCGCGGTGGTGGCAAGTGCCGCCCATAGTGGCCAGATCGAATCCCCGGACGACGATTCGCGCGCTTCCGGAACGGCTTCAACGACACTACCGACCAACAGTTCGCGACGGTCGACGCGCAGACCCGAAGCGACGGCCGGCATCTCGGGGTTGTCAGACAGCGGTTCAAGGCTGCCGACCACCGGCAGCCGGGCGAAGTTGTACGGCGGCGGCGGCGACGAGGTTGCCCACTCGAGCGTTGAGGCTCCCCACGGGTTGGATGGCGCGACGGCACCTGACCTGGCACTGCGAATTGCGTCGATGAAGAACAGCAGGAAACCGAGAGCGAGAATGATCGCGCTGAGGCTGATGAACATGTTCAGGCCGGACCATGGCATCTCTGGCTGGTAGGTGTAGATGCGCCGCGGCATGCCCCGCAGGCCGAGAAGATGCATGGGGAAAAAAGTCAGGTTGAAACCAGCGAAGATCAGGCCGAACACCCAGCGACCGAGGGTCTCGCTCATCATGCGGCCGGTCAGCTTGGGGAACCAGTAATAGATCGCGCCGAGCAGGGGAAAAACCGCGCCGCCAACCAACACGTAATGAAAGTGCGCCACGACAAAATAGGTGTCATGCACCTGCGTGTCGAACGGGACTGACGCCACCATCATGCCGGTCAGGCCACCAATGACGAATATGACCATGAAGCCGATGACGAACAAAAATGGAGTTTTGAAGATGGGCCGCCCGGCCCACATCGTCGCAAGCCAACAGAAGATCTGCAGTCCTGCTGGAACGGCGATCGCCATGCTCGAGGCGGTAAAGAAACTTTCTCCCAGCCGTGGGAGCCCGGCGACGAACATATGATGCACCCACAGGCCGAAAGCCAGGACGCCCGTGGAGATCAGAGCCATCACCATGCCCAAATAGCCGAATACGGGCCGCCGCGTGAACGTTTCGACGATCGCCGATACCATGCCCACCGCCGGCAGGAAGATGATGTAGACTTCGGGATGTCCGAAGAACCAGAACAGGTGCTGCCACAGCAGCACGTCGCCCCCCTCGGCCGGATTGAAGAAATGTGTCTCGACAAGCCGATCGAGGATAAGGGCCGTGCTGGCGATCATGATTGCCGGCATGGCCAGGATGACAAGAAACGATGTGACCAGCATCGACCAGACGAACAACGGGATCCGGTCAAGCGACATTCCCGGCGCGCGTTGCTTGAAGACGGTCACCACGATCTCGACGGCGACCGCGAGCGCTGAGACTTCGGTGAAGGTGATCATCTGAGCCCAAATGTCGGCACGCTTTCCAGCCGCATATTCGGGACCGGATAGCGGGACATAGGCGAACCACCCGACATCCGGACCGGCATCGAGCATAACGGCGATCCACAGCAGCAAGCCGCCGGCGAGATACATCCAGTAGGAGAAGGCATTGAGGCGCGGGAAGGCGATGCTTCGCGTTCCCACCATCAAGGGCACGAGGTAGACGGCCATCGCCTGCATGACGGGCACGGCAAAGAGGAACATCATGTTCGTGCCGTGCATTGTGAAAATCTGGTTGTAGCGATCGGGCCCGATAAACCGGGCTTCGGGTTGCGCCAGTTGCAGCCTCATCAGCAGGGACAGCAACCCGCCAAGTGCCAGGAAGACAAAGGCCGTGGTGATGTAGCGCCGGCCGATGATCTTGTGATCGACCGTCGAAAGGGCCCCCCACAGGCCTGGCGGCGTTGCCCACGTCGCCGTAAGGCGGCGGTCCAGTTCGGTAGCGTCGAATGCCGTGTCACGGAGCTCGCGGTCATCTTCGCGCGTCATTTCAGGCTCTCCATGTAGGCGGAGATGTTCCGGAGTTCGGCGCTGGTCAGCGGGACCATCGGCATATTGTTTCCCTGCTTGAGCGTCTGCGGGTCGGCAATCCAGGCCGCCAGCGAACCGCGCGTGGTTTCCAATAGCCCGGCGGCGATCGTCTGCCGTCCGCCGATATGCGTCAGGTCGGGGCCGGTCGTGCCGTTGGCAGACGTGCCCCGCACCGTGTGACAGGCAGCACAGGGCTTTGCCAAAAAGGCCACTTGCCCTGCGGCCGCGTCCGGATCGGAGGGCGTCATTGCATCACTACGCTGTGACGCCGCCCAGAATTCATAGTCCGCCGGCGTCTGGGCGATCACCATCATCGCCATGTGGCTGTGCTGCAACCCGCAGAACTCGGCGCATTGGCCACGGTAGACCCCCGGCTTTTCGGCTCGTAGCACCAAACTATTGGAGCGACCCGGAACAAGGTCCTGCTTCCCCGCGAGGCTAGGAACCCAGAACGAATGAATGACATCGGCGCTTTCAAGCCGGAGCTGGACATCCGTCCCAACGGGAATGTGAATTTCGTTGGCGGTTTGAAAGCCAGGCGTAGCACCTGAGCCGGCATAGAAGACCTGCCACCACCATTGCTGGCCTTTGACCGTGATCGTGAGGGCGGCGCTCTCCGGGGAGCCAATGCTGCGGGTGGTATAAAAGCTTGCGATCGTCAGGCCGGCGATGATGATGGCGGTGGCCACAACGGCGGCAATCACCGTTCTTGTCAGCCGCGCCTCGGACGTCGCGCTTTCCGTTTCCGCGCGACGGCCACGCAGGAGCGCCAAGGCAAGCATGACCATCACCAAGATCCAGATTACCGTGCACACGGCGACTATGCCGATGATCAGGTGCGCGACATGGATGGCGGGAGCGCCATGCGGATCAAGCGCCGACTGGTTGCCGCTGCAGCCCGACACCACGGCAATGATCGATAGCAGAAGGGCGCGGACGGTCCTCAAGGCGAGGGTCCCTGGGCCGGGTGAACGCCTGCCGGCCCCTGGTCGAACAGGATTTTGGCCGGACCGCGATTCTCGGCCGGGCGGGTGTGTTTGTCATCGTTGCGACTGGGTGCCGCCACCTTCGGCGTATAGGAACCGATCGTCTGGACATATCCTGCAAGCTGCCAGATCTGTTCGATCGTCATCTTGTCGCGAAAGGCGGGCATGCCGTGCGGGCGGCCGTCCCGGATGGAAGCCACGATGGAAACCATTTCAGGTCCGTAAAGCCACCAGCCGTCAAGGAAACTGGGTCCGACACCGCCACGGCCGTCGCCGTGACACGCGCTACAGCCGAACCAGGCATAAAGACGCTTGCCCTGGCTCAGATTGTAAGCGTCGCTTTCATACACTTTGCCAAGTGCGAAATAACTCTCTGGCGGGGTTCCGCTGATATCGTTTTGCATGAGGTGGAACCGGTCGAGATCGGCAGCAACGGGCGGGTCCGCGCGAAGCTCTCTCGGTTGCCGCAACCAGCCGAGGACACCGCCCGCGCCGATGATGAGTAGGAGCCCGGCAGCCATCAACGCTGACGTCGGAGTTCTGATCGCCCTCTCTGAAACGGTAACGCGGTCTGTCCCCATGGGGTCACCCATCTGGATGTAAGCTCGATCGGCTAAGACGGACTGGCAAAAGCTTATACGAAGGCGTCTTCGACTTCGGGTCGTGGTGAGCCAGAGGGAAGAGGGGGTTTGTCTCGGGAAAATAGGCCCCACAGCAGCCCTTCGGAATGTTGTAGGAAACGACCCTCAATCCCGTCACCTTGCGCACGGTAGCCTCATCGATCGCCGTAGTCAGATCGACAATTTCGCCATCGGCAAATCCCAGGCGCGCAATATCCTCTGGGTTGATGAATACAATCTGGCGCGTGCCGTTCACCCCGCGAAACCGGTCGCTGTAGCCATAGATCGTCGTGTTGAACTGATCGTTGGAGCGAAGCGTCGCGAGATGAAGGACGTCGGTACTCTGCGACGTAGACAATTCAGGAAACAGCCTGTCTGGCGTGATGAAATTTGCTTTACCGCTTTGCGTCACCCATTTGCGTTCGCGCGCCGGCAACGGTCTGGCGAACCCGCCAGGCTTAAAAAGGCGCTTGTTGAAATCCTTGAAAGTCTCCGGGTACGTCCGCTCGATGGCGTCTCGAATCTCGGCATAGTTGCCGACCCAGGCGTCCCAGGGAACCTTCGTCTCGCCGAGCGTGGCCTTGGCAATGCCGGCCACGATCGCCGGCTCCGACAGCAGTTCCGGGCTGGCCGGCTTTGCCTTGCCGCGCGACCCATGGAAATGGGCGATGGAACTTTCCACCGAGACCGCCTGCGGACCAGTCGCCTGCTGGTCCACCTCGATACGGCCGAGGCAAGGCAGGAGATAGGCGATCTCACCGTGCAAGACGTGGCTGCGGTTGAGCTTGGTCGCGATCTGAACGCTCAGCCGCAGTTTGCGCCATCCCTCTTCAATGGCTCCGGTCTCCGGCACCGCTTTTAAGAAATTCCCGCCCAAGCTGATGAAGGCGCGGGATTGACCGTTCATGATGGCTTCGCACGTCTCGACCGTTGAGCGGCCCGTCCAGCGCGGCGGCTCGAAGTCGTAGAGTTCGGAAAGCTTGTCCAGCGGAGCCAGCCCCGGCTTTTCCGTGATGCCGACGGTCCGTTGTCCCTGGACGTTGGAATGGCCGCGGACGGCACAGATATTCGCTCCCGGCTTGCCGATGTTGCCGCGCAGCAGCGCGAGATTGCAGATCATATGGACGTTCTGGACGCCCATAATGTGCTGCGTCAGGCCCATGCCGTATACCGTCATGACCGCATCGGATTTGGCATAGGTGGCCGCAGCCTGCATCATCTGATCGCGGCCGAGCCCCGAGACGCGCTCCAGCTCATCCCACTGGTATGCCCGTGCGGCCTGAGCAAATTCTTTGTATCCAGCCGTATGCTCCTTGATGAAATCATGATCCAGCACGTGCTTCTTGTCGACCGAGGCCATCGAGGCTGCGAAAGCGACCATTGCCGCATTGTCAGGGTCTTTCGGTTTACCGTCGTTCCCGGCCACGCGACTTTTGCCGTTGAGGGCATCATCGGCTTCGATGAGCGCCTTGCAAACGCCGAACAAGGCCGCAATGTCGCCGCCATTGTTGACCTGATAGTATTCCGACGAAATCTTCGTCTCTTTGCCGGTCAGCATCTGGCCCGGCGACTGCGGATTGACGAAGCGTTCCAGGCCGCGTTCACGCAGCAAATTGAAGGTGACGATCTTCACCCCCCGGTCGACAGCATCCTGGAGGTCGTGAAGCAGCCGCGGCGAAGATGTCCCGACGTTCTGGGCGATGTAGAAAATACAGTCGGTATTTTCGAAGTCCGACAAGATTGCCGTGCCGACAGAGGCGCCGATACTCTCCGGAAGCGCCACCGAAGAGCTTTCGTGGCACATGTTGGAACTGTCCGGCAAATTGTTGCTGCCGTACATGCGGGCGAACAACTGGTACATGTAGCTCGTTTCAAGCGATGCTCGGCCAGAGGTGTAGAGGTCGACCTGATGGGGATTGAGGGCGCGCAGCTGCCGGCCGATCTCACCGAACGCTTCTGACCACGTCACCGGAACATATTTGTCGCTGATCTGGTCCCACCGCATAGGTTGGGTAAGACGACCCTGTTTCTCCAAGTCGTGATCCGGCCAGTGTTCCAGCTCGCTCAGCGCGTGTTTGGCGAAAAAAGCCGGATCGGCCCTTCGGGAGGTGATTTCCCAAGCGGTCGCCTTGGCGCCGTTTTCACAGAACTCAAGTGGATGCGGCTGTGACGGTTTTGCCCAAGCGCAACTGACACACATGTAGCCTTCGGGCTTGTTCTGGGCCGAGAGCAGCCTTGTCCCTTTCAACGCGACGTGTTCTCTGGCGATGATCGCAGTTACCGATTTCGCGGAGCCCCAGCCACCGGCCGGTCCTGCATACGGTTTGATGGTGACCGACCTTGTCTTCGACGTCATTTTCAGCCCCATTGCACAGAGCGAGGCCGATGCCGAGCCCGGATACATAGAACTTGGAATCTGCCGGACGGTTCCACGGATGACGTGACTTCGTTGAGGTCGCGCCTTTGCTGACAGACGGGTCAGATTTTTGCATCCGTGCGACTAGGAATGCAGCGGCGGAATCGTGCCTCAGACGCCGGTATTTTCGTTGTGCGCCCAGCGGAAGGCGAATAGCGGTGCCTGGCCATGGCGCCTACGATGCCTATTCAACCCCGATGCCTCCCCCTCCGATGCGGTTATCGGACGGGCGGGACATGGTGTCCCGGTTCACGGGCATATTTGCTCCGCCGAGACGTCAACGACGTAATCTCTCCCTCGCGCCGCGGAGTGGCTCGAGCAGGCGGTCATCCCACGCGGCGACACTTGTGGAAATCGCGAACAAATTCGTTGAAGAAGCGGCCCTTCGAAAAGGCCCTCCTGAAAGCGGCATAGGTTGCTGGAGAAACGTTCTCATACTCATAGCGATTGCCGCTCGGCACAAACCAGACGGAGAGGGTTCTCGTCGTGGGATCGTAGTTGGTGTTTCGGATCACTGTCGACGGCATACTGGCACCCGATGACACGGATTAGAACCCACAAGGGACCCTTGAGTTCCCTTTGCCAGGCGCCTTTCGCTTGACCTGCGTCGACCTCAACGACTGTTGCGCGTCGATTGATATTCAAGAAAAGCGCGATGCAGGATTTGGCAAGAGACAGAAGCAATCGTTTGGGAGGATCAAAGGCGTGGCGGCCCGTTGGCCCTGGCGGTCGACAAGGCCGGCGCGCTGTGAACGCCGACGTTGTCGGAAAACACACCGTGGCGCGCGACTTCCCCAACCAAACGCGCCTCGGGCCGAATTGTCGACGCTCTCGCGCGAATGCCGGAACCTCATGCATCTCCGCGCATTTCGTCTTCGCGGTCGCGGACAGCACGTTGTCCCCCGCTATCAATCCGCCAGGGAGAAACCAGATGCAAACTTCAAGCGCGATTTCAGGATATGCAGAGCGGTTGGCAATAGAGCCGTTTGCCGGCACGGTGACAGTGCGATTTTCCGACGCAATAGTGGCTGCCACGGAACGAGCAAAAGTGCTTCGCGAAGAGGGGCACGAGCCCGTGTTCTATATCCCTTTCGAGGACATCTATTTCGATCTTTTCGAAAAGACGAGCACCACAAGCGAGAGCCCATTGAAAGGAACCGCGAGCTACTGGCGTGTCCATGCTGTGGGTGCCTCGTCCGACAACTTCATGTGGGCATATGAGACGCCGGACGCGGCACCACAGGCCATTGTACGTCATGGCGCTTTCGATGCGGAAAAAGCACGCATTGACGTCGATGCGGCCGAGGATAAGCGCCACACGCCACATTTCACTGAGTAGGTTGCCCTTCCGGAGACCTCCGCATTTGGCGGCCTACGGCGATGGCGAAGTCTCGTGTCGAGGCTTGTTTTTGAAGGGCGCCATCCACCTCATCGGGCAGCGCCTGCACCGGCAAACTGCGGTTGAGCGTTGGGCAGAGCTGCAGCGCCGACGGGAGGTTGGTGCGCTGGAGTCTTTTTTGATGATGCGATCTTGGGAGCGAAGGCAATGGATGAGCTGCACAATAGCGTTGTGGAGGCCCGGCGGCACCTTGCGGTGCCCGTCTCGCTCATGCTGACGGTCCTCTTGGCCGGCTTGTTCCTCACGTGAACCGGTTCCTGTTTCTCGCCGCCGACTTTCTGTCGCGTCCGCCCGGCTTTTATGTCTTGGTCGTGGCGATGGTGCTCTGCACTCTTTTGGTGCCCTTCGGTCTTACAAATGCCGTTACCTACGCACTTTCGGTTGCGGCCATTATCATCACGGGCGTTGTGCTGATCCAGGGTTATCGAGACACCGCCGCCATACACGCCAAGCTGGACGAGTTGATTATCGCGCTGGCAGAGACCCGAAACGACGTGGTGGGGCTGGAGCACGCCGACCCGCATGAGATTAAATCGAAGCTCACGCAACTCGAACAGGAGGCCCAGTCCGATCTCTCGCGCCCCTCTCGCACAAGTCGGGGGGAAGTCGCCGAATTCGACGCAGACAACTCCGACGGAACGTAAGGCGCCTAATCTGAGCCCTCTTTAAGGCTTTGGTGCCATTTCACGGACCAGCTTATTCGGCCGCCGATACTTATCAGCAGCTCGCGAGGTATTGACCGTGACGGCCGTGCCGGCTTGGTGGACTGACCGACGCCACGCTATATCGGCCGATGGCAAGATACTCGACAACTGCCAGGCTAGCAGATGGCAATGTGATGAACCGCGCCCCACCTAAACGATGTGTCAGGGCCGGAAAGTTTGCGTTCCACTACCTGAAGGCCGCTCCGGTCGGAACGCTGACCATCCGCGTAAAGAGCGTGCGTAGCTCGGCCTCATAACGGAAATGTTCGGCTGCTGGAGGCGGTGCCGCGGCTGACGGAAGGACTGCCCTCGATTCGGATCTATCGGCCTGCCAAGCAGTGGAGCACTCGAGGCCTTCTGCAGGAAGTCCATGGTTGTGAGGCAATAAAGAAGGGCGCCGTACATAAAGCGCCCTTCACAATTCGGCATGCGGTCTCGGTGTTTACCAGCCTTGGCGGCCGTACCAGTCGTCGATATCGCGTCGAACGCGATCCTTCTCGATCCCGTAGCGCTCCTGGATCTTGCCTTCGAGCTGATCGCGCTTGCCGGCGATACGGTCGAGATCATCATCAGTGAGCTTGCCCCACTGTTCCTTGACCTTACCCTTCACCTGCTTCCAGTTTCCTTCGACTCGGTTCCAGTCCATGGCACCTTATCCTCCTTGTTTCGGATAGAGCGAAAACGCCGTCAGCCGATGGGAGTTCCACGACGAATTTTTCACTATAGGGCCGCTTCGATGCAGGCGTTGAAAGTCGTCCCGCCACAACAAGCAGTTTCGATCGCATGACGGCTCGCAAGGTTTTTGGCGCCATCAGCGCAACAATCCCTCGTCCTCGAACGCGTCCCAGCCTTCTAACTTTGGCGGTGAGCCGTCTGTCTGCCGGCCGGCCTTCGTCAGGCGGGCCTTATTACCCTTACCCTGCGCCTTTCCCGCGCGTGTCAGTGCGGCCTTGCCGGCGCCGCGCCGCCTGTTTTGGGAGACTTCCTGCGCATCCTCTTCTCGCCAGACAGTCGGGAGATCACGGTCCAGAATGTCCTCGATGTGGCGTGCGTCGAACACGTGAAAGGTAACCTTCGTGGATCGGCCGCGCATCTTGACGGTTCGCGTGCCAATGCTTTGCAGCCGACCGTCCTTGATCCATTTGTGGCGCTCACGCGCAGAGATCGTCAGAACATCCTCTGCCTCGCGTGGAAGCACGGGCAGCTCGTCGATGCCCTCCAAAATTTGGGATATTGTCACAGAGGCGGCTCGGAATTCGTCTGCCTCGTCTTCTGGCATCCTCAATGCAATGCGACCGGTCTCTGCTTTCACCTGCTTGCGCACTGCCCATGGCAGGCGAGCGCGCAGTTCGCGCTCGATCCCCTTCGTACGAACTGACGAACCAAGGGTCGCCGACGGTGGCAGCGGCCATTCAGCAATCAGCGAGGTGCTCATGGAGCAGGTGTTCAAGTCGATAGGCAAGACGGCCTCGGGCGAGAAATGCGACGCTATCGAAGGCCTTATCAAGGAAGCCGACGGGCTGATGGAAGAAGCGTCAAGGACGGCTCTCGAAGCAGGCTTGCTGGCAGCGTGCCAGGCAGTCGAGCACTACGAAATTTCCCGGTGCCGGTCTCTGCGGGAATGGGCGAAAGACCTCGGGCATGACGAGGCGCACAAGCTGCTCAGTTAGATACTTGATCATCAGGAGAGGCGACCAACAACAAGCTGACGAACCTCGCGGTCACGTCGATCAACAAGCCAAGTTGACGACTCCCTGTGATGCGGAACTCGTCGTTGCGGGAAGGCGATCCTCTGTTTTCGCGACTCTTGGAACGCCTTGCTGCGACGCTAGCGAAACCGCTCTTCGCCGTTGCGATTCGAGGGGCTCTGCCGCCTATGACGACGGCAGCCCCACTACGCAACAGGATTTTCGCCGGGGCTCGGAACCGCACGGTCGTCCCGGAGTTCACCTAAAATAACAGGAGGAAACGCCATGAACCCGATCAACACCAACGAATTCGGTCGATCCAACCCCTCTGACGAGGAGGATTTTCTGGGTCAGACAGACGCCGAGCGCGCCGCCAAGAGTGCCGAAGCCATCGGCAAATTGAAGACGAGTGCAGCGGAAACAGCGACGCATTTGAAGAACGCCGCAGCCTCTGTATCGACCGACGCAAAGGATTATGCTGGCACTGTCGCCGCCGACGCCGCAGGTGCGTTCAAGGAAGCGGTGGAGTCGAATAAGACCGCTGGTGCCGACGCGATCGCCAACATCGCGCACTCCGTCAAGCAGGCCGCCGACGGCATCGAAAAACAATCGCCACAGGTCGCCGGGATKGTGCGCAGCGCGGCTGAAGGTGTGGAACGGATCTCGACCGACATCAGGGATCGCAACGTCGGCGAACTAATGGACTCGGTGACGAAGTTCGCGCAGCGGCAGCCGGCCGCCTTCTTCGGCGTCGGCATCCTGGCCGGCGTGATGCTAACCCGGATCATGCGAAGCTCCGACCGGTCCTGATAGAGGACTTGCGAGATGGATAATGGTGTCGATCGCCGTCCCTTCGGGACTGTCGTCAACGAAGTGTTAGGTCAATTCGCTTCGTTGATGCGCCTGGATTTACGCTTGCTCGAGGCGGAGATGCGAGGCAAGGCGTCCACGATTGTCTCGTCCGGTGCATGCGGAATCGCGGCCGCTATTTTCTTCTTGCTGGCCGCCTTCGCGATGGTCCAATTCCTGATCCTGGCGATGATCCATTTTGGCGTCGGCGCGATGGTTGCCTGTTTGATCGTTGGGATCGTCCTGGTGGGCGGGGGGCTGCTGTCACTTCACCTGGCCAAGCGAGCAATGGTCGGATGGACCCTCACTCCGGTGGAGACGGTAAACCAGGTTCGCAGCGATCTGGCTGCATTGAAGCAGGGGGTGCGCTATGGCTCCACTCAACGATGAAATTCGCGAGATCATGGTCCAAAGCCGAGCGGAGCGGCAGGCGCTATTTGAGCCGGTCAGCGAAGTGAGCCGTCGCTTGCAGCCTCGGCACCTGGTCGATGTCGCGACCCACTACGCCAAGCACAAGGTCGCCGGCGTCGTAGGAGGTGTGGCGGAGACAATTAAACAAAACGGGGGCACGGCTGCGGCGGTCGCGTTGGGCGCCGTGGCAGTCTTTGACGCTGGCAGAAGGAGCAACTCGTCCGGCTCCGCGCCGGAACGCTTTGCTCTACCTGAGCTGCGCGCATCAATTCCTGCCAGTACTGACAGTGCGCCCGTACCCGTTCCAGATTTGAGTCAATCGAGGCACACCGTCACCAACCTTGCTCGTGCGAAAGCCCTTGCGGGCTCCGCTGCAGGATTGTTGATCGGGCATGTGATTGGCCGGGCGTTTCAGCCGACCGCGAGCGAACAAGAACTGTTCGGAAAAGCGGGCGGTGAAGTTCAAGACGCCGCTTCCAAATTCGTCAGCCAGCATTCGCATGGCGCAAAAGTGGCAGCTGCGCAGGCTTTCGGCTTTGCAAGATACTCTGCCGCTTTCCTGGCGGTGATGGCGACGGTCGGCGCCTATATGAACCAACCTGGGGACGGTGGCGATCCGCCCGCCTGAGGGCCATTTTCGCCCACCGGTTACGATCAGGTCGACACGATTTCGTTGTGGTGTTGTATCCCCGTTTCGCCGCATAATCGATCTTGAACGGCAACGCGAACACCCTGCTTGACGTTTGAGATAGTTACAGTCCTCTCATCGGCGAGGGTCCATTTGCGTTGCAGAAGGCCAGCTGGTTCGCCTGCACCTCGACAAATTAGTGCGGCTTTAGCCCGGTTGGGTCCGCGTCGGGCGACAGGCCGCGGGCCTTCGCAAAAGGAGCAGTAGCAATGGCCGCGTGGCGACAAATCAAAGTACACCGATAAGCTGGAACGGAAGGCTGACCATATCGCCGAAGGGTATGAGCATCGCGGCGTCTACAAGGACGATGGCGGCGGCAAGAAGGGGGCGCGGAAGGTCACCGGCCAGCCAGCTGCCCACAAAGGGGGCGAGCTTGGCGGAAAAGCCGCAGCGTCAAGGTCCGAGGCCAGCAAATCCGCTTCGGCCAAGAAGGCGGCCGCCACCAGGAAGCGGAACGAAGGACACGCTGGCCACCAGCGCCCGGCAACAAAAGCCCCTAGGCGTCTTATGCGGACTTTCGCTTTGAAGTTGCAGCCTTGCCCTCGGCTGCTGCGCCACCCTCGCTGGCCAGGCTCTTGCGCAGGATCTCGGCGAGGTTGACCACATTCTCCTTCGGCCTCGGCACTGGCTTCGGCGGGGCCTTTCCCTTTCGCTTCGCGTCAACCATTGCGATCAATGCATCCTCGTACGTGTCTTCGAATTTTGACGGGTCGAACTTGGTGACTTTCTTGTCGATCAGCATGCCGGCGATTTCGAGCAGCTCGGGATCGTAGTCGGTTTTCTTGATTTCCTTGAAGACGCTGTCTTCCGAGACCATCTCGTTGTGAGTGCGAAGCTCGGTCAGCAACATGCCTTTTTCAAAGGGCTGGATAAGCACCTCCCGCCCTCGCTGGTAGAGCACGACGCATGACCTGGCCGCTACCTTCTTTGTTTCCATTGCCTTGCGGATGACCTCAAACGCCTCGGCGGCGGCACCGTCGGCGGGGATCAGATAATAGGGCTTTTCGAGGTAGCGCGTGTCGACCTCCCTCAAGGGAACGAACTCACCAATTTCGAGCGTATGTTCGGACGTCAGCTTGAGCTTTTTGATTTCGTCCGGCTCGATCTGAATGAAATTGTCCTTGTCGATTTCGAAGCCCTTCACCTGGTCGTCGGCCTCGACCGCTTCTTCTGTCTTTTCGTCTATATACGCGCTCTTGACCGGCAAGCCGTCCTTGCGGTTCAGGATCTTGAAATGAACCTTTGAAGACTCGCTCGTGGCGCCGACGATCTTGACGCCGCACGCGACGGAACCAACTTTGAGAAAACCGTTCCAGACGGCACGTGGCGCGACCATGTCATACCCCATGATTGATGGGGTGGAACGGACGCCAGCCCGGTTTGTTCCGGCAGGGACCCATGACTTGAGAGATGAGTTTTGAATCCGCAAGGCGATTGCGCTGTGACTGTGGATCAAAAGACGATAGACCAGGCCCTCGACCTGCTGAGCAATATCGAAACATTTTGGTGATGAGCTTTGCGCGTGACCAGATTTTCGAAGCCATCATGCAGGGTCGGGGTAAGTGGACACACGCTGGAACCCAGTCCCGTAGATCCACGTTTTCACAAAGGTCATGCCGAATGACCTAACGATGGAGGAAACAATGAACATCAAGATGCTCACTCTGGGCGCGATGGCGCTTGCCATGATGGCTGGCGCAGCAGCCGCCGGGAATACGTCCGCGCTCGACGATCCGGCAAAGATGTCGCCGTTCTTTACCGATGCCGGCATGAAGACCTTGAAGTCCGAGGCGGACTTCAAGTCCGCATGGATGGCCATGAAACCCGATGAACAGAAAGCGGTGATGAAAGACTGCGGCGATACCACACTCAACAAGTCGCACGCAGATTTCTGCGCGATGGCAAAGATGATGGGCGGCTGAATTTAGGCCGACACCTCGAAGGTGGACTTGGGTCCGCCTTTGAGGTCCGCCGCGCTCTCAGCGAGAATTCATTTACAACTGGTGTTCATTTGCGCGAGGCCCGGACACTGAAACCGAAGCTGTAGGGTCTAAAGCCACGTGAAGTCGGCAAGCCCCTAGGCGTCTCCGCTGGCCTCTGCAAAGGCCAGAGCGAAGGATTCAATCTCGAAGGCTCGGGTCAGCTCCTCGCCTTCCTTGACAACGCGGACGAACCATTCGCCGCAGGCTTCGACCACTTCCACGCAAGAGTGAACCTTGCCATTTGGAATCTCGCCGTCCATCGGGTTGCCTTCTCAGCAATGGGAACGTCGGGCATTTATGACCCTGGAATTGGCCCTCGCAATTAGAAATGACATATGCCGTCGAGAGAAATTAGCGGTTTCTAAAAAGTTACCAGGAAGGAGATCATGTGGCTTCGCAATCATGTCCCCGAAACATTCGAAGCCGATTGAAAGAATCCCCGCCATGACAGCAATCAATGAACGCGTCGGTATTCCTGCCGCTCGCTAGAGTAGCATTCTCAGGTTGGCCGCTTAGGGGCAGGACCGAAGCCGCATGCTATTAGCGTGGATCGCCTTCGGAACCTCCGCGCACTAGATGCTGATGCATCTCGAAAATCCTAAGCTTGTCTGGATAGCCGACGCGGCTGGCTAGCAAAAGTGGCCCATGCATCCCTGCAGGATTTCAGGGAAGAGAGCTGACACTACCGACGGTGGTGCTTCGATCGGGTCTCATCCTGTAGACAACCGACTTGGTAGAGAGATGAACGCTCTTACCTAACAACGTGGAACCGAATTGGGGTGCCCCGCTTAATTGGTCATGAGCACACGCGGCACCAACTTCCTTCACAAGTGGATTTCCAGCAACGTCCACGAGACCGTCGGCGCCGACATCATCTCAGTCGCCGAGCTGACGCAAAAGCTGTTCGCTGACGCCAAGGCGCTCGGGATCAACAGCCTAGAGATCGAGGAAGACACCGGGAGCGTCTACGAAGCGATCTTGGACGCCATCGTGCATCATAATGCCGGCTTGGCTGATTGACCGGGCGAAGCACAACTCACCTATAGGATTAGGCCCGATATAGGGCGGTATCGTCCAAGACACCTTCTTACGTTAGGTAATGCTAAAAAACCCTGCCGCGCGGCCCCCAACCATGCACGGCGATGGCTTGCATGGCGGGCTCCCTTGCGCAAGCGCAGCAAACGCTGAAACAAAGCCGGTTCTGATCGTTTTCAATCTGCAGACCCCTGTCGTACTCCACAAACTCCCCGCTGGCTTCGGCTGGGGCTGACAATCGCCGGAGGCCGCTACATTGCGTTGTTGCCGCTTATCCCGGCCTCACCCTCCGAGAGGTTAGCGCGATGCAGCCGCCGTGCTGATGCACCCGCACGATTGACGTGTCGATCATCTGGACTGCCGCGTCATGCATTGCGGCTAGCGCGTCCATGATTTGGTCCCAAACACCAGCCCGTCCCCAGCGAACGAAGCGATTGTAACAGGTCGTATGAGGGCCAAGGGTCTCCGGCACGTCGCGCCACGGCGCGCCGGATCGCAAGACCCAGAATATGCCGCTAAGCACACGCCGGTCGTTCACGCGCGGAACGCCGCGCGGCTTATTCGGAGGAACGGCTGGATGGATGGCGGCCCATTCAAAGTCCGTGAGTTCGTAGCGCATGATTCGAGGCTCCACCTTGGGAGCTTGAATCACGGTTCAATCATCCATCTCAACGCCATCATACCTCTAAACTGTGCTAAGTTGTGCAATCGCAGGTAAGCAATGAGCCCGGTTATGAGTGATCCAAACGAGGTGCCTATAAGCCAAGGGCAAGAGCGCCTGGCAGACTTCATTCGCCACAACCCCGCCCCCATCGTTAAGGAATGGGTCGAGTTCGCGCGCACCCGCTCGCCCGCCAGCGATGGGATGTCAGGGCTTGCTCTCCAAGACCATATTCTGGAGATTCTCAAATTCATCGCTAACGACTTAGAATCCCCGCAAACCAGCGCCGAACAGGTCGGTAAATCGCATGGTATCGGCCAAGAAAACTCACCGTTTCGTCAGAGCGCGGCAGAGATTCATTCAGCACTTCGTCTCGCGAACGGTTTCAACATTGATCAAATGGTATCGGAATACCGGGCGCTGCGGGCGAGTGTCACTAAGCAGTGGGTAGCGCAACACAAGAGCCTTGCCGTCACGGATGTCCAGGATCTTACAAGGTTCAACGAAGCAATCGATCAAGCCATTACGGAATCGGTCGCTCATTACACCAACACCATCAATAATTCGCGGAACCTATTTCTTGGCATCCTAGGTCATGACCTGCGCAACCCGATAGGCGCTGTTTCTATGGCCGCGAGGCGTATGGAACGGTCGGGGTCAACCGATCCGAAGCAGACGAAAGTCGTGTCTGAGATCGTCAGGGCAACGGACCGTGTAACACGCATTTTAGACGATCTGCTCGATCTTACTCGTTCGTCCTTTGGGACCGAAATTCCGCTAGGGAAAGCTAAAACCTCCATGGCCGCGCTATGTCAGGAAATCGCAGATGAATTCGGCGAGATCGATGAAAGTCGGCATGTCGAAGTCAAACTTGAAGGCGATCCGATTGGGTTCTGGGATCCGGTAAGAATGGGACAGGTGCTCTCCAACTTGATAGGCAATGCGATCCAGCACAGCGACGCATCGAGTCCCGTCACGGTCACGATATCGGGCAATGATCCACAGACGATCGGTGTGAGCGTTCACAATTTTGGTGCGCCCATTCCTGCCGAGAGCCAAACGACAATTTTCCGTCCGTGGATGCGTGGGAAGGTCAATGACGCTATCCAGCAAACTCACCTTGGACTCGGACTCCACATCGCACAATTGATAGTCGGCGCGCATGGCGGCGAGATCGCTCTCACCTCGGATGAGATGAACGGCACAATGTTCACGCTTCAGCTCCCGCGCGCGTAAAGGTTACGAACCGAATTTATGAGTACGCGCCCTGACTCAGGGAGGATGTTATGAAGATGAATCGACGTAATGCTCTCGCCCTTGGTGCCACCTCGTTGGCGGCTCCGCTATTGGTCGCAAAGCCCACTCCGGTAGCGGCCAAGGCTTACGGTCCGACTGATGGCAAAGAGATTTTTCCTGGCGTTCGGCTGGTCGAACTGGGAACACGAGACTCCCATATCAAGGGGTTTAAGACCATCGCCATGGAAGACGTCGTCTATCAGCCAAAGGGGTCTAGCCCGCTGGGGGATGTTATGGCCGACGACATGGTTTGCACGTGCACTGAAGGCGAGCTGCAGGTCACGGCCGGGGATATGCAGTTCACGGCCAAGGAAGGCGATGTATGGAGCTGCGGCAAGGGTAGCACGAAGGAGGCCGCTACGAACATCGGAACAGTGGTTGCCGTGATGCGAGTCATTAATCTGAAGGGCGCCGCCGCATAGGGCGAAAGGCGTGGCTTGCCCGGCGCGGCTTTTTTGCTGAAACAAAAACCTGTTCCGATCGTTTCCGATTGGCCAGAACACCCACACTCTGGCTACTCCAGAACTCCCGCTGGCTTCGGTCGGCGGGCTTTTTTACTTCCGCTCGGAACTTTCGCCATTCCAAGCAGGTTGATCTGCAGCGGCTGGTTCGTACCGGTTCCGGCTGCTGGCCAAGGCTCCAAAACTTGGTCGACCTGCGTCCTCTCGCAAGTATGCGGGCCGAAACCCGCCAGTGGTCCCCCTCGACCTCCTGGCGGGTTTTTCGTTTCGGGAACCATTTAAGCGCAAGCTAATTGAATTGCGGGTGGTGGGTCTGTGCACGCGTTTGAAGTTCATCGTTCCGATGATGCCGACCTTGGTGGACAGGCCACCTCAAGGCCCAGGTTGGATTCATGAGGTCAAGTTCGACGGCTACCGATCCCAAGCCATCATTGAAAACGCCGCGGTTAGCATCTTCACGCGACGAGGCCTCGATTGGACCGCTAACTTCCGCGACATCGCTGAGGCTGCTAAAGGTCTGAACGCTCAGAGCGCCATCATTGACGGTGAGGTGATCGTCACCAATGAGGCTGGACTGTCCGACTTCTCGGCGCTGCGCGGAGCCATCACGCGGCGTCAGCATGACCTCTACTTTGTGGCTTTCGATCTGCTGCACCTCAATGGTCATGACCTCCGCGACATGCCGCTTGAGGATCACCGCGAGATCCTCCAGGCCATGACCACGGCAGGAGGTCGTATCCAGTTCAGCCAATCGCTTCCTGGTGATGCCAAAGCCATCTTCGAACTGGTGGATCGCGCCGGCCTTGAAGGGATTGTATCTAAGCAGTGCGGCAGCAAGTATCGCAGCGGTTCGACCACCAACTGGCTGAAGGCCAAGTGCTATGCAATCAGCGAATTTGATCTGCTCGGCGTCGAGCGTGAGCCCGGCAAGCCAGCCTTTGCCCTGATGGCCGAGCGGGGCACAGGCCGGTATGTCGGCTCAGCCTTCATCACCCTGAACCGCGAGCTGCGCGAACGGCTCTGGAAGCGCATCCAGGACCATGCAGGGGCGGCGCCCAAGGGCATGAAGCGGCCGGCGACGCAATGGGTCAAGCCGGGACTGATCGGCCGTGTGAAGCACCTGCGCGGCGAGGAAGACCTTCGGCATGCCTCGTTGCAGGATTTTAGGGAAGAGGACTAGGCATGCCTATCAGACGAAAAGCCGTGGAGATACCGGGATTTTTGCTCCTTCGGAATTGGCCTTGCTTGGGCGGGCTTTCGAGCAGCTCAAACTCGCTGACCAATCAGCTGACGCACCGGCGCATCCTTGCCGGTGACATCCCGTACCGTCTTTAACAAGGCTTCATGAGCCGCCTGAAGCGCTCGGAAGTGATCGCAGCTAGGCGATAGCCGCGCGGCTGGACAACGCTCTTGTGCAGCGCTTCGGCTGCCACCAGAAAGCGCTCGATTTCAGTCTGTGAACGATGCTTGAAAAGTTTGGTCCTGGCCATTGCGTGGTGAGGGCGAGTGATTAGCGGGGGAACGTCCCAACAGGGTTTTGTTGCAGAGTTGCTAATACTAGGGTTGGTGTTAGCCGGCTCGCCAGCCCCGAGCCGGTTAGGCCCGGCGGTAAGTCGAATGTTACCCCAACGGACTGTCGGGCCGCTGGTGGGCGTCAGTCCGCCACACTGCCGTCGCGGTGCTGCATGGCGTCGAAATCCCCTCGCACATATCGAGCAACTTAGACCAAAGGCCCTGTGCTCGCGGACCTTTGGCCACCTAGCCGTGAGGGATTGGGGGGATCATAGTCGATTGCAAGCGGAACAGGCCGGCAGGGACAGAGGCCAAATGCTTTCCCTCATCCCGGCCCTGATCGCGTAGTCTGATCAGGTGTCGGCTCGCCGGGTTTGAGGTAGTTGGGGTCTTCGCCCGGCGAGTTCTATCGCGCCGCTGGTCTGCCATGAAAACCCGCCCCTGTGTGGCAGTCATTGGCACCAGCTCATGTGCTCACCACAGGCGGAAGATGCGCGTTAGGTTCAATCAGCGGCGCAGGCAGCCGGATATATCTTTCAGCTGGCGGAACGTATGTAGCCGCCCCGGTGTTATCACCATGATCCCCGCATAGGGATCATAAAGGGCCCTTGCCCCTCTTGGCCCCAGTTTGAGTCCGATGTCTCCCGGAAGTGCCCAGTTGCGCAACGTTTGCGCTTTTGGAGCCGTCGACAGCGGACCCGACGCGCCCCAGGGGCCAGCGCCAGAGCGCGAGCAGCGCACATCGATCGCGCTTTTTGCTGGTCTTTCTTCGTGATTGGACCGCCCTGGCCATACGAGCGTACCGTTCCGCATCGCTGACAACTGGCAAGGGCGTCGGCGGCCGAAAGAGACCATAGATGCTTTCGCCCCGACCGGAAGGTCAAAAGCGATGTACGATCGGCCGATGTTGCAATCATTGAAATCCGTAGAGGTCGTCGGCGCTCTAGGCGAGTGGTTCGTCTTTATCAGCGATGGCAACGGCGAACCCGTTGTCCAGCCATTCGACTTCGAGAGCTATGCCCGCGCGTACGCCGAGGGCCAGCGGATTCGGCTTGGGCTGCAGCGTTTCACTACCGTCTAGGCCGCATCAGTCCAGCAGCAAGCCCACGGGGACTCGGCAGAGCGGGCGAGGCCCGTCGCCGGTATAGGACAGCGGCTGGCAGGGCCGCGCTGGCGAGGCTTCCTTCAGTGGTCTCACCGGAGCCTCATGAGTTTGCATCAGCGGGTAGCCCTAGGCGCAGTCGCTGACCTTCTGCGAAATCTCTGGCATCTTGCTCGAGCTCGAATTCACGTTTTCTGAGTTGTCCTTGCGCAACGATTTGGACGATCCACAGACCGCCGAAATAGACGACCGAAACGCGGGCAGGCCCATCCTTTTTCATGGGCGTTTTCGCACTCCCGAATCCTGTTTTATGTTCACACTAGTTAAAATAAGCGGGTGACCTGGACTCAGTTCCATGCCTAATTCTCGTTGGCCTGCAACCCAGCCGCCATGTTAATGCTAGGTTGACATGAGGCTCTTTTTGATCGCGCTTGCCGTCGCTCATAACTGGTATTCCGGCTACCATGATCCGGTCACCGGCTATGAATGCTGCGACGACAAGAAGGATTGTAGGGTCATCAGCCCGCGCTATGTGGAGCCGCTGCCGGGCGGCGATTTCAATATCCGCACGGGGTCAAAGAGCCGATATTTCATCCCCAAGAACCGCGTCATAGAGAGCGAAGACAGCCAGTATCACGTCTGCTCGTCGTCCCCGAATTTGACTATCCGCTGCTTCTTTGCGCCACACACGGAGGCGAGCCGATAGCGGCCGCATGGCGAAGGGATGGACGTTCCAATCTCTGATCGACGGCAAGATGACGGTGACCGCGCACTGCCATCATTCGCCCTGCAACCATTCCCAAAAACTCGACCTGGTGAAGCTGCGCGATCGGTTCGGCCCAGAGGCGCCGGCAATGGCCGATGACCTCATTCCAAAGCTGAAATGCGCCAAGTGCGGCAGCAGGAAAGTCGGGCTGATCTATACGCCGGACAGCAGCCCGAATGCCTATGGCAAGGCCAAGGACGGGCGACAGACAAGCCCGTGACGACCAACCATGCGGCGGAAGCGGGAACCAATCAGCCGCCTGGAGCTTCTACCCAAAAAGGGCAAAGGAAAAGATCATGGCCGATGAAACTAGGCGGCCGGAACTGAATGCGGAAAGTGTCCGAGCCTTGGCTTCGGCGTCAGGCGTCACCGAGGACCAGATTCGCGAAATCGTCTCGATGGTCGGCTTTGATTTCGCTTCAATCTTGAGGGAAGCAAGGGAAATCCGACAGGGTAAGAAAAAGCCCTAGTTTCCGCCCGCTAGGCTGAACATAACCGTGCCGTCGTCCTTGCGAACTTCCACCGCCACGATACCGTCAACCTCCTTGCGAGCGGGAAAAGTCGCAAGGGCATGATCCCGCGCGGCTTTCTCCGCGTCGAAGGGCACCTTTTCAAAGATGCCCTGTTTCCCATACCAGATCACCGTGTAGGCCACCGCTGCGACGCTCCCTCGGCAAGCATTCGATCTTGCTAACCAGCAACTTAATGGGCGCTGCTAGCCCTTTGACGACTGTGTAAAGGGCCACCGTGGACACAGGTGGTCTTCTGACTTCCCGTTGTCGTTGGCGAAGTCTGACTTTACAGACGTCTTCATGCGGCGATTATGCGCCTTGTAGTGGCAGCTGGCTACTTCCGCACAATCCAGTCCAACAAGTCCGCTTCGACCATCGGTTGGCCTGTGAGTTCACGGACCATTTGCGAGGGCAAACTCCCGCCATCGATCTTCGCCGCGTATCGCTCTGTGGACAGCATTCCTCAGGATGTCAGCATCCAGTGCCGACACCTTGGCCCGGGACATTCCGCCTCCCTCACAAGACAGAAGCGGATTGTACGCTGTACCGCGAAATTCGCGAGTCATTTCCTCGTGACGCCGGACCAGCGGCGCTAAACGAATAGGCCCGGCGCCAGGGTGAATGCGCCGGGGGCCATTGTGGCATGTACGAAATACCTAGCATGGCCGCTTATTATCATCGGCTAATATGGTCAACAAACGATGAAGGGCCACATCCGATGATGGCCCGCAGCGAACGCTAGAGAAGATGGCCGGCGCCACAAGGGCGGGTTGGGGTGCCATTTGGGGAGGGCGCCGGCCAGGCGGACTGGTCCGCCGCCCGAATAAGCTAACAGACGGGTCGCAGTTGCCTATGGTGCGATCGCGGAAGCTATCCCGGCAGTAGGCCCGACCGCGCCGCTCCCTCAAACCACCCGATCCGGGATTGCGGAAGGCTAGCGCGCTGATTGTTTCTTGGCGTGTGCGGCGACTGCACAGAGGAAAGCCAATGCGGCGGCATCGCACGCCGTCCGAGACGGGCCTTTGGCGAAAAGAACCGCGTCCGCAGCCGGCATCGTCAGGCCATGCTTTTCGGCGAAAGAGGCAATTTCGTAAGGTTGATCATCTTCAGATCGATGGCCGATACCGAAATCGTAATTCATGTAATTCCTCCCAGTTCGCTACTTTCCTTCCTCGTCCGGAGGCAAAATTAACAGCCAGTGCATCGCGCGAGTCCAGCAATTAGGGATTGTGTAAAACGATATAACTCCGCCCCCTGCTACATTTCGCTGTTTTTCGATGATGCCGGCTTCGCCGCCGGGGAGATGAGTGGCTGGGCGTTGGCGACTTTCACAGCCTCACCCCGGCGCCGCCGCCATTCTCGGCGATGAACTCGACGCGCAAGTCGCGCTAACGATACGATCAAGATGGCGCCTGCCGGCTCTTGTCGGCGCGTCGTGGTGCGATAGTTCTTGTTGGGAAGGGACCTCGATCAGCAGGAGCCAATCGTGAAATACCAAACACTAAGCCAACTGCAGACAGTCGCAGAAGTCGAACCCTTGTCGACATACCCGATCATGACCCGGCAACAGCGCAGTGAGCGCTGGGCAGAGATGCTGGAAGAAAATCCCAAGCGACGCCTGCGGGCGCTTACCGGCACTGAGCATCTGAAAGGGGAAGCCCGCGACGCAGCACGCGCGGAGGGCTCGCCAATCACAGTGGCCTTCGAGGATTCGGTGCTGCGTGGGCTGGGCCTGAAGAGTGATACCTATGGGGAAGCAAAGCGCTTCTTCGAACTGACTGACTGGGAATTGCATGACATCGTCTGCAGTTGCCATGTCGGGACCACGATGAGCGGGCAATGGGCTGCAGCCAGAGTCCGCCGGACAATCAGTGGGAACAGGTTTCTTAAATGGCTCAGAGAGAGAATGTGGCACTGAGGTCACCTAAGACGGCGACAACTGTTAGAGCTGTTTCGAAGCAAGTGGATGCATGGTTTTGGCGGCCGACTGGCGCTCATAGGTCCGCTCGTCCCCGCCATGCGGTCCTGACCCGGTGTTGCCCCGTGATTTCCGCCGCCGTCACGACGAAGCCGTCGGGTTCTTGCCTGAATTGGTTCTGACGAGCTTTGTAAATGGGTCGAAGAGTCTCGGGCCGGGTGCGTCCGGGCGCGCCTATGCTTGCACAGAGGGAGACCGATAGAACCCGTCGAGCGCCAAAACATGTCCGTTGACGGTGAGATCAATCGTTTGTTGCCTACGCCGCGGAGCGTCAGAAGGTTTGCCGTTTCATTAGAAGTCGCTAAAAATTCCATCGACATCGGGAATTGTCAGATTGGATGCTTCAAACATCAGCTTCGAGGCTAGGCGGCAGGCAGACTCGGTTGCGCCGCCGCCTCGATATGATCCTTTCCGGGCAGGTGTGACCGGGGCGGCAATCGCTGGCGGCTCGGTGGCGGTCTTTTGTTGGCTTGTCGGCAGCAACCACATGACGGGCGCGACCGGCGTGGTCATGATTTTGGCATTTGCCGTGCCGTACTTCTATCTCCGGAGCGAGGACCGGAAGAACATGGAGGCCTTTGAGAGAGAATACATCAGGCTGATGGAACTGGAGAGGGCAAGAGAGAAAAGCATGCCTACCGCCAAACCAAAGTCGCTTCCGGCAAGAAAAGCTCGCCTGACCGTGAGAAGACCCCGACTACCGGTAAGAAAACCCCGCCCATGGTAGCCGGCCGCTTGGCGCAATGCCCCACGCCTTCACTACTCTCTTCGGCATAGAATCCCGATTATCCGGGGGATGGGCTGTCCTCAGACGCGTCTTCAAAACTTTCGCCCGCTGGCTCGCGCAGGGGGCTTTTTTGTGTGCCCTTGGAACCTCCCATATTCCCGATCCGCAACGGCTGGTTCTTAACGGTTCCGGTTGCTGGCCAAGATACCCTCATTTCTTGGTCGGCCCGCGCCTTTGCGAAAGGGGTGCGGGCCAAGACAGGACGACGATGGCCGGCTGAGTCGGCCGGCCCGCGCTTCTCGCACCGGCGCGGGTCCTTTTTCGGAATGTGGTAACATTCGCCGATGGGCAAGGAGGCAAAGCACAGCAGCCAATCTCCACTGGATCGCGAGCGGGCGATTGAAGTCGATTACTCTGCCCGCAAGTGCGGCCTCACCAAAGAGGAAGCGCTCAAGATCATTAAAGAAGCTCGGCCCGTTATGCTGGCGGCCAGCTCTGGAGGTCACTCAAAGCGCGGCTAAGGTCGAGATTTTATCAGACTCACCCGCGTCCAGGACCACGCGATGAACGCGCAATTTGGTCGGGCCGGCTCGTTGCAGACTGTGAAGAGCTTCCGAGAAGCTAAAGGCCGACGCGACATTCAGTGAAACTCGCGTCGGCCAATGCGGTCCAGTAAGCCGCCTTGTCGAGCTAGCGCACTCAGCTGCGGTCAGGAGCTGCGAACGCCCGGCAAGCTGGAAGCCGCCTATCTGGTCATGCGTGATGGTCACCTTCATGTCTCCTTGTTGGTGAAGCGAGGATGCGTCTATCGCCGTCCGAACGGAAACGAGTTGTGCAAATCCCGGCAATAAGCGAGGCTTATAGCCATAGCTGTCCCCGCAAGCTTTGATCTCGATCTTCTTCGCACCTTCGTCGCGATCGCGGAGGAGAAGAGCTTTACACGTGCAGCAACACGCGTCGGGCGCACGCAGGCCGCGGTGTCGCTGCAGGTGCAGAGGCTCAGGTTTGCTTGGCAAGACGGTTATCGTGCGCGGCAAAGGCGGTATCGTCGAGCTGAACAGCGGGGCTCCAATTACTTGAGCGGGCACGCGAGCTTCTGGCGCTCAACGACGACATCATGCGCTCTATGCAGGCAGCTCCGGTCCATGGCACGATCCGGCTGGGGATCGCTGCCGAGCTTTCGGCGCGATTTCTGCCCCAAATCCTCGACCATTTCTCCCACGCGGCCCCCGGCGCTGAGGTGGAGGTGGAAGTGACGGGTTCCTGCATCCTGGCGCTGAAACTGAAGACGCGGAGTTCGACCTCGTAATCCTGAGGGACGGGCTGCAGTCGAGACAATGGCCAGTGGTTGAAGTCTGGCGCAGCCAGGCCAAGTGGATCACGTCCGACAAGCATGAGCAGCATCTGCGCCATCCGCTACCTCTTGCCATCTCTGCCGCCGATTGCTCTACGCGGCCGGCCGAACTCAGTGAATGCCCGTGGCGTAGCATGCTGCTCCGATCGCTAGAGCAAGATGGTCGCCGCTATCGCATCGTCTCCACGTCTTCGACAACGCAAGCCCTGCTAGCAGCGGTGCAAGCAGGCATGGCGGTGACGAGCACGCCTGAAGACGATGCGCTGCCTGAGGGTCTCAGACCCGTCGGCCCGGACGAAGGCCTGCCGAAACTGCCTGAAAGCCGCTATTTCATGCTGAAGGCGCGCGACCCTCGAAGCCGCAACCGACATGCGGCAATGAAGGTACAAGAGGTCTTCAGCTGGGCGGTAACAGCGGCGCTTAAATAGAATTGCCACCCCGATTATGACTATCCGCTGCTTTTTTGCGCCGCACACGGAGGCGAGCCGATAGGCAGGATCGCAAAGGGCTGGACGTTCCAGGGCTCGCCGGGTTTGAGGTGGTTGGGGTTTTCTCCCCGGCGAGTTCTAATGATCTGGGTCGGCAAAAAACAAAACACGGGCCTGAACGTTTCCAATCTGCCAGACCCAATATCTGGCTACTCGAGACCCTCCCCGCTGGCTTCGGTCGGCGGGCTTTTTTGCTGGAGACAAGGGCCGAACAGCCGCCCGGCATTTTGTGGCTGGGCCAGCCGTCGACTGGCTTAAGCCGGGCACCAGGGCCCGGGTGATGCATCTGCGCGGCGAGGCGAAACTGCGCCATGCCTCGCTGCAGGGATTTTCGGGAGGAGGAGTAGTAGCCGTGCCCTTCAGACGAAAAGCTGTGGATGCGGGGATTTTTGATCCCGCCGAATTGGCTTTGCTCGGCCGGGTTTTCGAACAGCTCAAACCCGCTGACCAATCAGCTGATGCGCGGGACAGACTGGCCTCTCGGATCATCGCCAACTACATGGCCGGCGTGGTTGATGAAGCGGAGCTGATTACGCTTTCAAGGCTGCCTCTGGGCCGCTAAGGGGCATTGCCGGATCGAACCGGTTTCATGGTCTTGGATAGCGGTTGAGGAGCGACCAGCCATGAAGGCCGCCGCCAAGCAGGGCATCACGACCGGCGCTACTTCTTGGTGATGTTGCCGTTGTTCAGATCGAAGGCCTCAGTGCCGCGCGTTTGGGCGTAAAAATCGTCCTGCAGCTCTCCCCATTCTCCGAGGTGGCCACCGCACTTGCTGCAATGAATCGGCGTGTGCTCCTCCGCACTATCCGGGATGTCCATCTGGATCGTCCCACACGCCTTACAATCCAGTTTGTGGTCTAGGCGCTTGCTGTTCATTGGTAATGTTTATCGATCGCCCGGCGAACCGTCCACACGCTTATTGACGCACGGTCCGATCTGCTTTTCTCGCGTCGACCGGAACGAAAACAGTGCTTCCCCGTTCGGTTCTGCATTGTCAGGGGGTAACCATGCACGATCCGTTTTTCGCAGTTCCAATCATCGTTGAAACGGAAATCGTAGGTGAGTTTCGCACTATGAGCAGCGTATCCGAGGCCGCCATATTCATGATGGAGCGTTGGCCGGAATCGCACGGGCCAAGGTACCGGGCTGCACTTCAGGCTTGCACGGGCCCCCTGAGTACAGCCGAAGACGTGGAGAATGCTCGGCGTGCCTTTCTGACGGCTGCCAAGGAGGCTGGCCTGAACGTGAAAGCTGTTTCGCTACAGGGCGACGCTCAATCGCCCCGCTCGGCCAAGCAGCCCAGGTCGTCCTACATCGGCGACGAAAAACGACGCGACCGCGGGGATAGAGAGGAGCAGGAGGACTTCCTCGTCCGGTTCCTCGCGCGGGAAACCGGCATCACCGAAGCGCAGGCTCGTGACCTCGTCAATATGATCGGGACCGATCGCGCATCGTTGCTGCGGGAGGCCAGAATCCTGAAGGGGCGGGATCGATGACCATACGTGGCACTAAGTTTCTGCACCAGTGGATCTCGTTCCCGAGACGACCAGCGCCGATATGATATCAGTCGAGGAAGATACTGGCAGCGCTTCGATCTTGCTAGCCAGCAACTCAACCGGTGCATCCAGCCCTTTGATGGCAGCGTGAAGGGCCACCGTTGCCACAGCTAGGTGATCTTCCGGCTTGCCGTTGTCGTTGGCGCGGTCTGGCGTGGTGGGCAGCTTCATAATAGGGGGAACTGCGCCCTATGGTCGGGTGGCGCCCGCTACTTGCGCACAATCCAGTCCAGCAAGTCCGGTTCGACCTCCGGGTTGTCGGTGAAGTCGCGGATCATTTTGCGCCGCTAATTCCCGCCATCGATCCTCCGGGATGTCGTCATCGATGACCGCTTTGCGAAAGGCGGTGCGCAGGATGTCGCAATCGAATGCCGATACCTTGGCGCCTGACATTTTACGCCCCCCTCACAAGACAGCAGCGGATTGTACACTGTACTTCCAAATTCGCGAGTCATTTCCCCGTTACGGAACAAGCGTGGTGTGCGGGCGTTGCAACTATCTGGGAGAGGAAATTCCGGTGGACGAACCAATCCAGCCCCCGCGAACAGACGAAGAAGCGCTCATCCGACGCTTGGTGAAAGCGGCCAATATCACCGAAGATCAAGCTCGCGAGCTAGTCACTGCGTTGGGATACGACTGGTCGTCGCTCATCCGGGAAGCTCGACTTCTGACCCGGAAATCTAGCTAGGCGTGGATCTACACCAGCAGCAGGCCTGCCCATTGCAACAGGCGATAGGCCCAGAAGCCGACCAGATACAGCGACAGGGCAATGAAGGCGAGCCGGAGGATCAGGCGGGCGTCGCGGCGGGTCCCCATCTTCCGCGCGGATTATTGCGCCATACGGTCTACGGCTTGCAGGAAGACAGAAGCACTTGCTGCGAGGGCAGCATAGCTGGCCCATCGGCTCTGCTGTCCGATGTCGACCATGAAGTCGTCAATTGAATCGCGGACGATAACATTGGCGGCGCGAATACCGAGTCCAGCCGCAACAAAGCTCGACGCGATCGCCAGATATTGCAACAGTTCTGTCATGCGCTTTCCCCTTCAACGTAAGCCGCCCGGCATGATGCCACGGGACAGGGCGCCTCGCGAGGGGAGCGCATGAAGATTTCATGCCGTGGAACAGGACATCCGGCCAAAGCTCGCTGCAAAAAAAATACAACGGGAACGACGTCGGGCTGATCTACACGCCGGACTCCAGCCCGAACGCCTACGGCAAGGCAAAGGCCGGGCGATGACCGACAAGACGCACGAAAACCGCGTATGATGGTCGAGCGTTTAATCATTTCCATGAGCGGAGGAGGAGTGAGTGAGCGCCAGGTTCACGCTATATGGTAGCCCGCATTCCCTACCGACCTACCGGATAGCGCTGATGCTGCGCCTATGCCGCATCGGCTTCACGTTTCGTTATATCAGCTTCCAGCGCGGCATGCACCTGACGGCCGAATTCCGTGCTCTGTCGCGCTGGGGTCAGGTGCCAGTGATCGAACATGACGGCCGGGTCTTCGTTCAGTCGGCGGCCATCCTCGAATACCTAGCGGACACGCTGGGCTGCTGGACACTCTCGTTGACGGAGCCATCCATAGAGAGTGGATTGTCGCCATGGGAAGGCGGTCAAAGACATCCCATCTTGCGCATCTTGTTTGCGAACTTTTCGTTCGGCTTCAAGTTGTGAAGCGCACCAACGGCATGAGTTTTCACCTCCCAATTTCACAGGTCGAGCTCGCTGACGTGCTCGGGCTGTCTGTAGTGCATATGAACCGGGTTCTCGGGGCCTTGCGGAGGGCCGGTGTCATAGGCTGGGCGAACCACATTAGTGACTGTTTTGGATTGGGATCGATTGGTGGACATCGCCGAATTCGATCCCACCTACCTCAGCATGAATCATGAACCGCGGTGAGAGCCCTTCAAAAGGAGCGTCGACACCCAAACTCTAGGGCGAGTAGGTGAATTGATCTGCCGGAGGCGCCGGTTCTGATGGGCGGCGCGGGGTTGGGAAATCGGTGGAGAAGCGGAGCCCGCCGGAAGTGCGAGGACCTGCTCGATCTCCGCATCTCGGACTTGCGCAAGGGCGGTCTGCTGGCGCCGGGGCGCAGAGGGGAGTTGACCTGGAATGTCGGCGTCCGTCCTAGCATTTCTATTGAAATTTTCACGGACGGAGACCGTCTGGAGTTGACCTACCACCGTCGGGGACCCGCCCAGGAATGGCCGCGCGTTCATGAGGTCCTCGCGCTGGATTGCACGGGACAACATTTCGGCGGAGTGCGCCGCTGGTTTATCTGCCCTTCCTGCGATCGACGATGCGAAGTGCTCTACGCCGGAGAGGCCTTCCGCTGTCGAGTGTGTTTGGATCTCAGCTATCGGTCCCAGAGCGATGACCCTCAGTGGAAGTGGTAGAGGCCTGCGGCGAGTGGTTCGTCCGCGTGGTTGAGGAAGACCAAGAAATAACCCGATGGTTCGAGATTGAATCTTTCGCTCTGGTCTTCGCGGAAGGCCAGTGGCGACGCCTAGGGCTTGATAGGTTCGCACGAATGTAGCGCGCAATTGCCACGCGGCGGGCCATTGCCGCGTTGATCGCCGATGGGCGGAGGGGACTGCCGAGATCGGTTGAATGACATGGGGCACATAAAATGTGCGCACCGGATCTAAACCTGATTGCTCTTTACGTCAGCGGATCGTGTCTGAATTCCCGAATCGGCCGTACCTAAAGGGACACATTCATGGCCGCAGCAGCGCCGCGCCGTATTTTGCCCATAGCTCCTCGCAATCATTAGCCCTAAGGCTTGGAGTTCCCCGCTCTCCATAGAACACCATCGCTGCACGAACATCGAATCCCAGCACCGTGGCGTTGGCGACGAACTGGATAGCCTCACCCAAGCGAATTGCCTCGATTTTGGCGTCAGTTTTATTGGCGAGATCCAATACCCCAAGAATCTCCGCGTTCTTATTCCTGGCAGCCAAAACTGCGGCCACAGTTGCATGCATATGAGCCTCCGCTAATATTAACATCGCAGAAGCGAACTTTGTTCCTCACCACAGCAGACTTTTCGTTACGTCGGGTCACGCAACCCCCCGACATCATCTAGGACCCGCCGCTGCCATCAATGGAGCGGCGGGTTTCGTTGAGAGTGGCAAGCTGGGGGGCGCGAGTAGTGAAGCCTAGGGAACATTAGGACTCTCTAATAGTTATGGATGAGCTGCAAGCAAATGGATGGGGGACCGTATGATAGCTGCTCACCGCGTCAATTCTTGGATTACCACTAAGAAGCCAATGGCTCTCTGCGATAGCTGCATCGTAGATGCGATGAACGTAACGCCCGCACAAGTTGCGCAGATCACAGGGGCGCTCGGGACTACGTCCGATTTCGAGCGGGACAAGGGAGTCTGCGGGAGCTGCAAGCAGGCTAAGACCGTGATCCATGCAAAATAAAGTTGGCCGCAAGCTCGGCCGCGAGCAGGCCGCCCGGTTGTATCGGCTGCTGGCCAAGGTTCCCTCATTTCTTGGTCGGCCCGAGTTCTAAGCCCACGGGCGCGGACCATTTTCTTTCTTTGAGAGCGGCCGGCGGGCTTCCTGGCGTTCAAGCCGACATCTTCCACTAGCCCTTGCTTGAGAGCGGCCGCTTTGTTCGCAGCCAAGGCGACGTCTGGCCTGCAACTGCCTTCTGTAGCGGCTGATACAATCCGGGTTGCCTAAGCATCCTTATTCGGCCACTGGGCTTTAAGGGCGATCCTGGCTTCGTTCAATGAAGATACGACCATCCATCTCCCATCGACGAACCTGATGTTGAGGGGCGGGTACGCTGTCATCGCAGGGTGGGGTCGTCCATTCGTCGATTGATAGCGAGGCATGTATGCGCTCCTTTTCCAGGAAACTCCCTGCGCTCGCTGAAGCTCCGGAGCTTGGTGGCCGGCTTACATCGGGCTTTTTCATTTCGGGAACCATTTAAGCGCAAGCTAATTGAATCGCCGTGTTGCGGGTAGGTTCATGAGTTTGAGGTTTTTCGAGCCTTTGATGCCGATCCTTGTGGAGAAGCCTCCAGAGGGCGACGGCTGGATTCACGAAGTCAAATTCGACGGCTACCGATCCCAGATGATCATCGGCGACCAGGGAACTCGGATCTTCACGAGACGCGGCCTCGACTGGACTTCGAAATATCGCGACCTTGCAGCAGCAGGCGCTGCGCTCGGCGTCGAGAGCGCGATCATCGACGGCGAGATCATCGTTCTCAACGCTGCCGGCCTGTCTGACTTCGGTGAGCCACGAAAGGCCGATTGGCTGAAGGCGAAATGCTACGCCATCGGCGAGTTCGATCTGCTCGGCGTCGAGCGCGAGGCGGGCAAGCCGGCATTTGCACTCATGGCCGAGCGCGGCACCGGGCGCTATGTGGGCTCGGCCTTCATCACCTCGAATAGGGAATTGCGGGAGCGGCTCTGGAAACGCGTCCAGGACCACGCAGGAACGGCGCCGAAGGGCATGAAGCGGCAGGCTACGCAATGGGTCAAGCCAGGCCTCGTTGCGACTGTGAAGCATCTGCGCGGCGAGGAGGACCTTCGCCATGCCTCGCTACAGGATTTTCGGGAGGAAGACTAAATGGCAGTGGCTAGAAGGGACCACGAACGGTTTGCGTATGCATGGATGTACGGCGTCCAGGCCTGCAAAGACGGTAAGGCGCGCGTCGTTCCGCAGTTCTGGGACGAATATGCCGATGCATGGCTGAAGGGCTTCGACGGCGAACCGATTGCCGGCGGGAAGACCAAGCCTATCAGCGACCAGCTGGAAGCGGAGCTGGATGATGCTGCGGTCCGGCCGCTTGGAACTTAACGCCGGCTTCCGACTTGTGGCCGAATGAGCACTTGTGGAACCGACTTTTTGTATAAATGGATAGGCGCAAACGTCCCTGAGACGGCGGGAGCAGATATCATCTCAGTTGCCGAGCTTACTCAAAAGCTATTCGCTGACGCCAAGGCGGCCGGCATAAGCAGCGTTGAGATCGAGGAGGATACCGGGAGCGTCTATGAGGCGATCCTGGACGCGATCGTGCACCACGATGCCGGAGTTGCGGACTGAGTCAGAGCAAATGGTTAAACCGTCCAGCCCTATCGGAGGTTGTACTCGCAGCGGTCGATTTTCTAAGTGACGGTTCCGTCCTCACCGGACCTACGTCGGAATAGCGATACGCTTCGAAAAACGGGTTGAAATTAGTTCTGCGAAAGTGAGGTGTTGCCTAGTTAGGCGTGTTGCTAGCGTCGGCAATTTCGTCCTTGAAGGTAACTTTCGTGCCCTTTTGCACCATCGAGGCGAGGTCTTCGGCATCCCAGTTCGTCAGCCTGATGCAGCCGTGCGAGAAGGTCTTCCCGATCTTGCCGGGTTCGGGCGTGCCGTGAATGCCGTAGCTTTCGATCGACAGATCGATCCATATCGACCCCACCGGATTGTTCGGGCCGGCAGCAACGGTGAAAGGTCGCTTCGTCTTGACCCCCTTGAAAGCGAAGCGGGGATCGTAGTGATAGGTCGGATTGTGCACCACGCGTCTGACCTCTGCCTGGCCATTCGGCGCCGGCTTTTCGTCGCTGCCGATAGAGGCGGGGTAGACTGCAAGCGCTTTACCGGAAGGATCGAGCGCGCGTAGCACGCGAGCCTCCTTGTCGACCTCAACCTCGGCAATGGCGGCGGGAGGATCGCCCCGACCAATATCAGGCACCAACAACTTCGTGCCGGCCTTCCTGAAGCCGATGCCAGGATTGAGCCTTCGCAACAGGGGTTCGCTGATATGGAAGCGCTCCGCCAGCTTCTCGGCCGTATTGCGATAGCCGAGCCTCGACAGCCGGGCCATCCGCTCCAGGCGAGCCGGAATTCGCTTGGTAAACGGTCCGCGCACATCCTTGCGCGTCAGCTCATAGGTGTTCAGGACTGGGCTCGCGGAGGTAGCCAACAGCCTGTCCCAGGTCTCCTGAGTGAGCTTGCCATCGGACGGAAATCCGTTCGCCGTCTGGAAGGCACTGACCGCCTTGGCGAAGCTCTCACCAAGCCGGCCGTCGATCAGGCCCGGCGAGAAGCGCGCCCGATCTAAAAGAATTTGCGCCTTCAAAACGACTGGGTTGAAGCCTTTTGAGTTGTCGGATGCGAATTGAGCCTGGTTGACGGCGGTCAGGTCCAGCTTAGCCGCTTCGGCCCCGCCACAAGCGAGGAGGAACGCTGCGGCGACAACAAGGAGCCTGATCATGATGTCACTCCGGACGGAACCTGCCTATATGACGCGCCACGGCCTATCTGGTTCCGTTCCCTCGGCCCAAGGCGTTCTGATTCACCGCTTGAGCACAAACGTGCCTGGTAACGGTCCTCACATCCCCAGTCGGGCAAATTGGTCGATCGCTCCGGACAGCACCGCAACGACACCCAACATTAGATCGTCGCTCGCGGAACTTTTGTGAAGCTGAGCCCTTCCTCCACTTGAACCGTTGAGGAGGCCAAAATGGCAAATCTGGGAAAATTGGCGATCGCGATGCTTGGCGTCCTGGCATACCAAAATCGCGACAAGATCGGCGACATGATCCGTGAAGCGGGAAATCGTAATCCCAACGACCCGCAAGGCGGGATTCTGGATCAGATATCGAAAGGGGTGTCCGGGACGGCCCTTGGGGACATCCTCGACCGATTCAGAGGGGCAGGGGCAGGATCGAAAGTCGACTCTTGGGTTGGCACCGGGCCGAACGAGCCGATCCAGCCAAGCGACGTGGAAGCGGCTATTGACGAAGACACGCTCACTTCCCTTTCGATGCAGACGGGTCTTTCGCGCGAGGACCTCATCCGCAGGATCACGCGAGATTTGCCCGAGGCAGTCAACAAGATGACGCCAAATGGTGATTTGCCAGCTGAGGGAACGCAAGGCTCGGATGAGACCACCCTGCTCGACGACGTGCCCCCACGTAGGCCGCAAGCCAAGAATTCAGGCGGCGATGTCTAGAGTCACAACTCTAGACCGGGGAGGTCTGGTAAATCGCACACGCCCGGCGGCCGGGACGCGGGGGCAGGGCCATCGCGACCCTGAGGCAGAAAAAGCAATCGCCGAGCTGGATCTATTGGCCGCTTTGCTTGATTCCCGCTGGCGCATTCCGGGGACGTCAGTTCGTTATGGACTGGATGCCCTGGTGGGTCTGGTGCCCGTACTCGGAGATGTGGCGACGGGCCTGGTCTCGGCCTATATCGTCTTGCGAGCCCGAAACTGCGGGGCTGGAAATGGCTTGGTCGCCCGCATGTTAGGTAACGTACTGCTTGATACAGTGGTAGGAAGCGTTCCTATTCTCGGCTCAATCTTCGACGTCTATTTCAAGGCGAACAATCGCAACATAAGGCTGCTTCGCCGTCACCTCCAAAGGTAAGGCCGAAGCAATGCGGTGCCTCGCGACTGCCGTACAACTAACGCAGAGCCAGCGGGAGCGTTCGACGCCCCCGAGGCGACCGAGGCCGGCTTCTCGCCAACGCTCATGTTCGGGTGGTCAGAGCGCGTCACCGGGAGCAGGACCGCAGACTGATTGGTTTAGAGTCAGGCGACCCTGCTCCGTGGCAGGGTATCCTCGTAACGACTTCGGTCATAGGATAGCTTGCATCGACGGGAATAAATTTGCTCAAGATCAGTTCGAGACAGACGCACGCTGGCGGGCTCCCTTAGCTTCAGCAGGAGTGGCCGATCCCCAGCGTTCGCGCTGGCCGCAAAAAGCCCGCGCCATGGAGGGACCAATGACGCGGGCCGGCCGGGGTTTGACCCACCAGCCTGCGCCGGATGCCAGTGACAACATCCGAGCTGGAACTCAACTATTCAAAACAGCTTATGTTCCGCCTGCCGGGGCCGTGACCGAGCTGCGGCGGCCAACTATTCGCACTGCCGACGTGGACCACCTGAAAATTGGTAGGTGCCCTGGCCGGCCGCGACGATGATTGAGAAAGGCGGACTTCGCGCCGCGCTTTCTCTTTCTTGAATTGAGCGGGCCGCTTTAGCGGTTGGTCAGGAAAACCGCTTCCTCCTCGTCGCGCTGCCTGCCGCCGAGGGCCGCCGCGGCACTGGCAATGAAGGCGCCGATGACCAGCGACAGCGCACCGAGCAGTGCAAAGGTGGCACTGCCCTTCCGTGCGGTGTCGGCGGCTTGCTTAGCCTTGACCTTGGCGTCCTCAACCTTGGCAATAAGCGCATCGACGCGGGCCTTGGCATCAGCTTCCGCCAAGCCGGTGCGGGCAGCCACCAGCTGCGCTAGATAGGTTTTGTCGTCGGCCGAAATCTCGCCTGCAGCAGCGCTGGCGATCAGGATGCGCGAAGCCTGCGCCGCGGCGTCGCTGTCCGGATTGACGGCTGCCAGCTTGGTTGCATCGGCCGGACGGAACAGCGAATCCACGAGATAGGATGTCGTATTGTCGGTCGATGCCCCGTTTACAGCACCCGCCGAAGCGCCCATCGCGGCACCCGATGCGACCGTGGACACGGCTTGCACGCCGGTTCCAACTACCGCCGACAGCGCCGAGCCGAGCACGCCGACGACGAGTAGCGTCGCCAGCGCCCAGGCCAGGAAGCCATGCGCGGTGTCGCGGAAATAGACCTCATCCGTGTGGATGCCGACCCATTTAGTGCGCAGCCGGCCAGCGAGATATCCGCCGACCCCTGACGAGAGCCACTGCACGATGACCAGCCAGATCCCGGTGGACACCGCGAAGGTGGTCACAGAAGCGCCGGAGCCGGACCACGGCGAAACCATGGTGAGCCCGAGCCCTGAGCCAAGCAGCATCAGGATGAAGGTCAGCGTCGAGGCCGCGAAGGCGCCGGCGATGATCGGTCCCCAGCTGACGGCGGTTGAAGAGGATTCGGTGGAAGTGGAAACATCGACAGCCGATAGGGTGGACTGCATTAACGCCTCCTACCGTGCAAAAAGCATGATGAGAATGATGATAGGAATCGGAATTCCGAGCAACCAGAGCAAGATCCCGCGACCCATGATCGCCTCCCGTAAATTGTTGCGATCCAATAACAATTCGTAAGCTGGTATTTCGTTCCGCAGTCCCTTGGCGAACGCGGTTTTGCATTCTTTATATAGACGACTTCGGCTGTAAGCTCCGCCATCTCCGCTTTATATCGGCTTCGTCAGTCGTGTAGCGATCCCCTTTCTTTGAAATAATCTGGCAAATCTAGGGAAGCATGGGCTGTGAGGGGATCAGGCAACTGCATATGCAACCAGATTACCCCTGAACGGTTCTTGCTATGATTTTAGGCAAGGCCGGCTGTGATCGCCGTCCAAAGGTGGTCATTTTTATGGACATATCCATTTCGCAAACCGCAGACGACAATATCAAGGCGGGAAAGAGCGGCTTGCTGCTTATCTCGGATACAATGACGCGCTTGCCGTGCGGGTGCTGGCGGCAAGAAGCTCAGTTCGCACCCTCGACCTCATGTACTACCTTTGGCACGATGACCACACCGGTCGCTTGCTTCTGCAGGAAGTTTTTCGGGCCGCTGAGCGGGGCGTGCAGGTGCGAATACTCCTTGACGACGTCAACTCGCGCAAAAACGATTCAGCATATCTGGCGTTGAACAAGCATCCCAACATCGAATTGAAGTTGTTCAATCCGAGCGGCATCAGGTCGGGCAGGATCATGCGTGGTGTGGAAGTGCTATTGCGGCTTTTTGCACTGACGCGGCGTATGCACAACAAGGCTTGGATCGCGGACGACAACATTGCCATTGTCGGCGGTCGGAATGTTGGCGATGCCTATTTCGATGCGGCGGAAACCAATTTCAGGGACCTCGACCTGCTGCTCCTCGGTCCTGCAGTGCAGCAAACGTCTCAAATTTTCGATGCTTTCTGGGCTTGCGAGGAAGCAAAGCCAATCGATGCACTCGGTTCAGCCGCCGAGCAGGGGAACGACAATTTGTTTGAAGGCATAGATCCCGAAACCGAATACTTGAACGGGATGGGGGACCGAGGATCCATCGCAGAGTTCATCGCGGCCAGCAACGATGTGCACTGGGTGGAACGAGTGCGGGTGATTTCCGATCCACCTGAGAAGGTGCGTGGTTGGAGACGTCGAAGCTGGCTCATGAAGGAGTTACGCCCCATCATTCAATCGGCGCGCGAATGTCTGGAAATAGTATCCCCCTACTTCATCCCTGGCAAAAGGGGTTCAGCGATATTGTTGGACCTGATCGGCAAGGGGGTCGGCGTTTCCGTTTTGACCAATTCCTTGGCCGCTACAGATGTCGCAGCGGTCCATGGGGCCTATGCAAACTATCGGAAGCGGCTGCTGAGAAATGGCGTCAAACTTTTCGAGCTTCAGCCCTTCAGCCGGCAGCCTGCGATCTCGGTATTTGGTTCCAAGGGCGCCAGTCTGCATACGAAAGCTTTCACGGTGGACGAAAAGACCGGTTTCGTCGGTTCCTTCAATTTCGACCCTCGATCAGTGTCTTTGAATTCGGAAATGGGCGTGCTCTTTGAGGATGAGAAATTAGTCGCGGGACTGCGGGATCGGTTTCAAACGGAAATCGCACCGGAAGCGAGCTATCGGCTCGAATTGAAAAACAATGTTCTGCATTGGCACGGCTGCGACGAAGGCAAGCTTCAGGACTATACCCATGAACCTGAAGCCGGAATTTCTCGCAGGGTCCTGGCGGCATTGGTCCGCCACCTTCCGATCGAATCTCAGCTGTAGCCAGTAAGATTGCACTCCGCCGGCCTATCTCCCTAAGCGGCTGCGGCGCCCTTGCCTGCTCAATACCCGCCTACAATCGGCAGGATCTCGCCGGTGATGTAACTCGAGCATTGCGATGAGGCAAAAAACACATACGCAGGCGCAATTTCTTCCGGTTGTGCCGGCCGCTTCATCGGCGTCTTCGCGCCGAACTGCGAGACATCCTCAGCCGTCTTTTCCGAAGGGTTGAGCGGCGTCCAAACCGGCCCGGGGGCCACCGCATTGACGCGGATGCCCCTGGGGATGAGATTGCCCGACAGCGCCCTCGTGAAAGCGTGGATGCCCCCCTTCGTCATCGAGTAGTCGACCAGTTGTTTCGAGCCGTCGATGCCGGTCACCGAACCGGTGTTGATGATGGCCGAGCCCGGCTTCATGTGCGCCACCGCTTCTTGCGCCATGTGGAAATAGCCGTAGAGATTGGTCTTCAGCGTCGTGTCGAAATGCTCTTCAGTGAGATCGGCGAAATCCGCGGAATGGACCTGGAAGGCAGCGTTGTTGACCAGTACGTCGAGCCCACCCAATTGTTTGACTGTTGTCGCCACGGCCCGGCGGCAAAAGGGGCGGCGGCAGACATCACCACGCAAGGTCAGGCAGCGCCGGCCTTCGGCCTCGACTGCCTGCTTGGTTACTTCGGCATCCCTGTCCTCCGACAAATAGACGATGGCGACATCGGCGCCTTCGCGCGCGAATAACACTGCGACAGCCCGGCCGATGCCTGAATCGCCGCCGGTGATCAGCGCCACCTTGCCGTCGAGCTTTTTCGAACCCTGCCAGAACGGCGCGTCATAGAGCGGCGCTGGCTTTATCTGCCACTCCTCGCCCGGTTTCGGGTGGTGTTGTTTCGGGAAAGGCGGTTCGGGATATTTTCGCGCGCCAGCCTGCATGGCGCCATCGAGTTTAGATTTCGCCTTCTTGCGGTCGTCGGCGTCGACCTTGCGTTGTACGCGACGTTGAGTCTGTGTTGCCTTCGAGGTGTCGGTTTTCGTCAGCATGAATTGCCTCCTTCGGTTTGAAAGGACAACGCATATGGGGCGAAAAGGTTTTCGTCGGTTCGCTGACGGCTCGGCACCGTCGGAAAAATATACGATCACACCTTCTTGCTTGACGTCGTCAGCGTTTCTTCCGGTGCAGGCTCCCATCCGAATACGCTACGGCCGCCGAGCAGATGCGATTGATCGAATTCTCCCGCGACAAATTCCTTGAGGCTGGGACCCGTGACATAGCGCTCGACTTGCCGAGATTGATTGTCCAGCCGACGCAAAGCTCCAAGCTCTTCGTCTCGTCCGAGCCTGGCCTTCTGAACCGCGGACTTCAAAACACCGATCGTCTCGTCGTAGACCTTGAGCGGCACCGGAAAGGGGTGCCTGTCCTTGCCGCCATGCGCCAGTGAAAAGCGCGCAGGGTCAGAGAAACGGCAAGGCGCGCCGTGCATGACTTCCGCCACCAGCGCCAGCGCCCGCACCGTACGTGCGCCTACACCTTGCACCATAAGCAGTTCTGCAAAATCCGAAGGCCCACGTTCGGCGGCGGCCGCTATGTTCCCGTGCAGGCGGCGCATCACGACATCACTTTCCCTGACATCGTGATGCGCAGGCATGACCAAGTGCGGTAGAAATGCCTGTGCGGGCTCCGGCGTTGGGCCGAGTTCGAACTTGGCGAATTCTTTGAGGATGCGGTCGGGCCCAAGATCGAGCAGGAGATCCAGCTGTCCCTTGCGGGATGCCTCGGCGCGATGATCCGTCAGGTTGATGATCTGGCCCTGGTTGGCGCCCTCGATCGCCGCATGCGGCTGGTCGACAAAGCTTTTCAGTCCTTCGGATAACCAGTGGTAGCGACGCGCGACCTTGCTATCGCCATTCATGCCTTGCTGCACCACGACCCAGTCGCCGTCATCGGTGACGATGAAGCCATGCAGATATAGATCGAACCCGTCCTGGACGGCAGCGCTATCCACCTTGGCAACCAGCCGACTGGCATTGGCCAAAGCTGTTCCGTCGAGGCCGACACGTTCGCCGATCAGTGCTAACTCGTGCGGAGTCTTTCGCGAATGCGCCCCTCGTCCGCCGCAGACGTGAATGCCAAGTTCGCCGGAGAGGGGAGTCAAACCGCGTTTCAAGGCGCCCACGACACTGGTCGTGATCCCTGATGAGTGCCAATCCATACCCATGACTGCGCCGAACGATTGAAACCAGAAGGGATGGGCAAGTCTGCGCAGCAGTTCGTTGCGTCCATAGTGATGGATAATCGCTTCGCACATGACAGCGCCAAGGCGCGTCATGCGGTCTCCGAGCCATTTCGGCACTCGCCCACCATGGAGCGGAAGATCGGCGCTTCCTGATCGTTGGGCCAACTTGTGCTGCCTGTGTTCTCTTCGCTGCCTTCGACAGATAGTCATCATCCGGTGGGCAGAGAGAAAGCTGTCTCATCGCGACGGGACCGCAGAGCGTGGGAAAGCGTTCCTCTTCTACCGCCAACGTTAAGAAGACGACGAACTGCCCAGCCGAGCGAGGTGAGCCGGCATGAGCAAGACGGGGTGCGCGATCGTTAGAGGCTTTGGAGGACGCCTGACAAGCCCTCGTTTCGGCGAATTTCTATTTGCTGAAATTCATCTTTTGTGTCGCCAAGCTCCGGGCAGCCTCTTCGATTGCCGCGCGGTCATTGCCGAGCCTGTCGATCAGGTCCTGCGCTTGTTGGCCGGTTATACCCGTTCGCATCGCCAGTGCCTCGACTGTCAAACGTCAGTGCTGGCAATCTCGCGGGTTTCCTGAGGACCTTCGCCCGCGGTGAAAAGGCAGTTCGGCCTCTTGATCAATTTCAGCTTCCGCTTGAAGCCACTGGCGCTGGTCAACGCCATGGGCACCACCTTCGCGTTCCCAGATTTCGTATGCCCGTTGCCGAATTTTTTCGTGCCGATCGTTTGCCATGTTGGTTCCTCTGAGCTGGTTTTTCACTCAACGCGGGGCACCGCCAAACGATCCGACACCAACCACAGATTTGAAAGGGTAGGACTCGCGGGCCGAGCTCCCGATCTGGAACGGACAGCTGGTTGAATCCGTTACTCCCGCTACAAACAGGAGATACGGACATGCCCACCAAGCAGAGAAAGAAAGACAATCGCCTCTCAGACAAGGAGGCAGTGCACATCGCGGAGACAACCGACGTGTCACCGCAGCAGGCCAAGGATCTTGTTGCGGAGCACGGGAAGGACAAGGGCAAGGAGGAGGCCAAGAACTTCAAGGCTGAGGGCTAGCGCGCGCGGGCTATGCTCCTTCAATTTTTTCCATCGCACACGGGCTACCTGCGTCCAGGGAAGATGCAGTGTCAGTCCGCAACCTTACCCACAGTGTCCGCGACGACCGCGCCACGCTTTCCCATGGGGAGCGCCGGACCCGTGGTCGAGTCGATCGCCGTCTGGTGCTCCATCTCTGCGTTGATTGCCGCACCGGCGATGAGGATGATGACTGAAATCCATGTCCACATCATCAAGCCGACGACGGCGCCGAGCGACCCGTATGTTGCGTTGTAGTTGGCGAAGTGCTGCAGATAGAACGAAAACAGCCACGATGCAGCGATCCACACTCCCGTCGCCGCCAGGGCCCCCCAACTCAGCCATCGCCATTTCGCGTGTTCGCGGCTTGGTCCGAAGCGATAGAGCAAGGAAATGCCCGTCAGCATTGCCACCACCAGGACAGGCCATCGCGATACCGCAACAAGCGTTTCCGTCCAGGCATCAAGGTAGAGAAAGCGCAACAGCGCGGGGACAACGCCCACCGTCAGCAACAGCACGATGCCAATGAATAAGGCTCCAACGGTGAACAAAATCGACATCAGATTTAAGGTGATGAAGCTGCGTTTCTCGCTTTCCTCGTAGGCGATATTCATTGCATCGAAAAGCGCCTTCATTCCGCTGTTGGCACTCCACAGCGCGATAGCCAGGCCGACGAAGAAACCGATCCCGAGGGCGCCCGGTTTCTGTGTGGCAAGGGCGTGCAACTGATCGCGAATGAGGTCTAGGCCTCCCGACGGCAACAAGCCGCCGAGATAGGCAACATGGTCCGCGACGGTGACCGGATCCGCGACAAAGCCATAAATCGAAATGAACGCCGCCAGCGCCGGAAACAGCGCGAGCAGGAGATAGAAGGTGGCTCCGGCGGCCACCAGGAGAACCCGATCCTTGTTGAACTCTTCCCAAAGTCGCCAGAAAATATCCTTCCAACCAAGCGCCGGAATTTCCGATGGCCAGTCAGCATCGCGCCCGCGATCGCCATGTTCCGACCTTAGCGCGCCCTTGCTGCCTTCCGTCGTTGACAGCGCGCGCCTGGCCGCTTCGGCATCGATCAACGAGGATCTGCTTTCCATCGCGTGATGGCTCCTTTCCGCCCTGCGCCGCTGTCTTGACCCAAAGGGTCTTTGCGCCTGATCTCAGTGCCGGGCCGCGTCTGCATCTCTGACGATCGCCTTGCTGAAATTCTTTACCTTGGCCAAATGGGATTTCCTTCTTTGCCCAACGATAACGCAATCCGATTGTTCCACGCGCTGGTCAGGGTGGCCCTCTCTCCGCTGACTGTGAGTAAGCTTGTTATTGTGCACTGCAGCAACGATATTGCTGCAATCGCGTTGTGTGCGATGCCATCCCGGCCAGCAAGGATATCGATTTGCGAACATGTCAGATACGATCGCGCGGCTGAGCGCGATGCGCGGCCGACCCATCGCTTCCGGACAGCACCATGACGATCGGCTGTCTGATGTGACCGGGTTTGGTTCCAATCCCGGCGCTTTGCGTGCACGCCTCTACGTTCCCGAAAACCTGCCGGAGGGCGCGGCACTGGTCGTCGTCCTGCATGGCTGTACCCAGAGCGCAGCCGGTTATGATCATGGTTCCGGCTGGTCGCAACTCGCGACAGAGCAGGGGTTTGCGGTCCTCTTCCCGGAGCAGCAGCGCGCCAACAATGCCAATCTTTGCTTCAACTGGTTTGCCCCTGGAGATATCAGGCGCGACAGCGGCGAAGCGCTGTCCATCCGCCAGATGATCGAGGCAGCAGTGGTCGCGCATGGGCTCGACCGCAAGCGCATCTTCATCACCGGCCTTTCCGCCGGCGGCGCCATGACGACAGCGATGCTCGCGGCCTATCCGGAAGTGTTCGCCGGCGGCGCAATCGTTGCCGGACTGGCCTACGGCAGTGCGGCGACCATCCCGGAAGCCTTCGACCGTATGCGTGGCCATGGCGGCCCGTCCAGGGCCGAACTGCAACGGCGCTTGCGCGAAGCCTCGCCACACAAAGGCTCCTGGCCGAAGATTTCGGTCTGGCAAGGCTCGGCCGACAATACTGTTGTGCCGTCCAATGCAGATGCGATTCTCGCGCAATGGCATGGCGCTCACGGCGTGACCACCAGCCCGACACGCGTCGAGACGGTCGATGGCCAGACACGGCAGGTCTGGTGCGACAGGAGCGGCCGCGAACTGATCGAGAAATATACCATTGCCGGCATGGGCCATGGGACGCCACTCCAGACGACCGGCGATGGCGGCTTGGGCAGGGCTGGGCCGTTCATGCTGGAGGTCGGGATTTCCTCAACGCGCCACATAGCTCGCTTCTGGAATCTCGCGAAGTCAGCTGCACGGCGCGCGGCGACCACGGAGACCGTGTCGGCGATGCCCGCTTCCGCCACCGCCTTAAGGACTTACAGCGTCGCTGAAAAGCCGCGCGCTGTGCGCATCGATCCCGTCACGGAAGCGCGGCTTGGTGATGCGTGCGGTTCAGCCGCTGGCATCACCAAGGTCATCGAGGATGCCCTGCGCGCCGCAGGCTTGATGCGCTAGCCATCCGCTCGCGGACATTGGAACTCAGCGCAACAGCGGGAGTTGTGCTCCAGCAATGGAGGACGAAATGACCAAAGAGCCCAAAACGAACGATTTGACCAAGACGCAGACGCTGCACGGCAAAGCCTTCCAGGTGAATGAAAACAGCGTTGAAGACGGAGAGCCGATCGGATCGCAAGCGCCGCCACAAGTGCCGCAAAGCGAGGATTCCAGCAGCAAGCGAAATCGCACGAAGCTGCATGGCAAAGCCTTCCAGGTGAACGAAAACACCGTCGAAGACGGAGAGCCAATCGCGTCGACATCGTCCAAACGCGTTTGAATTGCGTCGTTGCAACAATCTGGCAGTTTTGGCTTATTTTTGGAGGAGGGGCAGGTCCAATGCGGACCTGCCCCTTTTTGCGACCTAATCTGAACGCGGGAGCGCGGCTGGACCTACGACATTTTGACCTTAGGCTCCCGATCCCACAGGCGCAATGCGCCCAGCTCGCCAAGAAAGCCGGTAACGTCTTTTGGGCTGGACAATGCAATGACACCCTTGTCGAGACTGTCCGCGATGCCGGCCTTCTCGAAAAGCGCCGTTGCCGCTTCGACGTAGCCAATGAATTTGCAGTGCGCGAAAGCATCGGCGACGAAATCACGGGCGGTCGATTCCTTCACCAGACTGGCGATCGCGGCCTGCGAGGGCAGCAGCGCCACCGCGTCGTAGAGGACAGATGGAGCGCCCGCCAGCATCTGATCCGCCTCGATCAGACTACCGTCGCTGGCCTTGGCGCCGCCAACCTTCGGAGCGATGATCTCGAAACTGGCGCCGGCCTTGGCAAATGCCGAGGTCAGGGCCTTGAGCAGCGCCGCGTCGGTGCCGTCGGTGACGAGGATTCCGAGCTTGCGGCCCTTGAACTGCTGAGGACCATTTTCCAGGATGCTGAGTGATGGCGCGGCGCCAAGATCCTGGGTGGCAACAGCCGCATCGGCCGGTTTCGGCATCGCCTTCAATCCGAGATCGGCAGCAACCTTCCTGGCGAGCCCATCGTCTATGTTGAGAAGGTGCGACACCATCCGTTCGCGAATGACCGGCGTCTTCACCTTGCTCAGTTCGAATGTCAAAGCAGCCGCGATGTGTCCTTGCTCTGTCGGTGTCTGGCTGATGTAGAACTGCCGGGCCTGGCTGTAGTGGTCGGCAAAGCTCTCGGCGCGAATGCGCTGCTTGGGACCTTCTTCCGCCTCGGCAAAGGAACGGAATCCACGCTGGGGCGACTCCCGCGGCCCTTCGCCGAAGGAATTCGGTTGATAGTTCACCCGGCCGACCGGATTGCGCATGGCCATGTGGCCATCCTGCTGGAAATGATGGAACGGGCACTTTGGCGCGTTGATTGGAATATGCGTGAAATTGGGTCCGCCGAGCCGTTTTATCTGCGTATCGAGGTAGGAAAAATTCCGTCCTTGCAGCAAAGGGTCGTTGGAGAAATCGATGCCAGGCGGAACATTCTGCGTCATGAACGCGACCTGTTCGGTCTCGGCGAAGAAATTGTCGGGCATGCGGTCGAGCACGAGGCGACCGACCGGGACAGGCGCCAGGATTTCCTCGGGGATCAGCTTGGTGGCATCCAGCACATCGAAGTCGAAGCTGTCGGCAAACGCCTGGTCGAACAGTTGCAGCTGCAACTCCCACTCCGGAAAATTGCCGGCCTGGATCGACTCCCACAGGTCGCGGCGATGAAAGTCAGGATCGGCGCCATTGATCTTCACCGCCTCGTTCCAAGCCACCGATTGCATGCCGAGCTTGGGCTTCCAGTGGAATTTGACGAAGGTGGATTCGTCCTTGGCATTGACCATCCTGAAAGTGTGAACGCCGAAGCCTTCCATGAAGCGCAAGGAGCGTGGGATGGCCCGGTCCGACATCACCCACATGATCATGTGCATGCTTTCCGGTGTCAGCGAGATGAAATCCCAGAAATTATCATGCGCCGACTGCGCCTGCGGGAAGCCGCGATCAGGCTCTTCCTTGACCGAATGGACGAGATCGGGAAACTTGATGGCGTCCTGAATGAAGAACACCGGGATGTTGTTGCCGACAATGTCCCAATTGCCTTCCTGGGTGTAGAGCTTGACGGCGAACCCGCGCACGTCGCGCGCCAGATCGGCCGATCCCTTGCTGCCGGCGACAGTGGAGAAGCGCACGAAWGCCGGCGTCTTCTCACCGGCGCGCTGGAAGATGTCGGCGCGGGTGTATTTGGCCAGCGATTCATAGGTTTCAAAATAGCCGTGGGCACCGTAGCCGCGCGCATGGACGACGCGCTCCGGGATGCGCTCGTGGTCGAAATGGAAGATCTTCTCGCGGAAATGGAAGTCTTCGAGGACCGTGGGGCCGCGCGCGCCGATCTTCAGCGAATTCTGGTCATCCGACACTGGGCCACCTTGTGCCGTGGTCAGCATCGGCACATCGCCTTCGGCCGTCTGGTGAAGTTCGCCGCCTTCGCCGCGCATCAGCTTTTGATCGTGAATGGCAGCCAGCGTGCCGTTCGGGTTGCGCGACGACTTGGCCATGGCATCTTCCTTCTGAGTGGTGCGGGGTTGCACGTCTTCACAATGCTGCGTCTGGCAAGCGGTTCCGCCCATTTGGCGATTAACTGCGCCGATACTGGTGATCTCTTCAGGTCATCTGCGGAAGTCGCTTCACCTGATCCATGCGCAGTAGAAAGCAGAGGCGGAAGCCGGCTGACACTCTACCAATCGGCTGTCACCTGGTCACCGGCAACGTCAAATCATCCAGCATGCCAAGCGCCGAGCTGGGTTTGGTCGGCTGCAGAAGTCCCTGCTTGGAAGCCGCGTTCTTGAAAGCGTCGAAGGCCACCGCCGGCTTGCAAATTCCGTCTTTCGCAGCTGCCAGCAGACGAGAGGCTTCGTGATATGTTGCGGCCTCCTTGTTCCGCCATTGGCACGCCAGCGCTTTCTGGGCATCAGCGATGGATGAAACCACCATCGTGGTTCCGTCTACAAATCGGATATTGAGAGGAAGAAATCTACTCATGTGACCTGGTTCCCTGGATGCCTCGGGGCGTGGTTTTCATTAGAACGGGCGTTAACGCCGAAGGCCCAAGCTGGTTGCATCGTCGAAACGAAAGCCGAGTGGGAAGCGAGTCGCGCTAGTCTGCCAGCAATCGAAGCGACCACAGTCATGAAGCCGGCTAATCCGCCCAGGTCGGAGGCGCGTGATCGGTTCAATCCCGCCGTGGAGGAACCTCCTCCTTGCCGCAACGTTCTGAATGAGTTGATTAACCCCTCTAGGAGCGCACATCGTCATGGGAAGCACAAGCGACAAAGCCGCCGGCCTTGCAAATCAGGCAGCCGGCAACGTGAAGCAGGGCGTCGGCAAGGCCGTTGGCAATGACAGGCTGAGGGCGGAAGGCGCAGCCCAGGAAGCGAAGGGCAAAGTCCAGAAGGCTGTTGGCGATGTGAAGTCCGCAGTCAAGGACGCGACAAACAAGACGGCGGCAGCGATCAATAAGAAGCTGTGAGCTTCGAGAAGGGTCAGCGAATCTACGCAGGCCCTTTTCCGACCAATCCAATTCAAGGCTCCAACTCAGCTGCAACCCGCTCGAGCACGCTTCGCGGTTGGTCGACGATCACATCACCGTGGCTAACGATGACGCGTACGAGGCCTGGTTCGTTCGCCCATTTGCGAAAACCTCCCGCGAGCGCTTTTCGATCCTTCACAAACATCCATTTACCAATTCGCGGGATCCTCGGACGATTGACACCGAAGCTCAGCACGCGTGCCATAATGTGAGCGCCAATCCCGTGCGGATGACGCACATGGGCAAGTATGTCGTTGATCACGAGGGTCGTGCGTATTGTCCCGCCGCGCTTGAACCATACCAAACTAAGCGCGGATTCCTTGAAGCGATGAACGACCCTACTACGCCAACTGCCTACGCTCACCGCCAAACAATAGGCGTCCTATTTGGGCCGTAAGCAGATTGGCAGCTTCACGGTGCGGACCGTCAAAACCGATGATTCAGGTGGGCGTGGGCATCGTCGTAATCTGACCCCGATGAGGACCCAATTTGCATATAAACCGGAAGGCCAACCTTGCTGAGGCCCTCGGATAGGTGGTCAACGTCGGCCTGATCGCGGAAGGGGAGCCGTCTAACATGCTCGGTAAAGGAGTATTTCGGATTGATCTCCATCAGTTCGCGCCAGATCCGGCCGGCTTCCTCGGCCTCGTCCAAATGGCCGAGCGCGACAGCAAGAAAGGCGCGAGAGAGGTCGGTCTTCGGGGCGAGCTGTATACGCTCCCTGAATAGCGCCGAGGCAGCTTCCAATTTGCCGGCGACAAGATAGGCAGAGCCGAGAAAGTGGATGTATAGCTGCTTCAACGCGGGATCGAGCCGGATGGCTTGTTCGATATGAGGAATAGCCGCGAGGGGCTGGCCGCCATAGATGTTGACGATGCCGCGCGAGTTGTGCGCCTGAGCGTAGTTCGGATTGAGATTCAGCGCCGCGTCCGCTTCAGCCGCGGATCGGTCGAGATCCTTTTTCCACAAGTAGAAGACCGAGGCGACGTAGTGCACGAAGGCAACCTGCGGACTTTTCTGCAAGGCCAAGTCGACATGGCGCTCGGCCTTTTCAAGCGACTCGCTCCAGCCATCCGTCCAATGGAACTGCCAGTTTCAGCGTCACGAGCGTGATCGCAGGCCTTGCCGTTTTCGCGCTTGGCGCGCTGGCTGTGGCTGGCGATTATCGAGCCGCTTCCGCCGGAGGGGCGGCACTGGCGGCTGTTCTTGCCAGCCGCGAGATCCCGCACGGCCTCCTGAAGCGACTGACCTGGATTGAACTTCGTTCGGCGTTGATCCTGGCGGTGATGACCGCGATCATCTTGCCCTTGTTGCCAAACCGGACGATTGACCCATGAGGCGGTTTCAATCCGTGGGAGGTCTGGTTCCTGACGGTGCTGATGGCATCGATTTCGTTCGCCGGCTATGTGGCTGTCCGAAGCTAATGTGTGCAGCATTATCCACTGGAGCCGGTCGCTGGGTACTGCGCTCAGAACAAAAAAGCCCGCCGGCCGAAGCCAGCGGGCGAGTTTCTACGGGGTGGAGGAGCGATGGGAGTCGATCCGGCACATTAAAGCGCGAGAAGGTAATACGTTCCGCATGGCGCCTGCAGCTACACGCCAGCGCGCGTTTCCGCCGGCCGCTCCCCCTTTCGGATTAATTGCGCTTACCCTTAGCTTGAGCGCATGTTTGGTTAGCTAGCCCCTCGAAGCCAGCTGGTCAGCCCCAGCGGCTTCCAGCTGCCAGTCCCCCTCGCAACCAAGCCGCTGGGTCGCCCCGCAAAAAATCCGCTCCCGTCAGCGCGTCACCTTTCGGCGTGATCTCCTCGATCTGTGCCTTGTCGCCGATCTCCTCGGGCTTCCGCGATCACACCATAGGCTAACGCGATCCCGCAGTTCACAATACAACTACAAGCGGTTGATTCCTTTGGGATGTAGCCGCTCCCATCAGAGGTCCGTCGCGTGGGGGCACGCGGCGGGCTGCTGGTGGCCGGCGGAGCCGGGGTGAGGTTGCGCAAGAATCGGGTTTTGACGGCGTGTCATCCACCGTATTGAACGCGCCGCTCGACCCGCGCCTGGTCGCCGATTTCCTTTGCCTTGGCCAGAGCTTGGTTTATGTCTGTCGTGGTCAAGACAGTCCGCCAGTGCGGCGCCTCAAAAACGCTCACGATGTAGGTTGTCACCGGCATCCCGGTCATGCGATCGCTCCCCTACCGCCACGCCCGCGTCATGGTTCCGCGAGTGCTCATGGGGCCATTAAAGCGGAACCAGGCGTTAGGTTCCGTGATCCCGGTCACGGACCGTCTTTAGCCTTGGCATAGGCGCTCGGCCGCGGATCACCCCGACTTTCTTGCCGCCGCACTTGGCGCATTCCAGCTTTGGAATGAGGTCATCGGCCCTTGCCAGCGCATTGGGTCGGAACCGATCTCGAAGCTTCAGGTTTCATCTATATTAGCTTCCGTTTGACGAAGCCGGCGACCGCGCCAGATTCCCTAAATGGGCACAGAGGATGGAAATTCCCATGGCTTCGACCGCAGCGTTGATCTGGTATCTGGTAATCGCCGGTCCGCAGGGGGGAATAGTCATTTTGCCCAGCTCTTTCGACACACGGGAACAATGCGCTGCCGCCATCACCGAATATCAGAAGCAGCCAGCGTCGGCCGGTTGGTCGCTGCAGTGCGTGCCGAGCGCGTCACCTTTTGTCAACAACGGGTCGGCGGAGTAAGTGAGATGCCTTGGACGCGATGAAGGACCAACGAGGATCGCAGCGGTGGCCTACACGGTGATTTGGTACGGGAAACAGGGCATCGTTGAAAAGGTGCCCTTCGACGCCGAGAAAGCCGCGCGGGATCACGCCCTCGCGACTTTTCCCGCTCGCAAGGAGATTGACGGTATCGTGGCGGTGGAAGTTTGCAAGGACGACGGCGCGGTTATGTTCAGCCTGGCAGGTGGAAACTAGGGCTTTTTCTTACCTTGTTGGATTTCCCTTGCTTCCCCTCAAGATTGACGCGAAATCAAAGCCTACCATCGAGACGAGTTCGCGAATCTGATCCTCGGTGACGCCTGACGCCAAAGCCAAAGCTCGAACACTTTCCGCATTCAGTTCCGGCCGTCGAGTTTCATCGGCCATGATCTTTTCCTTTGCCCTTTTTGGGTAGAAGCTCCAGGCGGCTGATTGGTTCCTGCTCCATCGCCTGGTTCGATCACCGTGCGCCACTGCGGCTTCTCGAAAACGCTCACGATGTAGGTCGTGGCAGGCTTGTGCTCCACCTTTTGCTGCTTCCATCTATCAACCAGCCGGACGCGCGCCCGTCCTCAAGGCCGCTGCCGGTCAGGCCCAGCGGCCTTCCGCTGCCAGTCCCCCTAGCAACCATGCCGCTGGGCCGTCTGGCGCTGAATCAGCGCCGCTGCCCTGCTGTCTTCCGATGGTTGCGCTGCTGACCGCCGCCTGTATCATTTTAATACAATCCCCAATTGGTAGACTCGCGCGGTGCACCGGCAGTTAGTGCCTCCGCCGGGCTAAAAGCCCGCGCGGATCGGGAGGAAATGATGCCTGGGCAAAAGGAAGACTTTCGAACGAACAGAGCCGACTACGCGATTGCAGCGAATGGCCAAGCGACCACGGATGACGACGATCGAGCAGAGCTAGTGGCAATAAAAAAGAAGTCCCTTTGGCTGAAAGATCGGCGATCCGCCAGATTGTCCGCAAACCCGGCGGAAAGCTCACCAGGACCGAAAGGCAGACCGCGACGCTAGGTTGCTCGAAGGAGGRCCGCTTGCTGAGGTGAGAGAAGCGACGTAGCCTATACTCTCTAGCGCAGATGGGGGTGGCAGATGACAGCGTCACGTCGAGTAATCCGGCTGACCGATGATGCATCTGGTGAAAGCCACTTCGATGACAGCGATGTACCGCTGGAACTCAAGATTTTTGCACCGCCAGCCCCGGCCGTGCTGGTTTCTTCCACTACTGACGCGTCAGGTTATGTCGTAATGCGTTTGCCCACCGGATGGACTGGCGAACGACATCCTTCTCCCCGTCGCCAGATATTCTTTTGCCTGTCGGGTATGCTCAAGGTGACAGCCAGCGACGGTACAAGCTGGATGATTGAACCTGGGACGGCGTGGTTCATGTCAGATACGCGGGGAAAGGGCCATACAACCGACGTGGTTTCCACCGGGCCGGTCGACGGGGTAATCATTTTTCTCAATGACGGCCTCGTAGGCACTACCCAGCCGTAGGAGGCCGCACCGGCCCTGTCCCGTTCCATCGAATGAACGGCGCATCTTTGCCGGTGATCTCCTTCACCGTCTTTAACAGCGCCTCATGGGCCGGCTGAAGCGCTCGGAAGTGATCGCAGCTATAGGCGATAGCAGCGGCTGGACAACGCTCCTGTGCAGCGCTTCGGCTGCCACCAGAAAGCGCTCGATTTCAGTCTCAGATAGCTGCTTGGAAGTTTGGTCCTGGCCATGGGTAGCGAACTCCGTTTGAAGGGGTCGCCGCAACGAAAGGATTATATTCCTGATCTCAATGACGTTGGCAAGGGGGACTTGGGTCGGTTGGCCAATGGCTTAATGGATAGTTGTTTTATAGCTTAGCCCCGGAAACGAAGCGTCGGGCATCAGCGCTGGTTTGCCGGCGGGGTGGCCCTTGAGGATGTCGAGAAAGAACGCGGTGGTCAGCGCGTTCGCCTGCTTGGAGTTCATGAACATCATGTGCCCCCCACGATCGAACGCAGCCAAAGCCTTGTCTTGACTGCTGATTCGATCATACGCCCACAGGGCGTTGTGTTCAGGCATTACATCGGTGTCGTCGGAAGCAAACATTATGAGTGTCGGCACCTTGACCTCCGCAATGCCCGTATCGCCAAAGGCATGCAACTCGCCGCCCGGAGCTCCGGCGACGAGAGCGGCCACGCGTTTATCCCAGAGGGGCGGCATTGGCGCCGCAAACGGATCAGCGACCCCATAGTGCGTCGCGACCGCCTGCTCGTGGCCGACGAAATTGCAAGTATCATTGGCGGATGGCTCGTTTTTGTTTACAGCGCACCAGGCGTCGAGTTCACTGAAGTTGACTCGGGCTCCTCCCGCTTGGAACACGGTGGTTCCGCCGCTCGAATGTCCCCAAACACCGATGTGGGATGTGTCGATTATTCCGGCCAGCTTGGCGCCTGGAGCTGTCAATGAATCAGCATATCCGATCACCCGGACCACGTTGGCAGGGTGATCGTAAAGCAGCCAGGTCGTCCACTGATCTTCCCGGCTAACTCCTTGATCCAGCGGTCCGCGGAGTCCAGTGTCATAGTCTGCGGCGGCGACGACGAAACCATACGATGCGAGTTGCCTACCCAACGTGCCGTATAGACCGCCGGTACCGTCGAGCCCATGGATCAAGATCACCAGGGGATAGGGACCGGTTGTTGCCGCAGGCGCATCCATCGACACCATCAAGATGGCGGCGTTGGGATCTGGTGCGGGGCCGACGGCGGGATACCAGACGATGGTCGCCATGGGGTGCTTGCCAGAAGTGTCAGGGATGGTGAACTTCTGGAGACCAATTGCGAACGGCCCTGGTTTCGTGAAGTCTGCGGCGAACACCGGTGAAAGAACGCACACTAGCCACAGGACAAGCCCGGCGAACGGAAGGCTCAAACGACCCATGATATCACCTCTAATCCGGCTGAGTATCGACGGCCTTCGGATGAGAAATTGTGGCGCAAATTGATGTTATTGACAATGCAGGTCGTTTCCTAAGTGACCTACCCCTCTTCCCGGAAATCCTGCAGCGAGGCATGCCGTAGGTCTTCCTTGCCGCGTAGGTGCTTCACACGACCGATCAGCCCCGGCTTGAGCCATTGCGTTGCCGGGCGGTTCATGCCCTTTGGCCCCGTCCCTGCGTGCTGCTGGACACGCTCCCAGAGACCGCGTACCCCGTGGCAGTGCCCCTTCTGTGGAAGGGTGTTGCTGGAATACTAGTCGGCCTTTCGTGGTGTAAGCGCCGGATGGTGGGAACAAAGTCCGCTGCTGGGAGGTTTAGTATTAGCGGAGGCTAATATGCACGGGCTTGTGCCCGCAGTCTTGGCTGCTAGGTCTAAGGACGCACAGATCCTTGGGGTAGTGGACCTTGCGAATATGACCGACGCCAAAATCGAGACAATTCGCTTGGGTGAGGCTATCCAGTTTGTCGCCAATGCCACAGTGCTTGGATATGATGTTCGTGCGGCGATGGTGTTTTTTGGAGAGCTAGGAACGCCAAGCCTTAGGGCTAAAGACTGCGAGGATCTGTGGGCAAAGTACGGCGCCGCGCTACTGGAGCCCTAAAGCAAGGCGTTCCTGCGATGCCAATCGGATATGGGGCGTTCATCAACAAAGCGGCGAGGACCATGACGAAGCCTCCAGATATATCGGGCCGTCAATGTAGGGAAGCGTCGCTATAGCGCGATATTGCCGACGAGCGGAGGCATCTCTACAGCTGCCCTACCCGCAATTCACCCTCCAGAACGGCGATGTCGAGTGGGCAGAGGGCGTGATAACACGATGTCTTCCTGCTCCTGGAGCAGGCTCCCCTTTTCGGCTAGTCGCTTGCGCCTCTGTTCGCGGAAGGCTGTCATGCCGTAGCGAGTGATGCCATAGAACAACAGGCCAAAAATCAGCCCGAGTGGCACCGCACCGCACAGCATGGGCTTTAAGACCGGTGCCCACAATTGCGAAATTGAAAGGGTCTGCAACATCTCACTCAGATGGGCTGGCCGTTCGTGACTTTGCATGTGGCCGTGCAACATGATCTTGCCGGTCTCCCAAGACGCTCCCACAACAAACGGGAGGGTCAGTGGATTGCCAAAGACAAATGTTCCTAACCCTGCCGCCACCATGTTTCCTGAAATCAGCCAGCACACGATGGCGGCAATGGCGAAATGGGACCCTAATGGAAAGAAAGACGCGAAAACCCCAGCCGCCACCCCGGCCGCGACGGCGTTTGGAGTGGCGTTCAGACGGAGAATACGCTTTGACACGTACTGAAACGATCGCGAGAAGGAGCGGCGCGGCCACATATAAATGCGCAATCGCTCGAAGAGACCATCAGGATTTCGGCGTCTAAAGAGCACTCTCTTGCCCACTTCAAACGCGGTCGTTTGAACTGATGGACCTCGTCTCTGAAAAAACGCAGCCTGTGCTGCTTTGTTCCGAATTTGCTGATCAACCGGGTGTCCGAAAGCGCATGTGCGGATAGTCGGGCAACAGTCGGAAAAAACCCAGGCTGAGAACGCGGCATAGTTTTGTACCGAGTTGAATGGGTAAAGCGTCTGGTTATCGGCATTCCGCCAACCCGCCCCTACGTCGGGCGCCCCGTTTTTCGGCTCCCTGCGCGATGCGCCACGGGCCGACGGGCTGCAGCCGATCCCAGTGACAACATCCAAAGCATCATACAACGTTCCGGATCCGCAATGTTCCCTTTCGTCCTTTCGAGTGCTGCCGGCGCCGAGGACTTCTGAAGTGGCAGCACTTTTCACCTCAACAACAGCGCCCAGGACCAATACGCACCAATCACCATTTGCACGGCGAACGCAGTGAACCTGAGACTGACTGCGACCTGGGTCGTGGAGACGAGGTGAATTATCGACTGAACTATTCGCGCGCCTAACAGTGTAGAGGCCAGCGGATCCGTGACATCTGTCTTTGAAATAATGATCGCGACTCCGAGCAGACCTCCGAAGATTGGAAGCCCTTCTATGCAGTTGGCGTGGGCGCGGGCTAACCTCTGCATAAAGGGGGAAAGAGCCGCGTTATCTGGCGTAAAGCCGTTTGCTGCGACCTTTCCAGAAATAACCAGATACGTACGGATCACTTCCATCACGATCAGCAGCCCCAGTGCCCACGAGATGAATCCAGTCAATGCAAACGCAGTCGCCGACATATGCCGTCCCCGTTGCTAGCAGTCTCGGTCGTCGCAACCAATCAACTAGTCTACCTAGTCTACCGCTATGCGTTGGTGGAGGCCAATGGCACACCAGTGGCGCATTGCTGACCGGCAGATTTGGGGGCCGAAAGGAGAAAGGCAGCTTCAGGCTACGGTTCCCTCAACGGCGGACATCAGGTGGTGCGGGCATCGTCGTGAGATGACCGATGGCGGAAGCGAGGTCCGCTAGTGAAGCTGGCTGATAAGGTGGAAGAGCACTGCCCGCCGACTTGGGCGAAGAGCTCATCGAGCACGACGAAGTCGAGCCGGCCCAGCTTGCTATGCGCGAGGTTGCTCAGCTTCTGTTGAGAGGTCTAGGCCCCCGTCAACGCGCCATGGACGAGTGCGCGCAGCTCTTTGCGCACCGGAATGGCGCTCGAAGGCAGCAGTTGCGTGAAGAGAATGACGACCAGGTCGTCGACCGGGCTCACCCAGAAGAAGGTGCCCGCCGCCCCGCCCCAGCCATAGTCACCCACTTGCGCCGAAATTTGTGCCTTAGCCGGATCGAGGATGACCGAGCCCAACAGACCGAACCCGACACCGTCAAACTGGGTTTCGGCCCAAACTTCGGTTGCCATCGAGGCAAGATCTCCCGGTAGGTGATTGCACGCCGCCAGTCTCAAAGTGCGGGGACTGAGGATGCGTTCGCCGTTGAGTTCCCCCCCAGCCCGCAGCATTTCGGCGAACCGCCAATAGTCCTCGATGGTTCCGACGAGCCCGCCTCCGCCGCAGAACGTATCAACCTTTCCTTGCCGCCACTCCGAAACTCCCGGGGCTTCGTGCAATGCCATGCCGCCAGCCGTAGCCTCATAGAGCGGGGGAAAACGGCTGATCTCAGACTCCGGCACAGAGAAGCCCGTGTCGGTCATGCCGAGGGGCTCGAAGATGCGAGTCGCGAAGTACTTGTCGAGCGTCATCCCGGAAACGACTTCCACGATACGGCCTATGACATCAGACCCGGTGCTGTATTGCCATTTCCTGCCCGGTTCCCATTCCAATGGCAGATCGGCGATCCTGCGCACCATCTTGTCGAGCCCACCGTAAGCAAGGGCGAGGCCGAGTTTTTCCTTGGCGTAAGCTTCACCGAGCAGCCGGGGGTTCGTAAAAAGGCTTAGGCCAGATGTGTGGGTCAGCAGATGGTGAATCGTCATCTTCGTTTTGACGGGCACCGTTTGATCGAGTGACGTTGCGCCCGGTATCAGAAGTTGCGCGTTTTTGAATTCCGGCAGGTAAGCTTCGACCGGATCGTCGAGATGCACGCGCGCCTCCTCGTACAGCATCATCAGCGCGACGGCGGTGACAGGCTTGGTCATCGAGTAGATGCGGGCGATAAGGTCGCGCTGCCAGGGCCGCTTGGCTTCGACATCGGCGTAACCGGCACAGTCGAAAAAGGCGAGTTCTCCATGGCGCGCGACGAGCACCGCACCACCCGGCCAGCGCCCGGTGTCGACATAGCGCTGCATCCACTGCTTCAGTCGTACCAGCCGCCCCTTGTCGAAGCCGAGGTGCGCAGGATCACGAACTGGTTCGCTACCAAATTGCCTCATCGCGCAAATGTCCTTCGCAAACAAAGGCCCTTTGGACAATCCTGCGCTCTCCCCGCATTATTGCCAATAGTTGCCTGCTTGTAGCTGCAGACGGCGTCTGCTTTCAGGAAACCCAAAAGCGGTCCCCCACGGCAGACTTGAGGCGCAAAGCGGCCGTCAGCGGCTGAGCCATTCGATGGCTTTATCGGGTCAGAAGCGGACGGTCGCTGACAACCGGCTCTAACCCAACTCCGACAGGCTTGGATTTTCCGAAAAGGGAACAGAGGCGCAACCGGCCTTGCTCGCGTCTACCCGCACCAATCAGCCCTGTACCATGGAGTGCAAGATGGCCTGCATCTGCTCCTCCAGGTCGAGTTCGCCCCTTGCTTCAACAGTCAACAGGTATTCGGCCTTGATGCGGCGGTCGACTCGGCTGGTCGCGGGATAGGAACAGATGGCCAGTAGTGCTTGTTCTTCAACTCGGTCTGCCATCTTGCGGTCGTTCGAGCTGCTACCCACTCGATGAACAACTGTATGTAGCGCAGCATAGGCGGTCTCATGGGTTGCGATCAGCGCCTGCAATTGGCGTGAGGTATCTTCACCTTCAGCAAACGCCGGTTCAACGACAGACGCAACGGCGGTGAACGCTAAAAGTGTACGGCGGGTGACTCCTGGCATGCCTCATATCCTTGCCGGCTGACGACTGCCGGCACACCATAACACCGGCGCAGTGGTTCGTAGAGGTGCTCTGCGACACGATCACATTGTCAGCTGACAAACGTGCGCTGCTCCTCCGGTTGAGCCGCGGCCCCACAAGCCACGGCCAGAAGCGGACACTGAGCCTGCCCTGGCAACTACGATCACACCGCTAGCCACTCGATTCTCGGGGGCGCGCACACTCCGCCCCGAGTTCAGGAAGCAGCGGCGGCTCCTCTAGGTTCTTCAAGGTCAACGTCAAAAATGCATACCAGCCCGCTCGGGTCGAACGTGATGGTGACGTTCCCTGCAGACTCTGGCCCAAGAAGCCTTTCAAGCATTCGTGTGCCGAACCCCTGCCGCTCAATAGCTGCAACCGGCGGACCGTCCTGCTCACGCCATTCTATTCGAACACGCTTTCGCCTGGCTTGCCCGCTTACGGTCCAGCAGATTGAGACGGTTCCGTCTTTGCACGAAAGAGCCCCGTATTTGATTGCATTGGTAATCAGCTCATGGAAACCCAATGACAGCGACAGCGCCAGCGTGGGGGAAAGCCACACCGAGTCTCCTGAGAGTTGGAACCGGTCTGCATCTGCATGCGGTGAAAGCGCCGCATTGACGACATCCCTAAGGTCGGCGCCGCTCCAGTTCTCCTGCGTCAGGATATCGTGCGCCTTCGCTAGCGACACGAGCCTGCTTGCGAGCGCCTGTCCCGCCTCAGGCAAGCTCGTCGCATTGCGAAGGGTTTGGCTCGCGATCGACTGGACAACTGCCAAGGTGTTTTTGACTCTATGGTTGAGCTCGTTGACGAGAAGCTTGCGCTGCTCTTCACCGCGCTTGCGCTCACTGATGTCGAGGCTGACCTGCACCGCACCGATAACCTTGCCAGACGTGCCTCGGATTGGACGCGCACTCGACAGAAGCGTGCGCTGAACGCCATTCGGAAGGATGTAAGCGAATTCCTGGTTGTCGGTCTGCTCGCCGCGCATCGCTCTGCTGAGTGGTCGATCTTCGCGGCTTACGGTGTGCCCATCTTGCAAAGCGATCGTGTCGATGACCAGGTCGGTAGTGCCGAAGGATTTGCGTGTGTCGGTAGGCAATCCCATGAGCTCGGCCGCAAAGCGGTTGCGTATGACCTGGCGCGCTTGTGGATCATATGTGAACCAGACTGCCGCAGGGGCTGTCTCCAGAACGGCTTCCAGTTCGAACTCGCGTTCGGCAAGCGCCCGTTCGGCGGCAAGAAGAGCGTCAGCGATCACTGCAAACTCAGAGATTGCGGTCGACATGGCTTTGACCGGTCGGCCTTGTCCCAAAGCATCAGCGCGGTTCGCCAGATCGCGGGCAGCCTTGGCGAACCCCTTGCCGACGACGTAGGCGAGCGCGGAAGAGATCAACATCGCGACAAGGGCGAGGGCGGCGATGGCTGCCAGAGACCGCCAGAACGGTGCCTGGACGACCGAGAGCGGCACGTTTGCAGTGTAGAACCAGTTGGAGGCGCCGGATCGGTAGTAGCCGGCGAGCAGCGTCACGCCCTGAAAGTTGCGCGAGGTGAACGTGCCAGAGCGGCCTGCAACCTTCTCCAGATATTCTGGCAAACCCGGCTTGCCAGTCATTTCCTCGTGCAGCGAGGATCGTGCCACATAGGCGCCTTCGCGGTCGCCGACGCCAATCGTCCAACCTTCAGGCACAGCCGGCATCATGACGTCGCGAATGTCGGCCGTCGGGACCGATATGGCGAGAAGCCAGTCTTCGCCATTCGGGCCGCGTAGGGGAATTGCAACGGCGATCCGATATTCGCCCGAGTCCGCGTAGACGCCGCTGACGATCGGCAGATTGGATTTGAGCTTGGCTAGATCCGGCGTCGACAGTGGAGAGACGAGCGGTAGCTCCGTTCCATAGGGTATCCGCGTGTTGACCAGTTGCTGCCGGCCCAGATCGCGCAGAAAGATGATGCGATGTGTGCCCTGTACCAAGCGAGCTGCTTCGGCATGCAAAGCCATGAGGTCGCCGCCAGCCATAGAGGAGGATTTGGATAGGCCTTGAACTACTGTAGCGAGGTTGGTGATTTCGCCTTCGACCACCAACGACATTTGGCGAGCTACCTGCAGAGCCTCGCTCTCGAACCGTGCCCGTTCGTTGAAAGCATATTGGGCAAGGAGATAGGCAGCAAACAGCCAGACTGGAACGACAACGGCGGTAATCAAGCCCAGCAGATACAATCGAGCTGACAGACGAGGCAACTTCCCCCAGACTGTTTTGGGCGTTCTATTCGCAGGCAAGGACATAATTGATTGCTTCCGCAAGCTGCTGCGACTCGAATGGCTTTTGAAGCGTCACGACTTGCTTGTAACGCTCATCCAGCCCTCGCAGACCATAGCCAGTGGCGAAAAGGAATGGGATGCCTCGGTCCTGGAGCACTTTTGCCACAGGAAATGATTTTTCATTTGCCAAATTTACGTCCAGAACGGCGAGATCGAAACTCTCGTCTGTTGCCATTTTTAGCGCGCTCTCAAGGCGCATCGCCGGGCCGAGAACCTCAAATCCCAACTCCATCAACATGTCTTCGATGAGCATTGCGACGAGCGCTTCGTCCTCGACAACAAGCACTCTAAGGGGCCTTTCATCTGCCAATTGCGATCGCCCTCAATCCAGTGGTGATCCTAGCGAGCGAAAAGCATGATGAGAATGATGATTGAAATTGGAGTTCCAAGAAGCCAAGCAAGATCCCACGGCCCATTGGGGCCTCCCTGAAGTTGGTCAGCACACGCCAACAATTCGCAGAAGGATTATTCGTTCCCCTGACGGCGGCTGGCTTCGATGCGATTTGCGCAGGGAAGAGCCTGTTTGCTCAATATCTTAGGGTGCAAATGCCCCGCCGCCTTAAGACAGCGGGGCATATGTATCAAAGCCGGCTGGCGGCTCGCGCACGCTCGGTGTCGACCTCGTCTTGGGTGTATTTGCCCGCGACTGCGTCGAACCCGGTCCATCCTTCAGCCTCGTAGTCCCGGCGGCGGTCGGCCACGTCCACCGAAGTGGATTGTCCAAGAATTCGTTCGGCGTCCCGTACAAGTTCTTCATCGACTCTTGCGGTGACAAGAGTTCCACCGCGACGTACGCCTTCGGCATAGACATGAGCATCCGTTTCAGGAACGCCCGAATCCGTTAGTGCACCGACAATCCCGCCGGCGGCACCACCAACGGCGGCACCAGCCACCGCGCCAGCGGCAGTTGCCGCCAGCCAACCAGCAGCCACGACCGGCCCGACGCCCGGGATGGCCATAATGCCCAACCCAGTGAGCAACCCCCCGGCACCGCCAACCAGCGCGCCGAGCCCCGCCCCACCAGCGGCGTCCTCAGCAGCCTTGGAAGTGTCACTGTCGTACCAGTCCTTCGAATTGTTGGCGACAATGCTGATGTCGGAATGGGGGATGCCTGTCGCCTCCAGTTCGCTCACCGCATCCTTGGCATCGTCATAGTTGTCGAACAGCCCTGTTAACGTTTTCATATTTGTTATCCTTCTTGTTTCAGTTTGTGCCGGCAACGACGTTGCCCTGGTAATCGAGGGCAACTGCTGCGCTCTTGCCATCCTTGCTGGCCTTGCCGCGCCAGATGCCCTGGTCGTCCTTGGTCAGCGCCGATACGTCGGAATAGCCGGCGTCCAGGATGCGGCTTTTCGCCTGTTCTTCGGTGAAGCTGTTGGCACCGGGGATGGGAGCTGACGGATTGGTTGTCTCGCTGGTCGTGACGGCGGGTGTTGCCGAAGTGGTGTCCGTCGACTTCGTCGTGCCCGTCGAGGTCGCGATCTTCTCGATCATGTCCTTGTGCATCTTGAGGGTCGGCAACGTCTCCTGTGCGAAAGACTTGAGCGTGGCGTTGTCGCCGTCCTTGGCATACGCCTCGAACAAGCTGACCGCGTCAGTATGGGCATTGCGCTGCGCCTCGACATAAGGCTGATCGAGCGGTGCCTCGGCTTGCTGAAGCTTGTCCAATTCGGCCTTGTGCTGAGGATCGAGCTCGCTGGGGACCTTCAGCTTCTGTTCACCGGCAATCGACTCCAGCTTGGCGTTGGCCGCGCCATGATCAACGATCATCTTTTGCGCGAAGTCCTTGACGCTCTGGTCAGAGATTTTGTCTTGAGCGATTTTGCTCGATTCCACCTCGAACATTCCGCCGGCTGCGGCCTTGTTGACGAAGTCCTGCGCATTTTCAGCGGTGAAGGCCGGCGTGGAAAAAGCCAAAGCGGTAACAGCGGCCAAGCAGGCCATTAAATGACGTGTTTTCATGAGTTTGCCCTCGTTGTTGCACGACTGTGCGATGAACGAGTAACCACGGTGCGCAGGCTTTGTTCCGGCGGAAAAGCGATATAGCGGTTTGGCAATGCGGCTGCCTGAGTCGCCAAAGACGACGACGGTTTTTCGCTGGAGGCGCCTGGCGCGGATCGTAAGAATGCCCAGCGACCTACCTCCGCGGGCGTCGCCACCAACTGCGCCAAATAGGGTGTTCTGTCCGGCAATGCGGGCAAGATCACGGTACAGGGGCAACGCTTCGCCAAACTCACCTGGAGCGAACCAGCCAGCCCCAACATTCAATCCCCAAAGGGACCGTGGTGTTGAAACGCTCCACTCCACAGGCTTTGAGTGGAACAGGCGATGTCAAATACAGCGACCACGGTGTCGTTTGTGGCGCCGCTGAACGTTGTAGACGCAAGTTTGGACGAGCCCGTGTGTGACCGCCATGGCGGCCAAATCGCTCACTTCTTCTTCGCTGCAGCCGCTGGATTATTTCCCGTGGGGGAGGTCGATTTGGCATCCTTTGAGTGTGCGGCTATGGCAGGTCCAGCTCCTGTCGCCTTCCTCATGTCGCCGGTTTTGCTGTCGGCCGCTTTTTTGCCCGCCGACCCTGAAAACAACTTTCCGAAAAAACCCATTTGAATCTCCCGACAACGGCTATCGACCAGTTGTGACGCCCCATCCTAAATTGCGGGTCAGGGATTTTGTTCCTCAAGCAACCGAATTGTCTCTTGCACATTTTGTTCTCGGGAACCGAAGGGACGTCAGCATCGACCGTTGATTTTTCGGCAGGATTTTCTCTAGGCCGCCTAGTTTTGCGGCGAAGGTTAAATACAGCCAAGCGTGTCGCTGCTTCGCAGCCCGATTCACCTGCGGCATGCGATAGATCAGTTCGGCGACAATCACGGGCAGCGTCACCCCAAGGCACTGCTCCAGATGGTCGCAAGTAATCGCGGAATTCGGGAACTTGATGGGCGCCGAAGACTTTTGTCTGTAATGGGAGTGCAGTCCTGATGGCCGAAGAGACGAAGCCGCCCGAAATGATGACCGAGGGCGTTAGGGCGCTGGCGCGGGAGTCAGGGCTACTAAGGAACAGATTCGCGAGATTGTATCTTTGATCGGGCTCGATCGCGCGTCGATCTTGCGCGAAGCGCGACAGTTGCTGCGCAAACGCTAGGCCAACGTTGGTGAAAGACCCAGCTGAGATCGCCAGAGCCTCATCTCGAGATGGCCTCAGAGGCGATTGAAAACGATCGACTGAACCATTTCCACGATGTCGAGTGCATTGGCAGGTTTGTAGATCACATGTCGCGGCTGCAGGGCTGCGTGATCGCCTTCCAGTGTGTCGCCCGTATAAAGAGCGAAGGGTATGCCGCTTGCGGTCAAAGTCTCCGCAATGCCAACACAGTCCCCGTCCCTCAGTTGCACATCCAGAATAGCAGCTTCCGGGCGATGAGCTGACAACCACGCCGCCGCGTCCGTGCATGAATGCACAAGCGTGACGTCAAAACCTCCCTCTGCCAACGCTGCTTCGAGTTCAATGCCTATGAACACCTCGTCCTCGAGCACAAGGACGACGGGCATTGTCTTCTCGAGCTCTTCCGGCTGCTCGACAAAAATGTCGTGCTGCTTTTGGTGCTTGTTCATTTCATCTCGCCTTTTTGGCGCGTCGCAATGGCGATCAGGAATGCTTTTGCCGCCGCATCGCAGGCGATACGCGAGGGGCCGTTGGCACTAAGAATGACGCGGGCTGCCTGCAGGGTTAAGCCATGTTTATGGGCGAATAATTCGGCATCGTATCCAGGGTCCTCGGCAAGGGGGACTTTGCCGCGGCGCGATTTCATAGCTCGTCCTCCGAGTTTTCGTCGAAATCGCCTTCCACTATCTCAATAAGCAGACCCCCGGCGTAAATGGTTTTATCGGATGGCGTTCGGTCGAATTCAATGGCTGCGGAATGGAGTTCAGCCAAACCAAGCACCAGTCGCTCGGCGTCGTGTGGGCTTAATTTTTCACATTGGTGTCGTCCCAGAATTTCGGCCGCGGTTACCGAAATGTTGACAATCCCGGTCTTGGATATCGATCGGAGGACAGATCTGTTGGCGTCTTCGCAAAAGCTGCTGGAATAACTCACGGTCCACTCCTGTCCTGGGACGGGCTTTCCCCCTCGGCGCAATGTATGCGCTTGAAGATCGGCAAAAGCAAATCGAATTCACGAATTATGTAATTTTTTCAATTAGTTAGCAGAAGGGCTAATATGATCATCTGACTGTGGTTGACCCAATTGAGTTGATGCAGCGCGCCAAGCTATTGCAGTCGAAGACGGAAATAGCTACTTGTTAGCGACTTGCACCACTTACTCATTTTGCTCAGGGCAAAAAGCAGGGGTTGAAAATGGCGGACGTGGAGAGAGAAGAGCGTCTTCAAGTGATGCTGACCGCTGAAGAGTTGGCGGCGTTGGACACTTGGCGGTTCGAAAAGCGAATGCCAAGCCGCGCTGCAGCTGTGAGGGAACTGCTCCGCAGGGGCCTGGCCGCCGACGGCTTTGTGACTGCGGAGCAGGGGAGTCATTCCGCTGAATTTGGAGTGGTTCGAAAGTGACTCTGCATGCGATCATGCGGCCTGCCGGCGCTCGTTGGCCAACACCAATATTGAAGCAGCGCTCCTGACGTCAGCAGCAAGGGACCGGATTATGGTGCGCCGCCGGCTGTGAAAAACGCAGGCGGCTCGAAAACGAAAGACAATATGATCGCGCCGGGAGGGAAGCAATCGTTCCTCGCCCACTAGGTGCGCAAGCTTTCGCCTCTACAGCGCGCGCTTGAACTTCATGGAAGGCGGGCGCTGCCTACATTTCGCTATTTTCGATTATGCCGGCTTCGCCCTGGTCTAGATGCACAGCAGGGGTATAACGCTGCAGCCGCACGCCTGGCCCTCCTTCGGTCGTTTCGCCATCTGCCATGAATACGACTCCCGCCGACTCAAGTGCTGCGCGAAGGGCTTCAAGCTTGGCTAGCGGAGGTGTCCGTCGTCCTTTTTCGAAATCACGGATGGTACCTTCGCTCAGATTCGCTTTGGCACCGAGCCTCGCCGGCGGCCAGTCCAGCAATCCCCTTGCTGCACGAGATTGTTCTGGGGTCAGTCTGGCCAATATCCTCTCCGCGGAGTTAGCATTGCAAGGTAGAAACGACTATCGGCGCCGACCGTTCCTTCAAAGCCGGAATGCGGATTGGTTGAGGGGAATTTTCGAGGAAGTTGGCAGAGTGTTCGAGGCCATTTTCGACGCTATGCAGATCCGCGAATCCATTTGCGGTCTCATAGCGGACGCGGAACGGCTGCACAGAAGCGTAGAGGATAGGGCCGGTGCAGCCCACTCGGCCGGGTAACACCGACGGCCGCACGAAAAGCAGGAGACGATGGCCGGCGCCGCAAGGGCGGGGTGTGCCTAGTGGAAGGCGCCGGCCAAGCGGATCATCGGGTCCGCCGCGCACCAGCAGCCTTAGCTGACTCTTTACGTTACGTCAGCCGAACATTCTTGAGTGACACAACGCTGCCTCTGCGGTGATGCAAAGTGGGCACACCTCAAATCATCTAGCCACCCTGTGGCTAGATGCCGAGGCCCGAGTGTCCCTGTCGCTGTGTGGGAACTCGATACAAGGCGACTGCGCTCAGCGCCGCGTAGTCGAGGCCGCGAACGACGTCATTGTCACCGATTTCGCGATGCAGTGGATGTCCTCCGCTTTGCGCGCTGCACGCGATCGCCGATCGACCGGCCAATGTCCCGTTGCTGGACAAGCACTGGCGATTTGGCGCCCGGCCCCGACGGCCGGCCGAACATTGCCGTCCAGGACGTGGCTGACGCCCACTGGAAGCTTTACAACGAGAAGCCGCCATCGAGGCGATATTTGGCCCCATCGAGCGTATCGATATTTGGCCCATCGAGCGTATCAAAGCGATCTCGGGGGTCGATTGACCCCCGGCCTATGCAATCGCTGGCTTGCCCAAGCAGGCGCCGTTAGATCAGCGGCGCCCCTCTCTGATGTGGTCACTGCCTGAAGAGAAGGACGGCAAGGAATCGAACACCATCTCTGATCTCGTGGACTGCGGAACCATACGAAGCGATACGGGAAGATTTCTGATTTTGGCCCAATAAAACCAACGTCTTTGATATGTCCTCCGGGCCCGCCACTCGGCGCGGCGGAAAGAAGCAGGATCGCGCGCAGAGTCGACATTGCATGAGGATGTCACTATATAGCGGCGGCTTCGACCGCGTACCTCTGGTTGCGCCCACGAAGCAGCAGTAAATGTGCTACGTATTGTGATACCTATTGTGATACAAATCGGTCCTCGTAACCGGAAAAAAGCAAATAGAAACAGTAGCATAGGGTCGCGAGCGATCCCAGCCAACGGTACCAGTCTCCTCAAGAATCAGAACGTGTTGCTTGAACCTTCCATTTCCTTCGGCTCAGTGGACCTTGGACAAGATCGGCTTGCCGGGCGAAGCCGACTCGGCTCGAATGGGCACATGCATCCTTTCCGGGATGGCGACGTTTATGATTACCAACCGGCATAGCCGCCAGGGAACAGCAGCATGAGTGAACACGCGATCGAGTTCTTGCGCGGGTGGATTGGTGAAAAGGTCCAGTGCCAGCCTTCGCCGGCCAAGATCGAAAAGCAGGCCGAGACCCTCGCCAGGGAGTGTGCGGCCAAGGCGGCTGAAGTCGGTATACCCCTGGAAGACATCCAGGAAGAAGTCGGTGACATTCAGGAGCTGATTGCGTCGCGGCTCGAAGAGGCGGCCGAGGCCGACCAGAGCCAAACGAATTCGGGCAAGTCTGCCGGGTGACGGGTCTATCCCGGCGAAAGCACCGGGCACCGCGGCGGTTGCCGAAACCTGCGTTGCGCCGTTCTATTTTGGGCCAACCTCGCCAAATCTCTCCTTGAGCCATGCTTTCGGAAGCGCCGGCACGAAATTGCCGTCGCGTCCGGTCATATCTTCATTGGCGACCAGAGCGTTGAGGATCGCTTCCTCCACGCTCCGGATCACAGCATCGAAAAACGGATCGATGTCGGTGTCGGGAACAAAATCGGCGCTGGCGATCCGGCCGGATTGCGCCAGTGCCGCGCTCGCATTGGCAGTCGAGAAGGCTATAAAAATATCGCCTGAGCTATGATAGCCGAAGCCTCCGGTCATGGCGACGCCAAGCGGCACCCGGCGGGCCAGCCGCTTCATCTGATGTGGCAGAAACGGCGCGTCGGTGGCGATGACGGCGATAATCGAACCTTTTTCCGCATGCAGCGCGGCGTCGCGGATCGCCGGCTCGGCAAGTTCAGGCGCGGCGCGCAGGCCGCGAACCGTAAAATTGCGCAGCTTGCCGAAATTCGACTGCACGAAGGCGCCGACCGTGTAGCTGCAACTTTGCCATTCGACGATGCGCGATGCCGTGCCGGAGCCGGCCTTGAAGCCGAAGGTGACCATGCCGGTGCCGCCGCCAACGCTGCCTTCCTCGATCGGTCCGCCGCCGGCACCGTCAAGTGCCTGGGCAACATGCTCTGATGTCAAATGGTGGCCGTTGATGTCGTTGAGGAAGCCGTCATAGGTCTCCGCCGCCACCGGCAGGCCCCAGCCGCTGTCGAGTGCGGCCGGCAATACGTGCTGCATCCAGCGCAGCGTGCCATCGCGTGAGACACCGCAGGAATGCGTGTTGGTGATGGTGATCGGGAAATTGAAGGCGCCGGTCTCCTCGACGATGTGCGAGCCGGTCAGTTCGCCATTGCCGTTCTGGCTAAAGATGCCGGCAAAGACCGGCGTGGCAAGGTCGGCGCGCGGCCTGGGCAGGATCGTCGTCACGCCGGTGCGCACTGGACCCTTGCCGACGATCAGCGGCCCGTCGCCGGAGATCAGCGTCGTATAGCCGACGGCCACGCCTGATACATCGGTGATGGCATTGAAGGCGCCCGGCGTGCCATCGAACGGGATCGCGAAAGCACGGGCGCGCGGCTTGCCCGATGGCGTCTGCAGATGCGGGTCGTATCCGGTCATGCCGTCTCTATCTCTTTGTTTTGACGCAATTCCCTAGGGAAAGTGCTACGCGCTTTTCCCGGGAAAACCGCTTCACACTTTTTCTGGAATTGCTCTAGAAAAGCGATCCCTGACCGCCTGCTGCCTTGGCTTTAGTTGCTGGTTTGGCAGTGGGCTTCGGCCGTTCCGTGCCGCTCGTCGCGACCGCATCCGCGATGCCGTCGGCGAACTCCAGCAAGAGTGCTGATCCCGACACCACGTCCTCGGCCCGCTTGATCACCGCGCCGTCGGCGTCCTTGACCAGCGCAAAGCCACGCGCCAGCACCGCCTTGTGCGATAGTGTCGCCAACAGGCGGTCGGCCTGGGTCAGGCTTCCGCGCAAGCGGTCCAGCCGCCTCGATATCGCCTGGTCCTGCCGCCACGACAGGCCCGCCACGGCGTCTGCCTGCAATTTCTGCCGCCTCGCGATCGGCGCCGGCGACAGGCGTGCCGCAGTGCGTGAAAATCGCGCCCGCCGTTCGCGTACGATGCCGAAGAAGGCTGCTTGCGCCCGGGCGAGGTCGCGGCCGGTCAACGTGCGGGCCTCGTTGATGCGCCGCGACAGTGTGGCCGGTGTCAGCCGCTGCCCGGCAAGCCTGGCCCGCTTGCGATCGATGCTGACGCTCAACGCCCGGCCCAACCGGCTCGTCGCTTCATCCAGGCGCCGACGCGGCAGCGCCAGCAACTGGTCGGGCGAGGGCAGCGCACGGGCGGCCGCGCGCACCGCCTGCCGCTTGCGTTCGAAACCGCGCGAAACGGCGGCCTTCAGCCTTGCGGCGAGACTGGCAAGCGTCGCTTCGAGGTCCGCTTTCACCGGCACGGCAATTTCGGCGGCACCGGTCGGCGTCGGCGCCCTGACATCCGCCACCAGGTCGATCAGCGTCCAGTCGGTCTCATGGCCGACGGCAGAAATCACCGGAATGCGCGAGGCGGCGACGGCCCGCGCCAGCGCCTCGTCGTTGAAGCCCCAGAGGTCCTCGAGGCTGCCGCCGCCGCGCGCCACGATCAACAAATCGGGGTGCGGGATGGCGCCGTCCCAGGCGAGCGCATTGAAGCCGTTGACGGCGGCAGTGACCTCGGCGCCGGCCGTTTCGCCTTGCACCCGCACCGGCCAGACCAGCACGTGCAGCGGAAAGCGGTCCTTGATGCGGTGGATGATGTCGCGAATGACCGACCCTGTCGGCGAGGTGACGACGCCGATGACGCGCGGCATGTAGGGCAACAGCCGCTTGCGGCCGGCATCGAACAGGCCTTCGGCCTGCAGTCGCCGCTTGCGTTCTTCCAAAAGCGCCATCAGCGCTCCGGCGCCGGCGGGCTCGAGGTTGTCGATGACGATCTGGTAGTTGGATTTTCCGGGGTAGGTGGTGAGCTTGCCGGTGGCAATCACCTCCATTCCCTCTTCGGGGCGGAATTTCAGCCGGCTCATCGTGCCCTTCCAGACCACGGCATCGAGCCGCGCCCGGTCGTCCTTCAGCGCGAAATAGGCATGACCGGAGGAATGCGGCCCGCGATAGCCTGAAATCTCGCCGCGCACCCGCACATTGCCGAAGACATCCTCGACGGTGCGCTTCAGCGCGCCGGAAATCTCGCTCACCGTGTATTCGGCGGCATTGGTGCGTGATTCGGATGCTGCATCGCTCATGGGCCGATTGGGGGACTGTTGTCCGCCCGCGTCAAGACGGCCGCGCTTTTCGGTTCGGTTTCATAACGTGATCTTAAGCCCGATTTGATTGACTCTACGGCAAGGGAGCTAGCCCAAGACGCATGAGTGAACGCACGCACCGCAGTCCGTTGACGTCCCAGGTCACCCTGACGGTGCTGGCGCTTGCCGTTTTTGCGCTGGCCATGGTCTTCGGCTTTGGCTTGTACGCCACCATCCAGGCTGACCACGTCTCCCTCGAACGGCAGAAGGTCTTTTTCGCCAATGGCCTTAACGATCAGATCGCGGCCGTGGAGCGCGAGCAGGAAAGTATCGCCGTCTGGGACGATGCCGTCATCAACGCCAAGGCCGGCAACCAGCAGTGGATGGTCGAGAACATCAGCGTCTGGATGTATTCCTACTATGGCCACAACCGGGTCTATGTGCTGGATGCCGCCAACCGCCCGATCCATGCGATGCATGAAGGACAGGTGGTGGCGCTGAGCGCCTATGGCGAGGACGAACCCGCTCTGCTGCCCAGCGTCGAAAGGCTGCGCCGGCTGATCAGCCAGGCGTCGAACGAAAATGAGGGCGGCGATCCGGTCAAACTGGTTGCCGAAGATCTGGTGTCGCTTGGCGGCAAGCCCGCCATCCTTAGCATCATGCCGCTAGTGCCGAGTTCGGACCGCGTCACGCAAGCGCCGGGCACGGAGTATCTCCATGTCTCGGTGCAGTTCATCAACGACGCGGTGATCGGCAAGATCGCCGAAAAGTACCTGCTGGCCGGCGCGCACCTGCTGCCTTTGTCGCAGCCGACCGGCTCGGCCGCTATTCCGCTGGTCGATTCGCGCGGCATTATCCTGGGCTATATCGGCTGGGATCAGGAGCGTCCCGGGCTGACCCTGGTGCGCAAGGCCGGCCCGGCCCTGATCGGCGGTCTGTTGCTTGCCGCCAGCGTCCTGGCATTCCTGTTGCGGCGCCTGCGCCGGGCTTCGTCGGCGCTGCAGACCAGCCAGGACCAGGCGCAGTATCTCGCTTTCCACGACACGCTGACGGGTCTTCCCAACCGGGCCCTGTTCGAGGACCGGCTGCGGCGCGCCTTGCTCACCGCCAGCCATGACACGGCCAGGGTGGCGCTGCTTTACCTCGACATCGATCGCTTCAAGCACGTCAACGATACGCTCGGTCATCCGGCCGGCGACGAACTTGTGCGCCAGACCGCGACCCGGCTGCAGCAGACGATACGCGAAGTCGATACGGTGGCGCGGCTCGGCGGTGATGAATTCGCGCTGATCTTGATCGATATCCGCGATATCAGAGCCACGGAAGATATTGCTGACAGGATCCTGCAAATATTGCAGGAGCCCTTCAAGCTGATCGACGATCAGGTCTTTGTCAGCGCCAGCATCGGCATTGCCTTGTCGGCGGGTCCCGATGCCAGCGCCGACGATCTGCTGCGCAAGGCCGATATCGCGCTCTACGAAGCCAAGAAAACCGGCCGCGGCCGCTATCAGGTCTTCGCCGGCGATATGGATGACCTCCTGCTGCGCAAGCGCAAGGTCGAGAGCGAGCTTCGCAAGGCCCTGAATGGCGGAACCGGCATCAAGCTGGCCTATCAGCCGATCTTCGCGGCGGACGGCAAGACGATGCTCGGCGCGGAAGCACTGATCCGCTGGGCGCACGAGGTCCACGGGGCATTGCCGGCGGCACAATTCATCGCCATCGCCGAAGAACGTGGCATGATCGGCCAACTTGGCGAGTGGGTGCTGCTTGACGCTTGTCGCTTTGCCATAGGCACGGAATTGCCTTGGGTGGCCGTCAATGTATCGCCGCTGCAATTGCGCGACGCCGGTTTCGCCGACCTGGTTGCGTCGATCCTTGCCGAGACCGGGCTGGCGCCGGGCCGACTGCAGCTCGAGATTACCGAAAACGTGCTCTTGGAAAACAACGATACGACCAGAATGACTCTGGCTGCCTTGCGGCAGTCGGGCGTCGGCATCGTGCTTGATGACTTCGGCACCGGCTATTCGTCGCTGAGCTATCTGCGCCGCTACGCCATCGACAAGCTCAAGATCGATCGCTCTTTCGTCCGCCTTCTCGACGGTGACGGCAATTCGGCGGCGATCGTCAAGGCGCTGATCGATCTCGCCAGCGCCCTCGATGTCGCCGTCACCGCCGAAGGTGTCGAGACCGAGGGGCAGATGGCGCTGCTCGTCGGCATGGGCTGTCAGCAGCTGCAGGGTTATCTTCTGTCGCCACCGCTGGAGCCGGCCCAATTGCTGAGCCTTCCGGGCCTGTCGCCCGGCGCCGACGCCAGCGAGCAGGCAGCCGCTCGCGCCTAGAGCACGATCCCGAAAAGTGGAATCCGGTTTCGGAACGAAGATACGAACTGTTCTACCAGCCCGGCAGAATCTGGTTGGGCTTGGTCCGTTTCACCTTCGTGAAGGCGAGCGCGGAAAAGTCGAATGTTCCGGTCTCTTCGCCCAGCGGCACGGAAATGTTGTCGAGGCTTTCCGAAATGTGGCGGGCAAGCGCGTCGACGATCTCCGGCCTTGAGGTCTGGCCGCGCATGATGCCGATGCGGCAATCGGGCAGGGTGCCGAAGCCGTCGGCTTCGCCCAGCACCCGCATACCGGGCCTGAGCGCACATTCCGGCAGCACCGAAATCGCCAGGCCGGACAACACGGCGGCGGTGATGACGGTTGCCGAGAAGCTGGTGAACAGGATGCGGTAGTCGCGGTTCTGCCGGTCGAGGACATCGACGGCGGCACGCCGCCAAATGCAGTTCGGCCGCCCAAAGGCCATTGGCAGGGTTTCCTGCTCATGCGTCGCGTGGTTGGCCGAGGTCACCCACAGCAGCGGCTCGCGCCGCACCACTTCCGACTGGCCGCGCGCATCATTGTGCGTCACCAGCGCCAGATCGAGATTGCCGCGCTTGATGTGCTCGACCAGCCCTGGCGTCGGCTCGCAGATGACGGTCAGTTCGACACGCGGATTGGAGCGTGCGAAGCGTGCCATGATCTCGGGCAGGAAGCGATCGGCATAGTCGTCGGGCGTGCCGATGCGGATCGTGCCTTCGAGCCGCCGGTCGTCGAAGGCGGCCAGCGTCTCCCGGTTGAGGTAGAGCAACCGCCTTGCATAGGAAAGCAGCTTGTCGCCTTCCTCGGTCAGCCTGTTGGTGCGCCCGTCCTTCTCGAACAGCGGCTTGCCGATCCGCTCCTCCAGCCGGCGCATCTGCATGGACACCGCCGACTGGGTCCGGTGCACCTCTTCGGCGGCGCGGGTGAAGCTGCCGGTGTCGGCAATCGAGATGAAGGTCTGCAACTGATCGAGATCGAGCGGTGCTTTCATCGACATGATCCATCACTAGCGTTGATGCTAAAGATTAGAAACATTCGTTGGATTAATCAATCGGGTGATGGCAAATAGGCATTGTCCACATGAAGCCAATGCATGTCGCCCAAAAGTGGACACCGGTTTTGGGAAAACGACATGCATCTTTGAAAGTGAATCGAAGCCGGAACGGCCGCTGTCGCCAGCGCCGATCGTCGGGTTTTGTCCGTTCGAGTCTGAAGGAGACCGACATGACCACGTTTGATTTCGCCACCGAGACCTCGCGCATCACCTCGCGTCCGGCCGTTGCGACGCGCGTGGCCAATACGATCGCCAACGTCTATCGCGCCTGGAAAAATCGCCGCGCCTTCTATCGCCTTGGCGAGATGTCGGACGCCGAACTCGCCGATATCGGCCTGACGCGTGCCGACCTGCACGTCGCCATCGCCGTGCCGTTCGGCCGCGATCCGACGGCGAAGTTGCGCTCGATCGCCAGCGATCGCGCCGAGACGATCGAAGACTTTGCCCGCAAGGTTGCCTGATCGCGTTGGTTGCGTGCTGTTTCGGTTTGCGTTGAACCTTTTTGAGACGTGACGCGACCAACTGATATCGCAGGCTCCCCACTCCCTGCCGGTTCMCCGCCGGCCCGCCTGCACACTGCCCGGTCCTCCCAGACCGGGCTTTTCTTTTTGGGGCACCAGCCGCTACCGCCGGTCCATGCCCTTCCTGAACTGATCGAAGATCGTTTCCATGCCCTTCTGGTACTCGTCGCGCTGCTGGGCGCCGGTCTCGAACATCTTGCCGAACAGATCGTCGAACGGGTTCTTTGGCCTGCCGCTCGGATTGGTTTGTGGCTGCGGCGCCTGATTTTGCTGGCGCGCCTGAGGTTGCTGCGCTGGTTGTCCGCCGGGCAGGGCGCCGCCGAACATGTCCTGCAGCACTTTGCCGAGCGGATTGTCGCCATAGGGATTGGGTGCCGGCTGCGGCTGGCTTTGCGGCTGCTGCGTGCCGCCGCCGAACATATCCTGCAGCACTTTGCCGAGCGGATTGTCCATCGGGCTCTGGGGCTGCTGCGGTGCCGGCGCGCCACCGCCCGCCTGCCGCATCATCTGCTCGATGATCTCGCCGAGCGGGTTGCCACCGCCGCCGAAGCCGCCTGCCGCCTGCATCTGGTTGGTGGTCTGCTTGAACAGTCCACCCATCATCATCGAGGCCATGGCCGGCAGCATCTGCTGCAGGATCTGCTGGCTGACGCCGCTCGCTTGCGCAGCCTGGCTGGCAACGGCACGCGACAGATCCTTCGAACCGAACAAATGCCCCAGAATGCCGTTGCCTTCGTCGACGCCTTGCGGCGAGAAGGCTCGGGTTGCATCCTCGAAATATTTGGCGTGCTGGCCGCTCGCCATGGCCGTCATGAAGGCGCCGAGCCCGTAAGGGTCGGCAGTGTTGCGCTGCAGCCCTTGCGAAAAGGCCGGCAGCAGCGCGGCGACCGCAGCTTGCGTCTGCTGCATCGAAAGCCCGAACTGCTGGGCAAGCGCCTGCATGCCATTGCCGTTCTGGGCCTGCGCCAGCATGTCGAACAAGGAAGGCATTGGTCTCTCCTCCGGAAAATCCTCTTGGGAGAAACCTAGTTTGTTTCCATCACCGATTGAAGCGACTTTTGCCAAACTGCCGATCTGACGATCGCGACCGGTTAGTAGGCATACTCCATGAACACCGGCTCGATCGAGCCGCCCCAGCGCGTATGGTAGGCCGAGAGCATCTCTTCGGCGCTGGTCGTGCCGCGGGCGATGACCTCGTCCAGCGTGTTGAGGAACGAGGTCTCGTCGTAGCCGTCGCGGTTCTTGCGGCCGCGGTTCTTCAGCCCCATGCGCGAGATTGTGAGCACGTCGCGGGCGATATCGCGCAGCGTCGTGTTGCGGAACGGCGCCGAAATGCCCTGTTCCGGAACAGTGTTGCGCATCGCCAGAACTTCCTTGTAGGTCCAGCTCGCGGTCAATGCCTCGGCGGCGTCGAGCGCGGCCTCGTCATAGAGCAGCCCGACCCAGAAAGCCGGCAGCGCGCAGATGCGCCGCCACGGCCCGCCATCGGCGCCGCGCATTTCGAGGAAGCGCTTCAGCCGCACGTCGGGGAACAATGTCGACAGATGGTTCGCCCAGTCGCCCATCGTCGGCAATCCGTCCGGCACGTCATTGCGGGCGGCACCCGCCATGAACTGGCGGAAGGTGACATGCGTCATGTCGTGATAGCGGCCGTCGCGAATGACGAAATACATCGGCACGTCGAGCGCCCATTCGACATAGTCGGCGAAACCGAACTCGGGCGAGAAGCAGAATTCGAGCAGGCCCGAGCGCTGGTTGTCGGTGTCGCGCCAGATGTCGCCGCGCCAGCTCTGCAAGCCGTTCGGCAGGCCCTCGGTGAACGGCGAATTGGCAAACAGCGCCGTAGACAGCGGCTGCAGCTTCAGCGACACCTGCATCTTGCGGCGCATGTCGGCTTCGCTTTCAAAATCGAGATTCACCTGGATGGTGCAGGTGCGATACATCATGTCGAGGCCCTTGCTGCCGACCTTGGGCATGTAGCGCGTCATGATCTCGTAGCGCGACTTCGGCATTTTGGGTGTCTCGGCCAGCGACCATTTCGGGCTGCCGCCAAGGCCGAGGAAACGGATGCCCATCGGTTCGGCGATTTCGCGCACCTGCGAAAGATGCGCATTGCCCTCGCGGCAGGTCTGATGGATCGTTTCCAGTGGCGCGCCGGAGAGTTCGAACTGGCCGCCCGGCTCAAGCGAGATCGCACCCTGGCCGGTCGGCTCGACCAGGCCGATGATGCGGCCGTCATCGATGATCGGATCCCAGCCGAGCTTTTGCTGCATGCCTTCGAGAATGGCGCGGATGCCGCGCTCGCCGCCATAGGGCACCGGCGCGTTGCCGTCGACATAGAACGGGAATTTCTCGTGCTCGGTGCCGATACGCCATTTGTCGCGCGACTTGTTGCCTTCGGCCAGATGCTCGACGAGCTCGTCGATGCCTTCGATGGGCCGGAAATCGGTTGTATCGCGCGCCATGAAAGGCCCCTCCGGAAGCGGCGGAACAACCGCCGGCGCTAAATGGACGAAATGCCGGCAGCCGATCAAGCGAAAAATCCTGAGCCAGAGCTCAAGTGGAATTGATCACCAATCTCCAACCGTCGCCTGCATCACCGCAAGTGCCGCCACCGCGGCCGTGTCGGCGCGCAGGATGCGCGGCCCGAGCGGAATGGCGGTGACGAAGGGCAGCGCCCGCAGGGTCTTGCGCTCGTCGTCGGAAAAGCCACCCTCCGGCCCGACCAGCAGTCCGAACTTCCGTTCCCTTAACCCTTGCAGAATGGGCAGGGGATTGTTGGTCGAGGCGTCCTCGTCGCAGAAGATCAGCCGCCGCTCTTTGTCCCAGTTGCTGAGCAGGCGTTCGAATTTCTCCGCTTCGCGAACCTCTGGCACCGCCAGTATGCCGCATTGTTCGGCCGCCTCGACGACATTGGCGCGCAGGCGATCGATGCCGGGTTTTGCCACTTGCGTGTGCTGGGTGATGACCGGCTGCAGGATGCCGGCGCCCATTTCGACCGCCTTCTGCATGAGATAATCGAGCCGCCCCTGCTTCAGCGGCGCAAAGCAATAGACGAGATCCGGCAGCGGCGGCTGCGGCCGTTGCATCGTCAGCAGCTTCAGCCGCACCGCCTTCTTGGTCTTCGCGGCGATGACCGCCGACCACTCGCCGTCGCGGCCGTTGAACACCAGGATTTCGGCACCTTCGCCGAGCCGCAGCACATGCATAAGATAGTGGCTCTGCTGCTGGCCCGCATCGAACTCGATGTCTGGCCCGAGAGCGTTCGGCACGAACAGTCGCTGCATCTTGTAATTGGCGCGCATCGCCGACGAATGGGCGAGCCGGGCTCTGGCGTCAAGCCTTGGCTGTCGGGGACCATACGGGTTGGTAGCCTTGGCCGAGCACGGACAAGGTGGTCGCTGGCGTGAGCAGGCGGAGCGGACGGCCGGCAAGGCCATCGAACCCTGTCGGATCGCCATAGCCCGCAAATGACCAGCGCAGCGTTTTGCCGTCGCGCAAGGCATAGGCGTTGCTTCCATCCGCTACCACGGCGCCATCCGGCAGTCCGGCGAGCTCCTTCGCGGCCACGATCGGCGGTTGCCCGCCCGATGCCAGCCGCTCCTTGTGCAGCCGCTTGTCGACCTGCGGCGCGCGCGGCTCGGCGATGCCGAATGCCTCGCCGAAGCGGCCGACGAAATCCTTGGCCCGCTCGCGCTGGCAGAAGAAGCAGGGTCGATGCCCGGCGGCGAGCGCCGTCACCTCGTCGAGAAAAAACAGCTCGGTCCAGCCGGCTTTGCCGCCCGGCCGGTTGCGGCCCATCGGCTCGCGCCGCACATTGCGGAATTCGCAGACGCAGATGATCCAGGCCGGCAAGACCCAGCGCTTCTTCAACAGCGTCTTGGTTTCAGGATCATGGATGATGCCGCGATTGCCTGTGAACAGGCCACGTTCGGGTACAGCGTGGATGGCGCCGAACGGATCGACCCGGTTCTGCAGTGGCATAGCTTTCTCCTGGAATGCGCATCTTGGCTGCAAGGCTGGCGTCATGATATCGCTCGCTGCATTATTTTCATGTCAGCAGGTTTTCGATGCGGGTCTTGGTCGTCCAGAACTTCGACAATGAGGGCCTTGGCCAGATTGGTGCGGCACTGGTCGAGGCGGGCGCCGACATCGACCTGCGCCGTCCCTATAAGGGCGACACACTACCGCAGGACAGCGACGCGCATGACGCCATGGTGGTGCTCGGCGGCGCCCAGAACGCGCTGGACGATGAGTTGTGTCCGTATTTTCCCGATCTGCTCGACCTGACGCGCGATTTCGCCGGCAAGGATCGCTCGGTGCTCGGCATCTGCCTCGGCAGCCAGCTGGTGGCCCGCGCCTTTGGCGGCGAGAACCAGATCGGCGGCGCCACCGAATTCGGCTGGCACCAGGTTTCGCTGACGCCGGCGGCAAAGACCGATCCGGTGCTTTCTGCGCTCCCTGAAAACTTCCCCATTTTCGAATGGCACGACGACACTTTTGTGCTGCCTGAAAATGCGGTGCGGCTGGCCGGCAGTGCCATCGCCGAGAACCAGGCGTTCCGCATCGGCCGCGCCATCTACGGCTTCCAGTTTCATTTCGAGGCAGACAGCCCGATGGTGCAGGACTGGAGCACGTCCTTTGCACCGCTCATTGCCGAGCGCCATCCCGACTGGAACGACCGGCTCGATGGCGAAATCGCCCGCAATGGACCGGATGCCGATGCCGCCGGCCTCGCCATCGCTCGCGCCTGGGTAGCAACGATCTGACGGCTCACAGCCCGGACAAATCCCGACTTTCGGGGTTGCGTGGCATTTTTGGCACGCGGCGGTAAATCCGCCGGGGAAAACGCATTTCATCCTTGGATTGTGCTCGCCCGCTGCCCTAGAAGGCACGCGCTCTGAATCGGCAGTGCAACCGCGATGAACCTTTTATGTGACCCGCGCGACACACCGCCGATACAGAATCTGCCTACAAGCCTGAAATCTTCGAAACTTTGAGACGAATTCTCCGTTTCAACCCATTGGTAACCGCCTCGTGCACAGATGCAGAAAGCTCAACAAGAGATGACCTCCGTGAAAGCAGCGCTTCTGTCCTTTGTCATGCTGTCTGCCATCGTGCTGTGCGGCCTCGGCATCTATACCGCCGACGCAGCCAACAACCATCAGGCGGTCGACGGCTACGGCGTCACCGCCTCTCTCCGCTAGACCCTTCGCCCGTCACCGTCAGGATACGTTTCTCCGCGCCGTCAACGACGAGCGCGGTGAGGTTCCCCGACTGCCAGGCGAGCGTGTCGACATTGACGCGGTTGGCCATCACTTCGGCCTCCGGCACTGGCGTATGACCATGCACCACGATCTTCGGATAGAGGTCGGCATGGTTGTGGAAGACATCACGGATCCAGATCAGGTCCTGCGGGTTCTGCTGATCCAACGGGATGCCCGGCCTGATGCCGGCATGGCAGAAGAAGAAATCTGCGAAAACCAGGGAAAATGGCAGCGAGCGCAGGAAGTCGACATGGCTCTGCGGCACCGCCTCGACCAGCGCGGCATGCCCTTGTCGCAGCGCCGCCTCGGCCTTGCCAAACCAGGCGCTGCCGCCGCCGATCGTCACCCCATAGGATTGCGCCGTCTGGAGGCCGCCATAGCGTATGAAAAGTCCATCCGTATCGGGCGCTTTGAGGAAGTCGAGAAAACCGAGGTCGTGGTTGCCGGCCAGCATCAGATGGCGCGGGTCGCGCTTTTGCGCTTCGATCAGGAAGTCGAGAACGCCCTTGGAATCAGGCCCGCGGTCGCCATAATCGCCGAGATGGATAACGCGCCAGTCCGCCGGCTGATCCCGTTCGATCTCCGCCTCGATCCTGCGGTGCATGGCGGCCAGCAGGTCGAGCCGGCCGTGCACATCGCCGATTGCGTAAAGCCGCACGCCTTCCGGTCCGCGCGCGTCGAGAAAATGGATGCCGGGCTCCGTCAAGGCCTGCGTCTTCTCCGTGGCCGGACCGCAACCGGGCCTAGCGGCGAAGCTGATCCTTGCCCATGTCGGTCACCAGACGTTTTCCGCATAGTGCCAGCGTGATGTCCATCTCCTTGCGGATGATTTCCAGCGCTTTGGTAACTCCTTCCTTGCCGAGCGCGCCAAGGCCGTAGAGGAAAGGCCGGCCGATATAGGTGCCCTTGGCGCCGAGGCACAGCGCCTTCAGCACATCCTGGCCCGAGCGGATGCCGCCATCCATATGCACTTCGATTGTGTCGCCCACCGCATCGGCGATCTCCTCCAGCGCCATGATCGAAGATGATGCGCCGTCGAGCTGGCGCCCGCCATGGTTGGAAACGATGATTGCGTCGGCGCCGGTCTTGGCCGCCATCAGCGCGTCTTCCTTGTCGAGAATGCCCTTCAGGATCAGCTTGCCGCCCCAGCGTTCCTTGATCCAGGCAACGTCTTTCCACGACAGTTGCGGATCGAACTGCTCCGTCGTCCAGGACGCCAGCGAAGAGACATCGCCGACACCCTTGGCGTGGCCGACGATGTTGCGGAAGGTGCGGCGCTTGGTGCCGGCTAGACCCAGGCACCAGCGCGGCTTGCTGGCCAGGTCGATGATGTTGGCCAGCGTCATCTTGGGGGGCGCCGAAAGCCCGTTGCGGACATCCTTATGCCGTTGGCCGAGGATCTGCAGGTCGAGCGTCAGCACCAGCGCCGAGCACTTTGCTGCCTTCGCCCTGTCGATCAAATTGAGCACGAAATCCTTGTCGCGCAGTACATAGAGCTGGAACCAGAATGGCTTCTTCGTCACCGAGGCGACATCCTCGATCGAACAGATGCTCATCGTCGACAGGGTGAACGGCACGCCGAATTCCTCGGCCGCCTGCGCCGCCAGCATCTCGCCGTCGGCATGCTGCATTCCGGTCAGGCCCGTCGGCGCCAGCGCCACCGGCATCGACACCTTTTGGCCGATCATGGTCGATTCCAGCGAGCGGTTGCTCATATCGACCAGCACGCGCTGGCGGAACTTGATCTTCTGGAAGTCTTCCTCGTTGGCCCGGTAGGTGCTCTCGGTCCAAGCGCCGGAATCGGCATAGTCGAAGAACATCTTCGGCACCCGGCGGCGCGCCAGATCCTTGAGGTCGGCAATGGTGAGGATGTCGCTCATGGTCTTTCTCGCTGGTTCTTCGCTAATAGGTCGTTGTTGACTGTTGTGTCCGATACTCACGAGCGTTTCCTCGCCGGTTCGCTGTCGCCGGCATCCGAGCGCTGCCTGAGCCGCAGCCGCGACACGCGCTGCCAGTCACCACTGCGCTCGGCCTCGGCCATTGACCGTTCGACATAAGAGATGTGGTCCATTGCGGCTTGCCGTGCGGCAGCGGGATCGCCGGCCTTCACCGCAGAATAGATCGCCCGGTGCTGTGCCAGCAGCGCCTCGCGCGCGCCGGGCACGGTGAACGCCAGCAGCCGGTTCCGGAACACGCCCTCCGACAACAGCCGGTAGCAGGAGCGCAGCGTGTGCAGGAGAATGATGTTGTGCGCGCATTCGCAGACGGCGTGATGGAACTCGACGTCGATCTCTGCCTCGTCGTCGAAGTCGCCGGTGCGGTGCGCCTCGTCCATGCGCGCCATGATGCGGTCGAGCAGCGCCAGATCGTCCGGTGTGGCGCGCCGCGCCGCATATTCGGACGCTATCGCCTCGATCTCGCGGCGGTATTCCAGATAGTCGGTTACCGCCTTGCTGTGCATCGAGATCAGGTCCGTCACCGGCTTGGTGAACAACTGGCCGATGACGTCGGCGACATGGGTGCCGCCGCCGGGCCGCGTCGTCAAAAGGCCGCGCCCTTCCAGCGCCTTCAGCGCGTCGCGCAGGATCGGCCGCGACACCTCGAACTGGCGCGCCAGCTCGCGCTCGCCGGGCAACCGGTCGCCGGTGCGCAAGACACCTTCGAGGATCAGGCTCTCGATCTGCTGCACCACCTCGTCGGCGGTGCGGGAATGCTCGATCCTGGAGAAAATGTCGCTCAAAGGGGGCGCCTGGGATTTGAACCGGTGTCGCGCAGGATAAAGCCAGTGTCGCCAACTGGTCAAATTATTTATCCAATTCATCCGATGTGGTCGGCTTCGCCGCCGCCGCCCTATATCGTGTTCGGCTAAACTTGCAGTTTGCGTCCTCCGGCGATTGCCTCTAGAGGGACGCCATTGCACGAAGGGTTCAAAGAGCCCAGGGGACCAGCCGTGTCAGACGACCCGTCCAATCTCGAATTCCAGCCGCGCACCAAGGGCAGCGTGATGGGTTTTCCGGCGCATGAGGGGCGACCCGGTGCGCTTGGCGAAGTCCACGCCCGGCCCCACCCGCTGATTGAGAAGCCGCGCGTTCTGGTGCAACTCGCCTTCATGACCGAAGGCGGCTCCGGCGTCGACCAGGCCGTGCTTTCCGAACTGTCGCGGCGTCTCGGCATTGCCGCGCCCGACCGTCAGGCTCGCCACCACGCCATGAAATGGGGCAAGGGCTCGCTGCGCTGGGAGCGGCACACCGAATTCTCGACCTATCTGTGGGAAGGCCCGCTGTCGGAAAGCGGCAGGGCGCAGGAGGACTCACCCTTCGGCAACGGGTTTTCGCCGCCGGGAACGGTGATCTCGGGCATCCGGCTCGAGATCCGCCGGTGGACGCAGGCGAGCGAAAAGCTGATTGCCGGCTTCGACCCGACCAGCCTGTGTTATTCGCTGGTCGAGCGCGGCAACGCCGCCATCGTCACCGATTTCCGCCAGGACGGCGACGGCCTGACCCGCATGCTGGTGCTCGATCGTGGCCTGACACCGGCACGCACCGGCGCGCTGTCGCAGCGGCTGATCGACATCGAAACCTACCGCACGCTGGCTATGCTTGGCCTGCCGCTGGCGCTGACCCTATCCGGCCGTGCCCGCCGCATCGAGGACAGGCTGGCCCAGACCACGATGGAAATGAAGGTCGCGGAGACCCGCGACAGTCAGACATTGCTGGCCGACCTGACCGAGTTGGCCGCGGAACTGGAGGCCGACGCCGCCTCCAGCCTCTACCGCTTCGGCGCCAGCCGCGCCTATGATGGCATCGTCGTTGAACGGCTGGAAGCGCTCGAGGAGGAGGCGGTGCCCGGCTACGACACCTGGGAAGGCTTCCTGCAGCGGCGTGTCGCGCCGGCTATGCGCACCTGCCGGTCAGTGGAAGAGCGGCAGGCCAACTTGTCGCGCAAGCTCACCCGCGCCACCACGCTGCTGCGCACCTGGGTCGATGTCGAGGTCGAGAAGCAGAACCGCGACCTGCTGGCGTCGATGAACAACCGCGCCCGCCTGCAGTTGCGCCTGCAGCAGACCGTCGAAGGCCTTTCGGTGGCTGCCGTCTCCTACTATGTCGTCGGCCTGATCAGCTATGTCGCCAAGGGCGCCTCGATCTTCGGCCACACCTTTGCGCCGGAAGTCGTCACCGCCGCCTCGGTGCCGCTCGCCCTGCTGCTCGTCTGGTGGGCTGTGCGCCGTGTCCGCCGTATGCATTCCGAGCCCGGCAAGCCTGCCGGCGAGTAGCGCCAATCTCCCCCCTCGAGGGGGAGATGTCGCCGAAGGCGACAGAGGGGGTCGTCTCGCGTGAAGTCCTAGCCTCGTTTCGCGACGGAGACGACGTCGGCGATTTACGCGCAAGGACCCCCCTCTGACCGCTTCGCGGCCATTTCCCCCTCAAGGGGGGAGAACGCCAGCGGCAGATTGCCGCTGCGGAAGGGCGCCAGGGCGTCGGATCGCGATTTTCGCCCAAAGCAGGGTTTGCAACAGACGTCTCTCGCTGGTAAAAGATTTTTACCAGTCGAGCGAAGGAGGCTGTTGATGTCGGGCCTTGCCATGCCGAAGCCAGACGACGCCACGATGCGGCGGCGCGACGAGATCGCCGCCGATATGCGCATCATCGTGCCGGGCGAAGGCGTCGTCGACGCGACCAATGAAATGCGCGCCTTCGAGAGCGATGGCCTCACCGCCTACCGGCAATTGCCGCTGGTGGTGGTGCTGCCGCAAACCGTGGCGCAGGTCTCACGCATGCTGAAATACTGCAACGACCGCAACATCCGTGTCGTGCCGCGCGGCTCCGGTACCTCGCTCTCCGGCGGTGCACTGCCGCTCGAAGATGCGGTGCTGCTGGTCATGAGCCGCTTTAACCGCATCCTCGAAATAGACTTCCCTAACCGCATCGTTGTTGCCCAGCCGGGCGTCACCAATCTCGGCATCACCACCGCCGTCGAACAGGAGGGCTTCTACTACGCCCCCGATCCATCCTCCCAGATCGCCTGCTCGATCGGCGGCAACGTCGCGGAAAATTCCGGCGGCGTGCACTGCCTGAAATACGGCCTGACCGCCAACAATGTGCTCGGCATCGAAATGGTGCTGATGAATGGCGAGGTGATCCGCCTCGGCGGCAGTCATCTTGATACGGAAGGCTACGACCTGCTCGGCGTCATGACCGGCTCCGAAGGCCTGCTCGGCGTCGTCACCGAGGTCACCGTGCGCATTTTGAAGAAGCCGGAGACGGCCCGCGCACTGCTGATCGGCTTTCCGACCAGTGAGCAGGGCGGCCAATGCGTCGCCGACATCATCGGCGCCGGCATCATTCCCGGTGGCATGGAGATGATGGACCGGCCGGCGATCCACGCCGCCGAGGACTTTGTCCATGCCGGCTATCCCCTCGATGTCGAGGCGCTGCTGATCGTCGAGCTCGACGGGCCGGGCGTCGAGGTCGATCATTTGATCGGCCTTGTCGAGACCATCGCCTACAGGAACGGCTCGACCACTTGCCGCATTTCGCAATCGGAGCAGGAGCGGCTGAGTTTTTGGGCCGGCCGCAAGGCGGCCTTCCCGGCGGTCGGCCGCATCTCGCCCGACTACTACTGCATGGACGGCACCATCCCGCGCAAGGAATTGCCGCGCGTGCTCGCCGGCATGCGCGAACTCTCGGAAAAATACGGGCTCGGCGTTGCCAATGTTTTCCACGCCGGCGACGGCAATCTGCACCCGCTGATCCTCTACGATGCCAATGTGCCCGGCGAACTCGACAAGGCCGAGAGTTTCGGCGCCGACATTTTGCGGCTCTGCGTCAAGGTCGGCGGCGTGCTGACCGGCGAGCACGGGGTGGGCGTCGAGAAGCGCGACCTGATGCCGGAGATGTTCAACCAGATCGACCTCGACCAGCAGATGCGCGTCAAATGCGCTTTCGATCCCAACCATCTGCTCAACCCGGGCAAGGTCTTCCCACAGCTGCGCCGCTGCGCCGAGCTGGGGCGCATGCATGTGCACCAGGGGCAGGTGGCGTTTCCGGACATTCCGAGGTTTTGATGGGGTTTGAATTTCGGACGTCGGTGATCCTTCGCGCCCCCCTCTGTCCTGCCGGACATCTCCCCCACGAGGGGGGAGATCGGCTGTCATCGCGGCCTTCGCCAATTTCCGGCGTTGCAAGAGTGGGGCGGTTGCAGAAGCTGCCGATCTCCCCCCAAGTGGGGGAGATGTCCGGCAGGACAGAGGGGGGCACGAAGGATCACGACGTCTCCATGCTCGCACACGGCACACCCGCCCCATGACCACCTTCACCCCATCCACATCTGCCGAAACCCTCTCCACCGTCGGCTGGGCGGCGGCGGAGGAATCGCCGCTCGAAATCGTCGGCCACGGCTCCAAGCGCGGCATCGGCCGGCCGCAGCAGAGCGAACACACGCTCGACCTGTCGAAGCTGTCCGGCGTCACGCTCTATGAGCCGGCGGAACTGGTGCTGTCGGCCAAGGCCGGCACGCCGCTGGCCGAGATTGGAAGCCTGCTAGCCGAAAACGGCCAACAGCTCGCCTTCGAACCGATGGATTACGGTCCGCTGCTCGGCGGCGCGCCCGGTAAGGGCACGATCGGCGGGGTGCTGGCCACCAACCTGTCCGGTCCGCGCCGGCTGAAGGCGGGCGCGGCGCGTGACCATATCCTTGGCATCAATGCCGTCTCCGGTCGCGGCGAGGCCTTCAAGTCCGGCGGCCGCGTGGTCAAGAACGTCACCGGCTACGATTTGTCGAAGCTGATGGCCAACAGTTGGGGCACGCTGGCTGTGTTCACCGACGTCACCTTCAAGGTGCTGCCGGCGGCGGAAACCGAAATCACGCTGGCCATCCGTGGCCTGCTCGACGATGCTGCTGCCGCGGCCATGGCCTTGGCGCTCGGCTCCAGCGCCGAAGTGTCGAGCGCTGCCCATTTGCCCGAACGGGTCGCCGCGCGGGTCGCTGGCGGCAGCCTCGGCAGCGATGCCGCGACGTTGCTGCGCGTCGAGGGGTTTGGTCCGTCGGTCGCTTACCGTATCGCCGCGCTGAAAACCCTGCTGAAAAACGCCGGCCCGCTGCAAGAGATTTCGGGCGACGCTTCGCAGGCCGCCTGGCGCGACATACGCGATTGCGTGCCGTTCGCCGACGGCAGCGAAAAGCCGGTCTGGCGCGTCTCCATGGCGCCGTCCCAAGCTCATCAGATGGTGCTGACGCTGCGCATGCAGATTGGCGTCAGCGCCTTCTACGACTGGCAGGGTGGGCTGGTCTGGCTGCGCATGGAGGAAGGCGATCCCGAGGCGAGCTTGCTGCGCGGGCTGATCAGAAAGCATGGCGGCGGCCACGCAACGCTGGTGCGCGCCGCCCCTGCGCATCGCGCCGCCGTGCCGGTGTTCGAGCCGCAGGCGCCGCACCTTGCCGCATTGTCGGCGCGGCTCAAGGCCGAATTCGATCCCAAACACATCCTCAACCCCGGCCGCATGGCGTCGGGCTCAGGCTCTGCTACTCTCAGTCCATCAACGGAGGGAGCAGCATCGTGAGCGACATCAATCCAGGTCCGGACGCACCGCGCCAGACCGACCGCTGGCTGGAGCCCGGCTCGAACAACGCGCTGGTCATCTACATTCTCTACCTTGCCGGCCTCGTCATCGGCGTCACCGGCATCGTCGGTATCGTGCTGGCCTACATCAACCGTGGCAAGGCCGGTGGCTTCGTCGAGAGCCACTACACCTTCCTGATCCGCACCTTCTGGATCGGTCTGCTCTATGCGCTGATCTCGGTGGTGCTGATGTTCGTGATCATCGGCTTCCTGCTGATGTTCGCCGTCGCCGTCTGGTTCATCGCCCGCTGCATTCTCGGCCTGCAGGCACTGCAGCGCGGCGAGGCGGTCAAAAACCCCGAAAGCTGGTTCCTCGGATTGTAGCTAGCAGGCAGCAAGGAAGCTTTACGTGCAGACCAATTTCTCCCTTGCCCAGCTTGCCGATCCGCATGTCGCGGAATCGGAAAAGATCCTGCGCAAATGCGTGCATTGCGGTTTCTGCACCGCCACTTGCCCGACCTATGTGACGCTCGGCAATGAGCTGGATTCGCCACGCGGGCGCATCTATCTGATCAAGGACATGCTGGAGAACGGTCGCCCGGCCGACAAGGAGATCGTCACCCATATCGATCGCTGCCTGTCGTGCCTCGCCTGCATGACCACTTGCCCGTCGGGCGTCAACTACATGCATCTGGTCGACCACGCCCGCGCCCATATCGAGGAAACCTACAAGCGTCCGCTACTCGACCGGCTGACGCGGGCGATGCTGGCCCTCGTGCTGCCTCACCCCTCGCGCTTTCGCGCCGCGCTCAGGCTGGCGAAGCTGGGCAAGCCATTCGCCGGCCTGTTCGAAAAGCTGCCGGCACTGAAGCCGCTGGGCGCAATGCTCAAGCTCGCCCCGGCATCGATACCGGCGGCTTCGCCGATGGCATCTCCCGGCGTGCATGCCGGGCAGGGCACGAAAAACGGCCGCGTCGCCATCCTCACCGGCTGCGCGCAATCCGTGCTCGATCCCGCCATCAACGAGACGACAATTGCATTGCTGACCCGGCTTGGCGTCGAGGTCGTGGTGCCCCAGGGCGAAGGCTGCTGCGGCGCGCTGGTGCATCACATGGGGCGCGAGGAGGCAGCGCTTGCTTCGGCCAGACAGAATGTCGACGCCTGGACGCGCGCCATCGACCAGGGCGGGCTGGATGCAATCGTCATTACTGCGTCTGGCTGTGGCACCACCATCAAGGACTATGGCTTCATGCTGCGCCTCGATCCGGCCTATGCCGACAAGGCCGCGCGCGTCTCGGCGCTGGCCAAGGATATCACCGAATATCTGGCAACCCTCGACTTGCCGGAACCGGTGCGCAAGCCCGGCACCATCGTCGCCTATCACTCGGCCTGTTCGATGCAGCACGGCCAGAAAATCACCCGCCAGCCAAAGGAGCTTTTGCAGAAAGCCGGCTTCGTCGTGTGCGAGCCGCGCGAAGGGCATCTGTGCTGCGGCTCGGCCGGCACCTACAACATCCTGCAGTCCGAGATTTCGGCAAAACTGCGCGATCGCAAGGTGAAAAACATCGAGGCGACCGGCGCTGAGATCGTCGCCACCGGCAACATCGGCTGCATCACCCAGATAGCCTCGGCGGCGAAGCTGCCGGTGGTGCATACGGTCAAGCTGTTGGACTGGGCCTATGGCGGACCGAAGCCGGAAGGCGTTTCGGAAAAAGAGCTCGTCGCGGCGGAGTGATGCTTCGACGTTGCGGGGAACCTTCACCCGGAAACAGAAAGGGCAGCGCGGTTTCCCGTGCTGCCCTTTCGTGACTGGCCGCATCCCCACACGGCCCGTCCCCCGTAAACCCGTAGCCAGTTCTAAGCACGTCTCCCAAAAGCGCGCTATGACTTGAGTGCAACAGCACGCGCTAAAAACTACCCAGCGTTACCTAACCGGCTGATTCGCAGTAATTATATCACCACCACGGTGGTTCCGACATTGACTCTTTCGTAAAGGTCAACCACGTCCTCGTTGCGCATGCGGATGCAGCCTGAAGACACCGCGCCGCCGATCGTCCAGGGCTGGTTGGTACCATGGATGCGATACTCCGTCGTGCCGAGATAGAGCGCGCGCGCGCCGAGCGGGTTTTCTTCGCCGCCGGCGAGATAGGTCGGCAGATAGCGGCCCTTGGCCGCCTCGCGCTTGATCATCACTGCCGGCGGACGCCAGTCCGGCCAGACGCGCTTGTTGGTGATCTTGTGCGTGCCCGACCACTCGAAGCCCGGCTTGCCAGTGCCGACGCCATAGCGCCGTGCCTTGCCGTTCTTCTCGACCAGGTAGAGGAAATTCTGCGTCGTATCGATGACGATCGTGCCCGGCTTCTGCGTGCCGTCATAGGCGACTTCCTGCGGCAGGTAGATCGGGTTGATCTGCGGGCGCATGACCATGCGCTTGGCCGGCGCCTGAACGGCGGCCGTGCGCACCTGGTCGGTTCGCGCTGGTTGCGCATACCGCAGGCGCGGCTGCTGCTGCACCACTTGCCGGTTCTGCCGCACGATGCCCGGCGCGCGGCCGAGCTGCAGCACCCACGGCGCCGAAAGATCCGGGCTCACCATCACTGGCGGCCTCTCGGCATAGCGGTCGCCGGCACTGGAGGACGTGACGCCAGCGGTAAGCATGGCCGCGGCACCGAGCAGGGAAATCAGCACTGTCTTCATCGGAACGCACCTTGATCGTCGAACATTTCGGGGCGCAAAGCCTTCCCCGGTTCGCCGAACATTGGCGGCAAGCAGCAACCGAAACATGAATCGGAATGCGTAAAATGCCGTTCTGTCAGTAAACCTTTTGGTGTGGTTACCGGCGGGTTCAGGAATCTGGTAAAGCCGGAGTAAACCTATGCAAAAAGCCAATTAACGAATGGAATTCCTGGCGATGGAAAATGAAAAACCCGGCCTGATCGTTGGCGCCGATGGTGTCGCGCGCTGCTTCTGGCACGGCAATCTGCCGGACTATCTGCACTACCACGATCATGAATGGGGCCGGCCGGTCGCCGATGATCGCCGGCTGTTCGAAAAGATCTGCCTCGAGGGCTTTCAGTCCGGCCTGTCGTGGCTCACCATCTTGCGCAAGCGCGAGAACTTTCGCGAGGCCTTCGCGAATTTCGAGTTCGACAAGGTTGCCGCCTTCACCGACGAGGATGTCGAGCGCCTGCTTGGCAATGCCGGCATCATCCGTCACCGCGGCAAGATCGTCTCGACCATCAACAACGCCAGACGTGCGCGCGAAATGGTCGATGAGTTCGGCTCGCTGGCCGCCTGGTTCTGGAAGTTCGAACCCGGCCCAGGCGAACGGCCGGAGATCGTCGATCTCGCCCATCTGCGCGCCAACCCGACGACGGCGGTCTCGGTCAGGATTTCGAAGGAGTTGAAAAAGCGCGGCTGGAGCTTTGTCGGCCCAACCACCGTCTACGCCTTCATGCAGGCCATGGGGCTGGTCAACGACCATCTCGAAGGCTGCGTCTGTCGCGACAGGGTGGAGAAGGAACGCAAGGCGTTCAAGCGGCCGAAGTAGCTAGGTGCCGCTGGCGCCGGTGAGGAAAAGCCCGGCGACGATGGCCGCCAGTGCGGCGAAGGCTGGATAGATCACCAGCAGGCCGGTCATCAGCGCATCGCGCATCGTCGAGCTTGCGCGCTCCTCCGCGGCAATCTCGAACGGACCCGCAATCTGGCTTGCGGTCCTTGGTGCATGGTTATCGGCCGGCCGCAGCCGAACGGACAGCTCGCGGGCGCCGCTGTCGATGCTCTCTGTATATCTCGCCGTGGCCATGGCCCCGAACCCCTTGTTTGCGCGCGCTTTATCGGCTCCGATTGTGTCGGCACAATGCCGCGCCGATGGCGGAATTGTTTCCTTTTCGGCATGGTTTGTTTCATGGGAGGCGCTAACCCTTGCCGCTCTCGGCTGCATCGGTTAGGACACGCGCGCCGCGGAAATCGGTAATTTTGCCGATCCAAGACGCCACGAAACACCGAGTACCCATCCCATGGCCGACAAATCGGAAAAGACGAAAGCGCGGCTGCCGCGCGGGTTTGCCGACCGCAGCGCCGAAGACATCCGCGCTGTCGAGAAGATGATGGCGACGATCCGCTCGGTCTATGAGCTCTATGGTTTCGAACCGGCCGACCAGCCGCTGATCGAATACACCGACGCGCTGGGCAAGTTCCTGCCTGACCAGGACCGGCCGAACGAAGGCGTGTTCTCCTTCCAGGACGATGACGAGCAGTGGCTGTCGCTGCGCTATGATCTGACCGCGCCGACGGCGCGTTTCGTCGCCGAGAACTATGAGCGGCTGCCAAAGCCCTATCGCAGCTACCGCTCCGGCTGGGTGTTCCGCAACGAAAAGCCCGGCCCCGGCCGCTTCCGCCAGTTCATGCAGTTCGACGCCGACACGATCGGCACGCCGGGCGTCGCGGCCGACGCCGAAATGGCGATGATGATGGCCGACGTGATGGAAGCGCTCGGCATCAAGCGCGGCGACTACGTCATCCGCGTCAACAACCGCAAGGTGCTCGACGGCGTGCTGGAAGCAATCGGCCTGGGCGGTGATGATAATGGAGGGCGCCGGCTGACCGTGCTGCGCGCCATCGACAAGCTGGACAAGCTGGGGCCGGAAGGCGTGCGGCTTCTGCTTGGACCGGGGCGCTGGGATGGCGGCAAGGAAGGCGAAGGCGACTTCGCCAAGGGCGCCGGGCTGAATGATGGCCAAGCCGAGGCAGTCCTTCTCGCGACCGCGAAGAATGCACAAGCTAGCCAGGATTCCGGCGTCAGCGCGAACGCAACCTACCAGGAAGGCGTCAGCGAGCTCTCGACGATCGAAGCCTTGGTCAGGGCAGCGGGATACGCCGAAGACCGTATTGCAATGGACCGCTCCGTCGTCCGCGGCCTCGAATACTATACCGGCCCCGTCTTCGAGGCCGAGCTGCTGGCCGAAATCCCCAATGACGACGGCCAGATCGTGCGCTTCGGCTCGGTCGGTGGCGGCGGGCGCTACGATGGTCTCGTCTCGCGCTTCCGCGGCGAGCCGGTGCCGGCGACCGGCTTTTCCATCGGCGTCTCCAGGCTGATGACGGCGCTGAAGAACCTCGGGAAGCTCGATACGTCCGATGTGATCGCGCCGGTCGTCGTGCTGGTGATGGACAAGGACACCGAAAGCCTCGGCCGTTATCAAAAGATGGTCTCCGAGCTGCGCGCCGCCGGCATCCGCTCCGAAATGTATCTCGGCGGCGCCGGCATGAAGGCGCAGCTGAAATATGCCGACCGTCGCGGCAGCCCGGTTGCCATCATCCAGGGCGGCGACGAGCGCGCCAAGGGCGAACTGCAGATCAAGGATTTGATCGAAGGCGCCCGCATGTCGGCCGAGATTGTGGACAACGCCGAATGGCGCGCGGCGCGGCCGGCACAGGTCACGGTGGCGGAGAGTGAGGTGGTCGCCGAGGTGAAGAAGATACTCGCGGCGCAGGCTGAGGAACGGGCACGTGGCAAGTAGAGGTCGCGTTCCTTCGCGCCCCCCTCTGTCCTGCCGGACATCTCCCCCACGAGGGGGGAGATCGGCCGTCATCCTTGCTTTCGCCAATCGCCAGACTTTGAGAAGAAGCGCCGTCGGCGCAACTGCCAATCTCCCCCCTCGTGGGGGAGATGTCCGGCAGGACAGAGGGGGGCGCCGTAGAACGCCATCCTTCGGTCGACCCCCTGATCCCAAATCAGCGGGTCATGCGATGGAGTGGGCAAATTGACCTCCCGCTACCCCGCAATATCAACCGAAATCACCACCCTCTTCGCCACCCGCAACACCCATGCGGTCGAGGTCGCCGTGCTGCAGCCGGCCGATCCGTTCCTCGACATGGCGGGCGAGGATCTGCGCCGCCGTATCTTTCTCACCGAAAGCGAGACCGGGCAAACGCTGTGCCTGCGGCCGGAATTCACCATTCCCGTATGCCTCGATCACATCAGCTCGCAGGCCGGGACGCCACGCCGCTATTCCTATCTCGGCGAGGTGTTTCGCCAGCGTCGCGAGGGCGGCAATGAGTTCTTCCAGGCCGGCATCGAGGATCTCGGCGACCGCGACACCGCGCAGGCCGACGCCCGTTCGCTGGCCGACGCGCATGCGCTGCTGTCGCTGGTGCTGCCGGATCAGCCGCTGAAAATCACACTCGGCGACCAGACCATTTTCGAGGCGGTGCTGGCAGCCCTGGGCCTGCCGCGCGGGTGGCGCATGCGACTTGCGCGTGCCTTCGGCTCGGCGCCGATGCTGGAGGCAGCGCTTGCCGATCTCGCCAACCCGCCGCGCAACGGCCAGCTCTCCGGCCCTATCGCAGCCCTTGTGCTCGATGGCGATCTGGATGGCCTTTCGACACACATCGCCGGCGGCATGGAAGAGGCGGGGCTGTCGGCCTCAGCAGGGCGCTCGCCATCCGACATTGCGCGGCGGCTGATCGAAAAGGCCGAACTGCGCAGCGTACGGCTGTCGAACGAGGCGTTTTCGGCGCTGAAGAATTTTCTCGCAATCGACGTTCCGCTCGATAGCGCGGCACAGGCGCTTGAAAGGTTCGCGGCTGGTGCCGGTCTTTCGCTGGGTGTTGCGCTCGAGAATTTCGCCGCCCGCGCCAAAGCCATCGAAGCTCTGGGCCTGCCGATCAAGACAATCCGCTATGACGCCGCCTTCGGCCGTCCGCTCGATTACTACACCGGCATCGTCTTCGAGATCGCGGCAGAGAACGGCGAGCGGCCGCTGGCCGGCGGTGGCCGCTATGACCGGCTGCTGACACTGCTCGGCGCCAAAACTCCGATCCCCGGCGTCGGCTTTTCCGTCTGGCTCGACCGCATCGAAGCGCTGCGGGAGAAGACGGCATGATCACGCTGGCGATCCCATCGAAAGGCCGGCTGAAGGAGCAGGCGCTCGAGGTGCTGGCCAGGGCCGGACTGGCCGTCAGCCTGCCCGGCGACGAGCGCAAATATCGCGCCCGCATCGAAGGCGCTGAAAGCATCGAGGTGGCGTTCCTGTCGGCGTCCGAAATCGCCGGTGAGATCGGCCAGGGGACGGTCGATCTCGGCATCACCGGTGAAGACCTGCTGCGCGAAAACCTCGCCGACTGGGAGACGCGCGCCGAAATCGTCGCGCGCCTCGGTTTCGGCCATGCCGACGTCGTGGTCGCGGTGCCCGACATCTGGCTCGATGTCGACACGATGGCCGATCTCGACGATGTCGCCGCCGATTTCCGCCAGCGCCACGGCAGGCGGCTGCGCATCGCCACCAAATACTGGCGGCTGACCCAGCAATTCTTTTCGCTGAAGCACGGCATCCAGGTCTATCGCATCGTCGAAAGCCTGGGCGCCACCGAAGGCGCGCCGGCGGCAGGCCTCGCCGATGTCATCGTCGACATCACCACGTCAGGCTCGACGCTGCGCGCCAATCATCTGAAGGTGCTGGCCGACGGCGTTGTCTTGCGGTCGCAGGCTTGCCTCGTGGCGTCGAGGAAGCCGCGTGCAGCCACAGATGAGGCGCTGTTACGTGACATCGCCGCCAAGATGAGCGCCCTCCCTCCCCCTTGAGGGGAGGGTGGACAGCCGCCGTAGGCGGATGGACGGGTGGGGTCCGCGGTGACGCGCTCCATCTTTTCAGTCAGAGCCAGAGGTCGCGGCGGTTGAGACGATCCCACCCGCCTCGCTTCGCGAGGCACCCTCCCCTCAAGGGGGAGGGGAGCCACTCTACTTTCCACCGCCCCGGCAGGCTGATAGGCTCGGCTCGTCTGCGGAGGAGACGGCGATGGCGATTCATCTCGACGAGTTGAAAAATGCCACCAATCTGCGCGGTCGCGGCCTGCGCAACGGCAGCACCTTCGTCGCACCGCTCGACGGCAGGGCGCATGTCTCGGGTGAGCGCACTGTGCCGTTGCTGCACCAGACCATCCCTGCACTGTTTTCCGACACCGTCAGCAAATACGCCACGCAAGATGCGGCCGTCTTCGTCGATCAGGACAAGCGCTTCACCTGGAGCGAACTGTCGGACACGGTCGACACGCTGGCCGCCGGCTTCCTGGCGCTCGGCCTCGAAAAGGGCGAGCGCGTCGGCATCTGGTCGCCCAACCGCTGGGAATGGCTGGTGACGCAGTTCGCCACCGCCCGCATCGGCCTGATCCTGGTCAACATCAACCCGGCCTACCGGCTGACCGAGCTGGAATATGCGCTGAACAAGGTCGGCTGCAAGGCGCTGGTCACCGCCGCCAAATTCAAGACCTCCGACTATCTCGGCATGATCGAAACGCTGGCGCCGGAGATCGCCAAGGCCGCCCCCGGCAAGCTCAAGGCGCAGAAACTACCGGCACTCAAGATCGTCATCCGCATGGGCGACGAGAACTCGCCCGGTATGTTCAATTTCGCCGATGTGCTGTCGATGGCCGGGCGCGACGAGCATGACAGCCTCGATCGCATCTCCGAGGGATTGAAACCCGGCGACGCCATCAACATCCAGTTCACGTCAGGCACCACCGGCGCGCCCAAGGGCGCGACGCTGACCCACAACAACATCGTCAACAACGGCAATTTCGTCACCTCGGCAATCAAGCTCACCGTCGACGACCGGCTGTGCATCCCGGTGCCGCTCTATCACTGCTTCGGCATGTCGATGGGCACGATGGGCTGCGTCACCAAGGGCGCGACCATGGTTTTCCCGGGCGAGGGCTTCGACGCCGGCGCCACGCTGAAGGCGGTGGCGCAGGAACGCTGCACCGCTCTCTACGGCGTGCCGACCATGTTCGTCGCCTTGCTCGATCATGCGGATTTCCAATCCTTCGATCTCTCCAGCCTGCGCACCGGCATCATGGCGGGATCGCCATGCCCGATCGAGGTGATGAAGAAGGTGGTGTCGCTGATGCACATGGCCGAGGTGACCATTGCCTACGGCATGACCGAGACCAGCCCGGTGTCGTTCCAGAGCAGCGTCGACGACCCGCTCGAAAAGCGCGTCTCGACTGTCGGGCGCATCCACCCTTACGTCGAGGTCAAAGCCATCGATGCCGATGGCGCCACCGTCGCGGTTGGTGCGCCGGGCGAGCTCTGCACGCGCGGCTATTCGGTGATGAAGGGCTATTGGGACGACGAGGAAAAGACTCGCGAGGCCATCGACTCGGACGGCTGGATGCACACTGGCGACCTCGCCACCATCGACGCAGAGGGCTATTGCAACATCGTCGGCCGGGTCAAGGACATGGTCATCCGCGGCGGCGAGAACGTCTATCCAAGAGAGGTCGAGGAGTTCCTCTATCGCCACCCGAAGATCAAGGAAGTGCAGGTGTTCGGCATTCCCGACGCCAAATATGGCGAGGAGCTTTGCGCCTGGATCGTGCTGAGGCCCGGCCAGATCGCCACCGAGCAGGAGATCAAGAACTTCTGCGCCGGCCAGATCGCCCACTACAAAATCCCGCGCTACATCCGCTTCCGCACGGAATTGCCGATGACGGTGACCGGCAAGCCGCAGAAGTTCCTGATGCGCGAGGCGATGGTCGAGGAGCTTGGGTTGGTGACGCAGAAGACGGCGTGAGCATAGCCTTTCCCTAGGGCTCGCTGCAACGCACAGGGCTTGAATGAGCGGTTTCGCACGATCGGCGACGTCTTATGCGATGCCCCTGGCCGCGCTGGCGATGGCCGTTGCGGTCAGAGCCAGCGGGCTGTCGGTAGACGTAGGTTCGCCGAGCGTCAGGATCCTTGTCGGAGCGCTTTCGAGCGCGATCATGTTCATCACCATTTTCGTCGTGCTCGACCACGCCGAAGCGGTGGCCCACCGTGTCGGGGAGCCCTACGGCACGTTGGTGCTGACTTTTGCCGTGACGGCAATCGAAGTGTCGATCATCGTTTCCATGATGCTGCATGGAGAAAACAATCCGACCCTTGCGCGTGAGTCTGTCTTCTCGACGGTGATGATTACGTCCACCGGCGTTGTCGGCCTGTGTCTCACGCTTGGCGGTTGGCGTCATCGCAAGCAGGTGATTGTCCGGCAAGGGACCAGCGCCTATCTGGCGGTCCTGGTCGCGCTGACCGTGATGACGCTCATCCTGCCGACCTACACGCGAACGACGGATCCCGGCACCTTTTCGGCGGCTCAACTCGGATTTGTGAGCGTGCTCTCCGTGCTACTTTATGCAGCTTTTGTGTTCGCGCAGACTGTCCGGCACCGGGACGACTTCGTTGAAGGACAGGCACGTGACGTCTCGATCCGAACCGCCCCCCACGAAAGCATTGCTGCCAGCGTTCTGCTTCTGTTGATCGGGCTGATCGGAATTGTCATGCTCGCCGAGCAGGTAGCAGCAAGTGTCGAAGATACGCTCGTTACGTATCAGGTGACCCAGGCTGACGCTATTGTGGGGGCAATGATCGCGGGGTTGGTGTTGATGCCGGAGGCCATTTCGGCGGTGCGTGCTTCTCTCAACAATGAGCTGCAGCGTGGCTTGAACGTTGCGATGGGTTCGGCTTGCGCCACCATTGGTTTGACAATACCGGCAGTCGCAGCCGCCAGCCTGCTGACGGGAAGAGGGCTGACCCTGGGGCTCCCAGAAACTGACACAGTGCTTTTGATCTTGGCGCTGTTCATATGCAACGTAAGCTTCAGCACGGAACGAACGACATTCCTGACCGGCATGGTCCATCTTGTCGTGTTTTTTACTTATGTGTTTCTGATATTTGTGCCGTGAAGGTTGCGGAAGCGGCGCCGCAGCGAGACTGGCGCCGACGCAGTGGGGCCTCTCAGGATCGGCGGCACCCATAGAATTTTTTGGCACCCATGTCACACTGGCAGCTCCTGGCTCGTCATGGTCTCGCAACCATCAGAAGGAAGCCAATCATGACTGTCAGACTTGAACCCTTTGCCGCCGCCCCCTCGCTGATGAAGGAGTGGCAGCGCACATCAATCGCCATCGCCGCCACCCTCGACCCGGGCCTTGCGGAGCTGGTGGAGATCCGTGCCTCCCAGATCAATGGCTGCGCCAACTGCATCAACATGCACTCGACCTATGCCCGCGAGAGGGGAGAAACCGAGCAGCGCATCTATTTGCTGCCGGCCTGGCGCGAAGCGCCTTGCTACACCGATCGCGAACGGGCAGCCTTGGGCTGGACCGAAGCGCTGACGCGGATCTGCGAAGGCCACACCCATGTCGCCGCCTACGAGGCGCTGAAAGCCCAGTTCACGGGGGAAGAGCAGGTGCAACTCACCTTGATGATCAACATCATCAATGGCTGGAACCGCATTGCGATCGGCTTCGGCGGCTTCGCCGATCCGGCAGCGGTGAAGGCCGCTTCCAGGGCGCTCACCGCCCACGCTGGCAAGGCGGTCGCCGCTTGACGGCGAAGCCAATACCCGGGGATGCAGCGGCGGAATTCGATCCGCTGCGTCCAAAACTCATGCGCGTTGCCTACCGCATGCTCGGCTCCGTCGCCGACGCCGAGGATATGGTGCAGGAGGCCTTCATCCGCTGGATGAGGGCCGACCGCGCGGCGGTGCGCGAGCCCGAGGCGTTCCTGCGCCGCACGTTGACCCGCCTCTGTCTCGACCAGCTCAAATCTGCGCGTCGACAGCGCGAGACCTATATCGGCCCTTGGCTTCCCGATCCTGTCGTCGAAGAAGACGAGGTGGAAGACGTCACCTTGCCGCTGATGCTGGTGCTGGAGCGCCTGTCTCCGCTCGAGCGCGCGGCCTTCCTGCTGCACGATGTGTTCGGCCTGGGCTTCGAGGAGGTCGCCGAAACCATCCAGCGCGACCCCGCCGCCTGTCGCCAGCTCGCCGCCCGCGCGCGCAGCCACGTGCGGGACGCCCGGCCGCGTTTCCAGATGGAACGGCAACGCAGCCTGGCGCTTGCCGAGGCCTTTTTCGCGGCATCGCGCAGCGGCGACATGCAGGCGCTTGGCAGCATGCTGGCGGCCGATGTCAGCGCCCATGCCGATGGCGGCGGCAAGCGCCCGGCGGCGATCGAGGCGATCCTCGGCTTCGATGCCGTCCTCAAGCAATACGCCTATATAGCCACCCTGATTCCGAAGAATGGCTCAACACTCGTTCGCGTCGGTTTTGTCAACGGACTGCCGGGTTTCGTCACGCGGGAAGCCGATGGTGAGCTGCAGACCACCGCGCTCGAAATCGAGGACGGAAAGGTCGCGGCGATCTATGTGGTGCGCAACCCGGATAAGCTCAGGCATCTGCATTAGTCTGGATTGCAGGCGATCCGTTTTTCGAGGCCTCACATTGCCAAACGCGGCCCCGCCCTAAGCCCCCAGCTCCGTATTCACGCCCAGCGCCTCTTCCGCCTCATCGTCATCCGGAAGGATCTCGCCGTTCACTAGCGCTTAAGATGCGACGATCCCTGTTAACCATCGATTAACTATGCGGTCGCCTTTATCTCGATGTTGGAGCATACTGATTTTGGTAGCGAACGAGAGAGCGATTGTCTGACACGAGCGCCTGTCACTTCGACCGTGCGCGACAGCCGAAATCAGAAAAAGAAGCGACGGAATACCGTTGTCTCCCAGGGAGGCGCCATCATCAGGTTTGATGAGGAGCGCCAAATGCAGATCGAAGAAGCAGTCACCGCAGCGACGGCAGAAGCCAGCCCGCTTCTGTCTTGCCTCGGCCAACCCGTCGTCGCCTACCATGTCGCGGCAATCATGAGAGAGACGGACGCCGAACACGCCCGGGCGATGCAGCTCGCATTGATGCGGCGAAGCATCGAGGCTCTCGTCGATGATGGTTTGGAAAGCGTCGAAGCCGAACTCTTTGCATCACAGTTCCAAGGTCGCGTTGGCTTGACCTGGGAACTCCTGCATTTGTCCGACAGCACACCGCACTGACCTCTGCCAAACCGGCCTCGATGACCGCGGGTCAGCAGCAGGCTTACGCCAGCCTCACGCCGCCAGCACCGCAGCGTCCAGCCCTCGAATAATCTTCGCCAGCTCAACACACTCGTCGTGCCGCACCTTGTTGCGCCGCCATGCCAGGCAGATCGTGCGTTGCGGCATCGGCTCCTGGAACGGCACGATCTTCAGGTCGCGCATACTGCTCGCCGGCCCTGCCGCCATTTCCGGGATGAGCGTGACGCCGAGCCCGTGCGCCACCATCTGCAAGAGCGTCGTCAGGCTGGTGGCACCGTAGCTTGCCATCGCCACCGGGCGCACGCTGCCGCAGACGGCGAGCGCCTGTTCGCGCAGGCAATGGCCTTCCTCCAGCAGCATCAGCCTTTCCAGCGCCGGGCTTTCCGGCGGCACCGGCGGCGAGGCGAAAGCGGGATCGCCTGATGGCACGGCGAGAAAGAAGCGGTCGGCGAACAGCGCCTCGGTGATCAGGCCGGGATGGTCGAGGGGCAGGGCGGCGATGAAGGCATCCAGCTTACCCGAATTGGTGTCGTCGAGCAGTGCTGCGGTCACCGCTTCGCGCAGTTCGAGCTGCAGCGCCGGGAAATGCCGTTTCAGCTCCGGCAGTACATGCGGCAACAGATAGGGTGCCACCGTCGGGATGATGCCAAGCCGGAAGCGGCCTTCCATGGCCGGGCGGCCGCGCCGCGCCGTGGTCTCGATCTCGCGAATGTCGGCAAGAATGCGCTCGATGCGCGGCAGCATGACCAGCGCCTCGTCGGTCATCCGCACCGCTTTGCCGCCGCGCTCGAACAGCCGGCAGTTGAGCCGCTGCTCCATCTCGGCGATCTGCGACGACAACGCCGGCTGGCTGACGCCGGCGAGTTTCGCGGCGCGGCCGAAGTGCAGCGTCTGCGCCAGCGCCTCGAAATAATGCATCTGTCGCACGGTGAGGCCAATCATAAGGAAAACCTATCGCAACAAACAGGAAAGGCAATTTGTTTTTATCGGCTAGGCAGCCTAGTCTGGAACCATTCCAGAGTGGCGCGGCTCAAGGCCCGCCCGGGAAATCAGCGAATTGGAGAGCAAGATGGACGCGAACACTGACGATCCCAGCGCGGGCAAATGCCCGGTCGTGCACACGACAATTGCCAGGGCCAACCGCGACTGGTGGCCGAACCAGCTCAACGTCCAGGTTCTTCACCAGCAGTCGCCGCTGTCGGATCCGATGGGCGAGGCGTTCGACTATGCCGAGGAATTCAAAAGCCTCGACCTCGACGCCGTCATCAAGGACCTGCATGCGCTGATGACCGACTCGCAGGAATGGTGGCCGGCCGATTTTGGCCATTACGGCCCGCTGTTCATCCGCATGGCATGGCACAGCGCCGGCACCTACCGCATCGGCGACGGCCGTGGCGGCGCCGGAGCCGGCCAGCAGCGTTTCGCGCCGCTGAACAGCTGGCCGGACAACGTCAACCTCGACAAGGCCCGCCGCCTGCTGTGGCCGATCAAGCAGAAATATGGCCGCAAGATCTCCTGGGCCGACCTGATGATCCTCACCGGCAACGTCGCGCTGGAATCGATGGGCTTCAAGACCTTCGGCTTCGCCGGCGGCCGCGCCGACGTCTGGGAGCCCGAGCAGGACATCTATTGGGGTCCCGAAGGCAAGTGGCTGGCCGACGAGCGTTACAGCGGCGACCGCGACCTGCAGAACCCGCTCGGCGCCGTGCAGATGGGCCTGATCTACGTCAACCCGGAAGGGCCGAACGGCAACCCGGATCCACTGGCCTCCGCCCGCGATATCAGAGACACCTTCGCCCGCATGGCGATGAACGATGAAGAGACCGTCGCACTGATCGCCGGCGGCCACACCTTCGGCAAGACCCATGGTGCGGGCGATGCTGCCCTGGTGGGCGTCGAGCCGGAAGGCGCCGAGATCGAGCAGCAAGGCCTCGGCTGGGCCAACAAGTTCGGCACCGGCAAGGGCGGTGACGCGATCGGGAGCGGTCTCGAAGTGACCTGGACCACGACGCCGACCAAGTGGAGCAACGACTTCTTCGACAACCTGTTCGGCTTCGACTGGGAACTGACCAAGAGCCCGGCCGGCGCGCATCAGTGGACGCCGAAGGGCGGCGCCGGCGCCGGTACTGTCCCGGATGCGCACAATTCGGGCAAGCGTCACGCGCCCGCCATGCTGACCTCGGATCTCGCGCTGCGTTTCGATCCGTCCTACGCAACGATCTCAAAACGCTTCCATGAGAATCCGGACCAGTTCGCCGACGCCTTTGCCCGCGCCTGGTACAAGCTCACCCACCGCGACATGGGTCCGCTCGTGCGTTATCTCGGCCCGCTCGTTCCAAAGGAAGAGCTGCCTTGGCAGGACGTCATTCCGGCCGTCGATCATGTCTTGATTGACGAGCAGGATGCCGAAGCGCTCAAGGCCAAGATCTTGGCGTCCGGCCTTTCGGTGGCGCAGCTGGTCTCGGTGGCTTGGGCGTCGGCCTCGACCTTCCGTGGCTCCGACAAGCGCGGCGGCGCCAACGGCGCGCGCATTCGCCTCAGCCCCCAGAAGGACTGGGCCGTCAACCAGCCGGCGGAATTGGCCAAGGTTCTCGACAAGCTCGAAGCGATCCAGAAGGACTTCAACGCTTCGCAGACCGGGGGCAAAAAAGTCTCGCTGGCCGACCTGATCGTTCTCGGCGGCAATGCCGCTATCGAGAAGGCCGCCGGCCACAGCGTGGACGTTCCGTTCTGGCCAGGCCGCATGGACGCCTCGCAGGAGCAGACGGACATCCACTCCTTCGCACCGCTGGAACCGACAATTGACGGCTTCCGCAACTATGTCAGCGGCAAGCAGCGCCTGTCGCCTGAGGAGGCGCTGGTCGACCGCGCGCAATTGCTGACGCTGACGGCGCCGGAGCTGACGGTTCTGGTCGGCGGCCTGCGCGTTCTCGGCGCCAATGCCGGGCAGTCGAAGCACGGCGTCTTCACCAGCCGGCCGGAAACGCTGAGCAACGACTTCTTCGTCAATTTGCTCGACATGGGCACCGAGTGGAAGGCGACGACGGACGCCAAGGACGTGTTCGAGGGCCGCGACCGCAAGACCGGCGAAGTCAAGTGGACCGGCACCCGTGCTGACCTCATCTTCGGTTCGCACTCGCAGCTGCGCGCCATCGCGGAAGTCTATGCAACGGCCGACGCCAGGACGAAGTTCGCGAAAGACTTCGTTGTGGTATGGACCAAGGTGATGAACGCCGACCGCTTCGACATCGCCGGCTGATCCAGCCAGAGCTCTGTCTCACAAAAAAGGCGCGGGCCGTGGCCCGCGCCTTTATCTTATATCCAGCCCTCGAAAAATCAGTCCTTTTCGAAGATGCGCGCCTTGGCAACGACGCCGGCAATCGCCCCGCCGATCAGCGGTGCGACAATGAACAGCCACAGCTGGCCGATCGCCGCACTGCCCGAAAACAGCGCCGGACCGATGGAGCGGGCCGGGTTGAGCGACGTGCCTGTGACCGGGATGATGGCGAAGTGCAGCCCCGCCAGCGTCAGGCCGATGACCAGCCCGGCGAACGCCGTCGAGTGCTTTTCCGCGGTTACGCCGAGGATCACCGTGACGAAGGTGAAGGTGCCGATCAATTCCCACAGGAAGGCCGAGCTGACGCCCCATTTCGTCACGTCCCAGCCATTGGCACCGAAGTTGGTGATGGGCTCGCTGGTCTTGCCGGAGACGATGATCCACAGCGCCAGCGAGGCGAGGATCGCGCCGATGATCTGCGCGATCCAATAGGGAACGACATCCTTGGCGGGCAGCCGGCCGGCAAGGAAGACGCCGAGCGTCACCGCCGGATTGAGATGCGCGCCCGAGATCGGGCCGATCGCATAGGCCGCCGCAATCAGGCCGATGCCGAACGCCAGACCGATGCCTTCCTGGCCAAGCGGCAGCGCGCCGCCGAAGCCACCCGTCACCACCGAAGCCGTGCCGATGAACACCAATAGAAATGTGCCTAGAACTTCCGCCAGGTAAGTCTTCATTGCCCTCTCCTCGTATCGATCCGCTGGCCTGCTTTTTTGCGCCGCGAATCATGGCGGAAAGAGTATTCCCAACGGAAAAACTTGGAAAGCAGAGCGGTTGCGCCACAGATCATGCTTGCAGTCGCCAGTTGCGAACATTAGAGACCTGTCATCTATTGAGTGGTCTGTCGTTGCACGGACATATACTGGCCGGGTAGCTTCGCCGGCCCCGATTGGCATTGCCTCATCCAGCGAGGCGGAAGCGGGGTTCAATCCGGACGCGAAAGGCTCTAAGAGCAGGCCGAGAAGATCATGCGCTCGATTTTGGTGGAATGACGAATGAGACTGGGCGGACGGCTGGCGGCAGCCATCGAAGTGCTGGAAGACATTAGCCGGCGCCACCGGCCGGTGGCCGACGCGCTGAAGGACTGGGGCCTGTCGCACCGCTTCGCCGGCGGCGGCGACCGCGCGGCGATCGGCAACATCGTCTACGACGCGCTGCGCCACAAGCGTTCCGCCGGCTGGCTGCTCGGCGATGACACGCCGCGCGCCGTCGGCTTCGGGGCGCTTCTGCTCGAATGGAACCAGACGGCGCTGTCGCTGAACCAGGCGCTCGACGGCGACAAGTTCGCACCGCCGCTGTTGAGCGAAGAGGAATTGAAGACGCTCGCCGACCGCCGCCTTGCCGATGCGTCGCCGGCGGTGCGGGCCGACATTCCCGACTGGTGCGCGCCGCTTCTCGAAAGGACCTTCGGCGAGACATGGGTCGATGAAGGGGCCGCCCTTGCCACACGCCCGCCGCTCGACCTCCGGGTCAACACGCTGCAGGCCGATCGCACCAAGGTGCTGGCCGAATTGGCCGAGACCGGCGCCAAGGCCGCACAGATCGCGCCATACGGCATTCGCATCCCGCCGATCGACGGCGACGGCCGGCATCCGAACGTGCAGGCAGAACCCGCCTTCCAGAAAGGCTGGTTCGAGGTCCAGGACGAGGGCTCGCAGATTGTCGCCGCATTGGCCGGCGCCGAGGCCGGCATGCAGGTGCTCGACTTTTGCGCCGGGGCCGGCGGCAAGACGTTGGCGCTGTCGGCGGCGATGGGCAATAAAGGCCAGGTGTTTGCCCATGATTCCGAGAAGGCGCGACTGGCGCCGATCTTCGACCGCATGCGCCGCTCGGAAAACCGCAACGTGCAGATCGTCACCAAGCCGGCGGAACTGGCGCCGCTCACTGGCCATATGGACATCGTCCTGGTCGACGCGCCTTGCACCGGCAGCGGCACCTGGCGGCGCCGTCCCGATGCCAAATGGCGGCTGACGCAAAGACAGCTCGACGCGCGCAAGGGCGAGCAATCGGCGATCCTCGATGTGGCCAAAGCTCACGTCAAACCGGGCGGGCTGCTGGTCTACATCACCTGCTCGGTCTTCGATGAGGAGAATGGCGAGCAGGTTGCCGCCTTCCGGGAACGCCATGACGGGTTTGTCCAGCTCGATCATCGCAAGCTGTGGGACGGCCGCTTTCCGGGCCACGCGGCCGCCGCACGGATCGGAGAAAGCGGCGATATTTCATTGTCGCCTGCGCTGAGTGGCACCGACGGGTTTTACTTCTGTGCGCTGCGCCGGGCTGGCTGACCTTGCCTGAACTCCGGCAATCCGCAGCGGATCGGTCCGCCGGGGGCAAACGCGGCTGATTGCTGCAGTGCAGCAATTGCGATTGCCTGCCGCCCATGCCTCTGCGATAAGCTTTGCCAGGAAAACAAAGGCGTTGGCCATGGCAGCAAAGATCGTACCCGCCCCGGACTATGAGGATCGCGTCAGGACCTCTTTTGCCCGCCAGAAGGCAATGGCGACGATCGGCGCCGAACTGACGCTGGTGACGCCCGGCATCATCGAGATCGAGATGCCCTATTCAGCGGCACTGACCCAGCAGCATGGCTTCCTGCACGCCGGCGTCATTTCGACGGCGCTGGATTCTGCCTGCGGCTATGCCGCGTTTTCGCTGTTGCCGGAAAGTTCCAGCGTGCTGACCATCGAGTTCAAGGTCAATCTGCTGGCGCCGGGCAGGGGCGAACGCTTCCTGTTCCGCGGCTCGGTGACCAAACCCGGCCGCACCATCATCGTCGCCGACGGCCAGGCCTATGCCTTTACCGCCGACGGCGAGGCCAAACTCATCGCCACCATGACCGGCACCATGATGACGGTGGTCGGCCGTGATGGCATAGCGGGCTGAGCCGATGGGTGACGTCGTGCGCATCGGCGGCAAGTCCGTCCTCTTCGTCATGGCGGCGCAGGCGGAGTACGGCCCGCATTTGCAGCGTCTGTTCACGCCGCTGATGACCGGCGTCGGGCCGGTCGAGGCCGGCGTCAGGCTGGGCGCTGAACTCGCCCGCCTGAAGTTTGAAAAGGCGCTGCCGGACCTCATCGTCTCGCTTGGCTCGGCCGGCAGCCGGACACTGGAGCAGGCGGAAATCTACCAGGCCGTTTCGGTCAGCTATCGCGATATCGACGCCTCGCCTTTGGGTTTCGAGAAGGGCGCCACACCGTTTCTCGATCTGCCGGTGACCGTGCCGCTGCCGCTCCGGATTCCTGATATCAGGCAAGCGACGCTGTCGACCGGCGGCGGCATCATTTCCGGCGCCGCCTACGATGCCATCGCCGCCGACATGGTCGACATGGAGACCTTCGCCTGCCTGCGCGCCTGCCAATTGTTCGGCGTGCCGCTCATCGGCTTGCGCGGCATTTCCGATGGCGCCGCCGATCTCAGGCATGTCGGCGACTGGACCGAATATCTGCACGTCATCGACGAGAAGCTGGCGGGCGCCGTTGGGCGGCTCGAACAGGCGATCGGTGACGGCCTGCTCGGCGCTTGACCGCAACCGATCAGGCCGCAAGGCGTTCCGGATCGCCGAAATCGATGCGTGAAATGCGCCCGCGCACGGTGCCGGTCGCGTCGACATAGTCGATGGCGCCCGGCGTGTGGTCGAGTTTCCAGGCGCCGGTGGGGCCGTCCTGCCATTCGACCTTGTAGCCGTCGTCCTGCAGCGTCCAAAGCCCATGGAAACGGGTGCCGTCCGGCAGCAGCATGTGCGCACGGGTCCCCGTTTCGTAGTGGATGAAGGCGCTCTTGCCGCCCATATCGATGACATGCGTGGTGCCGATCATGATAATGGCCAGCGTATCCTTGTTCAGAATTGTCATTGTCCCTGTCCGAAGGTTTGAGTTCGAAAACGCTCGACGCAATGGAAATCGTCAAGTACCTTGACTATATGGAGTCCTGAGAAAATGGTCAAGGAGCTTGACGAAAAAACCGATGCACTGCCCGATCACGTCGGCTGGCGGCTGTGGCAGGTAAGCCGTGCCTGGCAGGCCGAGTTCGCGGCCGCGATGCGCACCGCCGGCCATGGCTGGTTCACCGAAGCGCGCGCCGGACTGCTGGGGCACATCCCCCGCGGCGGCATGCGCCAGTCGGCGCTGATCGATCGCTCGGCGATCTCCAAGCAGGCGGTTCAGCAATTGCTCGACGGCCTGGAAGCGGACGGCGTGCTGGAGCGTCTGCCCGATCCCATGGATGGTCGCGGCAAGCTTGTGCGCTATACCCGCAAGGGGCTGGACGCCTTGCGCGACGGCGACCGCATCAAGCTGCAGATCGAACAGGGCTACATCGCCCGTCTCGGCCAGCAGCGCTTCGCGGCGTTGATGGACGCCTTGCGCTCCCTCGACGCGGGGCAGGCGCACGCATTGGAGAAACCCGTCGGACCTCGAGACGAAGCACCGGAATCGAAGTGAGAGGCGCGGCTTTCTAACCCATTGCGCCGACTCATTTCTTTCTCTAAACGCTCGCCATGAAGACAGCCAATCACCCCGACACCGTCCTGATTGTCGATTTCGGCAGCCAGTTTACGCAGCTCATCGCCCGCCGCATCCGCGAGGCCGGCGTCTTTTCCGAGATCGTGCCGTTCCAGTCGGCCGAAGCAGCGTTCAAACGCATCAATCCGAAAGCCGTCATCCTCTCCGGCGGCCCGGCCTCGACCTCCGATATCGGCAGCCCGCGCGCGCCGCAGATCGTCTTTGACGCCGGCGTACCGGTGCTCGGCATCTGCTACGGCCAGATGGCGCTCTGCGTGCAGATGGGTGGCGTCGCCGAGAGTTCCGATCACCGCGAATTCGGCCGCGCCTTCGTCGAGATCGAAAAGGACAGCCCGCTGTTCGAGGGCCTGTGGGCGCCCGGCCAGCGCCATCAGGTGTGGATGAGCCACGGCGACCGCGTCATCTCGCTGCCCAGGGGCTTCGAGGTCCTGGGAAAGTCGGAGGGCTCGCCCTTCGCCATCTTCGGCAACGTCGCGCGCAGGATGTACGGCATCATGTTCCACCCCGAAGTGGTGCACACGCCGGACGGCGCAAGGCTGCTGCGCAACTTCGTCCACAACATCGCCGGCATCGAGGGCGACTGGACGATGCGCGCCTACCGCGAGCACGCGGTCGAGACCATTCGCAAGCAGGTCGGCAAGGGCAAGGTCATCTGCGCGCTATCGGGCGGCGTGGACTCCTCGGTTGCGGCCTTGCTCATCCACGAAGCGGTCGGCGACCAACTGACATGCATCCTTGTCGACCATGGCCTGATGCGCAAGGACGAGGCGGCAGGCGTCGTGGCGATGTTCCGCCAGCACTACAATCTGCCGCTGATCCTGGTCGATGCGTCGGAAAAATTCATCTCGGCGCTGGAAGGCGAGTCGGACCCCGAGAAGAAGCGCAAGACCATCGGCCGGCTGTTTATCGAGGTGTTCGAGGAAGAGGCCAAGAAACTCGGCGGCGCCGATTTCCTGGCGCAAGGCACGCTCTACCCCGACGTCATTGAAAGCGTCTCCTTCACTGGCGGCCCGTCGGTGACCATCAAGTCGCACCACAATGTCGGTGGCCTGCCCGATCGCATGAACATGCAACTGGTCGAGCCGCTGCGCGAACTGTTCAAGGACGAGGTGCGGGCGCTCGGCAAGGAACTCGGCCTGCCCGACAGCTTCATCGGCCGCCATCCTTTTCCCGGCCCCGGTCTCGCGATTCGCTGCCCGGGCGGCATTACCCGCGAGAAGCTGGAGATCCTGCGCGAGGCCGACGCCATCTATCTCGACGAGATCCGCAAGGCCGGTCTCTACGATGCCATCTGGCAGGCCTTTGCCGTGCTGCTGCCGGTGCAGACCGTCGGCGTTATGGGCGATGGCCGCACCTATGAATTCGTCTGCGCGTTGCGAGCCGTCACCTCGGTCGACGGCATGACGGCGGATTTCTACCACTACGACATGACGTTCCTCGGTGCCGCTGCCACGCGCATCATCAACGAAGTGCGCGGCATCAACCGCGTGGTCTACGACGTGACCTCGAAGCCGCCCGGCACGATCGAGTGGGAATGATTCAGACCCACCCAAACGCCGCCGAGAACACGCCAATCTGCGACGTAACATGCTGAAAACAAAAATAAATCGTTCCGGGGACAATCAGCGACAATCGGTACGCACATAAGTCCGCATGGCGGATATCGGCTGCCTTGGGATATGACGCCTCGCAGACCCTGCTTGGCCATTCCGGCAAGAAGGTGATCCGCTGCCGAGCATCGTGCTACCGAGATGGCACAGCGCCACGCCTCGCGCAGCGCCTTTGAGTCACGCAAAAGGCTCGGAGGGAGAGCCGCCTACACGTCCGCCCTAAATGTCTGCTTCTGCTGGCCGAGCCCTTCGATGCCTAGCTCCACCACATCACCAGCCTTCAAAAACACCGGCGGCTTCATGCCGAGGCCGACGCCGGGCGGTGTGCCGGTGGAGATGATGTCGCCGGGGTGCAGCGACATGAACTGGCTGAGATAGGAAACCAGATAGGCAACGCCATAGACCATGGTCCTGGTCGAGCCGTTCTGCATGGTCTTGCCGTTGACCGTCAGCCACATTTTGAGGTTTTGCGGATCTGAAACCTCGTCCTTGGTGACCAGCCACGGTCCTGTCGGGCCAAACGTGTCGCAGGACTTGCCCTTGGTCCACTGGCCCTGACGCTCGGCCTGGAAGGCGCGCTCGGACACGTCGTGGGCGACGCAGTAGCCGGCAACATAATCCAGCGCGTCGGCCTCGCTGACATATTTTGCCGTCTTGCCGATGACCACGGCCAGTTCAACCTCCCAGTCGGTCTTCTCGGAGCCGCGCGGGATCAGGACGTCGTCGTCTGGCCCAACAATGGCCGAGCTTGCCTTCATGAAGATGATTGGCTCCGACGGCACGGTGGCGCCGGTTTCGGCGGCGTGGTCGGAATAGTTGAGGCCGATGCAGATGAACTTGCCGGTGCCGGCAACGCAGGCGCCGAGGCGCGGCTTGCCGGAAACGGCCGGCAACGACTTCGCATCGAGCTTCGACAGCGCGGCGAGCGATGCCGGGTCAAGCGTCTTGCCGGCAATGTCGGTGACATGAGCGGAAAGATCGCGGATCGTTCCATCGGCGTCGAGCAGGCCGGGGCGTTCGCTCCCGATCTCGCCATAGCGCAGCAGTTTCATCTTGTTCTCCTGATTGCGCGACAGACGGTAGCAAACTGTCCCATCGATGCGGCCAGCGGTGTTTGATCACCAGCGCTGGTGCACGTAGGGCTTGATGTCCTGGTCGTAGATATCCCGGATATTGCCCATGAGTTCGACGGACAGCGGCGCAAGCTCCGCGGCTTCGGCATTGGCGATGGCCTGCGCGGGATTGCGCGCGCCCGGGATGACCACCGTGACCGCGTCGAACATCAGGATCCAGCGCAGGGCAACTTCGCCATCGTCGTGTCGCCCGAAACGAGTGGCCGGATGCGTTCGACCACAGCCAGCCCGACTTCGTAAGGCACGCCCGAGAAAGTCTCGCCGACGTCGAAGGCCTCGCCGTTGCGGTTGAATTTGCGGTGGTCACTGTCCTCGAATTTGGTCTCGGACTTGAACTTGCCCGACAGCAATCCGCTCGCCAGCGGGACACGGGCGATGACCGCCACATTGTTCTTCTTCGCGAGATCGAAGAACAATTCAGCCGGGCGCTGCCGGAAGGCATTGAAGATGATCTGGACGCTGACGACGCCGGGATATTGCATCGCCTTCAGCGCCTCTTCGACGCGCTCGACGCTGACGCCGTAGTTGCGGATCTTGCCTTGCTCCACGAGGCGGTCGAGCCGCTCGAACACTTCCGGGTGGTAGTAGAGGTCTGTCAGCGGGCAATGCAGTTGCACGAGATCGAGCGTGTCGGCCTCGAGATATCTGAGGCTGCGGTCGATCCAGTCGGTCCGCTGGCGACCTTGCTGCCACTGTGCGAGCAGCGCGGCACCAGGATCATCATCGGTGGTCCCTACAATTCCGGCATCCTGGCGACAGGAGCGGTCAAGGGCGCGACCTTCAACACCCGGCTGGCGCCGGAACCAGTGCTGGAGCGTGTGCGGCGCATCGAGGTGATCTGCGCCCGCCACAATGTTTCACTGCCCGCGGCAGCCTTGCAATTCCCGCTGGGGCATCCCGCCGTTTCGAGCGTCATCCCGGGCGCGCGGTCGGTCGAGGAACTGACGCAAAACCTGGGCTATCTCAGAGAGGATATTCTCCCGGCTCTCTGGGTCGATCTCAAGGGAGAGGGGCTCATCGAGCTCGGCGCACCCGTTCCCGCAACGTGACAAACGACCTGAAAGATGGATGAGGCGGACCGGAAGAATCGCACTTTCGCGCCGCCTGAAGCTCCTTTGGAGCTATCGCTTGCGAACGTAATTGGTTGGTCGTGAGCCTAGTTGGTCTTTACCTGGCCGACGCGGTTTTCGGCAATCCAGCGGGCGGCAAGCACCAAAGCGCCCATACTGAAATCCTTGCCATGCTTGGCCACAAATTATCGACTACCCAAGTCACTGATTTTTTTGGCCCTGCGAAAAGCCGCGCTGTGACCGGCGGTGTCACAGCTTTCCTACTCCGTTGTGCCAGCTTTTTTTCTGCGCCGATTGGTGTGCGACTGCGCGACCGCCATTTGCAACTCGGGTGTGATCTCCAATGGCGCATTCTCTGCATCATGTGGGTTCTGTAGCCCTTGGACGTGGACAGTCGGAAATGGCAGTTCGATGCCCTGCTCCTTGAAGACCTGGCGCAGGCGCACATAGAATTTGCGTTTCATGCCAAAGGCGCCTCCGGGTCTGGTCATGGCCTTGACCCTCAATACGATGCCGTACTCGCCGAATTCCTGTACGCCCTGCATCTTGATCGGGTCGAGCACCCAGTTTTTGAACTCGGGATCTTCCGCCAGTTCGAGGCCGATCCGCTTGATCAGCTTACGGGCGAAGTCGATATCGGTGTCATAGCCGACGGTGATGTTGAATTTGTCGATGACCCAGTCACGGCTTTGGTTCTGGACTGCCCCGAGTTCACCGAACGGTATCGTGAACAGCGGACCACGATGGTGGCGCAGCTTCACCGAGCGCAGCGAAAAGCTTTCCACGGTACCCTTGTAATTGCCCGAGGAAATATATTCGCCGACCCGAAACGCATCATCGAGCAGAAAAAACACGCCCGAAATGATGTCCTTGACGATGGTCTGTGCGCCAAAGCCCACCGCGACGCCGACGACGCCGGCGCCGGCGATCAGCGGGCCGATCTGGATACCCAGCGAGGCGAGCATCATCAACACCGCCATCACGATGATCGATGCAAGCAGAATGTTCTGGAGGATCGGCAACAGCGTGTGCAGCCGCGCCTGTTGCGGATCGAGGATCGGGACCTCCTCCTCGCTGATCACAGGGTGCGGTGTTTCGATGCCCAGTTTTCGCTCGATCAAAGCCTTGATGATCGACCAGCCGAAATCGGCTGCGAGGGCAATGACGACCACATTGATCAAGCCACGCAATATGAATGTCGTCGTCGTATCGCTGTCGCGCATGGATTGCATGTTCAGACCCCACACACGCGCGAGAAAGTAAGCCGCCGCCAGGATGAAAATCATTCGGATTGCGCGATCGATGACGGCGATCGTCACCGCCGGGATCGTAGGCCGGCCGGCATCTTCCGAACCCGGCCGCAGGACGAAATTAACCCCGCGCTGCGTCAGCACGACTGCCAAAGGCAGGAAGAATGCGGCGAAGGTAAACCAGAAGTACGTATAAAGGCCGCCGATGCGCTGCAGGAACAGGGTGACGAAATAAGCAGTCAACAACCATGTCGCTTCCATGTGACCGCTGTGGCGCGCACCGTCTCGCTGCATTCTTGGCCGACGCCAGATGGCAAGCAGCAAGAGCACCAGCAGCACGAAATCGGCGCCCAGTGAAAGGACCATCATTCCGTCCTGATCGATGCCGAGCCCCGGCAAGAGGATGAACGCGGCGCCAAAGAAGGCGAAGACGCCGACGATCCGGGGTAGCCAATAGGACCAATGGTCAGCCACTTCGTTGGAGATAGGCAAAGCACGAACCTCGACGGCGTTCTCGACGTTCATGAAGGAAGGGACGAGCGTGGCCATGACGTACAGGCGCACACCCCATGTAACGACTGCCGCCATCAGAAATGTCAGTACAATCTCGCGGATAAGCATTGGCCAGTCGAACAGCATGAACGCGCCGGCGCTGCCCAGTGCAAACGAGACGATGAGCATGCTGGAATAAAGCGCGCGACCACCAATCTTCTTGGCTCGCCCGATGGGTGTATCCTTCGACTGCGCGATAACCCAAAGACGAAATGGGCGGGTGACTTTGTACGTCGCCCAAGTGAGCGCCAGGCCGGCAGCGATGAACATCGCAATCAGGATCAATACGCTGACAGGCCCCTTGCTGGACATATCCTGCATGGTCTCTGCCCGAACGCGCGCGAACTGGCCTGGCAGCAGGGGCAAGGTCCGCACGATCCGTTCGATATGATGCCTGACCCGATCGAGCGTCGAGGACGCCATCGTATTCATCTGGCCGGGTGCGGCCGCAGCGTCGGACGATACGTCGGTCGGCGAAGCTCCCGTCTTGGCAGGCGTTGATCCGGCGTTCTGATTTCGTTGTTCGGCCACCCAGGCCTTCACCGACGGATCGTCGAGAAGCTCGAACAGCTGTTTGACCCTTTCAGGCGGGACGGTTGCCGGCGCCTGCGCCTGTGCCTGACCAGCCAACAAAAGGGCGAAACCAAAGACGAGCGGCCTGGCAATCAGGACAAACATCGCAGTCAGATCTCCGAGCCGGCATGCCGGATGCGCCCCGTTCCTGGCTCCCAATCGTCGAATCATGCGTGGCATCGTGCTATAACCTTCCGGTCAAATCGGCGGGCAACGACATCTATGTCCATCGTTGCTCCTACCTTGAACAAGCCGATCTTGTGGTGCAAGACGTCATCGTTCCTAGCTAGACCGTTGGGCAGGGCACCTTGGCGTTGGCGGTGTTTATTTAGCCGCCGGGGGCAGGGGATTCCGGCCTTGGCCTAGGCCTCCAGCCGCTCTATGGACTAGGCATCCGTGATGCAGGGCGCAGAACGCCCGGCACCAGAATCCCAGGCCAATGCTACGAGGGCATCAGCGCTTGCCATTCAGCCTGTCTTCAAGTCTTTTTTTGCCTGCCTCTAATTCGCCCCGTTCTTGACAGGGCAGTGCTGCCATCCGATGCCGTCATCCGTTTTTCGACATTCGCCGACTCTTGCCGAAGAGAACGAAAGCTCGATGATCCAGGACAATGAACCCGCAGGCGGTGTGGTATCGATGTTCAATGCCGAGCAAACCATCGGCGCAACGCTTGCCAGCATCCGCAGGCAGACCTATCAGGTACTGGATATAGTCGTGGTGGACGATGGGTCGACGGACGGATCGGCGTCGATTGTGACGGCCTACGCCGAGAAAGATCAACGGATCTTGTTCTATCTTCGAACCAGGCGCGGGTAAGACGGCGTGGCGCATAATCCCTTGGTTTCAATCGTGGTCCCTGCTCGCAACGCGGAGGTAACGCTGGCGCGCGCACTCGATTGCCTTCTCGATCAGGAAATTGTGGATTGGGAGGCGATCATCGTCGACGACGCCTCCACGGACCGCACCCCCGCGATCATCGCCGGTTATGTGGAGCGCGATGCCCGATTTCGGACGTTGAGCTCTTGCGCGCATAGCGCAGCCGGCGCGCGCAATAGCGGGATTTCGACAGCGCGCGGCCACTGGCTCATGTTTCTGGATGCGGACGATTGGGTGGATGCCAGCTTCCTTGCGAAAATGCTGGCCGCGCTGAAAACCGCTCCCGATGCAGTGGCCGCCTATTGCGGTTCTCGGCGCGTGATGCCCGATGGCGAACTCACCCCTTCGAGCATCTCAACGGAGGTTGCGATCCGGCCCTTCGAAACGCTCGCCCGCCGGTGTGCCATCCGCACGCACGCACTGCTGGTCGACCGGGAGACAATTGTCGAGTTGGGCGGTTTCGATGTGTCGCTGCGCACCTGCGAGGACTGGGATCTGTGGCAGCGCCTCGCACGTCTGGGCAAAAATTGGGTGCTGGTCGACGAGCCGCTCGCTTTCTATCGGGCCAGCCCCAATGCACTCTCCCGCAATTCAACGCAGATGCTGGTAGATGCGGAAATCGTGATCGCCCGCGGCTTTTCTGCTGATCCCAGGGTCAAACACCCGGCGTCAGCGCACGCCAATGGAGCGATTTCGGCGAACGGCGGCACCGCTACCGAAGCACTCGCGTGGTTCGCGTTGTGGAACGCCGCGTCGGATTGCGGCTGCGGCTCGCGCTCGATCGACCCGCAGTCCCTGCGCGCGCTCCCGGCAGGACGTAAGTGGGCGCGTGAGATCGCCAAGGTGGCCGTCGATGGCCTTATGGCAGGAAGCCTGTCGGTGCCAGCGCAATTGGCTGCCAGCTGGGACAGGTTCGGCGGCGCCATCACCGAGTTGATCATCGAACTCGGCAAGGTCTGGGACAATCCCGCAGCGGCTCGCCGCGTCCAGTATCACCTTGAGCAGATGCTTCTCGAGGCCGACGATCTTGCCGCGCCGCGTAGGCTGGCGCGGACACTTGGACTTCGCGTCGACGCTCGAAATCCGACCTCGATCGAACTTCCGGAAGGAATCGATCAAATCTATGCCTACCTGATGATGGATGGCCAGATCGAGGCTGTCGTGCAGTTCGGCGTACTCGGGACAGTGACAACGGATCATTGGATCGAATTGATTCTGGATGTCGTGCCGCCTGAGCGGCTTTCAGACAGTCCCGCAAGGCTTGCGAGACGATCGCCTCTACCGCAAGAGGGCACCTGTGCCGACACGTCAAACACGCTTGCAGCCGAGGCATTGTTGTCCACAGCCGAACGCCGGTCCGATCCGGACGGTCACTTCGGCAAACTCGCCCAATTGGCCGCTGAAGCGCGGGAGCTGGTTCGGTCGAGCGCCGAACCAGCACAGCCTCCTGCAGCGCGGCGCCGAGCACGGGCCGCGGATAGGAATGATCGCACGGCGTTCTGGAACAGCTATTTCGCGACCGAGGATCCGTGGAACTACGGCTCGCTCTATGAGCAGGAAAAATATCAGCGGCAGCTCGAAATCCTGCCTGCCGGTCCCATCGGACGGGCGCTTGAGCTGGCCTGCGCGGAGGGCCACTTCACGCGGCAGCTGGCACCGCGTGTGAGCCATTTGACCGCAACCGACATCTCCGCCGTAGCCATCGAGCGGGCCTGTGCGCGATGTAGTGATCAGCCTAACATTGAGTTCGGCGTGCTGGATTTCGCCGCGGACACGCTGCCGGGTGAGATGGATCTGATCTTTTGTTCGGAAGTGCTCTACTATCTGGATGATCTCGCCGAGTTGCGGCGCATCACCAAAAAATTCGCTGAGGCGTTGGCGCCTGGCGGCAGTTTCATCAGCGCACACGCATTCGTGCTGCGTGACAATGTTGAAAGGACGGGCTTCGACTGGAACACATTCGGTGCCCAAGCGATCTCAGAGGCGCTGGCAGCGACCGAAGGCCTCGTCTTGGAGCAATCGATCCAGACCGAGCTCTATCGCATAGACCGCTTCTGCCGCCTGTCACCGGACGACGAGGCGACGGAGCCGGTGATTGATCATGTGCCAATCCGCGCGCCCATCGAAATCGGGGTCGCGCGAAATATCATCTGGGGCGGGGCGCGGGCCTTGCGCCGCGACGTCGCGCGTAACGAGCGGCGGCAGCGTATCCCTGTCCTCATGTATCACAGCGTCGCCGATGATGGTCCGGCCGCGCTTGCCCGTTTTCGGCTCACGCCCGCCGCATTCGCCAGCCAGATGGCCTGGCTGCGCGCCAATGGCTTTCACGCGATTAATTCCGAGCAGTTGGAAGGGTTCATCGCCAACCGTCAACCTTTCGTTGGCCGCCCAGTGCTCATCACCTTCGATGACGGCTTCCAGAACTTTGCCGACCATGCGTGGCCGACCTTGCGTGCGAACGACCTGACCGCGGAAGTGTTCCTGGTGACGGACCTGGTGGGTAAAGGTGCACAGTGGGACGCCTACAGCGGTCCGCCGACGCAGCTTATGGACGCCGGGACGGTGCGACGCCTCGCCGGCGAAGGTGCTTTCTTCGGAAGCCACATGGCGACGCATCGCGCTATCGATGGTCTGTCGAGTTCTGACCTGGCCGCCGAGCTCCTGCGCTCTCGTATGTTCATCGAACGGTGGACCGGTCGGCCAACCACGGCGTTCACGGCACCCTTCTCTGTCACCGACCGGCGGCTTGGCCGGCTCGCCAAGGAGTGTGGCTATCGAGTAGGCTTCGGCCGCAAACACGGGCCGGCGGACCTCGACTGCGATCCCATCGACCTGCCGCGCATCGAGATTCGCGGGGACCGCACGCTCGATGACTTTGTTGCCACTGTCGAGGCCGTGCTCGAATGAACGGTAGTGGGTCAGTGTCCCGCCGTTTACCCCTTCGCAAGTCTATTGGGCGACCTGGGACACGGCTGACATCAGCTCCTGCGGGTTTGGCGCCCCAAACATGTATCGCCCACCCTCCGGAACCTCCGTGAAGCTCCAGCGGACGATCCCCTGCCGGTCCAGCAGGAACTGACCGACCAATTGTCCGTGTCCCGTTGCCATCATCTGCTCGTCGGCTTCGGTCAGTTCGTAGTGGTCCTTCTTGTCGAGGATTGCGGCGGCTGTCATAGGATCCATGGGACCGGGCAATTCGCCAGGTATGTCGACCCGCATATCCTGTGCCGCTGCCATCGCGACCTTGTACGGCCAGTTCGTCTCGTTCTCGGTGAATTCGAGATTGGGCAGCCCAAAAGCACGATGTGAAGCGCGTTCCGGGTCCGAGGCCGCAAGCAGGTTCGGCATCGGGTGGTAGCGGAAATAGAGACGCGCCCGTTCGATCGGCGTGTTGACCACCGTCAGGCTCCCCACGCCCCTTTCGCGCAGCTCCGGATCAAGCCGCGCCTGGGCGGCGATATGGCGCCGGCAAAACGCACAATGCAGACCTCGAAACAGGCCGACCAGTACCGGCCTTTGTCCGCGAAAGTCGTCAAGCGCGATCTTGCCTTCCTGGGTAATGGCGTCGAGGACCACGTTCGGTGCCCGGTCGCCCGGTTGAAGCGGCAACAAGTCACTACGCGCGGACATTTCCAACCTCCAACCCCGGCTAGTCAAGAAACGGCAGCACCACAAGCCCTTCCGGGTCGAGCCCGTGCTGGGCGCATATACCCTGCGCCAGGGAAAAGTAACGTTCGGCCTCGGCCAGATTGTCTAGGTCGAGATTGAGCGTTGCAAGACCATCATAGCACGGAAACAGCAGTTGGGGTTCGCCCGTTTCGCGGGCTACGTCCAGTGCTTCTTGGAACAAGCTAACCGCCAGGTCCGGGCGGCCGTTGCACTGGTGGATCTGCCCAAGCACGATCAACGGCACCGCCAGGTGCTCGCGCTGGTCGAGCGCGCGGTCGATCTCGATGGCCTTCTCGGCGGCAGGCACGCCCTCCGTTGGACAGCGATCCGTGAAAGTACAACAAGCGACCGCCAGATTGACGAGAAGGCGCGCCTGGAAGCCCAGATCACCGATACGGCGCGCCACTTCAAGACCGCGCCGGCAGACATCCATCGCCTGCGCCGGATCGATGGTCGTGTAAAGCACGCCGAGATTGGTGTAGCCGCGGCAGGCCGCGCCCGGTAGACCGGCGGCTTCCGCCAATTCAATGCTACGCTCAACCTGACGCACGGCTTCATGGTTTCGCCCAAGGCGAGCCAACGCGACAGCCTTGGTATTGAGTGCCTCGGCGGTCACGAGAGTGGCATCACGCCCCACCTCGGAGATATGCTCGGCTGTCAGAGCACCTACGCAATCCAGCGCCGCGTCTGCCCATTTTGCCGCGAGAGCGTGATCTCCGCTACGGAACGCCTGTCGGCCACGTTCTTGCCACAGATGCGCTTGCTCGACCGGAGCATCCGCTCCATCGAGGAGCGCCGCCGCTTCAGCATAGCGGGATTCTGCGTTGTCCCGCTTGCCGACGTCCCAGAGCAGCCGACCGATCTTACGCAAAACGCGTGCCGCAGCGACACGATCGGCTGACGCGCGGTACGCCTGCAACACCGTCTCGTAGTGGTGGTGCGCGATCTCGCGGCGGCCTGCCGGGCCGCTCAAATCGGCAATGCGCTCTGCAATTGCCAGTTTGAGCGGTGTTTGCCCGATCGCGTCCAACGCAGTCAGTGCTCGCTCGTAGAAACGAAGGGCGTCGTCGTTGGCGTATATCATGCGAGCGCGATCGCCCGCCGCCTGCAGGTAATGCGCGCCCTTCTCGCGCTCGGCGCTCAGTGCGAAATGATGACCGAGCACGGTCAAATCCTCGAGCCGTTCCGGCTTGTCGCCGCACAGTTGCTCCAAGGCAGAACCGACCCGCCCGTGGATGTCGGTCCGGCGCTGCAGCAACAGGTTCTGGTAGACTACGTCCTGCAGCAATGTTTGCGTAAAGCGGTAGCTTTGCGACGAGACCGAGCCTGATCCGGCAACCTCCTCGATGATTTCCGCGTCGCAAAGCAGTTCGCAGCCGGCCTCCAGGCGACCGGGGTCGGCTGTCACGGTTTTCAAAAGTGTGGCATCGAAGCGCGGGCCGATTACCGCGGCTTCCTGGGCCAACCGGCGCACCTCCTGGGGCAGCCGGTCGACGCGAGCAAGCAACATTGCCTGAATGGTGGCGGGAATGCCGGTTGCGACTTCGCCTGCCACAGTCCGCCATCGCTGGCCCTCGCGCATCAGCACTCCGCGATCGATAAGGCCGCGAACGATCTCCTCCACAAAAAGCGGGTTGCCGCCTGCGCGCTCGAGGATCTGGTCGACAAGCCCGCCTGCGGAGTTTACCCAGCTCTCGCCGAAAAGCGCCACCAGCAGGCTGCGTCCGTCGTCACTGTTGAGCGGCGAAAGCCGGAGCGCTGTGTGACTGACCCGACTTGAATCGAGCTGGTCGTTGTCCGGCGCCGGACGATGCGTGACCAGCAACATCAAGCGCGTGCGTTCCAACCTGTCCATCACGAAACGCAGTGCCTCGAGCGACACGGCGTCGGCCCAGTGCAGGTCTTCGACGACAATCAACAAAGGCGACAGCGCAAGCCGCCGTTCGATGATTGTGCGGACCGCGTAGAGAATTTGCCGCCGCAACTGTTCGGGCTCGACATGCTGCAAGGTGGCATCGGGGTCGCCAAGGCCAAGCACATGGTAGAGCAAGGGCATCAGCCGCTTCGCCTCGTCGCCCTGCAGGCCGAGATCGGTAAGCAAGGCCGCGAGCTTCGCCCGCATTTCGTCCCCACTGTCGTTTTGCATCATCCCGGCAGCGCTGCGCACCACCGCGCCCAAGGCGCCGAAGGATTGTTCGCCCAGCGGTGAGCACGTGGCCTGCCGCACGGCGACGTTGCGAAAACGATCCTCGTCGCCGACGCGGGCGACGAACTCCTTCACCAGCCGCGACTTCCCGATACCGGCTTCGCCGACGAGGTGGACAAGTTGGGCCGAGCCGCCGCATGCTTGGTCAAGGCTGGCCAGCATTCTGTTGAGCTCCGCACCACGACCTATTATCGGCGCGCTGAGGCCGAGCGCCTCGAGCCCACGCGCTGCACGCGGCGCCGCCAGTGGTGCATCCAGTCGATGGACGAGCACACTGCCAGCCTTGCCGCGAAGCACGACATCACCCATCGACTCGTAGGAGAACGCATGCCGGGTCAGCCTGTGCGTGAGCTCGCCTACCAGCACCTCGCCCGGCGCGGCCAGCGATTGCAGGCGTTGCGCCGTATTCACTGTGTCGCCGGTCACCGAATAGGATTTGGCGGTGCCGATGCCCAATCCACCGGTAACGACGGGACCGGTGTTTATGCCGATATGGAGCAGCAGAGGCGAGCCGGAGTGGGGGGCGCGTTCGCCGAACCGCGCCGTCCGGGCGATCATGTCGAGAGCGGCGCGAAGCGCACGTTCCGGATCGTCCTCATGCGCGACCGGCGCACCGAACAATGCCAGCAGCGCATCGCCGATGAATTTGTCGACGAAACCACCGAAGTTTCGCACGGCCGCCGTCAGTTCCTTGAACAGTTCGTTCTGCAGCGTTTGCATGACCTCGGGGTCGAGCTGCTCGCTGAGCGTCGTGAAGCCGCAAAGGTCGGCGAACAGGACCGTTACCGTCCGGCGATCGGCGTCAGAGACGGGATGCAGCCCTTCCTCGCTTTCGATGTTCGCAAGCAGCGACGGAGTTCGAGAAGGCGGCACAATGGTCCGGCTTGGTGTCGGAGCAGGCCGCTCGACGGCTTTTGCGGGCGCACCGAGGCTTGCCCCGCATTTCGGACAGAACTCGAAATCAGGTGCGCAGGCATAGCCGCAACTGGCGCATTGCGCGGGCTGGCGCCTGCCACACCTCGGACAGAAGGCGAAGCCGCTCTCAACCTCGAAACCGCAGCCCGAGCAGTCCATAGAACAAGACCTCACTAGGGGCCGTGACGGCGTGATTTCGCTACGCCTTCACGGCCAGGGTAATCACAAGGATGAACCGATAGCCGTCGACCAGCAAGCGGCAGCGCAAATGGGCGTCAAGCGATCCGTGGGTCCTGGGGCAAAGCGCTGCCGATTCGGGCGGCTGCGTGGCCGTCGTTTGCGAAAATTCCCTCTTACCCTTCCGTCTTCCTGCTATCGCGGAGATGAGGAGACGAACCCATGAGCGAGAACCGTAAGCTAGCCGCAATCCTGGCTGCAGATGTGGTCGGATACAGCCGGCTCGCGAGCGCCGACGAAGATCGTACCCTGGCGAGGTTGCGGGCACTGCGCAGCGACCTGATCGATCCGATCATCGCGGTGCACAACGGGCGGGTGATCAAGCGCACCGGGGATGGGGCGCTGGTTGAGTTTCGCAGCGTCGTGGATGCGGTGCGCTGCGCCGTTGAGGTTCAGAACGGCATGGTGGAGCGCATGCCGGTGTGCCGCAGGAGCGCCGCATCGAGTTCAGGATCGGCATCCATCTGGGGGATGTGGTCGAGGAAAGCGACGGCGACCTGATGGGCGACGGCGTCAACATCGCCTCGCGTTTGGAGGGCGTCGCGGCGCCCGGCGCCATCTGCCTGTCCGAGGATGCGTATCGCCAGGTCAAGGCGAGGCTCGACCTCTCGGTCAGCGATCTCGGCAGCACGCAGCTCAAGAACATCGCCGAGCCGATCCGGGTCTATTCGCTGCAAGTCGGCAGCGCCGGGGCCAAGGCGACCGCGACCTCGGAAACCGCCGCCCGCCGGCCGGCGGCCGCAGTGCCGCCGAAGCTGTCGATCGCCGTCCTGCCGTTCGCCAATATGAGCGGTGACGCGGAACAAGACTACTTCGCCGATGGCATTTCCGAAGACATCATCACGGCGCTGTCCAAGCTGTCGCAGCTCTTCGTCATCGCTCGCAATTCGTCGTTCACCTTCAAGGGCCAGAACGTCCATGTGCAGGAGGTGGGCACGAAACTCGGCGTGCGGTATGTGCTTGAGGGCAGCGTACGCAAGTCGGGGAACAGGGTTCGCATCACCGCGCAGCTCATCGATGCAGGTTCGGGCGGTCATCTTTGGGCGGAGCGGTTCGATCGCGACCTGACCGACATATTCGCCGTGCAGGACGACGTGACGCAGCAGATCGTCGGTGCGCTGGCGCTCAATCTGACCGAGGATGACCGTCTGCGGCTGGCGCCCGAGCACCCGCGCAGCCCGGAGGCGTATGACTGTTTCCTGCGCGGCCGGGAGCTGTGGCATCGGCTGACGAAGGACACGAACGTCGCGGCCCGCGAGCTCCTGCATCGGGCCATCGAACTGGACCCCAAATTTCCCGCGGCCCACGCTTTCCTCGCCCTCACGCACGGACTCGATTACCTCAACAGGTGGGGTGCGTCGGAATCGATGGCGCAAGCGGAAGAGGCCGCAACGCGAGCGGTAACGTTGGATGACAGCGATCCCTGGGCGCACTGGGCGCTGGCGACGGCCAAGCTGTACACAAGGCGACACGATGGGGCCATCGACGAGGTCGAGCGCGCACTGGTCCTCAATCCGAACTTCGCCGAAGGGCATGTCTGCCGCGGCGAGGTGCTGTATTATTCGGGCAGACCCGAGGAGGCCCTCGAGAGTTTCGCCCGAGGAAAGACCTTGAACCCATACTTTCCCGATGTGCTTCTGCACTTCCAGGCCTTGGCGTCGTTTCAACTGGGACGGTACGAAGAGGCCGTTGACCTCTTGCTGCAACGGCTGGCTCGCAACGCTGTCACCGACGTCTCGCGCGCGCTTCTGGCTGCCTGCTACGGCCATCTGGGCCGTTTGGAGGAGGCCCGCGCGGCATGGCAGGACTTGCTTCGCGTCAATCCCGACTATTCGCTGGAATACCGTCGCAAAGTCTTGCCTTACAAGAACCCTGCCGATTTCGACCTCATGGTCGAAGGGCTCCGCAAGGCCGGTCTGGTGCCATGACAGGGTGACGGCCGGATCAGACGCCGGAGGCCCGGCCGATCTTGCGCCATCGGGCGTTTTCGCGAACCAGTTTCAGATCCTCGGTCGTGTCGGCAAATGTCCGCAAACGGTATTGCCTAAGCAGGTCTGGGAAGAGCGCTCCTTCCGGCAGGCCGGCAAGCTGCTCGCGGACCGAGATCTTTTCATCGATGACCCGCATGCCCCAGGCATTTTCCCGAACCTGCAACTCCGCAGCCAGATCGCGCTCTTCGGGCGCGCTTTCGTCCAGCGCAGACAGCAGGATCGAGTGGAAAAGCGCTACATAGCCAACCTGTCTCAGGCCGCCCACAACCCGCACCCGCGGCAATATGGCAAGGACGAGGAACGTCAGGAACAAGTCCGGCAGCAGCACGCCGTCCAGCAGCGCCTGCCTGAGATGCGGCCGCTCGAACGGGATGGAAACACCATGCGGCCTGTCAGGCTCGATCAGTTGCCCGTTCTCCAGGGCGAGCTTGCGCACGCGCTCCTCGCGGACGCCCCAGAAATAGGTCGTGGCATTGGGCAGGAATCTGCCGAATGGGCCCAACGCGGCCTCTTGCAAGGCATGGTCGAGACGCTGGCGCCTGGCGGGCTCAAGGAGCAGCCTGGAAAGAAGGCTGCCGTCATCGTCCAGATGCCGCGCCATGGCAGAAGCGGCGAGCCTATCGTCGATGAAGACCGGCCGGGCCATGCCGGAACGATCCCAATCGGCAACCAAATCCTGGTTGAGGGCTGTCAGCGCATCGGCGGCGGTTGCAAACACCTTGTCCTGGCTGGCGAGCAGTGTACCCAGCCAGCGGCTGGTGTCCGTTTCGTCGCCCACCGCTTCGAGTGCGCGTTTGTTGAGGGTGACGGGACCGGCCGCGCAGACGCTTTTGCGGCACAGTTTGTGGCGCCCCATGCCAAACAGGTTGACCTTGTCGTCGCCGACATCGAGCCATCCCGGCCCCTCCCGGCCGATAGTCTCCATGGTCATCGTCGCCCCCATGAAGCCGAAGAAGGCCGATAGCCCGTTTTCAACCGCGCCGAGCCAGGCAAGCAGCAGCGCATCGAAGGTGATACGATCCATCAAAAGCAGGCAGTGCAAGCCGGACTGGATCACCGGTCTGTGCTCGAATTCGTCGAGGGCCTTGCCGATCTCTTCGGGCTGTATGATCAAACCAAGGCGCTGATGCAGAACGTCGCGCAGGATCGAGCGGGCAGCGATCGCCGGCCCCGATGCAGGCCTTGCCACCGGCCGCCACAGATGGCGCGCGTATTCGGAAACCGGTGCATTCCAGTTCTGCTTGATATCACGCACGACTTCCGGGCAGAGCAGCGACAGCACAGCCAGAATTTCCACCGGAGGCGCAGGGGTCGGGGCAAAGTCGGCGGTCATCAGAACCGCAGCCGTGCCATGGTCAGGAGGTCGTGATACTGCCCGTCGGTAAAACCGGCCTTCAAATGCCGGCCTTCGATCTCGAAGCCGTGGCTGGTGTAGAGGCGGATGGCCGGTTCATTGTCGGCATAGACGGTCAATTCGACCCGCTTCAGGGCGCGCCAATTGTCGGCCACCTCAAGCAGCGCGCCAAGTATGGCAGAGCCGATGCCTTTGCCAACAAAGGCATCGTCAAGGCCGATATTGATCTCGCCTATATGCGAACGGCGCGGCGAACCCTGCACGACCAGGCTGCCATGGCCGACCACCTTGCCGTCCAGCTCGGCAACGATCCAAGTGGTCTCCTGGCCGGATTTGGCGATGCGCCGCTCCACCTGCTCCACCATCTCGAACGGCATCCTGAGCGTCCCCCAGCGGAAGCCCGGCATGTTGAAGATAGCGCAAAGCGCCTCCGCATCGCTTGGCCGGACGGCCCGGAGTTGCGGCTGGATTTTCTCGGATGGCGAGGTCATGGCTTTCCCGGCGAACGCAATCGGCCCGGCACGATGCACCGGACATCACCTGAAAATCCAGCCGTCTCTGCAGACTATGCCGCCGATTGCGCGCTAAAATGCCGGGAGGCGGCGTAGAGCTTGAAGGCGCCGCTGATCCCGATCCAGCCGAAAAGGGCGAGCCAGCACAATGTCCCGGTCGCCGTCCAGTCGATCCGGTGCACTGCAGCGTCGGTGATGACGAGGCCAAGGATGGCAAGCAGGCCAACCAGAAACTGCGCCAGGCCGAGCACCAGCAACTCCTCGCGCGGCGCGCTTTTCCAGACGAGATACACGCCGCCAGCGCCGGCGAGGAAGATGGCGCTGTAGACCTGGGCGTGAAAGGGATCGACCGGCCATGGCCAAGTGCTGCTGACCATCAGGGGAAACAGCAACATGCCGAAGCCATAGAGCCCAAGGATCGCCGTTTCCGCCAACATGTAGCCGCGCCATGCGGGGTTTAGGGTCACGCCTTTTGCTGAAGGATGGGCCCTGGCCCGCCACAGGAACAGCCCGGATACCGCGGCCGAGGCAAGATAGACCAGGAACCAGAGCCAGGTCGCTTTTCGCTCGAAGTTGAAATAGCCGAGATTGATCAACGAAACCGCCGACACGATGACGGTGAAGATGAAGGCCATGACGAGCACCAGCCTGCCGGGCGACCAGCGGTTCCAGAACAAGAGCGCCGCCATCACCGCCATTTCGGCAGTGTAGAAGCCGCCGAGGAAGCGGGCACTGAATGGCGTGACGGGCCAAGGCCAGCGCGGCTTGACCAGCGCAGGCGCGAAAAACAGGCCGGCGCCTACGATCAGGACGATGATGACCCCCACCGAGAAAAGCCGCAGGGCTGCGGGAAACGGCGGGTTGTCGGATGTCGGCGTGGGAGAAAGCCCCAAAGATGAATGCCCCATAGACCCATCATAGTTCCGAATCCGCCGAATGGAAATTGACCTGTCACCAGGCTTGTCCATTCGAATGGCCGTACGGTCCGTTTCGACGTAAGATGGGGCGCTCGGACCGAAGACCGGTCCGGTTAACACGCCTCGGGGGCGCATTTTCCGGAGCCTGCCCAATGAACGAAGCTCAGGATCTGTTCTCGCTTCTGCGGCAATCGACCGACGTCGACCCACAGGCAATCGACGCGATCAGGCGAACCATCGCGGAGGGCAATGACCGCGAACTTTGCCGCATCAATGCGCCAGCCTTCGCCAGCAAGCATGGCCTCGACGAGGAGCGCGCCATTGGAGCCTTTCTCCATGCGGCGCGGGTGGGCATCTTCGACATTTCCTGGAATGTTCTGTGCCCCGGCTGTGGCGGCGTGCTCGACACCAACGCCACGCTGAAAACCCTGCAGAAGGACGAATACACCTGCGCGCTGTGCTCCCAGGGCTATTCGCCGACCCTCGACGAGATGGTCGAGGTGACATTCACCGTCAGTCCCCGGGTGCGCAGGATTGCCGCCCACAATCCACACGAACTGCCGATGGTGGAATATTTCCGCCAGATCTACTGGGCGTCCGGGGTCGATCTGCCGGACGAGGATTTCGCGAAAACGATCGAAGCGTTCTCGCTGGAGGATATCGAGCTTGCGCCCGGTGAAAAGGCGGTTCTGCCCATACAGCTTCCGTCCGAATTCATCATTGTCTTCGAGCCGGTCACCCATTCAGCGCAGTTCATAGACGTGAAGGGCGAACCAACAAAGGAGCGCCGAAGCCTCTCTCTGGTCTTCGACCGCGACCATGTCCAGAACCAGACGCTGGAGATGCAACCCGGCCCGTTGCGCATTTCGCTGGAAAACAGGACCGACACCCGCGTGCTGCCGACGGTCTTCATCGCCGGCCAAGCATTGCATGATTTGCTGGGCAAACGCCGGCCCTTCCTGACCGCCAAGCGCCTGCTCACCAACCAGACGTTCCGCGATCTCTATCGCACGGATACGCTCGACATCGACCAGCGCCTGAAGATCACCAGCCTGACCTTCCTGTTCACCGACCTGCGCGGATCGACCGCGCTTTACGAGCGGGTGGGCGACCTTTCAGCCTTCGATCTCGTGCGCGAGCATTTCCAGGTTCTGCACGAGATCGTCGCGGCGGAGGCAGGCGCGGTGGTGAAGACGATTGGTGATGCGGTGATGGCGACCTTCGCGACGCCTGATCGTGCGATGGCTGCGGCCCTCAGGATGCGCGATGCCATGCGTGCGCTCAACGACAAGAGCGGGCGCGAGGATTTGTTGCTCAAGATCGGAGTCCATGCCGGCCCCTGCATCGCCGTGTCTATGAACGAGCGACAGGACTATTTCGGCCAGACGGTCAACATTGCTTCGCGCGTCCAGAACCTTGCCACCGCACAGGCGATCTTCGCCACTCGTGCGGTGGTCGACGACAAGCTCACCGCCGATCTGTTGCACAGGAACGCGCTGACGCCCGTGCCTCACGAGGTCTCGCTGCGCGGCATCGAGCGGGAGATAGCAGTCTATACGATCCCCTGAAGACTCGGCCCCGAAGAGACGACCTAGGCTCCTGAAGATTTGGGCCGTCTCCGCCCCTTACACGCGCCTGCAGAGGAAATAACGATCGGCGGGCTCCGAAGTCGGCGGCGGGAGGCGTTGCAACTGCGGGTGATCGAGCGGTGTGCCGCTGACCGCGAAGCCGCCGACGCGAAGCAGGCGCGCAATCAGATCGGGAAGCCAGGTAGCGGTCACTGCATCGCGATCGTCATAGCCAGTGCCGATGTCGGCATGAACAAGAGCGGCGTCGATGCCGATGAACCTGACCGCCGTCTCGCGTATTTCGCCGAGCACGAGGTTTTCAGCGTCGGGAATTGAGCTGGCGTGTGCGCCAACTTCGCGGTCGAACACCACTATCCGGCGTCCGGGCAGACGCTCGCGCAGATGGTGGAACGTCCGGCCATTGCCGAGGCCGAGCTCGAGCACAAGCCCCTCCATCTTCGCCACCTCGGGGCAGATTTGATTGAGAATGTCGCGCTGTGCGGTCATCCTGCTGATGAAATTATCGAGGCGACTCATATGCGATTGTATGTCCTGAACCAGCAGCCCCGATCGAGGCTTGCCGCATATAGAGGCGAACGACGAACCCTGCAATAACGCAACCGGCCGCCGACAAGCGTCATATCGGGTGGAGTCGTCGGCAGGCCGCGCGGCGGAACAGCGATCTCACTTGTAGGGGTCCGCGGCGTCCCGCAAGCCGTCGCCGAGGAAGTTGAACGCCATGATGACGAGGATAACGGGGAGCATCGGCAAAAGCAGCCATGGATAGAACGCGATCACGCTGACACTGCGCGCCTCGGTGAGCAGGATGCCCCAGCTGGTTATCGGTGCCCTCAGGCCGAGCCCGAGGAAGCTCAGCGCCGTCTCGCCCAGGATCATGCCGGGTATGGAGAGCGTCGCCGTCGCGATCAGGTGCGACATGAAACCGGGAATGAGATGCCGCCTGATGATGCGGCTGCTCCCGGCACCCATCAACTGCGCGGCCAGAACGTAATCCTCCTCGCGCAGGGCCAGAAGCTTTGAACGCACGGCCCGCGCCAGTCCGGTCCAGTCGAGCAGCCCGAGGATGACGGTGATGCCGAAATAGATCAGGATCGGACTCCAGGTTATCGGCATGATTGCCGCCAGGGCCAGCCATAGCGGAATGCTGGGAATCGATTGCAGCACTTCGATTATTCGTTGAACGATCAGGTCGAAGATACCGCCGTGATAGCCGGCCAGTCCGCCGATGACGATGCCGAGCAGGAAGCTGAAACTGATGCCGACGAGGCCGATTGTCAGTGAAATGCGTGCGCCATAGATCATGCGCGAGAGCACGTCGCGCCCAAGCCTGTCAGTGCCGGCCAGAAAGAGTTGGCCGTTTTCGGGAGGGCAGACAAAATGCCTGTCACCTTCGATCAGGCCCCAGAACTGGTAACTGTCACCCTTGCAGAAGAAACTGAGCCGCTGAACATCGTCCTGGTTCTCGATGTAGTTCCGCTTGAGCGTGTCCATATCCAGCGTCATCTGGCGGCCATAGACGAACGGCCCGACGAACTCGCCATTGTGGAACAGATGCACCTGCTGCGGCGGCGAATAGATGTAGTCCATGTTGCGCGTGTGCAGATTGTAGGGCGCCAGGAACTCGCAGATCAGTATCATGAAATAAAGCGCTGCCAGGAATATGCCGGATATAAGCGCAAGCCGGTGCTTGCGGAATTTCCACCACATCAGCCGCAACTGCGACGCCTGAAAGACCTTCGACTGCTCCGGCGTCATCGCCTCGACAGACTGCAGGTCAAAGGGCGCGATGGAAACGTAGTGTTGCAGTGGAGCGCCCGGAGCGGGCAGCGGCGATTGCGTGTTCATTTGGTGCTGCCGCCCTGCAAACGAATTCGTGGATCAAGCAACGCCAGCGCCAGGTCGGAAATCAGCACGCCGATGACCGTCAGGAAGGCGAGAAACATCAGGAACGACCCTGCCAGATACATATCCTGGCTTTGCAGCGCCTTGATCAGCATCGGCCCGGTCGTTTCCAAAGACAGCACGATCGCCGTGATTTCGGCGCCGGAGATGATGGCCGGCAGGATGGAGCCGATATCGGAAATGAAGAAATTGAGCGCCATGCGCATCGGATATTTGACCAGTGCCTTGAATGGATGAAGGCCTTTGGCACGCGCCGTCACGACATATTGCTTGTGCAGCTCATCGAGCAGATTGGCGCGCAGCCGCCGGATCATGCTTGCCGTGCCCCCGGTGCCGATGATCAAGACCGGGATCCAGAGATGGGCGAGGATCGACTTCGCCTTGACCCAGCTCATCGGCTCGCCGAGATATTGCTGGTCCATGAGATGGCCGATGGACGTGCCGAACCAGATGTTGGCGAAATACATCAGGATCAGCGCCAGCATGAAATTCGGAATGGCAAGGCCGAGAAGGCCGAAGAAAGTCAGGCCGTAGTCGCCCCAACTGTATTGATGCGTGGCGGAGTACATGCCAATCGGAAAGGCGATGAGCCAGGTGAAGATGATCGTGACGAAGGAAACCAGCACGGTCAGCCACATTCGGTCCCCGACGACGTCGCGAACCGGCAGCTCATATTCGAAGGAATAGCCGAAATCGCCGTGCAGCATCCCGCCGACCCAGTAGAAGTAGCGAATGACCGGCGGCTGGTCGAAACCATATTCCTTGCGCATCATCTCGATGCGATCAGAATCCACCGCTTCGCCCTGGGCCCGAAGCTCGGCGACATAGCTGTCGAAATAGTCGCCCGGCGGAAGTTCGATGATCGTGAACACCAGCGCCGATATGACCATCAGCGTTGGAACCATCACGGCGATGCGCCAGACAAGATATCGAAGCACGCTCAGGAGCCTCCAAGCCAGAATGTATCCGGCATGTAGACACCGAAATAGGCGGTCGGGTCATAGCCGTAGAGCGCCTTGTCAGGCAGATTGCGCAGCCGCGAGGACACCAGAATCGGCTGATGCGTTCCATTCACAGTGCCGATCGAAAACACCTGATCGGTGTAGATCGACAGCATCGAATTCCAGATTTCGGCGCGCTCCGTGGCTTCGGTCGATCCGTTCCAGCGCTTGAGCAAAGCCATCAACTCGACCACTTCAGGAAGATCGGGCGCCTCACCCATCTTGCCATGGGACAGATAGTGAGCACCCCAGAGCGGCCACTGCAATTGGTCATCGATGGTGGGGGCAAGTTGGTACGGGTTCATGTCGGCGGTCGGCACGCCATTGTCGATGCCCGACCACATCGACATCATGATCTGGCCGCCAAGCGCGCGGCTGCGGAAGATATCGCGCTGCGAAGTCCGGATGAACAAAGCGATGCCGATCTTGCGCCAGTGATCGGTGATGAGTTCGAGCGCGTCGGTTTCCAGCGTGCTTTCGCCGGCCGTTTCCACGATGATCTGCGCAGAGCGTCCATCGGGAAGCATCCGCAGGCCGTCATCGTCACGTGCCTGAAGCCCGACCTCGTCGAGCAGGGCATTGGCCTGGTCGGGATCATGGGCGACCCAGGCTTTCGCGAATTCCGGCCGGTAGAGCGGGCTCTCCGGCAAGACCGTATCGGCACTTTCCTGCGCCAACCCGTAGAACACGGCCAAATTGATCTCGCGCCTGTCCACAGCGAGCGAAAGCGCGCGGCGCACGCGCACGTCACGCAAAAGGCCACGCCACACCGGGTCGGCACAATTCAGATTGGGCAGCAGCGCCAGCCGCGAACCCTGTGTGCGTTTCCACAGATGCATCTTCACCGGGTAGCGCTTCTCCGCGTCCTTCAGGAAGGAGTAATCGCTGAAGTCAATTCCCATGCATTGCAGGTCGCTCTCCCCCGCACCGGTCTTGGCCGAGATGATCGCCGACGAGCTGACATTCATGATGATCCGGTCGACATAGGGCAGTTGCCGGCCATTCTCGTCTATTCGATGAAAGAACGGGTTGCGCTCGAAGATGAACTGCTCGGCCGGCGGCTTGGTCCGGTTCTGCCAGGGATCGAGCGTCGGCAGATCCGGATTCTCCGGGCGATACTGCCGCGACATGCGGATATGCAGGAGCGTCCATTTCTTGGCCCGGTTCTCCTTCATCAGGCCGGCGAGCCGGAATGGATCCTGATATTTCTTGTGGAACTGCTTGAGATAGGCGGCCGGCAGAACAAGCGACAGCGGCGCGGCAGCAGCGAGCTTGGGCAGGAAGTCGGGATTGGGCGCATCCCAACTGTAGCGCACCGTCAACGGATCGACGATCTCGAAGCGTGGCGGCTTGCCATCCGCCATCAGGGCCGGAGCGAGCCCGCCTTGCGAAAGCTCATCGTTCAGCCAGACATCTTCCCAGCAATAGCGAAAATCCTCCGGCGTCAGCAGGCTGCCGTCGGACCATTTATGTCCTTCCCGTATCTTGAACGTGAAGATGCGATCATCCGCTACGTCGAAACTTTCGAGAATGTCGGCTTGCAAGCTAAGCTTTTCGTCATAGCCGACCAGCCGAGAATACCCGTAGATCGTCATCATCCGGATATCTTTCTGGCTGCCGATGATCGTCCGCAGCGTGCCGCCATACTCGCCGGGTTGCCGGCCCATGGCGGCGAGATTCAACGCGCGCGGGCTCTTGGGCAAGCGCTCGGCGAGTGCCGGCAGCGCCTTGGCCGTTAGCTGCGGCCGAAGAAAATCCGGCTCCAGATCGCCGGCACGCGACGTGCCCGGCAGAAATACCGAAGCCATGAGACCAAGGACGGTGCGACGGCTGATCAATGGCGCAACTCACTGACATCGGCCGAACGTCGGGCCAGCACGAGATGGCCGCCGCCAAGATCGAGCGGCGACAGCATATCCTCTTCGCCCTCGTCGCGGAATTGCGGTCCCCACGCGCTGGTGTCGGAAGCGCCGCCGAGCTTCAGCGTCTTGAAATCCATCGGCCGGTCGAGATCGGGGAAAGGGACTGCGGCGAGCAGTGAGCGCGTGTAGGGGTGGATCGGTTTCCTGAGCAGAATTTCGCGCGGCGCAAGCTCGACGATACGCCCGCCGCACATCACCGCGATACGATCCGCCATGTAGTCCACCACCGCCAGATTGTGGGATATGAACAGGTAGGTCAGGCCGAGTTCCTTCTGCAGATCCTTCAGAAGGTTCAGGATTTGCGCCTGGACAGAGACATCGAGCGCCGAAACGGGCTCGTCGCAGATCAGCAGTTCAGGTCCCAGCGCCACGGCGCGCGCGATGCCGATACGCTGACGCTGCCCGCCGGAGAAACTGTGGGGATAGCGCTTGATGAAGCGCGGATCGAGCCCGATTGCCTGCATCAGGCTCTTGACCGTGGCGAGTCGGGACGCGGCATTGCCACGTTGATGGATTTCCAGCGGCTCGCTCAAGATGTTCTCCACCGTCATGCGAGGTGAGAGCGACGAAACCGGATCCTGGAAGACCATCTGGATTTTCGCGCGCAGCAAGCGCAGGGCGTCTCCCTCGGCTTCCAGGACGTCGATCGGTCCTTCGCGACCGTTGAAGACCACGGAGCCGCCGCTGGGCGTGACAGCCCGCATGAGGATCTTGCTGACGGTGGTTTTGCCGCAGCCGCTTTCGCCGACCAGACCCAGGCACTCACCCCGCCTGATGTCGAAGCTCACGCCGTCCACGGCGCGAACGGAGGTTTGACGGCTCCCGCCGAACCATCCGGACTTGCGGGTGGTGTAGACCTTTTTCAGATCCCTGACCGACAGCAGGATGTCGTCCTGCCCCTTCGATTCCGGCGCCGTCTGCTTGCCGAGCAGGTTCTCGACATTCACCGGCACCTCGCGGAGCGCCTTCAGCCTTTCGCCAGGCTTCAGGTCGAAATGCGGAACGGCTGCCATCAGGCCCTTCAGGTAAGGGTGACCTGGCCGGCGGAATATCGCCTCCACAGGTCCCGCTTCCATGATCTCGCCATGGTACATGACCACCACCTCGTCAGCGACATTGGCGACCACGCCGAGGTCGTGTGTGATCAGCAGCATCGCCATGTTCAGCTTGGTCTGAAGCCCGCGCAGCAATTGCAGGATTTGCGCCTGGATGGTGACGTCCAACGCAGTCGTCGGCTCATCGGCGATCAACAATGCGGGCCGGCAGATAAGCGCCATGGCGATCATGGCGCGTTGCCGCAATCCTCCCGAAAGTTCAAACGGATACATGTCATAGGCGCGCTTGGGATTGGGAAAGCCGACAAGGCTGAGCATTTCCTCGGTCCGCGCCTTGCGTTCCGCGCGAGCCATGGGCGTATGAATCTGCAGGGATTCGCTGACCTGATTGCCGATCGTGTGCAGCGGCGACAGTGATGTCATCGGCTCCTGAAAGATCTTGCCGATGCGGCTGCCTCTCAACGCCCGGATTTCGGGTCCATCGCGCGGCATCTGCAGGATATCCTGCGTCGTGCCGGGCTTTTCAGGATCGGAAAACAGGATACGGCCACGAACATGGGCTGTGTTCGGCAAAATGCCCATCACGGCCTGGCTGAGAACCGATTTTCCGGAACCGGACTCGCCCACAAGCGCGGTAACCTTGCCGGGCAGGACGCGAAGATTTGCACGCCTGACGGCATGCAACGGTCCCCCGATAATGGCAAAAGAGATGCCAACATCCTCGATCCGCAGCAGATCCACGCCCGAACTCATCCTCACACCAGCCCCGCTCTGTCGGCCTGCCGGCCGCCCCCACAAAGCGAGACTAGCGCATTGCCAGCCTAGAGCAACTTGGATTCGAAACGAGCTTCCCCGGCGGACCCGGCGACCCAGGCGTTCTGGTCAGATCGTGGCGGTTACTGGAGCTTCCTCCGGTCGCCCGCCGACAGCCGCGTAGCATCGCGATGAAGCAGCATGAGCTGCTCGGCATCCGATATCCGGTCGTGAAACGGCTGCAGCGCACCGTCTTCCTCGAGTGCGAGAGCACCCGACAGATCGGGTGAAAGCACCGTCAGCTTCTGCTTGATGCCCGCCAGTTCCTCCTCGCCGAGCGTCAGCCAGTTGTTGGTGCCGCAATAGCCGGCGAAGTCTTTGCTGGCGAGAACGCTGTGTGGATATTTCTTGGTCAGGGTCTGGAGGCGCTGGACCTCGTTTACAGCCGAGCCGAAGACAGAGAATGTGAGCCGGTCGGTAAGCCCGACATTGCCGAACATCACATTGCCGACATGCAGGCCGATGCCAAATTTAATGTCGCCCAACCCCTGTTCTTTTCTGCGCAGATTGAGATCCATCATGCGCGCGCTGGCCTTGTGCGCTGCCGCAAGAGCAGCCTGGCAGGCGATCTCGGACTGCGCGCGGTGCCTTTCGCAAGGGTAGACGGCAATGAAGCCATCCCCTAGGAAACTCATGATCTGCCCGCCTTCACGATTGAAAGGTGCAGCAATGGCATCGAAAAACTGGTTCAGCGTATCGATATAGACTTCGCGGCCGGAGGTTTGGGCAAGCCTTGTCGACCCGCGCATATCGCCCATGACCAGTGCGGCCCGGATTGTATCACCCTCGCCGCGCTTGATCTGGCCGTCGAGCACGCGCCTGCCGGCGTCGCCGCCGAGATAAGTGGTCATCATGTTGTCAGCGAGCTTGGTGAGTACCGCCATCTTGGTTGCGATAGCGAGATGGTTCTGGATGCGCAGCAGCGCCGAAATCATGCTGTCGCTGAAGCCTGCAGCACTGTCGGTGGACCAGGACCCCAACATGCCCTGACTGGTGTTGCCGTTGAAGGGATGGACGAAAGCCATGTAGTCGGTGACGCCCATAAGCTTGAGTTCATCGAAAACAGGAAACTCCGACGGCACCGACGCGTTGAACCGGCGCCGCAGATGGTCGAGCTTGTTGCTGAGCAGATGGTAGTATGGGCTGGTCAGGAATCTGTCGGACTGCACGCCGCCCTCCTTGCGGAAGCCTTCCATTTCCATGCCCTGGCCGCGAAGCCAGGTGAAGCCAAGCGCGTCATAAAGCGGATGAAGCATCGAAAAACTCAAATGCACCCGCTTCAGTGGCAGGCCGGCAGCAGCCAGCCGTTCACAAAAGCCTTTTACCAATGTTTCCAGGTCGTTGCCGGCCAGCGCCGATTGCGTCAACCAATCGGCAACCTTATCCATGAGAATGGTGGAAATTTCTGCTTGTGCTGTGCTCATGCTATCTCGAAACCCGTCGAAGACGAGCCATCTCCTTTGATCCGCCACACCCTCGAAGTTAATGAAGCCGGCTTCGGCGGCAAAAGCCGGCGAAGAATTTCCCGAATGACTGTCCTTGCAGGCAAGGAGCAGGCGTAACTGCATCTATCTCCTGGGGCACATATGTGGCGAGGCTGCCGGCGGAGTGCAACCCCGATCCTGACATCGGGCAAATTCGCCGGCTCAGACGCCGTCAGGCCTTCACCACCGTCTCTCGGGCTAGCCCGAGGCGGCCAAAAACATTGCGTGTATCGACGATCAGAAGAGCGTGATCAGCGATCGCCTGATAATCGATCGCGTCGTGGTCGGTTGCAACGACGACAGCGTCGAAATCCTTTAAGGCCGCCTCGGTCAATTCGACCGAGCGACGCCCCTTGATGGCCATATGCTCCCGTGTGGTCGGGATCTCGGTAACATGCGGGTCGTGGAATTCCGCCCTGCCGCCCCATTCCTCGATGAGTTCAATGAGCCGCAATGAGGGGCTTTCGCGGATGTCGCGCACATTCTTCTTGTAGGCTAGCCCGATGATGAGAATGCGCGAGCGGCTGAGCGCTTTGCCGCAGCGCCGGTCCAGCGCCTTCGCCAGTTCATCGACCACATGACGCGGCATGGCCGTGTTGATCTCTGCCGCCAGCTCGATGAAGCGGGTCGGCAGTTCGTATTCGCGCGCCTTCCACGTCAGGTAGAAGGGATCGATCGGAACGCAATGCCCGCCAAGTCCGGGGCCAGGATAGAAAGGCATGTAGCCGAAGGGCTTGGTCTTCGCGGCCTCGATCACCTCCCAGATGTCGATGCCCATCGCACCGAGCACGACCTTCAACTCGTTGACGAGGGCTATATTGACCGAGCGGAAGATGTTTTCAGTCAGCTTGACCGCCTCGGCGGTCGCCGTGGTGGAAACCGGAACGACGGTCTCGACCACGCCCTGGTAGAAAGCCTGCACGAGCGTCGCCGCTTCAATGCCGTCGCCTGCCACGACCTTGGGGATCGTCGCGACTTCAAAGCTGCGGTTGCCAGGATCCTCGCGTTCGGGCGAGAAGCCGAGGAAGAAGTCTATCTTCGACTGCAAGCCAGTTGCTTCCAGTATGGGCTTGATCACGTCGTCGGTGGTGCCGGGATAGGTGGTCGATTCCAGCACGATCACCTGGCCGAGACGCAGATGCTTGGCGATGGTGCCTGCTGTGTTCCTGACAAAGGAGAGGTCCGGCTCACGGTGTTTCGTCAGCGGTGTGGGAACGCAGATAATGATGACATCGCAGACGGCCAGGTCGGCAAAATCCGCAGTGGCGCGGAACCGTCCGCTCGCCACATGGCCGGCAAGGGCTGTCGACGTCACCGCCTCAATGTAGGATTGGCCGTTGTTCAGGCTCTCAACCTTCTGGGCTTCGATGTCGAAGCCGGAAACCGGGAAGCCGGCGCGTGCGATCGCAACTGCCAGCGGCAACCCGACATAGCCCAGTCCGATCACGCCGACTTGCGCGGTGCGCGTCGAAATCCGGTTCAGAAGACGGTCATATGTCGATCGTGAGGCGTCCAAAAATCTGCTTTCCCGTCAATTCGGACAGACTACCCGCGCCAATGGCGGGGCTCACCGGGTCCCGAGAACCATGGCCGAGGCATATTGCCGAAAATCGAATTCCGCAAGCCGTCATCGGACCGGCGCCTTCGCCTTCAGGCTTGCGGCAGCCATCGCATAGCCGCCGTCGGCGCCATCGATGAAATGAACGTGATCGGGCTGCAGCGGCGAGATGACGAGGCATGTCATCAAGGCCGACTGCTGGGGGTGCAGGCCATAGCTGCAGATGCCCGCCTCTTCCGCCTGCTTCAGCCGGTTCTCGATCCGTTGCAACACATCCGCGTCGACGTCGATGGTCATCTTCAAGCCGTCGTCGAACTTCCGGAAATCCGAATTGCTGGCCACCTCGCGTTTGTAGACCTTCGGATCGAAACGGCCGATCGTCCAGCCAAATCTATCGGTGACGGCCGTAAGCGTCATCAGGAACACTACCCACAGCTTCATCAGCCACCGCCGCCCTGGCGGCGCCGTGGCCCGCGCCTCGACATCGAGGCCGGCGGGCAGAAGACTGTAGGCCGGCCCGTCCACCGGTACCGGGTGGCCATCGCGCTCCTGCCTGCTTGCAAGGGCGATGATGTCGGAAGCCAGAAACTGAAAACCGCGCAAGTCGCGCGATGCCCCTGGTATGGCTATGATCGAGACGATTTCGCCGTGCCGTGCTTCAATCGGGTTCCAGCGGCAGGAGAGGCCGGTCAGATCCGGCCGCGCGCCGGCCGGCGCAGGGTCGATGCGGTAGCGCCCCGCTTTCATCTCGGCTTCCGCCCAACTGCCGCCACCGCCGGCGAACATGGCATAGAAGGCCGCTTCGGAGGCCTGGAACCTTGCCACGCGAACATCGAGGCCTTGCGCCCTTATGTCCTTTATCGGCACGATTGCCGCACGCAAGGTCAAGTCCAGTTCGTCCGCCACCCATCTCTGCACAGAAGCCAGCGCGTTGCGGGCGATCTCCAGCGCCGAGCCGGGAAACGCCACGAGTGCGCCGTCGCCGCCGAAGACAAAGGGAAGATCTTGCCGACCCAGCGCATTGAGCAGCGCCGAAATGACGCTGGCGCCGGCCATATTGACGGTTTTATAGCGCCCGGCCTCGATCGCCTTCGTCGAGCCGACGATGTCGGCGGTGGCCAGCGCCCAGCCATCGGGGAGAGGCCGATAGTTATCGATATCGGCAACGCTTTCGAACTTTGCGAAGACCGGCAAAGAAGCGACAAACGGGTCGGACGCGACATCTGTTTCCATGAGCATCAGATAGCACATTCCAGCGCTTGAAGGTGAGGTCGATCGTGCGTCGAAATTGACTTGCGCAGGTTTACCGATGATAGGATCGCGCGATGCGAATTGTCTTCTACGCGCCGCTGAAGTCGCCCAATCATCCTGTTGTCTCCGGCGACCGCCAGATGGCACGGATGCTGGTCAAGGCGCTGGAGCATGGCGGGCATAGCGTCGAACTGGCATCCGAGTTGCGCTTCTATCTACGCCAGCCGGAGCCGAAAAGTTTCGATGCGCTCAAGATCGAGGCCCGGGACGAAGCCGCGCGGCTGACAAGGCTTTGGCACCGTGACGGCAAACCCGATCTCTGGTTCTCCTATCATCCCTATTACAAGGCGCCCGACCTGATCGGGCCCGAGCTGGCGTCGGCCTTTGCCGTCCCCTATGTGACAGCAGAAGCCTCCTATTCCAGGCGGCGCAACGCCGGCTTGTGGGCCGATAGCCAGGCGTTGGTGGCGAAAGCCGTCGAACAGGCAGCGCTGAACATCTGCTTCACGCAAAGGGATCGTCAGGGGCTGGTAGATGCGATTCCCGACGCCGCTCTCGGTATGCTTTCGCCCTTCATCGACACATCGGCATTCCGCGAAATGCCGGCACGGGGTTGTTCGACGCGCCTCGTTACCGTCGCCATGATGCGCCCGGGCGACAAAGTCGAAAGCTATCGCATGCTGGCGCAAGCGCTCGGCTCGATCGGCCACCTACCCTGGACCATGTCGGTCGTCGGTGACGGGCCTGCCCGTGACGAGGTCGAAGCGCAATTCGCCTGCTTGCCCGCCGACCGTATCGAATGGCTTGGCGCCATCGAGCCGGCCGCCGTGCCGGATATCCTTTACAGCGGGGGAATTTACGTATGGCCGGGTTACGGCGAGGCCTATGGCGTTGCCTATCTTGAAGCACAGGCCGCCGGCCTTCCGGTGGTGGCTCAGGACATTGCCGGCGTGCCGGAGGTCGTGCGGGATGGCCAGACCGGGTTTCTCACCCCGCCGGGCGATGTCGCGGCGTTCGCTTCCGCCATTGAAAGGCTTCTGGCCCATAACGACGAAAGAATCATCATGGCCGCAGAAGCCAGACGTTTCGTCCTTGAGGAACGCTCCCTCGGTGGTGCAGCGGAGCGCCTGGCCGAACTTCTCAAGAAGATTCCGGTCTCATGACATCCGATCCGACCTGGCAGCCCTTGGTGGAAGAACTGGTGCGCCAGCAACGGGCGGGCCGCAAGGCAGAGTTCTGGCTGCGCGACGATGACGCCGTGGACCCGACGCCTGCGCTTGATCGGCTGCTCGACCTCACCGGTGAATTCGCGGTTCCGGTCACTCTGGCCGTCATTCCGGCGCTGACGGATGAGAAGCTTGTCGTCCGGCTTGACGAGGCGCCGCATGCCACGGTCGCCGTCCATGGCTGGGCGCACCGAAATCATGCGCCCGAGGACCAGAAAAAGCAGGAACTCGGCGCGCATCGGCCACGCGAGGCGGTGCTCGATGATCTGGCTCGCGGGCTGTCGCACATAACCGGCCTGCACGGCGCACGTGCCGTTCCGATTCTGGTGCCACCCTGGAACAGGATCGACGCCGGCTTGGTATCCGACCTTGGATCGATAGGGTTTGCGGCATTGTCAGTCTACGGGCCGCCGAAGCCGGCTTCGCTGGCGGTGATCAACAGCAATGTCGACATCATGGATTGGCATGGCACGCGCGGCTGCCGCGATCATGGCCTATTGGTTCAGGCTATCATCGCGCAATTGCAGCATGCAGTCGACGGCGGCGGACCAGTCGGCCTGCTCACTCACCATCTCGTACATGATGAATCAGCCTGGCTTTTCCTCGAACGGTTGTTCACAGTCACCGCGCAGACTGGAGCCTGCGCATGGCTTCCAATCAGGACCTTGATCGGGCGCAGCGCCGCTGGAGCATGATCCCGAAAAGTGGAATCCGGTTTTCGGATAAGATCATGCTCAAACAAGGAGAGGAAAATAGCTCAGCGCTCTTTGCGCAGTGAGATTGGAAATTTGAGCGTCTGGCCATCCCGCGCGGCAAAAGCGCCGGCAAACCTGTCTTTGGCCAGTTTCTCCATCTCGTCCAGTTCCCGGTCGGTGCGTGCCGGATCGTGGTGAAACAGCGCAAGCCCTCGCGCACCGGCGGCCTCACAGAGCTTGACCCCTTGTTGCCATGTCGAGTGCCCGTTGCCGCGGTAGCGCTCCATTTCCTCCTCGGTGTAGGTACAATCGTAAATGACCAGGTCGGCATCTTCGATCAGCCGAAGCACCGCCTGATCGAGTTTGCCCGGCTCGTGCTCAGTGTCTGTGATCACCGCCACGACGCGGCCGCCCCATTCGACCCGGTACCCTATGCAGCCGCCCGGATGGGTAAGACTGCCGGTTCGTACCATCACCCCTTCGCGCGGGCGAAGCACATCTCCGGATACGAAATCGCGGCAGTCGAGGCTTGCCTTGCAGATATCGAGTGTCACCGGAAACCACGGCGGCCGAATGAAGTCATCGACCATCTGCCGGGTCGTCATGCGTCCAGCGAGATGCCCGGACCAAAGCGTAAGCTTGATGCCCCGTTCATACATAGGCTTAAAAACCGGCAGCCCGATGATGTGATCGTAGTGGCAATGGGTGAAGAACAGGTCGAAATCGGTCACGCCCGATGCGCGAAGCATCGCGCCGGCAGGCCGCAGGCCAGAGCCCGCATCGAACAGAAGCGTATGCTTGCCGCATCGCATCTCTATGCAGTTTGTGTTGCCGCCATAGCGAGAGAAGTCTGGCCCAGATACCGGAATGCTGCCGCGCACGCCCCAAAACCTGACCAGGAAACCGTCGTCGTCCATGCTACCCCTTAGCAGTCCAGTCGCCCATCGTAGCCAAACAACTGTTGCTAGGCGAGACAGGTTTTTCTCCTGGTGACCTTGTCAGTATGAGGCCAGTGCCATCAAGACGGCGAGGATTGAGCGCAGGTCATTCGTCATTTGGCGCTTCGTGCGTCGATAAGATCCGCGGTCGTATGGCTCAGGCGATCAGCAAGAACCCGCACCATTTCGATGGTCATTTCCGGGAACTCGTTCATAAGCCTCAGGAAATGATCCTTGCGGATTCTCAAGGCTTCCAGCGGACTTGCCGCTCTGACGGTGGCCGTGCGGGAGCTGTTGCACAATATGGCGATCTCGCCAACAATCGAATTTGGCGCCAGTTCGGCAACTTTTATCGGCCCACTGTCGGAATCGACCAGAATATCCGCGCGGCCTGAAAGGATGACATAGGCGGCGTCTCCCTCGTCGCCCTGCCGGAAAAGGATCTGGCCGGTGCTGTAGCTCACCCGATCGGATGTGAACGCAAGCAGCTTGAGCTTTGTCGGCTCGATGCCAGAGAACAAGGGAACGCGTTGCAGCATTCCAACTTCATCCTTGAGCAGCATTTTCGCAAACCTTCCCAAAATTCGCGTTTGCCAGACTAGAGCAACGGTCGCCCGGATGGAATCAATTCTGTTACCGGATGGACAGACGAGACACGCGAAAGGTGGCGAGCCCGATCAGCCGAAAACCTCAATGACCATGCAGCAAGTTCCCACCGGCAGAATGATCCCATCTGAATGTCCAATGCTCTATGACAGCAATTCCTTGTAAATACCGTTCCCTGCCAAAAGTGTCTCGTGTGTTCCGTCTTCCACCAATTGACCCGCGTCGAAGACGACAACGCGATCGAACATCACCGCCATTGCCGGATTCGTCACGACCCACACAATTGCCGGCGAATGCCCGTCGCGCCTGGCTTCCTCGAGCACGTTTCGCAGCACCTTATCTTGCATGCGCTGGTCGAGCGCCGACAGCGGCCGGTTGAGAATGAGAAAATCGGGGCGCTTGAGCAAGGCCCGGGCAACATCGAGCTTTTGTCGCTGTCCACCGGTCAGCCGCCTGCCGGCGGAGCCGACGTTGAAGTCCAGGCCGACATCCAGAAGTTCGGCATAAAGCCCCAGCTCGTCAAGAATGTCATAGACGATGGAGCGTATGCGGTCCGGCGCGTCGGGATGGTTGGTGCCCACACGCCCGAACAGGACATTATCCATGACGGTGGCCGCGGCAATGTATTTGGCAGGATCATACCGTTCGACCGCATTTTGCAGTTCGGCCGGCAGGTTTTCATAGAACCGGTTGCGTGCAGCGACGATCTTGCTCATTAACTCGTCGCTCAGCAGACCGAAGCGGTGCCGGGGCTCGATATAGGCAAAGCTCAAGGTGATGATCATGGCGCGATCGTTCTCCGAAACCGCCTCGTGAGGACGGTTCTTGAGCCGTTGCAGCAAGGTTTCGTAGGCGGGTATCTCCTCGGCGCTCATGAAGGCGAGCTGCTGGAAGAACTGATGATCGGGCGGCAGGTCGGCAAACAGCTCGATCGTCTGTTCGGCGATCTCCATGCCCATTTCGTAGAGCGTGCGGTCGAGGCCGGCTTGCCTCAGCACAGAAGCAAAATAGGGGTTGGCCGCCAGGGCCCTGTCGGCCAGTTCGGGGCCAGCGGCAGCGCCGAAGAGCAGGTTTTGGCCGATTGTTGCTTCCTTGTTGTAAGCGCCCGGTTCGAAAGGAACCACCAGTCCGCTCAGCCCTTCGTGTTCCAGCCGGGTTCGCAGCGCCGCACGCAGTTCGACGATCCGCCTGGCAAGCTCCGTGTGACGCGTGAGGTCGGCCGAAGACCGCAAGCCAAGATCCAGAATGTCGCGCAACAGAACAACCGCGTCGAGCGCACGGCGCACGGCTTCAAAGAGGTCGTGTGGGCCGGTAGCGCCGGCGGAAGCATAGTTGATCCAGTCGCTGTGGATATCAAGATCCGGATTGCCCGACCGGCGTGCCTCGTCGACGTTCCAGCGGCGCTGGTCTGCCGCGGCACCGTCATAAGGCACCGATGTCAGCGGCGCATGCTTCAACCCGTAGAGCAGGTTATCGCGGAGGCTTGCCTGGAACAGGAAAACGTCCGACGAGGCATAGGACATGCGCCGGCCGGTCACTGCTTCGGGGAGTTCAAGCAGGTCGTCGGCGCCCGAAGTGACCCTTCCGCTGTCCGGCCAGTGCAGCCGCGCGAAGGCTTCTGCGAGCGCCTCCGCTCCACCTGTTGCGGTACTGACCAGCGCCACGGTCTCACCCGGCTTGATCTGGAGGGAGATCCGGTTGAGGAGCATTGCACCGCCATCGTCTGCTATGGACAGACTGATCGCCGACAGGGGGTTGGTCATCGGATCAGGATCGTCGATCGTCAATGCCCCGATTTTCGGCGCGATGAGACCCTCGACGGTGAACTGTTCAACGACCTGTTGATATTTGACCTGGACATCCTGCCGATCCTGATCCCAGTCGATCAGTTCCTTCATCGGTCCGGGCAGGTCCTTGTAGGCGCCGATCACGGCCACGAGCTGGCCGACGTCCAGCCGGCCCCCGATGACCAGATACCCGCCGATCATGTAGAACAGAAAGGGCGTGAGCTGCGCGAGAAAATTGTTGAGGAACTTCACCATGAATTTCCATTGGTAAAGATCGAAGCGGATCTTGAAGATGAGCCCGAGCCGGGCAGCTATGTCGGCGCGCTCGTAGTTTGATGTATCGTGGACGTGAACCGCGCCGATGCCGTCGACGATTTCGCCAACCCGGCCCGAAAGCGCGCGCGCCGTCAACTGCCGTTGGCGCCCGAGCACGATCAGCCGCCGCCGCATTCGCGGGATGAGCACGATCTGGATCACCACGATCACGACCGCTATCATTCCGAGCCAGACGTTCTGGATCATGATGAACAGCATAGCCGTCAGCGCCTGGCCGCCGAGCAGTACCGGCTGCAGGAAGGCATCGCCGATGAAGCCGCCCAGCGGCTCCACCTCGTCCTTCACCATGGTCGCCACTTCGGCGGATTTCACCCGCTTGAAGTAAACCGGCGGAAAACGCAGCACACGATCGATCAGATCGAAGCGGATACGCCGCAGCATGCGTTCGCCGAGGCGGCCCTTGTAGGTGTTGATGTAGAGTTTGAACAGGCCGTTGATGACGACCAGCAAGAGGAACACGAGGCTCAGGGCAAACAGCGTCTCCGTGCGGTCGAGCTGAAAACCGGAGAAGAATTGCACCTCTCCAATGAACGGCAGGTTATAGTGCAGCCTCATGAAGGGCAGGGTCGCGCCGGGTTGCTCGAACCCCTTGCCCTGGATTGGGCCGTTGACGATCAGCTTCGGCAGGTCGAAGGACATGAAATACGGGATCATCGAAAGCAAGACGATCATCAATATCCAGATCTGCTGCTTCCTGGTGTGCTTCCAGATATAGCGGGCTAGGCTGGGTTCCATATGCGACTGTGGATCCTTCAGTTGGAAGGATGCAGGGTGCAAAAGCACCTGCCGGCGAATGGCGTATCGGCAATGTCTTCGTCGCCAGCGACACGCTCGAAGCTGCGGTGCATGGAGGACGCCGACGGTCCGGACAGATGCAACCGGCACTCTCCGGCACCGGGCAATGGAGAAGCGGCTAGCAGCATATTCATGTCCGCGGATCAAACAGCCTTGCTGGGGGCAAGATTGCGTTGTGTCGCCCGAAATCCCACCATACAAGACGAATATGATGGATGTCACGCAACCACGCAATGCCGGCATTGACAGGCGCGAGCAAGCCCTGGACCTCACGCGGGGAATTGCAGCCTACGTCAACCATCCTCTCGTGGCCGGGCTGGCGCGCGTCATCGCCAAGCATCCGACGGCCGATATCGCCAACGCCTTCAACCACAAGCAGGTCGCCTGCAAGATGTGGGCGCTCGACAGGCTGTTCGAAAGCTGCGGCGGCCGGTTCGGGCGCATATGGGTTCTGGGTGGATGGTACGGCGTATTGCCGGCAATGCTTTTCAACGACGCCCGCTTCGACATCACGGCGATCGACAGCATCGACATCGATCCTGCAGTCGGACCGGTCGCCCGAACCCTCAACCGGGAAGCCGGCGACCGCTTCCGGGCGCTGACGGAAGATATGTACGCACTCGACTATGCGGCCGGGCGGCCCGACCTGGTGATCAATACGAGCTGCGAACACATAGCCGACCTGGGCGCATGGCTTGCCCTGCTTCCGCGGGGGACGAATGTGCTGCTGCAATCGAACGATTATTTCAGCGAGCCGACGCACATCAATTGCGTGGCGTCGCTTGCAGCCTTCGAAGCAATGGCGGCGCTACGGGAGGTGCGGTTCTCCGGCGAACTGCCGACAAAAAATTATACGCGCTTCATGCTGATTGGAACTGTTTGATGCATTTCGGCCAAAAGCGCGTAGCGGTTTTGGGACAACGACATGCATTAAAACAAGGACTTGAAGCGCGTCGCACCAATCTCACCAGACGCGACGCGCGTCAGGATCCAGCGTCTGTTTGATCATGAACCTTTCCGAAACCAGGCCGCTTTTAGGGACCATGTTCGATACCGCTCGCGCAGGATTTGCGCCGAGCGACGCGCGCCTTCCAGATCGAGACGATGCGCGGATGGCGTCGGTCCCACAAGCGCCTGTTCGATCGCTTGCGCCAGACCTTCAGGCGTCAGGTCCTTTTCCATCAGCACCATTGCAAGACCGAGTTCTTCGAGCATCAGGGCGCGAACCGTCTGTTCGGTTTCCCCGCCGGCTGCAAAGGGAACGAGCAGGGAGCGACAACCCGCACGCAGGACGTCACAGACCGTGTTGTAGCCGGCCTGCGAGACTGACAGGCGGGCGCCGGTCAGCAGGCTGGCGAAATCCTCGCGAAACCGGAAGATTGACAGGCCCGGCGTGGCGTCGCGTGCAATCGCGTCAACCTCGTCTTTCGGCAGATTTGGGCCGGTGATCAAGCACCATTTCCAAGCGTTGTTGGCATTCCGTGCCGCTGCGATGGTGGAGCTGACAAGGCCCTTTCCGGCAGCCCCGCCGCCAACCGACACCAGAACATCGAAGCGCTCGGGGGCCGCGGGGGGTGGCGGCGCGGCAACTAGCCCTGTGTAGGTGACCTCGGTCCTGATCGTCCCAGCCAGCGGAAATGTCTTGTCGATGGCTACGAAAGCCGGATCGCCATGGACCATAACAAGATCGAAATGCCTGTTGACGAGATCGACCGTTTCCTCGTTTCGGCCCGGCTTGACGCGCTCCTGAAGGATATCACGGACGGACGTCGCCAGCAGCGGTCTGGGCGACGTCGCGTCGATGGCCTCGATCAGCGGCAAGAGTTCGAAACGCATCTGCCGGCGCCCAAAGGGAAACGCCTCGACAATGACGATATCAGGCCTGCAGTCCCGGAATGCCTGCAGCAACATCTCTGAACGCCATTTCTTGAAGTCATCGTCGATGGGTTTGCCCTGCAGGTCGACAAGTCCGGAAAATCCTTCATCGCCGGAGGTGACAGGTGGCAGGGTTACAGATTTTACACCCGGTCCCGGAAACCCCGCGATCGGCGCTCCGCCGGTCACCACGGTTACGTCAAACCCGTCATCGACCAGAGCCGCCGCAATGCGGCTGGCGCGCGCGAGATGGCCAATACCGAGCAGATGCTGGACATAGAAGAAAGCGCGCGGCCGCTTCATTCGGCGGCCCGCCACTCCCGCTCGAACAATTCCTTGAGCTGTCCAATGCTTGCCATATGATCGAAATTGCCGCGCACGCGCGCCTCTGCGGCGTCGCCGAGGCGGGCACGGAGCACGGGATCACGGATCAGGCGCTCCAGCGCCTGTGCCAGGGCAACTGGGTTTTCCGTCGGAACCAGCAGCCCGGTTTCATCCGGCGATAAAAGCTCCGGCACGCCGGAAATATCGGTCGACACGCAGGCAAGCCGCTGGCTAGCCGCCTCCACCAGGACATTCGGCAGACCGTCCCGGTCGCCATCTGCGGTGATCCTGCAGGCCAGGGCGAAGATGTCGGCACTGCGATAGTGCTCAAGCACTTCTTTCTGCGCCAGCGCGCCTTTCCAGGAGACGCGACCCTCCAGTCCGAGCTTTTGCGCTAGCCCCTTGAGCCGTTCCAGTTCCTCGCCGCCGCCGATATGCTCGAAACGCCACGCCAAATCACCAGGCAAGAGGGCGAGAGCCTCCAGCAACGTGTCGTAACCTTTCTTTGCAACGGCGCGCCCGACACTCAGGATGAGGACCGGTTCGTCCGGCGCCGAGCCGTCATGCTGCTTTCGCGCCTCGCCGGAAATGCCGAAGCGATCAAGGTCGAGCCCATGATAGCTCAGATGCACAGACGAGTTGCCGTTAGCGAGTTTTTTCAGACGGTCGAAGCCGGTTTTCGTGCAAGTGACCGTCCAGCGCGCCGAGGCAAGCTTGCCAGCCAGATCCCAGTCCGCCGAAGTCCAGATGTCCTTGGCATGAGCCGAGCAGCTCCAGGGCAGGCCACGAAGCTGGCTGGCATAGCGCGTCACCGATGCCGGCGTGTGCGCGAAATGTGCATGTAGCCAGCCCGCGTCTTTCGGCCATTCGGTCGCCAGCACGAGCGCTTGCCCGAAGCGGCGCACGCGATTGCGCGTAAAGTCGCGGGGGATATCGGCCGCAAGCGATCCGAGCGCGCGCCAGAAGCCCGGCCGCAGCAGACAAGCAAACAGCGAGCGAACCACGCGCAGCGGCTCTTCATGCAGATATTCCGGTAGATAATGGACGGGCGCTTTGATCTCGTCATGCACGGGGTGGCGTTTTGCGTCGGTCGGCCGCCTGAGCGCGAAGATTATCAGGTCGAACCCCGCACGCTCCAGACCGAGCAGTTCCTGCGCGATGAAGGTTTCCGACAGCCGCGGATAGCCCTTCAGAACCACGACGATCTTGCGATGTTGCAACTCAGTTCATGCCTTCAATGACCGAAAGGTGATGGCCGGCCCGCCGGTCGAGCAGTTCCGCGACGATTTCAGAAATATGAGGCAGCCCTTCCAGCGTCAGATGCGGATTGCTCTGCGACGGACGGGGCCGGTCTGGCAGCACCTTCAGTGCATCGGCAAACCGCTGGGAATCCTCGGCTTCTTCCGGCAAAAGCATCTCGATGAGGCCGAGTTCGGCTGCGCGCCGTGCGCGGATCAGTTGTTCCTCGCGGGGCTCGACGCGCGGCACGATCAGCGCCGGCTTGTCGAAAGACAGTATCTCGCAATAGGTGTTGTAACCGCCCATCGCCACTACCGCCTTGGCGCCGGCAATCAGCTCTTCCATGCGGTTGTCGAACTCGATGATCTTGATATAGGGGATCTTGGACCCCTTCCTGAGCAGCTTGTTGCGCTTGCGCGCCGGCATGTAAGGCCCAAGCACGATCAGCGCCCTATGCTGCAACTGCGGATCCTGCTGATAGGCATCGATGACGTCGTGGATCAGATCGGCGCCGTCACCACCGCCACCGGTGGTAACGAGGATATAGTCGCCCTCGGGCCGGTGGCCGGGCAACTCGTTCTTCTGCAGGCTCCGTTGCAGGAAACCGACAAACTTCATCTTTGCCCTGACAGCCGGCGGCACATCCAGGCCGGTCAACGGATCGTAGAAATCCGGCGGACCATAGGCCCAGACCTTGTCGTAGAACAGGCCTATCTTGCGCATCACATCCCTGCGCGCCCACTCTGCTTCGAGCAGATGCGGCGCGTCCATCACCTCGCGCAGGCCAAGCACGAGGGTGGTGCCCCGCGTCTTGAGGTAGGACAGCGTGTCCTCGATCTCACCGCGCAGGCCGAGCGGCTCCTTGTCGACGATGAAGATATCCGGCCTGAAGCTCTCGGCTGTGTGGCGGATGATCGACTGGCGCATCCTTAGCGTCTCATGCAGATCGATATCCTTTTCCAGCGAAGTGTATTCGCCGTTGCGCAACTTGATGACGCTGGGGATCTTCACGAAGTCGACACGTGCGCGGTAGTCAAAGGCGCCAGCGATAGGCGCACCCGAGATGATAAGCACCTGAAGTCCGCGGAAATCCTCGACCAGCGAATGCGCGATCGTCCGGCAGCGCTGCAAGTGGCCGAGCCCGAACGTGTCGTGGCTGTACATGAGAATTCGAGCGTTTTGTACGTGCTGTGTCATTGTTGAACGTCTCTTAGAATTCTCGCATTGAGGACCGTGAGCGACCCGCAGGCTTCGAAACCATCCTGGTCTACCGACCTGTTTTGAAACATGATGGCGCAATTTTCAATTTGTATTACCCAAGGGGTCCAAGGATGACGCACTTCTTGATCGTGCCTTCAGGCTGATCGTCGTCCGCTATACGACGTTCGACGATGTCGTCCAAAAGCTTATTAATCACTCCAAAGGTCGGGTAATCCGAGCCGCCGCTTGACAGCGCCTCGTGGCTGATAGTGGCGCCAGCTATCACCAAATCGAAAGTATCCCGTGGAATGCCCGTCAGATAGGCTTTCTGATTACCTGAGCCCGAAACTGGATGGAATGGCGAATATCGCTCGGCAGGAGCCGGCCGAGACTCCATATTATCGTTTTGGGACGGATCGAACGGCAAAGCGGTGTCCAAAAGGTTGGCAGGGGCCATCCCCTCTTGATTCCAGTTAACTCCTGTCTCTCCGAACTCCATTGGTTTCAGAACGGTGAAGGCGAATTCCGCTATCCCGCCAACATACCTAATTGCTTGATGGGCATAAAGGACAAGGTCGCCAGGCGTCGCACGGCGCATATTGTTGTAGAACTCACGTCGCGCGCCATTGCTCTCGGTCTTGGGGGACCAAAGGTGCTGCCCATCAATCTCTTGACGTGCGGTCCGATTATGATTCACCCACCAGAGCTGAGCCATCTATCGCCCAGCCTAGCCGGAAATTCGGCAGGAATCGAGTGGATGCCAGCGTTCAAAACACACCGCCTGCAGTAGGGTGTGTGCAACACCGTTTGCCTGTCGATCGCAGACGTGCGTGGTTTGGCGTGCTTGCACTTGCAGGCCTCAACCCGAGACGAGTTCGGCAAGTTCTTCGGCTGCTTCATTGATACCGTGTGCAGCCGCTCGCTCGAGCCAAAGGCGACCGGCCGCTGGGTCGCTCTCCCCGGCGAGACCTTTGGAGAGATAGCGCCCGAGCATGAGTTGGGCTTGGCCATGCCCACGCTCGGCGGCGGCGACGAACCATTTCTGCGCCGCCGTCTGGTCGATCGGCAGGCCATGGCCGGCTGCGTACAGCGCACCAAGTGCAAACATCGCCCCGGCGTGGCCGTCGGCGGCTGCCCCCTGGAACAGCTGCACTGCGGTGTCTGGTGCGCGTGTGCCCCCGCGCCCGTTGAGCAGCATCTCGGCAAGCGCCACCTGCGCGTCCAGCACGCCGCCATTGGCCGCCCGGGCAAACCACAGACGGGCCTGCGTTGGGTCGGCCGCCACGCCGCGTCCATCCTGTAGGAGGCGGGCATACATGTACTGCGCCTCGGCGACGCCCTCGGCCGCGCGCCTCAGCCATTGAGCCGCCTGCCCCTCGTCCTGGCGGACGCCAACCCCATTGGTGAAGCAGAGCCCAAGATTGAATGCCGCGATCAGGTCGCCCGATGATGCGGCCGCCTCGAACCATCCGGCAACGCTTGCGCGGTCGTCCGGCTCGCCGGCTCCGCCGAGGACGAGATTGGCGAGGTCGATCTGTGCTTCCTGATTGCCGTGATTTGCGGCAGCGCGCAGCCAGCGCGCCCCCTCTTGGACGTCCTCGGCTACGCCGTTCCCCGTCAGGTAGAGAGATGCCAAAGCGCGGGCTGCGGCTTGGTGACCCGCTTCGGCCGCCCGCCGATACCAGTTTGCGGCTTCTGCAAAATCCGGCCGCTGCGTCTTCACATAACGATCGCCAAGGAGATAGGCTGCTTCGATATTGCCGGCCAAGGCGGCACGTCGCATCCAGGCCTCTCCGGCAATGATATCTTGGTCAACGAGTCCACCATCAATAAGTGCTAATCCCAACCGGAACTGGGCGGAGGGAAGGCCCTTCTCTGCAGCAGCCTGATACAGTCGGGCGGCTGCAGCCATGTCGCGTACCACGCCGAGTCCGTGCTCGGTAAGGACCGCCATAAGATAGGTAGCGGTCGGCAAGCCGGCGTCGGCAGCGCGTCTTACCTCGACCGCAATCCTGACCCGATCTTCGCGATTGCCACGCCGGGCGAGTGACAGGGCAAGGCCGAGACACCCTTCGGCGCAGCCAGCCAAAGCCGACTTCTCGTACCAGCGGTGCGCCGCATCTGCATTGCGCATCGGTTTGGGGCCGCTGGTAAGGATGTAACCGAGGATCGCCTGTCCGGTTGCCGAGCCCGCCTCGGCCGCCCTGGTTGCAAAGTCGAACGCGGCCGTGAAGTCTGGTTTGCCCGAGGAATCCGGTTTGAACAATTGCGTCGATTCGGCGCCCGTGCCATCAGCTTCCTTGGTCACCAGCCCGGTCAGGTAGAGAGCGGCGAGGAGCGCTTGCGCATCGGCGCTCCCGTGGTTGGCTGCCCGCAGCAGCCATCGCGCACCTTCCATACGGCTCGGCGGCACACCCGAGCCTTCGAGATAGCAACGCGCGACCCGGTACTCGGCGTCGACGATCCCCGCGCGCGCCGCTACCGCCATCAGCGGAAAGGCTTCAGCGGGCTTGCCGCCGTCAGCGAGCTGGATCGCCCGGCGCAACGCTGCCGCCGGGGAGGCCAGACCAGTCAGCCGATTTAGGATTGTCATCGATCCGGGCCTCTGATTCATCAGTACTCTATGGCTCCCGCATCGCCTCCTGGCCGATCGGGAGCATCACACCGAGAATGTACTTGAGCACTGTGCGCCGGCCGACCTTTACGTCGGCGGTCACCGGCATGCCGGGGCTGACGGTGAAACCGGCAGGCACGCCGTGGAGGGCGACCTGGTCGATGGAAATTCGCGTGCGGTAGAACGGTTCGGCGTCCGAAGGCAGCATGGCCAGGGAGCTGTTCGGATCGCGAGCCTGGTCCTGCGCAGAGAAGGAATCAGGGCTGAGCGTCCGCACGGTGCCATGAGCGAGGCCGTATTGCGAATAGGCGAAGGTGTCGAACTTGATGACCACCGGGTCGCCGACATGCACAAAGCCGCTGCTGCGGCCGACGATGTTTGTCTCGATCTCAAGCGGCGCGTTGGCCGGCACCAGCGTAATCAATCGCTCGCCGGACTGCAGGACCGAACCGACCGAGACCTTGGCCACGGATTGAACGATGGCGTCTACTTCGCTCTTCAACTCGACCAACTGCTTGCGCAGCTTTGCCTTGTTGAGAAGTTCGCGAGCGTCGGACATCCGCGAGCTCGCCTCCGAAAGACTCTGCGAAACATCCGCTCGCCAACCTTGAATGTAGCCGTTGCGCTCTGCGGCCACCGCCGCCTGCTGGAGCTTCGCGGCTTCTGCAGTCTGCTCGGCATTGCCGAGCGCCCTGGACATTTCGGCGCGATTGTCCTCGGCGAGCAGTGTGTTGAGGCGGCTGCCCACCTGTCTTGCTTCGAGCTGCCTGCGCATCTCTTCGATCGAGCCCGCGACCGCGAGCCGCTGGCGGTAGCCATCGGCATCCGATAGCGAACGCGAGATTACGGAACTGAGTTCGTCGCGCTGGCGGTCGAAATTTTCAACCTTGGCGTCGTAGACCGCCTTGCGGCGCTCAAAGATCGATGCCTGCAGGGTCCAGCTTGGGTCGAGACCGTCATAGTTGAAGGTCTGGCCATCGGCTTCCGCCTTCAGCCGCGCCACTTCGGCTTCAAGCGTCGAAACCTGCATCGCAAGCGCCGCCAGGTCCGCTGAAGCAAAGGTAGCATCGAGGCGAGCAAGCACTTGACCGGCCTGCACGTGCTGACCTTCACGGACATCGATCGAGCGCACGATCGCGGTCTCTAGCGGCTGCACGACGATGTTGGGCGATTTTGACACCACGAGCCCTCTGGCCGTCACAACCTGATCGACGGGTATCAGTCCTGCCAGGGCGATCAGCGCGATGACCAGGCTCGTAATGATCCAGACGATGCCGCGCGCCGCCTGCGGAATGGGCGCATTGGCGACAGCCGTCGACGGCCACTGGAACTCGAGTATGGCTGGCATCGTCGGGTCCCTCGTTTCCATCCGATGACGCCGAGCGGGGAGGGTGGTGAGCGAGGTACTACTCATGGGTTACCTGACCTGAAGCGCAAATGAGCCGCAGCATCGTCAAACCAACCGCGGCGGGATGGCGACCGGGCGGCCGCGGCGGCCGTCGAGGTGCCGGTTCTGCTGCGACCACAGCTGGCGATAGAGCGCGCATCGTTCAAGCAGCGTCGCGTGCGGCGCGACGTCGAGGACCTTGCCCTGATCCATGACCAGAATATTGTCGCATTCGGTCAACGAGGAGAGCCGGTGCGAAACGATGATCATGGTGCGCCCGCTGGCGATGCGCATGAGGTTGGCGCTGACCACGGCCTCGCTCTCCGGGTCGAGTGCGCTAGTCGCTTCGTCGAGGATGAGGATGGTCGGATCGTGGATGAGGGCGCGCGCGATCGCCAGCCGCTGTTTTTGACCGCCTGACAAATTGGGCGAACCTTCCTCGATGTAGGTGTCATAGCCATTCGGCATACGCTCGATGAATTCCTGGGCGCCGGCGAGGTGCGCGGCACGCATGGCGTCGGAAAGCGTTAGGCCTGCGCGCCCGGCGATGATGTTGTCGCGGATCGATCCGCGGAACAGAAAGTTGTCCTGGAGAACCACGCCGAGTCCTTGGCGAAGATGGCGCAGGTTGATCTCCTTGAGGTCGACGCCGTCAAGCTTGAGGAAGCCGCTGTAGTCGCGGTTGATCCCCTGCAGGAGGCGCGCGATTGTCGATTTTCCCGACCCGCTGCGCCCAACAATGCCAAACATGCTCCCGGCTGGGATGTGGAAGCTGACTCGGTCGAGCGCCGGTGTCTTGGTACCGATATAGCTGAAGGTCAGGTCGCTGAACGCGACCTGGCCGACAAGCCTGGGTCTCAGGCCGGTGGAATTTGAACTGCTCTCCAGCGGCCGGTTGAGGACCGACGCTGCCTCCCCGATCGCTGCACCGACCTCCTCGTAGTCCTCAACCAGTCGCGCCAGGCCGACCAGCGGCTGCGCCACGCGCTGGGAGATCATCATGAAGGCGAACAGGCTGCCGACCATATAGCCCGAACGGTCGTTCAGCGCGAGATAGGCGCCGATCAGCATGGTGCCGAGCACCATCACACGTTCGATCGGCGTGACCAGGGTCTGCGGCCAGTTGGCGAGCTGTCCGAAGGCGAGACGAGCCTTTCCCGCTTCCGCCACCCGCTCATCCCAGAGCGCCTTACGCTGCGGCTCAAGGCCAAGCGCCTTCACCGTCTTGATTCCGACGACAGTCTCGCCGAGCGCCGCCGACTTCCAGGTCTCGGCGTCGACCACCCTCTGGTATCTCCGGCGCAGCGGTCTGAGATAGGCCAGGATGATCAGCATGATCACGACCGCGCAGGCCAGCACCACCCAGGCGAGGGTGGCGTTGATGTAGAACATGACCGGTACCAGCACGCAGAGCGTGATCAGATCCAGGAACGTGCTGAGGAGTTTTCCGGTCAGGAATTCGCGGATACGATAGACTTGGGCCAGATGATACATCGTTTCGCCGGCCGGATGGCGCTCGAAATAGTCGAGCGGCAGGCGCAGCAGCCGACTGAAGATGTGCAGTTGCAGCTTGGTGTCCAGACGGGCGCCGACGACGTTGATGATCAGTCGCCGCGCATGGCCAAGAAGTGTCTCGTAGGCGAAGACCACGGCGATCACCGCAGACAAGAGCACCAACGTCGAGATGCTGTTGAACTGCAGCACCTTGTTGACCAGCGTCATGACGATGAGCGGCGGCAAGATGGTAAGGACACTCAGCGTGAACGAGGCAATGGCGATGTCGCGCAGGGGCCGGCTTTCCAGCCGCACCAGCTCGGCGAGCCAATGAAGAGTAAAAGGCGCATCCGCCGCCACATGGGACCGTGTCACGCGCAGCAGCACCGCCTCGCCGGTCCACACCTGCGACAGCCGCAGCTCATCGATGGCAATAGCCTCACCATCGTCTGGCGCGTCAGCGCTTTTGAGGAAGACGACGTTCCGCTCGGCACTCGCCCCGGTGAGCAGACCAGCGCCGCCATCGCTGAACAACAGGACGACCGGTCCGGTGTCCTGGAAGCGCAAAAGGTGGGACCAGCGGATGCGGACGGCGCGCGACCACATGCCGGCGTTCTGCGCCCACTCGGAGAGATCGGCGGCGGTCGGAATCTCGCTCGCTGCCCTGAATTCGTTGGGATCGAGTTCAACGCCGTGATAACGCGCGGCCCGCAGCACCGCCTTGAGCCGCGGCCCGACCTGGTCGAGCTCGGCAGGACCGCCAGGGGCTCGCGCGGCTGCGTTCTGGCCGCTCGCCTGGTCCGCTACGGTCTCGACTTCGGTGCCCGCGCGGATCGAGACTGGCGAGTTTTCGGGGTTTGCGGGGACGTTCACCATGGACTTCTCATCCGGTACGCAGGGCGAGGTTCAACAATGGCCGGGCCGAGGCGTTTCCGCCGAGGTTTCCGGCAATGCCCCATCGTACTCCGAACTGATCGGCCGCGCGACTCTCATGCCACCCCCTGTTTCGAGATGATGAACGCGCGGGCCTCGCTTTCCAGCGAAGCCCGCGCGCGCTTTTCAAACCTGGACCAATCTCCGTCCGTGGCCCATTCAACAATCCTGCTCACTCATGCGGCTTCAAGAGATCCTTCAGGGTCGTCTTGACGGTGTGGTCGTTGCTGGCGTAGCCGGCGCCAGACTTGGTCTGGTCCGAGGTGAGATCCGTGCTCGCCCCCGACGGCGTGTTCTGGTTCTGACCTCCGCCAATCGTCTTGAGGACGTTGAGCAGGTCCGTCGTCACGGTTGTGGACGCAAGGCCGATTAGGTTGCGGAACGACGCATGGCCGGGATCACCGCTGCCGTCGGTCGAGCCCGACTGCAGGAATTTCGCAGTGTCCTTGAGACCGAGGGTGTCGGACGTGACCTTGGCGTGGTTGTGACCAGGGCCGTTTTCGCCATTGTTGTTGTCCCCGGAACCACCAGGTGCATCCTGATCTCCATTGCCAAAGCCGTTATTGCCATGGTTGTGGTCACCTGTGTCACCGCCGCCCGAGCCCGTCGCTCCGGTCGCACCTGTCGCACCAGCCGAGCCCGTGGCGCCGGTCGCTCCTGTGGCGCCAGTCGCTCCGGTCGCACCTGTGGCTCCTGTGGCGCCAGTCGCTCCGGTCGCACCTGTGGCTCCGGTCGCTCCTGTGGCGCCAGTCGCTCCGGTCGCACCTGTGGCTCCGGTCGCTCCTGTGGCACCTGTGGCGCCAGTCGCACCTGTAGCTCCGGTCGCACCCGTGGCGCCAGTCGCTCCTGTGGCGCCGGTCGCTCCGGTCGCACCTGTGGCACCTGTGGCGCCAGTCGCACCCGTGGCTCCGGTCGCTCCTGTGGCGCCAGTCGCTCCGGTCGCACCTGTGGCTCCGGTCGCACCTGTGGCTCCGGTGGCACCTGTGGCGCCAGTCGCACCTGTGGCTCCGGTGGCACCTGTGGCGCCGGTCGCACCCGTGGCTCCGGTGGCACCTGTGGCGCCAGTCGCACCTGTGGCGCCAGTCGCACCCGTGGCGCCAGTCGCACCTGTAGCTCCGGTGGCACCCGTGGCGCCAGTCGCTCCCGTGGCGCCGGTCGCTCCGGTCGCACCCGTGGCTCCGGTCGCACCCGTGGCGCCAGTCGCACCCGTGGCTCCGGTCGCTCCGGTGGCACCCGTGGCGCCAGTCGCACCCGTGGCACCTGTAGCTCCGGTCGCACCCGTGGCTCCGGTGGCACCCGTGGCGCCAGTCGCACCAGTCGCACCCGTGGCACCTGTAGCTCCGGTCGCACCCGTCGCACCCGTGGCTCCGGTCGCTCCGGTCGCACCCGTGGCTCCGGTGGCACCCGTGGCGCCAGTCGCACCCGTGGCTCCGGTGGCACCCGTGGCGCCAGTCGCACCCGTGGCTCCGGTGGCACCCGTGGCGCCAGTCGCACCCGTGGC
>NZ_JBFUGR010000009.1:2500-205104 GCF_056402815.1 Mesorhizobium sp. P3_B5 | reverse complement strand
CGGCGGTGGCCAACTCCAACAACGTCAACGAAGGCGCGCTGCTGACCGTGACGGCGGCGGCGGGCGTGCTGGCCAACGACGTGGCTGGCGCCGACGGCTTTGCCGCCGCTGGCGGCGTGGTCGGCGTGCGCGCCGCGGGCGCCGACACCACGACGGCGGTGATCACCGGCGCCGGCACCAACATTGCCGGCCTGCACGGCACGCTGCATCTCAACGCCGACGGCTCCTACACCTACCAGTCGACGGCCCACAGCATCAACGCGAACACGACGGACGTGTTCGTCTACACCATCAAGGATGGCGACGGCGACTTGTCGACGACGACGCTGACCATCAACCTGGCCGACATCAATGACGCACCGGTCGTTGCAAACACCCAGAACTGGATGTCGAGCGACCCGGCGCAGCAGACGCTCAGCACGCCCAGCTACCCGAATGGATATCCGCTGCTGGTCTCGATCCCGACAGACGCGGATGGGGACAACCTCATTGTCACCGCCACCGGAACGATCCCAACAGGCACGTTCTATTTCAACGGCGTGACCTATGTTGCCCTGACAGCCGGCACGGTGCTCTACAATCCGTCCGGCAGCATCAACCTGCTGGACGACTTGGTTTATCGGCCAACCGCATCGCAAACTGACACGGTCAACAACAACCTGTCGCTGGACGTCTATGACGGCCACACCCACGTCGCGCAGACGGTCGGCATCCACGAAGTGCCGCCGAACAGCCTGCCCAGCGACACGTCACAGATCGGCAACGGCAGCAGCCCGCTTACGTCGGGAAATGATCAGGTGACGACGCTTGGTCTGTCGGCCGCGACAGTGAACGCGATCCTGGCAGATCCACATAGTGCGACGGTGGTGGTTTATACCGACTTCCAACAGCAGCCGAATACGATACCTATTCCCGTCGGCGAACGAGACCCCGGAACCTTCAACGACGGCAGCGCCGGCTCTCATCGCGAACAGGAGGTTCAGGTAGAAATCAGAATCGGCACCAATCACTTCGCCGTCGTCGAAGACGATCTGACCGCCGGAACATTCGAGCAGACCTGGTTCTACGATGCGACAACAGGCCAGATGAAGGCTACGGTCGACTACGACCACATCTTCCTTCTGGACGCCGCCGGCAATGCCACCGCTACGACGCTTGCCAGCTACCTGACCGCGCATCCGCCGACAGCCGGTGACACCTGGACCCTGTCCTACTTCGACAATAACGGCGGCAACTGGCAAGCCCGCAACGTCAACTTCTCGTTCTTCTCGCATGATCCTGGCGATCCCGGGATCACGGTGAACGGCGACGCGACGCTGGCCGACCAGATCTATGGAACGTCCGGCATCGATAATCTCAACGGCAATGGCGGGGATGACGTCATCATTGGCCGGGGCGGCAACGACTTCCTCAGCGGCGGAGCCGGTAACGACCTGATCAGCGGTGGCGACGGCAACGACCTTCTCATCGGCGGTCTCGGCCAGGACACCATGACCGGCGGAGCGGGAGCCGATACGTTCAAGCTCGATGGCCTGGACATCAAGGACCTTATCGTCGACTACAGCGGTGTCGGCGGGCATGGCGACAAGATCGATCTGACCGCCCTGTTCGACACGGCACCTGGCGGGGCCAATGTCGGCGACTTCGTCAACTACGATGCGGCGACCGGAACGCTCAGCGTCGATGCAAACGGCACGACCGGCGGCGCCAATTTCGTCGACGTAGCCACGCTGACCAACCATCCTGTGTCCAACACCATCACGCTGCTCTACGACGACGGCATAGCCCAGCACACGACGACGGCAAACGTGGTTTAACGGCATAGCGCGCGGCCACGCGACTATGTTACATATTAGGAATATTGAGGGGAGCTCATCATGAAACGTTCTGCAAGACTGCTGGTTTCCGCTGCGACGCTGTTGCTGGCAGTCGGGTCGACGGGCTATGCCGCCGACATCATCGAAGGTCCGTCGGTCGACTATTGCCGCACCGTGGGGACGTCCAACCTGGTGCTGAACGACAACATCGTCGATCTGAAGGAGCAGGTGGTGAAGCTGATGGACGAATCGGTTGCCGCCGCCAACAGCTCGGAATGGATCAATTCGTCCCGGCCCGTCTTCGTCTGGGCATCGGAGGCCAAGGTCGCCTGCGGCATGGCTTACGGCTACCTGAAGACGAATTACAAAGACGAAGATACCCTCAACAAATGCGAGTGTTTTCACGATCGCATGGTCGAGTACATGCACTGACCGGAAGGGCAAAGGCGCGCCGGCTGGCTGACAATGATGGCCGACGGACCAATCTTGGGCGCGATCGCTGGTGCGATCGCGTTGGTTGGTTTTAGCCAAATTGCCACACAAGCCCACGCCAACTGGTTGGAACGACCGTTGGCCGGGAGATACCAACCGTCTCATCCGACACTGCCCGTTCGCTGTGATGCCGCCACGCAATGGACACGAGAGACGTTCAAGGCGTTTGCCAGCTGTCAGGCATCGATCTACGGCCTGGAGCCGGTGCTGGCGCATGCCGTGATGGAAATCGAGAGCGGATTCGATCCCGACGTGCAGGGCGCCGACGGCGAAGTCGGCCTGATGCAGGTGATGCCGGCAACGGCGCGAATGCTCGGCTTTCGAGGCTCGCTCGATGAACTCGGCCTGCCCGCAACCAACATCGCGCTCGGCGTAAGATATCTTGCGCAGGCGAACAGGATCGCCGCCGGCGACCTGTGCACGACAGTCATGAAGTATCGCGCCGGGCACAATGAAAGCCGGTTCTCGGCACTTTCGGTCCGCTACTGCCGGCGCGCGCGTGCAATCCTGGTGAGGGAAGGTTTTGAGGTGACGGGGCCTTTGCCGGTGGCGACATTCGGCTTCTCCGCATTTTCGGCCGGAGGCGACGACAGCGCCCCTCCCCAGGGAAAAAGGGTTTGCGTGCGCCGGGTGTTCGTTCCCGGGCCGCGATACATGAAATGCGCTGATTATCGAAGTGCGGGGCTAGCGAGCCGGATCAAGGCGCTCAGAGGCCGGCTCTTCGACGGCTAAACCATGACCCAGGAATTACGAGACGGCGATGCAAGTCCGCCGTAGGATGAGTTGACGATCAGACCGGGAAGAGCACCCGGCGGCATATAGGGTGGAGCATTCATGCAAGCTGGCCGACAGGTCCGTTGTCTGCGGACAGGGGCGATCGCATTTGCACTCGCTGTACTAATGTCGGGTTGCCAGTCGAAAGGCAGCGTTTCCGATGCTCTCGACCCGGCTGCGATTGCCGCGCCCGGAGCGCAGGCCGGCGGCGCCGTTGCCGGTCCGGCCCAGGCGACCCAGTCGCTCGGCACGGGGTCAACGAAAATTACGATGCTGCTGCCTTTGTCCGCTGCCGGAACCGAGGGGGAAAACGGCAGGAAGATGCTCGATGGCGCCAAGCTAGCGATGGCGGATCTTGGCAATGCACTGCTCACGGTCACGGTCGAGGACACCAAAGGTGACAGCGCGCACGCCAGCGATTTGGCCGTGAAGGCGATCACGACGGGGTCGAAAGTCGTTATCGGCCCTGCCGAACTGCCGGCGGCCCAGCACATCGCCAAACTGTCGGGGTCGACGCGGCCACCGGTCCTGGCGCTCGCCGACAATTTCGCCGGTGGTCCGGGCGTCTATGCCGTGTGTCTCAGCGAGGCCGACAGCGCGGCCGCGGGGGCCGCAGGCATCGCGGCGAAAGGCTTGAAGAAGTTTGTGCTGCTCGTCGAAGCCGGCGCAAATGCCAGCGCCGTTGAAAAGCGCGTCGCCAACAGCCTCAGCATCTATGGCGCGACGCTGGCGGTCACACTGCCGTATTCGGCAGGCGACGGCGGCACCAAGGCGGTCGCCGACTTGGGCTCGCTCGTGGACACGCCCGACGCGGTCATCGTTGCCAGCGGCGACGACAGCCCGTCGCAGATCCTTGCCGCGTTGAAATCGAAAGGCATTCCGGGGAAGGCAATCGCAGTCGTCGGAACCAACCGCTGGCTGGAATATCCGATGGAACCGCTGTTCGAGGGTGCCTATATCGCCACGCTCGATCCGAGCGAAACCGGGCCGATCGCAGACCGTTTCAAGACGACCTACAATTACCCTGCCGACACCAATGTCGCCTACGCCTATGATATGGTTGCCTTGACCGCGGGAATTGCCAGCGCAGTCGGGCCTGGTGGCTTCAGCAAGCAGGTTCTCGAAAATCCGAGCGGGTTTCGCGGATCGACAGGCCTGTTTCGGTTTCGGGCGGATGGGTCCAGTGAACGATCGATGCCATTTTATCAGGTTCAAAAGGGTGCGCTCAAACTGGTCGCCAAATCGACGTCCGGTTTCTGACCGGAAAGAAGCCTTTGGGACCATCTCGAGCTGATGGCCAGGCTGGGCCGAAACCACCTGGTAATCGCGCTCGGAAGCCTCCTGCTTATGGGCGGAGCCTTGCTGATCATCCAGGCCAAGGCCTTGTTTTCGGCTGATCAGGCTCTCCCGGCGCTGCCTCGGGCTCTTGACGGCAAGCAGGCAACCCGACCGGTCGCGGCCATTGCCGGTGCTCAACGGCGTGGACCCGCGCGCAAGATTGCTCAAAACTTCATCGCTCCGCCGCAACTCGACCCGTCGGAGATCGAGCGCGTTGAGCCGCGTCCGCCTCTGAGTGACCTTGGCCTGGCTATGCCCCCGGAAACGCCGATGCCGGACGATTGGCGCGAGATCCTGCTTTACCGTCCGATTGCCACGTCGTCCGCGATCTTCCAATCCATGGGTCGGACGGTGGTCATCAGTGGAGTCCAGAGCGTCGATCCGGATAAGACCTGCTCGCTTCACGATGTCGCCTCCTGGCCATGCGGTCAGCGTGCACGCGCAGCTTTCAATTCCTGGCTGCGCGGCCGGGCGCTTAAATGCTTCGTGCCACCGGAAATCGACCGTTTTACCATTGCCGCACCATGCAGGCTGGGCAAGCAGGACGTCGGCGCCTGGCTTGTTTCCAACGGCTGGGCGACGGCCTTGCCGAGCGGCATCTACGGCAAGGCGGAGGCGACGGCCAGGCGCGCGGAGATGGGCATATTCGGCCCGCCTCGATAGTCAGCTCGTCCTTTTGAACCTCCATGCCACCATCACCGGACGGAGCTGGAGCAACACAGCCGGACAAGGGAACCGTGCGACGGTTGTTCAGGTGACACCGATGATCTTGTTAACTGCCAGGGCGCGCAATTTTCCTCTGAGCAGTATCAGCTTGCCTTCTTGCCTTGTGGCCAGTTGGTTAGAGGCAATTCGGGCCAATTCATCAAATTTTATTGTTTCTTCAAGCCAAAATTGTAACTAACCGGCCTTATACCAGCCTATCTGACAGGAGATCGGTTAGTGACAAAAGCGATGGCGAACACCTCCGCCCAGGCATGGAAAGGCGTCGCATGGCTGACCTTTCTCGGAACTGCGGGAATTCTGGGCGTTTCTCTTGTCCTCAACTATCTGCTGTTGTTCGCCGAAGGGCTGACGCCATTTGGCCGCAGCATGATCACGGCAGTTCTGTTGCCTGTCGCCGTTGGCGTCCCGCTTTTTCTATTCATTGGTTTGAAGCAGATTGAGAGCCGTCGTTATCGACAGGAACTCAACAAATCGGCGACCTTTGACAGCCTGACAGGCTGCCTGAACGGGGCGGTCTTCACGTCGATGGTTGAAAGGCGAACAACAAGACCGTCAGCGCCGGGTCCGAGGTCGGGCGCCTTCCTGGTCATCCACCCCGAACATATCAGGTCCATCAATCTGCGCTTTGGTCTCGGCTGGGGAGACGAAGCCTTACGGCTGATAGCCGCGACGATCCAATCATCGGTGCGCAAGGAAGATCTGGTCGGTCGCATCGGAACGTCCATGTTCGGAGTGTTTCTCCCCGGCGCGACGGAAGACGATGCCAAGGAAATCGGCGAGCGTATCCGGACCCGCGTGGCGCAAGTCTATTTCGCGCCAAAAGGAACCGAGGATGCCCTGGCTATCAGCGTCGGCGGCGTGGTGTTTGAAAGCGAGCTGCAGTTCGAAGACATGTTCCGGTCAGCGGAATCGCAGCTATCCGGCGTCGAACACGAAACTGGATTTCAATTGTCGCACCTTCACAACTAACTCCGAGACGATCGCGACGAATCTTCTCAGGTGGCAAAGGGTGCGGCCGGCTCATGTCCGCGCCGCAGCATTCTGTGTAAAAATATTTTGCTGAAAGCCTTGGTTTGCTTGGCTTGCGGCCGAAAATCGAATCCCGCTCTCTCCGCCAGTTCCGCGATCACGCTATATCAACTGGCCCGACCTCTGTTAGCTTGGTCCTGCAGCGGACTTGATTTCCGCTTGGCCGGCGCTTCGGGAAACCCCAATCCCAACCCCGCCCCCTGCGGCGCCGGCTATCTTCCTCCTCCTGCCCGGAGAACGACCTGGCGCGCTCCCTGGCTTGCTGCTCGCCGGCTGCCAAGCGGCCGCCCAGGCTCAGGCACCGTGCGCATCCGTTTGCCTAATCTGACGGCGCTGCGATGATTTTTGCGCCATCCGATGATGCGATTGCCTTCAGATCCGGGAGAAAACGGCCTCAGGCCGGCATTCCCGGACTGGCACGCCCCTTGCTTCGTTGTTGATGTGCAGAGCGTCTAGGGTTCCGGCCGTGTCGACCACGGCGCTGGTCCAAGAGACGCGACCGCCAGGGGTGCATTGAAGCATCCGGCGGAACACGGCGGGCCAAAATCCCGGGAGAACCCTGCACGGGTTTGCTGGCGCGAACCTCTCCCGGATGCGCGCTCCGTGAACCCCCAACAGACGTCCGGGCGCAATCCGGATCGCAAACAGGGGTACGCAATGCTTCGCAAGCTGGCCGCAATCATCCTCGCCGCGACACTCAGCCTTCCCTTCATCTCGGCCGCGCAAGCGGCGCCTAAGAAGGACTTCAAGATCTGCTGGTCGATCTATGTCGGCTGGATGCCCTGGGGTTATCTCTCCGACAGCGGCATCATGAAGAAATGGGCCGACAAATACGGCATCAATGTCGAGATCACCCGCATCAACGACTATGTCGAAAGCATCAATCAGTACACCGCCGGCGGCTTTGACGGCTGCTCGATGACCAATATGGACGCGCTGTCCATTCCGGCCGGTGGTGGTGTCGATACCACCGCACTGATCGTCGGTGACTTCTCCAACGGCAACGACGCCGTCATCCTCAAGGACAAGTCGGCGCTCAAGGACATTGCCGGCCAGAAGGTCAATCTCGTCGAGCTCTCGGTCTCGCACTATCTGCTGGCGCGCGCGCTGGACACGGTCGGGCTGGCCGAGAAGGACATCACCGTGGTCAACACGTCCGACGCCGACATGGTCGCTGCTTATGGCACCGGCGACGTCACCTCCGTCGTCACCTGGAATCCGCTGGTCTCCGAAATTGCCGCCATGCCGGGCGCCCACAAAGTGTTCGATTCGACGCAGATTCCCGGCGAGATCATCGACATGATGGTCGTCAACACCGAAACGCTGAAGGACAATCCGGCTCTCGGCAAGGCGCTGGTCGGCGCCTGGTACGAAGCGATGGCGTTGATGACCTCCGGCACGCCCGAGGGCAAGGCGGCCAAGGAAGAGATGGCCAAGGCATCGGGTACGGATCTTGCCGGCTTCGACGCCCAGCTTGCATCGACGGCGATGTTCTTCGAGCCGGCCAAGGCGGTCGCATTCACCAACGGCACCGAACTGCCGAAGACGATGGATCTGGTCCGCAACTTCCTGTTCAGCCACGGCATTCTCGGCACCAATGCACCGAGCGTCGACGTGATCGGCATGAGCTTCCCCGACGGCTCGACGCTGGGCGACGCCAAGAACCTCAAATTGCGTTTCGATCCGGCCTACATGGCCCTGGCGGCGGCTGGAACGCTGTAGGGCGCGACATGCTGGCCAGAGGCACCGGCACCATGAACACTGTGCCCGAGACGGGGATTGACGTCGCGCCCCCGCCCCGGCGCAGGCCGAGGGTGCGGCTTCGCCTCATCAACGCGACGGTCTCGCGCGGCGGAGCCCTGCTGCTTGGGGCGCTGCCGTTTGCCGCCGTGGCGATCGCCTATCTCCTGGCTTCGGCGCAGAGACTGGCCGTCAATCCCAGCGACAAGCTGTTGCCCTCCCCGGCACAGATGTGGTCGGCCTTTTTCGACCTGGCGACGGTGCCGGACAAGCGTTCCGGCGACCTGATTCTATGGGCCGACACGTTTGCCAGTCTGATCAGGCTGTTCGCAGGCGTCGGTGTCGCCACGCTCGCCGCACTTTGCCTTGGCGTCGCCATCGGCTTTATCCCACGCGTCAGGGCCTTTCTGCTGCCCTTTGTCACCGTCGTCTGCGTCATCCCGCCATTGGCGCTGCTGCCGATCCTGTTCATCGCACTTGGCCTCGGCGAAACCGCCAAGATCACCTTGATCGCCGTCGGCGTCGCACCGGTCATGGTGCGCGACATCGCCAACCGGGTGATGGAATTGCCGCCCGAACTCGTCGCCAAGGCGCAGACGCTCGGCGGCAACAGCTGGACCATGGTGCTCCGGCTGGTGCTGCCGCAAATCATGCCGCGCCTCATCACCTGCGTGCGGCTGGCGCTGGGACCGGCATGGCTGTTCCTGATCGCGGCCGAAGCCATCGCCTCGACCGAGGGACTGGGCTACCGCATCTTCCTCGTTCGCCGCTATCTATCGATGGACGTGATCCTGCCTTACGTCGCCTGGATCACCTTGCTTGCCGTCATCACCGACTGGCTGCTGGTGCGGCTTTCCCACTTCATCTCCCCCTGGGCTCATCCGGTGCAAAACAGATGAGCCGCATCGTCGTCCATGGGCTGGAGAAGAGCTACGGCGATGCCCGCGTGCTGGAGCGCGTCAATGTCACCGCCGAGGCCGGCGAGTTCCTGTCGCTGGTCGGCGCCAGCGGCTGCGGAAAATCGACCTTCCTGCGCATCCTGCTCGGCCAGGAACAACAGAGCGGCGGTGTGGTCGTCGTCGGCGACCGGCCGATCGTGCCGGAACCGACGCCGCAACGCGGCATCGTCTTCCAGCGCTATTCGGTGTTTCCACATCTGACCGCCATGCAGAACCTGCTGCTGGTCGAGGACTTTCGCTCCGGCGGGCCGTTCGGCCGCGTCTTCGGCGCCAGGCGTAGAAGCGCCAGGCAACAGGCCGAAACCATGCTGGAGCGCGTCGGCCTCGCCCATGCGCGCGACCTCTATCCGGCTTCACTCTCTGGCGGCATGCAGCAGCGGCTGGCGATCGCCCAGACCTTGCTTGGCCGACCGCAGATCCTGCTGCTCGACGAGCCGTTCGGCGCGCTCGATCCTGGCATTCGTGTCGAGATGCACGAACTGCTGACCGAGCTGTGGACCGAGCACGGCATGACCGTCGTCATGGTTACCCACGATATCGGCGAGGCCTTCAAGCTCGGCACCCGCGTGCTCGTCTTCGACAAGGTCCGCCACGACCCCCAGTTCCCGTCCGCCTATGGCGCGACGATCACCTACGATCTGAAGCTCGACCGCAAGAACCGGGCTTCCGCACAAGACGTGGCCAAAGTGGCCGCGATGGTCGGGACGACCCGACTGGATAGCGCAATTGCGACGACGGCGTCGTGAAGGAGGTTTTTTGATGCACACAGACATCCCAGAACGCCGGCACCGCCGCGCCGGGCTCACCGATAGCCAGCCACGCCAGCGATTCCACCATCCGAACTTCGAAATCCGCGACATGCAGGGCTGGAAGTCGATCGAGGCGGAAGGCAAGCTGCCCGAGGACGGCTGGCGCAAGGAACAGAAATGGGCGCTGGACATGGGCCTGCCGGGATCGGATTCGATCATCGACAAGTCGATCCCGACATTCGCACGCGGCGAGCTGCCGCATTTCGCCGGCATCAACACCTTCCTCAAGGCGCCCTATGTCGAGAATGTCCGCGATGTCGGCAGATATGACGCCGCCGTCATGGGCATTCCTTTCGACAGCGGCACCACCTACCGGCCCGGAACCCGCTTCGGACCGCAAGGCATGCGCCGCATCTCGGCGCTCTACACGCCGTACAATTACGAGCTCGGTGTCGACCTTCGCGAGCAGATGACCCTGTGCGACGCCGGCGACGTCTTCACCATCCCCGCCAATCTCGAAAAGAGCTTCGACCAGATCACCAAGGGCGTCAGCCATGTCGCCTCGTCCGGCGCGTTGCCGATCATGCTGGGCGGCGACCATTCGATCGGATTTCCGTGCGTGCGCGGCATTGCCGACGTGACCTCCAAACGCATCGGCATCATCCATTTCGACCGCCACATCGACATCCAGGAAAAGGATCTCGACGAGCGCATGCACACCACGCCCTGGTACTGGGCGACCAACCTGCCGAACGTCTCGGCCACCAATCTGGTGCAGCTCGGCATCGGCGGCTGGCAGGTGCCCCGCTACGGCGTGGCCGAGGCGAGGAAGCGCGGCACCAACGTGCTGACGATTTCCGACATCGAACAGATGGGACTAGAGAAGGCGGCGGAGATCGCGCTCGAGCTCGCATGGAAGGACACCGACGCGGTCTACATCTCCTTCGATGTCGACAGCATCGATTGCGGTTTCGTGCCCGGCACGGGCTGGCCGGAGCCAGGCGGCTTCCTGCCGCGCGAAGCGCTGAAGCTGCTCGGGCTCGTTTCGGCGCCCGGCATCTGCGGACTGGAAGTGGTCGAGGTGTCGCCGCCCTACGACACGTCGGACATCACGGCGCTGTTTGGTGTGCGGGTTGTCGTCGAGGCGCTCGGCTCGATGGTCGCTCACGGCAATCTCGGCAAGCACAAATCCATCATCGACAAGCCGACGAGTTTTTGACCATGCACGAGGATCATCATCACCACGGCCACGACCATGGCGACGGCCACCACCATGGGCCGAATGGTCACCACCATCATCCGCACCCTGTCGGCCACAACGGACCGGCCGGCAAGCCGTTGCAATGGCAGACGCCGCATCTGCCGCACGACCACGCGCCCGAACCCGCCGACCCCAGGACGACGGATCTCGACCTCGTCGAGATCGCCTTTCTCGAAGGATTTTCGCGGGCGCCGGATCCGTCCAGTTTCCTGCGCCTCGCCGGAATTCCCTTTGTCGGCGAAACCGCCGACGGCTTGCGGCTGCATCTTCTGCGCGTCGAGACGCAAGACATGGTCGACGTCGGCGCCGTCATGCCACTGATCGGTGGCGCCGGCGTGACCTATCACCCGCTGCCCGCGAAACTGGCGTCACGACGGCGGCGCCTGGCCTTCGTCTATCATGACGGCGCCGGGCAAAGGCCTCTCGATTTTGGCCAGGCCAGGCTTCTTGCCGACCGATCCGGGGCCGCGCAATTCGCCATGCCGGGATCCGGACAATGAGCCCCGGCTTCCAACCGACCAAACCCCTTTCAAACAGGTCCAGAACGATGAAAACAACGCTTTCCAGGCTTGCCCTGACCGTCGCAGCAGTGCTCACGCCATCCCTGGCTTTCGCGCATAGCGGCGGCTTCCATGTCCACGGCTTTGTGAGCGGCTTCGAGCACCCGCTGGCCGGCATCGACCATCTGCTTGCCATGATGGCTGTCGGCATCTTTGCCGCCCGGACCGGCGGCAAGGCCATCATCGTCGTGCCGTCATGTTTTGTCGCGGCGATGATCGCCGGCGCCTTGCTCGGCATCGCCGGGATCGGCTTGCCGTCGCTCGAGTCCGGCATCGCCCTGTCGCTGGTGGTGTTCGGCGCCATGATGGCGCTCGCAAAACCTTTGCCGTTTGTCACTGCAGCGGCGCTGGCCGCCCTCTTCGGGCTTTTCCACGGCAATGCCCACGGCCTCGAAATTCCCGAGACGGCCAGCGGCATCGCCTACGCGATCGGCTTCGTGGTCGCCACTTCGGCCCTGCACGCGACCGGTGCGCTGGCCGCCATGACGCTTCGGCGCTGGCCGGGCGCCATCCGCACGGCGGGCATCGGCACCTCGTTGGTCGGCGTCGCACTGGCGGCACAAATCATCTGAACGGGCAGAGACATCAGCGAGCAAAAGGAGGGGGAAGGCATGATCAAGCGACTGACCGTTTGGCAGCGCATTCGAAACATGCTGTACCAGATCCTGAAGATCCGGGCCGAGCGGCTCTGATCGCATCCGCCAGAGATCAAACCTGCGACCGGGTTCATGCCGGTCGCGGGCATTTCTGTGCACAATGAGGCTCGCCCGACATGAGCATTTTCGACCGATTTTCCTTGGCCGGACGCGTGGCGCTGATCACCGGAGGCGGGCGTGGGCTCGGCTTCGAGATCGCGCGTGCCTTTGCCGAGGCCGGCGCCCATGTGGTTGTCACCGGACGCACCGCTGCAACGCTCGACAGTGCCGTCGCCGCCATTGCCGAGGGCGGCGGCAGTGCACAGGCAGCGACCTTCGACATGGCCGACATACAGGCAGGCCGCGCCGTGATCGCCGATATCCGCAAGACCCACGGCCGGCTCGATATTCTCGTCAACAATGTCGGTGCCCGTGACAGGCGGCCGCTCGCCGCCTTCGGCGACGACGAGATCCTCGACCTGATCCGGACCGATCTCCTGTCAGCGATCTCGCTGTCGCGCGACGCGGCGGAAATCATGAAGGCGCAAGGTCATGGCCGATTGATCGCGGTGACCTCGATCTCCGGCGAGATGGCACGGTCCGGCGATGCCATTTATCCCGCCGCCAAGCAGGGGCTGACCGGCCTGATGCGCAGCATGGCCGTCGAGTATGGCGCGCGCGGGGTGACGAGCAACGCCATCGCGCCGGGAATGTTCGCAACCGAGACCAACGCCGCGCTTGCCGAAAATCCCGACATGCTCGCCTTCGCCCGCCAGCGGGTTCCGCTGCAGCGCTGGGGACAGCCGCAGGAAATCGCCGGCGCCGCCCTCTTCCTTGCCAGCGAAGCGGCTTCCTTCGTCAACGGCCATGTTCTGACCGTGGATGGCGGAATGTCGGTGCAGATGTGACGATCGTCGGGCAGCGAAGACGCCCGATTCCTCCGGCCCTCAGCTCAACCATCCAAACCCGGCCTTCTCCGCGAAATGCTTGCCAAACCCCGCCATGCCGCCCATACAGCGGCTGGGGCAGCTCGGCCGTCCCCAGAGGCTCTCGTTCGCGCTCATTTGCCAAGGATACTGACCGATGTCTGCGACGCCCTGGTCAAAACCGTGACGGATCCCGCCTCAATCTCCCTTGCAAGCCTGGGCTGGACGGATTTTTTCGGCGACCAGCTTGAACCGCATGAGAAAAACCTCGTCCCGACGCGCATCGCCACGGTGCACCGTGACCGGCTGACCGGCCTGTCTCAGACAGGGTCAACGGATCTGACGCTGCCGGCCAATGCCAACACCGGCGACTACGCCGTCGGCGACTGGGTGCTTGTCGAGCCCCAAAACCATCTGCTGCACCGCCGGCTGACCCGCAAGACGGTGCTGGAGCGCCGCACCCAGGGTGGCAGGACCCCGCAGCTGGCGGCGGCCAATGTCGACACGCTGTTCATCGTCACCTCCTGCAATGCCGACTTCAACATCGCCCGGCTCGAGCGCTATCTGGCGCTGGCCAACGAGGCCGGAACGACGCCGGTGATCCTGCTGACCAAGGCCGATACGGCCGAAGACGCCGAGGTGTATCAAAAGCAGGCTACGGCACTTCAGCGCGGACTGGCCGTGGTGATGCTAAACCCTCGTACATCAGATGCCGCAACCGCTCTCGCCGCCTGGTGCGGCGCGGGGCAGACGGTGGCGCTGGTCGGCTCCTCCGGCGTCGGCAAATCGACGCTGGTCAACACGCTGGCCGGATCGGCGCAGCAATTGCCGCAACAGACCGCCGGCATTCGCGAACACGATGCCAAGGGACGCCACACCACCACCGCGCGATCACTGCACGCCATTGCCGGCGGCGGCTGGGTAATCGACGCGCCGGGAATGCGCACGCTGCAGGTCAGCGACGTCGCCTATGGCATCGACACGCTGTTTGCCGAAATCACCGAGCTTGCCCCGCTTTGCAAGTTCCGCGACTGCACCCATGTCCACGAACCGGGCTGCGCGGTGCAGGCTGCGCTGAAGGCTGGAACGCTCGATCCGGAGCGCCTTGCCCGCTGGCGCAAACTGTCCGACGAAAACCAGCACAACACGCCGGTCCAAAGCGGGCCTCGTGGAGCCAAATCTCCCGGCGGTCGTGGAAAGCGGCGCTGACCGGCCGAGGCACGCCCGCTGGCTTCAGAGCTTAGCTGTACCGAATACCCTGTCCCAGAAGGCTGACGTCACGCCGAAATTGACCGTCTCGTCGACATGGTGATGCACGGCATGGCGGCGCTTGAGCGTGTAGAGATAGCTCGGATGGGTGGGGTGCCAGTGATGAATGATGTGGTGGGTGCTGATGTACCAGAGGTACCCCAGCATCAGCCCGCAGCTTACAGCGCTTGCCGTTGCGAAACCTGACACCATCCATACCGGGAAAAACACGATCAGCCCATGCACCCCGAGGCTGAGCCAGGTCGGCGTGCCCACGGAACTGCGCTCCTCGACATGGTGACGATCGTGCAAATCCCTGATGTAGGGAATGTGGTGAAGGACGAACCTGTGCAGGAGATATTCGGTCAGCGTCCACAGACAGAGACAGGCGATGACCGTAGCTATCCAGCCGGGCGCATTGCTTTCGCCGGCCTCACGCAGCCCGGCGACCGCCAGCACGGCGATCACCAGCGGATAGACAACGAAGTCGCTATAGTAGCCGATAAGACCCAGTTGCATTGAGGACGCCCCGGCTAGTCTTTGGCACCGTAGATTCGCGGCTGCATCCAGATTGCCTATTCTCGGGTGGGGAGCAATACAGATACACCTGACATAAGGTCGCAATTGGTCGGCATAAGGAACGCATCCAGGGTTTGGTGACAATCCTCGGGCTGCTGCCCGTTGGAACCAGCTTCGCAAACGAGAGTATCGAAATGGTAAAACGCAGCGCGGGCTTGCTGATCTACCGTCGAGGCGATGGCGACCTTCGGGTGCTGCTGGTTCATCCCGGTGGACCGTTCTGGGCGAAGAAGGACGACGGTGCATGGTCGATACCGAAGGGCCTCGTCGGCGAGAACGAGGACGAGTTGTCGGCCGCGCAACGCGAGACCGCGGAAGAGCTCGGCCTCAAGGTCGATGGCCCCTTCACCCGCCTTGGCGACTACAGGCAACCGGGCGGCAAGATCGTCATCGCCTGGTCGGTCGAGGCGCGTATCGACATCGATGTGGCCACCATCAAGAGCAACAGCTTCACCATGGAATGGCCCCCGCGGTCTGGATCGATGAAGGAATTTCCGGAGGTCGACAGGGCGGGCTGGTTCAGCTTGGCCGAGGCCGCCGTCAAGATTCTTGCGGGGCAGCGCCCGATGCTGACGGATCTCGCGGAGCAGCTGGGCGTCGAGTGACCTTCCCCTTGTGGCCGCCCACCGAGAACCGCGCCGGCGCGATTGACTAGCGTGACCTGTCATTCGATATCTGGAAAAATAGAAACTCCAGGAGGAGGAATGGAGGTTCGGCTCGACAACAAGGTGGTGCTGGTCACCGGCGCCACGCAAGGCATCGGCCGTGCGATAGCGGAAACGCTTGCGCATAGCGGCGCCGGCGGCCTGCTGATTTCTGGCCGCGAACCAACGCGCGGCAACGCGGTGGCGGCTGAGCTTTCACAGATCGGCACGCCAGCTATTTTCGTCGCCGCTGACCTGGCGGACCCTGAGGCACCGGCGCTGCTGGCGGCGGAATGCGTGAGCCGCTTCGGCCGCATCGACGGGCTGGTCAACGCCGCGGGCCTGACCGACCGTGCTTCCTTCGTCGATGCCGGTCTCGACGACTGGGCGTCGCTCTTTGCCGTCAACGCGCGCGCGCCGTTCTTCCTGATGCAGGCGGCCATCGCCGACATGAAGAAGCGCGGTCAGCGCGGCGCCATCGTCAACATCCTGTCGATCAACGCCCATTGCGGCTCGCCCGAGCTTGCCGTCTACTCCGCCACCAAGGGCGCACTGGCGACACTGACCAAGAACGCCGCCAATGCCCATCGCTTCGACCGCATCCGCGTCAACGGCATCAATGTCGGCTGGACCGACACGCCGGCCGAACGCATCATGCAGGCCGAAACGCTGGGCAACGGTCCGGGCTGGATCGACACGGCCAACGCCGCGCAACCTTTCGGCCGGCTGCTGACGCCAAACGACATCGCCAACCTCGCCGTCTTCCTGCTTTCCGACGCAGCCGGGCCGATGACCGGCGCCGTGATCGACCAGGAGCAGTCGGTGATCGGGGCGAATCGGTAAACGCGCCCTCTAGATCGGCCCGGCCCTTACTTCAACGAAATCGCCATGCCGCTGAGATCGGCGTTGACCTGCAGGCCGACCTGCCTGCCCGTGAGTTCGAGCTGGGCGCCCCTGTCATTGGTCATCACGATCACCTGCGCGCCCTTGCCGAGCGCGCCGCCACCGCCCGCCGCCCCGTAAACCCCGGTCGCATCCCGGACCCGGCTGATATGGCGCACGGTGCCCCGGAAATAGGTCTTGGAAACCCCAAAGGCGAAGCCGCCCGAGACGGCGCCGACCGAGATGGGATAGGTACGGCCATGGAAGGTCAGCGTGCCCTCGCCTCCGGAGCCGCCAATGAAGAAGGCCGCCTTGTAGACGGCAAAGCGGATCGTGCCGCTGTCGGCATGCGCAGCACTTGCAGCACTGACAGCACCTGCGGCGATGACGGCAACCGCGAGCGAACGAAAGCTGGACGAAATGGTCATGATGCGAGCTCCACAAGATCGCCGCTTACCCAACAGGCAGGGCTCGTCGGCGTCGAATCAAACTTGAACAATTTAGAGCGGGATTTGGTTCCAGCGGCCTGAAGCTGGTTGAGAGAAGGTCGCCACGAGACCGATGGCAAGCTCTCCCGTCGATTGGCAGCCGGAAGGTGTTGCGGTCCGATCGACGGCCACTGCAGCTACACAGACACGGAAATCCCCAGGCGCTCGAAAAAACCCATCACGGGCTCGGCAAACCTTAGAGCTGTCAAGACGATCAGCGAAATCCAGCAGAAGGTCACCAGTGACGCTGCGGCTATCTGAAGGTGCTGTGTGCCCCTGGGACGAAAGATTGCGCGTCCGGTCCACAGCAACATCCGCCATAAATCGAACAAGCCCGGGATGATCTTGCTCGCGAAGATCATCGAAACCATGAGGCTGAAAATCAGCCCGAAGGGTGTCTTCGTGAAACCAGCAACCTGTCGCCAAAAGATCACGGCCACCATCGTAGCGAGCGTCATCCCCAAAGTCTGGAGGAGGAGAGCCTTGGCAAGGCTCCGAAACCGCTGTGTGCGGTCGTTGTGCCACTTTACTGTTTCAGGAAATCTCTGAAGCACTGCAAAGGCCCCTCAACGCAATGCTCAGACGCCTACCACCTCGCGAGAAGTTGAACCAGCTTGTTTCAGTTTGGCTGGATCCTGCGCCAACCTCGAAGCGTCTATCAGGCGCTTCGGGAGTTCACGGCCCCGTGCAAATCGGCAGCGGCTGCGGCGGCGCTGGCGGATGATCCTTCTTGTATTGGGCGATCATCGGCTCGAGGGTCTTCCGCGGCCAGAATTTCGGTGCGCCGATTTCCTTGAGGCAGGATGCGTTCCAATAGGCGCCTGACTTCGCTGCGGCGATGTCACGCGATTCCGGGTAGATGTAGAGCGTCGTCGGGTTGTTCTTCACCATCGAGATCATCTGCTCGGCATCCGCCGGCGACCAGCTGGTGCAGCCATTGCTGCGACCGCCGGCGTAGTCCACCAGCTTGCCGTAAGGCACGAAACCGTCATGGTCGGCGTAGGAACTGTTGGTTTTCTTGCGCAGGCACATTCCCTTGAGCAGCCGGGCCGCATGGCCGCCGATCACCCGCTGCCTGGCGTTGCCGGCTTCGCCTTCGCCGTCGAACTGGATGAAGGTGCGCAGCAACACCGCGTCCTGTTTCGCGCCGGTGCGGTAATAGCCTTTGAACGAGGTTTTCGCCTCGCTGGTCATATAGGCGCCGCCGGCCGTCAATGACGAGTCCAGCGCATTGCCGAAGTTTTTCGCGCAGCGTTTTCCGTTCGAGAAATCGACGACGCCTTTCAGATTCCGGCCGCCGCCATGGCCCGACGAAATCGCGCGAAACGACTGGCTGGCTTCGCAGATGACGTAATAGCGGCGCCCCAGCACGCTGTTGCCGAGATCGCCTGGGCGCGTCGCGTCCATGGCGAAGTAGCAGGGGTTCCTGACCGCGCCCTGGCTCACCTTTTTCAGGTAAAGCGCGCGTGCCCTGTCCAGCACCACTTGTGCGATCTGGCCTTCGCCTACGCCGACATGCGCCTGCAGCCAGGCGGGAACTGCAGATGGCGCGGCAAAGGATCGGGCCGACAGCGTCAAGGCGATGGCGACAACAGCCAGGCCGAGGATACTGGCGATAGCCAGCGGGACAGATCTCAACCGCACCGGAGCAACCCTCCTGCCCAAACCGTTCTGCGATCCCTTCGGTGTTACCGCGAATCGATCATAAATGCCTTCGCGCCAATCGGCGATGAACATCTTCTTGAGCGCATCACACCGCCAACTGCCCCGCCTCCTCGGCATTGGGGTCGCCAGGTGCCGTTGCCCAGGCGAGTTCGACCAGCGTCACGGTGCGCCGGCCGAGGCCGTCAAGCTGGCAGACGATCAGGCCCTGCTCCTCGATATAGGTCAGCAGGCGCCGGGCGCGGCGCAGCGAGTGGGAGCCATAGGCGCGGGCAATCGCGGCATCGCTCGGGCAGGGCCAGCCCTCCTTCGCCGCACGCGCGATCATCATGAACACGCCTTGCATATCCTCGGGCAGCAGCGAGGCGCGCACCGAGACATCCTGCCAGGCATCGTCGCCGGCCATATCGGAGCCGAGCCCGGCGCGGGCGCGTGTGAGCATGCGGCGGAACTCCGGCAGCGCCGGCACGACCGAGGCGAGGCCTTCGATCCGGCAACGGACCACGAACTCCTGGTAAAGCACGCCGAGCACTCGAAACCCTGCGTCGGGTTCCGCCAGCACGGCGCGCAAAACACGGTCCATCCGCTCACGCCGCTCCGCCAGATCCTCGGCGCTGATCGGCGCCTCCACCACTTCGGGACGGATTTCCCGCGTCGCCGATTTCGCCGCCATCAGCTGATCGAGCAGATCCGGCGACGAACGGCGCTGCGGCCGGACAGTTTCCGGCGGCGGCGCCGCCAGGATGATGGCGCGGGCGTCCTCCAGCGCTGCTTCCGGCATCGCCATCAGCCGCGGGGTGCCATTGCGCGGGTGGGTATCGGTCGGACCGATGCGCAAGCCGAGCGGACGGCGCGACAGCGCCGGGCCGAGCGCCATGAAATGCCCGCGCTCCAAATCGCGAAACGCCTCCGCCTGCCGCCGTTCCATGCCGAGAAGGTCGGCGGCGCGCGCCATGTCGATATCCAGAAAGGTTCGGCCCATGAGGAAGTTGGACGCCTCGGCGGCGACGTTCTTGGCGAGCTTGGCCAAGCGCTGGGTGGCGATGATGCCGGCAAGCCCGCGTTTGCGGCCACGGCACATCAAATTGGTCATGGCGCCGAGCGAGAGTTTGCGCGCCTCGTCCGACACCTCGCCGGCCACCGCCGGCGCAAACAATTGCGCCTCGTCCACCACCACCAGCATCGGGTACCAGTGGTCGCGGGCGACCTCGAAAAGCCCGCCGAGAAAAGCGGCGGCGCGCCGCATCTGGTTCTCGGCGTCGAGCCCTTCAAGGTTGAGCACCGTGGAGACGCGATGCATGCGCGCCCGCTCGCCGGCGCTCTGCAGGCCGCGCTCGGTATGGTCCTCGGCATCGATCACCAAATGGCCGAAACGGTCACCCAGCGAGACGAAGTCGCCCTCGGGGTCGATGATGGTCTGCTGCACCCAGGGCGCGCTCTGCTCCAAGAGCCTGCGCAAAAGATGCGATTTGCCGGAGCCGGAATTGCCCTGCACCAACAGGCGGGTCGCCAGCAGCTCCTCAAGATCCAGGGTCGCCGGGGCGCCTGCGCTCGTCTGTCCCATCTCGATCGCAACGGTCATGGCCGACTCTCCTTGGAGAGAGGGCTTATCAACCTGACCGCGGCCCGTCGAGCGGGCGATCACCGCCCGCCCGGTGTTCCACACCTATGCTGCCAAAGCGCCACACCTCAGCCTGCCTACCCCAAGGGAAGGTGCATCAAGCCGGCTTCACCGGCGGCAAAAGCGGCGCCTTCAGCCCGTCGAAGGGATCGCGCCAGGTGTCGATGTCTTCGAGCCGGCGATACCAGGCGAAGATGGAGGGATAATCACCCAGCGGCAGGCCGGCGACATCGTTGAAGGGCAGAAAGGTCGCCATGCGGAAATCGGCATAGGAGAGCGAAGTGCCGACCAGCCATTGCCGTTGGGAAAGCTCCGCCTCGAGGATTGCTGCCGCCCTGCGGAATTCTTCCATTCCCTCTTCGATCTTGCCCGGATCGATCGGGCCAAGTCCATAGCGCTGCTTGGTGCCGCGCTCGAAATGCACGGTGTCGCAAGCCCTGACGAAGCTCCCCTTGCCCCAGCTCAGCCATCGGATCATGTCGGGTTCGTCGTCGCCGCTGCGCCAGAAATCCGAATGCGCGCCGCGTGAAAGCCGGCAGGCTATGGCGTCGGCCTCCCAGAGGCTGCCCCACGGACCTGCCAGTATGGGCAATGCAAGATTGGGATTGAGCGGCCGAAACCGCTCGGCCTGCCCCGGCGCCATGGGTGCGGCGAACTCAAACTCAACCTTCGCCTTGAGCGTGCGCGCCACCGCGACCGCAAGGCGAGGATTGGGATTGCGGCTGAAGAACAGTTTCATCTCGATGCCGGTGCTGGATGGTATCGGCTCGACCTTATCGTCCCTTCATCGACTGAACAAATTTGGCGGCAGCGTGTCGGCAATCGCTCTGGTCGGACCACCATTCCGCTGGCGCAATCCGCCGTTCGGCGTATCATTCAAATAGGGGAGGGTTCATGGCAGGAGGAGGCCAATGAACGTCGTGCCGAGGGTGGCTGTCGTTGACCTGACAGCCCAACAACTTGTTTCATCTGCGCTTTCAAAATTCCGCGCCGGCGACACCATATCGACCAGGGCAACACTGGACGCCGTCCGCCGCAGTGCTCCGGCTTGCGGCGACAGCGACGACGAATTGGTCGAACTGATCGTCATGACGGCAATTGGTAGGACCATGGGTGTCGTGTTCGACCATCGGTCCCGATAGCTTTATTTGGCCCGACAGCTTTACCTGGAACGAATACCCCGATTGGGCCGTTCGACCTGAGTAGAGTTCAGGAGTTGGCGTAATGCGTGATGAACAGTTCGACATTTCCGTGACGATCGAGGGCGAGCAGGCCGGACTTCCCCTGACAGTGACCGGGACAGTCCAGGCCGCCTCGCTGCTGGTCGACAACTGGCCGGATGACAGCCGCGGGCCAAAATACCGGTCGGCCTTGAAAGCCCAGATGGATGCGATGGAGCAGCGGCGTGCGGTTGGCACGGCGCGACGCGCATTCAGCGCCGCCGCACGCGAGGCCAGCATGTTCGTGCGTGAAGGCCTGCCAAGCGGCTGACCTGCCGGGACCGGTGCGCGTTTAGCTGCCCAGCGGATGCGGCATGTAGCCGACAAAGCCTGCTATCTTCCAGCGATCAGCCACTTTCGTGCAGAAATAGAGCGTCTGCCATTTCAACTTGTCGACTGTGCCGTCGGCTTTGGCGATGGAGCCGTTGAACTTTTTGTGCAGCACCGCACGGTCGCCATCGACATCGATGTCGCGCATGTTGGTGACCCGGAAAATCGCCTCGCGCAGCGGTTCGGCAAACTCTGTCGCCGCCGTCTCCTTGGCCTGGCGCAGCCACTCGTCGCGATAGGCCGTCAGCGTCGGGAACTGCAGCCGCCACGCGTCCGCGTCGCTGAGGAAATGCGCGTGCATGCCAAAGAAGCTGGCGGCAAGGAAATCATCCTCGACCATCGACCAGTCCTGGCTGATGAAAGCATCGATGTCGCGCCGCACCAGCATCTCCCAAAGCGCGTGACGATCGGCATCGCCGGCCGGAAACGGGTTCTTGTCGTAGGTCATTCCTGGTCTCTCCTGTCCGGCAATGCGGCAGCCGCCTCACGGTCCATGCCCCGCGAGTGCGATCGGCCGGCGGCGGGCAAAATGCTGTGCCGCTTGTCGTAAAGCAACACGCATTTCGAAAAATGTTGCTTGCTTGCAAGGGCTCTATGAGGATTGTGTGGAGAGGCGTAGAGGGTCCGGAAGAAACGGGATCGCAGGCGTCCCGACAATTTCTGAACAGGAGGCCACCCCTTTGCCCAAACAGTGTTTTGGAACATCCCATGTCCCGCTCTCCCCGGCCGTCCGTGCCGGCGATTTCGTCTATGTCTCCGGCCAGGTGCCGGTCGGCAGCGATGGCCTGGTGGTCAACGGCGGCATCGTTGAGCAGACCGAACAGGTGCTCTCCAATGTGACGGCCGCACTGGCGCTGGCCGGCTGCACCCTGGACGATGTGGTCAAGACCACGGTCTGGCTTGAGGATGCGCGCGATTTCGGCGCCTTCAACACCGTCTATGCCAGGCATTTTCCCAGGAATCCGCCGGCCCGCACCACCGTCGAATCGCGGCTGATGATCGACATCAAGATCGAGGTCGAGGCCGTCGCCTACAGACCGGTCTGACGGGACGACGCAAGGGAGCTGGCGCCGATGCAATTCGATCTCCTCATAAAAGGCGGCCGGCTCATCGATCCGGCCTCGGGCCTCGACGGACAGCGCGACGTTGCCATCGCCAATGGCCGCATCGCCGCGATCGAAGCCGCCATCGATGCCGAACACGCCACACGAGTCGTCGATGCGAGAGATTGCATCGTCACGCCTGGCCTCATCGACCTGCACAGCCATGTCTATTGGGGCGGCACCTCGCTCGGCGTCGACGCCGACCGCCTCGCCGCCAAGAGCGGCACCACCACCTTCATCGATGCTGGCAGTGCCGGCGCCGGCAATTTCCTCGGCTTTCGTCGCCATGTCATCGAGCGCTCGAAGGTCCGCATCCTCGCCTACGTCAACATCTCCTTTGCCGGCATTTTTGGGTTCTCGCAGACCGTGTCGGTCGGCGAGTGCAGCGACCTCAGGCTCTGCGAGCCGCGCGAGGTGGTCGCGGCGGTGCGCGAGCACGCCGATGTCGTCGTCGGCGTGAAAGTCCGCTCCGGCAAGCATGCCGGCGGCACCAGCGGCATCGCGCCGGTCGACCTCGCGCTGGAGGCCGCCGACAAAGCGGGCATGCCGCTGATGGCGCATATTGACGAGCCGCCGCCCGGCCGCTCGGAAGTGCTGCCGCGCCTGCGCAAGGGCGATATCCTCACCCACTGTTTCCGGCCGTTTCCCAACGCGCCGGTCTTCGCCTCGGGTGCGGTGCGGCCGGACATGCATCTGGCACGCGAACGCGGCGTCATTTTCGACATCGGCCACGGCATGGGCTCGTTCGACTTCGAGGTCGCCAAAGCGATGCTCAAGGAGGGGCTGGCGCCCGACGTGATCTCGAGCGACGTGCACCTCTACTGCGTCGACGGTCCCGCCTTCGACATCCTTGTCTGCATGTCGAAACTGCTGGCGCTCGGCATGCCGCTGGTCGAAGTCCTGCGCGCCGCCACGCAGCGGCCGGCAGAGGCGATCGCAAGACCCGATCTCGGCACGCTGGCGGTTGGTTCGGTCGGCGACGTCGCGGTGTTGCGGCTGGCTTCGGGTCGCTTCACCTTCGTCGATGCGGTGGGTGCCTCACTGGTTGCCGAGCAGCGGCTGATCTCGGAAGGCATCGCCATCGGCGGCACCTGGTGGCCGAACGAGACGCCTGACCATAATGAGACCGAGCGCTTTGAGCCGCATGCGCAGCATACGCATGTCGAGGTTGCGGCCAGGCATTTCGGGCGTGGGTGATCTCCCTCGAGGGGGAGATGTCGCCGAAGGCGACAGAGGGGGTCGCCGCGCGTGCAGCGCCAACCTCCATCTGTTGCAAGAGGCCGAGCCCAGTCGGACCAACCCCCTCTGGCCTACCGGCCATCTCCCCCTCGAGGGGGGAGATCGAGCTTCACCGCCCTGCGTTACTCGGTGCCCCATACACCGGCGTCGCAATGCCCTCCATCCGTGCCTTGATCTGCAGCGCCACATACTTCGAGTAAAACCGCGACAGCGCCAGATTGCCGCCCTGGAACCACAGTGCTTCCTGTGCCGTCGGCTTCCACATGTTGCGCAATTCGCCTTGCCATGGCCCCGGATCGCCCCTCACGCCCGAGCCAATCCCCCAGCACGGACCGACCTTGTCGGCGACCTCGCGCGAGACGATCGCGGCAACCGTCTCGTTCATCGATTGATAGCCGGTGCAGGAGATGATCGCGTCCGCCACCAGCTCGGTGCCATCGTCGAAGAGGATCCCGGTCGGCGTCAGCGACTTGATCGCCACGCCGCTGCGAACACCGATCTCGCCGCCGATGATCAATTCCGAGGCGCCGACATCGATGTAGAAACCCGAGCCGGTGCGGTAGGCCTTCATCAAAAGGCCGGTCTCGTCCTCGCCGAAATCGATGGCGAAGCCCGCGCCGCGGAGCCGGTCATAGAACGTCGCATCGCGCGCCTTGATGATTTCGTACAGCGCCCTCTGGCCTTTCGGCAGCAGCGCAAACGGCGTCGAGGCGACGATCATGTCGGCCTTCTCGGTCGTGATGCCGCGCGCCAGCGCCTTTTCCGAAAATATCTCGAAGCCGACCTCCATCAGCGTGTCCGACTTGACCACCGTCGTCGGCGAGCGCTGGACCATCGTCACCTTGGCGCCGCTCTCCCACAGGTCGACGCTGACATCATGGCCAGAGCTTGCCGCGCCGATGACGGCGACCCGCTTACCACGGAATTTCTCGCCGCTGGAATACTGGCTGGAATGCAGCAACTCGCCCTTGAACTGTTCCGCACCCGGCAGATCGATCTGTCGCGGCGGACCGTAGGCGCCGGTGGCGAAGACGATGTGCTTCGGCTTCAACGTGATGCGCCGGCCGACGCGCTCCACCTCGACGGTCCAGACCTTCTCCGCCTCGTCATATCTGGCGCTGATGCACTTCGTCGCGACCCAGTAGTTGAGCTCCATGACGCGCGTGTACATCTCCAGCCAGTCGCCCATCTTGTCCTTGGGCGTGAACACCGGCCAGTTTTCCGGGAACGGAATGTAGGGCAGATGGTCGTACCAGACCGGATCGTGCAGCACGAGCGAGCGATAGCGGTTGCGCCAGGAATCGCCTGGCCGGGCATTCCTCTCGATGACGATCGTGGGCACGCCCAGTTGCCGCAGCCGCGCCCCCAGCATGATGCCGCCCTGGCCGCCGCCGATGACCAGGCAATAGGGCTGTTCGCTGGCGCCGAGGTCACGCGTCTCGCGCGCCCTCGCCTCCGACCAGGTCTCGCGGTCCGGATCGGCCTTGTGGCGCACACCGAGCGGTCGCGCGGGCCCCTTGCGCTCCTCAAATCCCTTGAGATCGCTCATCGCCGTGAATAGCGTCCGGCAGCGGCCGTCCTGCAAACGCATCAGGCCCTGGCCATGCGCCGATGACGTCTCGAAGGTAAACCAGGCTTCTATCGTGCCTTCGTCCGAAGTGGCCTCGCCGGCGAGTTGCCAGGCGGTCGGTTTGGTCGTCGCCAGCGTCGCCTTGAGCATGTCGCGGATCGCAGCGTGGCCTTCCATGGTCTTTATGTTCCAGGTGAAGGCTAAGAGATCGCGCCAATAGCAGTCCTCGACGAACAGCCCGGTCACCGCCGTGGCGTCGCCCGCTTCGAGCGCCCGCGCAAAGGCGGAGAGCCATGTCGCCGCCTGTTTCGATGGTGCCATGTCGAGCATCTGGTCTTCCCTCATCCTGCACGCCGCACGCGGCAGAAATCCCGACCTCTCGGTCCTTCTCTGCCGTTCGTCGACCCCTACCATAATGGCGATAATCCGCTCGCAACAACCCCGAAGCCTGGCGTGCGGATTGCGATCAAATGTCCGACATATCGCCATCAGGCGGAGCGAGGCCCGGCCCCCCGCGTCGGAAATCTTTATAGGAATTTTATATCTTTCCTCTGCGCCCCGTCTCGAACCTTTATGGAGATCGGGTCCATATTCCATGACGAGCAAAACGCTCCCGGCGCCGTCACTGATCAAGCTACGGCGAGCCTCTTTCATGGAATTTCGGCCCTGCCGATTGCAGAGCCAAGTACAAAGCCGAAGTAAGGAACAGCACAATGGACGTCATTGTCATCGGGATAGGCGTTTTGTTTTTCGCCCTGTCCTTCGCCTACGTCAAAGCCTGCGACAGAATTTGAGCGGGGATCCAAAAATGCTTGTCGATTATATCCTTGGCGGCGGTGTGACCTTGTTCCTCCTCGCCTACCTGACTTACGCCCTCGTTCGTCCAGAACGCTTCTGACAGCACCTGGTACCAGGCACGGAAAGCACCTTCAATGACTCTCAACGGATGGCTCCAGATCCTCGTTTATTGCGGGATCATCATTTTGCTGGTGAAGCCGCTCGGCGGCTACATGCACCGCATCTTCACCGGCGAACGCACATTGCTTTCGCCGCTTTTTGGCCCGCTTGAGCGCGGGCTTTATCGCATTTCGGGAACCAGCGAGCGCGAGGAGCAGCACTGGACCGGCTATGCGGCGGCCCTGCTGTTCTTCAACCTGGCCGGTTTCCTGGTGCTCTATGCCTTGCAGCGGCTGCAGGGCAGCCTGCCCTACAATCCCGCCGGCATGGCCGCCGTCGAGCCTGGGCTCGCCTTCAACACCGCCGCCAGCTTCATGACCAACACCAACTGGCAGAACTACGGCGGCGAAAGCACAATGTCCTATCTCGTGCAGATGGCCGGCTTCACCGTGCAGAACTTCCTGTCGGCGGCAACCGGCATCGCCATCGCCATCGCGCTGATCCGTGGCTTTGCCCGGGCATCGGGCAAATCGATCGGCAATTTCTGGGTCGATATGACCCGCTCCACCCTCTATCTGCTGTTGCCGTTCTGTATCGTCCTGACGCTGGTCTATGTCTGGCTCGGCATGCCGCAGACGCTCGGCGCCTATGTCAACACGACGACGCTCGAGGGCGCCCAGCAGACGATCGCGGTCGGACCGGTCGCCTCGCAAATCGCCATCAAGATGCTCGGCACCAATGGCGGTGGCTTCTTCAACGCCAACGCCGCCCACCCGTTCGAAAATCCCGATGCGATCTCCAACCTGATCCAGATGGTGACGATCTTTGCCATCGGTGCGGCGCTGACCAATGTTTTCGGCCGCATGATCGGCAACCAGCGCCAGGGCTGGGCGATCCTCGCCGCCATGGGCGTCATGTTCATCGCCGGCGTCGCCATCTGCTATTGGGCGGAAGCCGCCGGCAACCCGCTGGTCCATGCGCTTGGCATCGACGGCGGCAACATGGAAGGCAAGGAGAGCCGCTTCGGCATCGCTTTGTCGGCGCTGTTCGCGGTCATCACCACGGCCGCGTCCTGCGGTGCGGTCAACGCCATGCACGGCTCCTTCACCGCGCTGGGCGGCATGATCCCGATCATCAACATGCAGCTCGGCGAAGTCATCGTCGGCGGTGTCGGCGCCGGCCTCTATGGCATCCTGATGTACATCGTCGTCGCCGTCTTCGTCGCCGGACTGATGGTCGGCCGCACGCCCGAATATCTCGGCAAGAAGATCGAGGCCAAGGAGGTCAAGATGGCAATGCTCGCCATCCTCTGCCTGCCGCTGGCGATGCTGATCTTCACGGCCGTCGCCGTGGTGCTGCCGACAGGCGTTGCCTCGATGGGCAATTCCGGCCCGCACGGCTTCTCCGAGGTTCTCTATGCCTACACGTCGGCGGCCGCCAACAATGGCTCGGCCTTTGGCGGCCTGACCGGCAACACGCCCTGGTACAACATGACCATCGGCATCGGCATGCTGATGGGTCGCTTCCTGGTCATCATTCCGGCCCTCGCCATAGCCGGCTCGCTGGTGGCGAAGAAGACGGTTCCGGCCTCCGCCGGCACCTTCCCGACCGACGGTCCGCTGTTCGTCGGGCTGCTGGTCGGCGTCATCCTGATCGTCGGCGGCCTGACCTTCTTCCCGGCTCTGGCCGTCGGACCGATCGTCGAACATCTGGCCGGCATCCATGGGCAGACCTTCTGAGACCGTCATGGGCTGGTTCAACATCATGCGCCGCAAGGCTCGGCCCCGAGCCGACAATGCGGGGGAGGCAACTCCCCCTCCCTTCCCGACCGTGTCCACGTTCCTCGGCCTGGCGGCAGTCATGATCGTGATCTGGCTGCTGGTCTACGGGCCGCCCTTTTCGGCATCCGATCGACCGGTGCCGTCCAACAACAGCGAAGCCGGAGCTTCAAAATGAGTCACTCAAAATCGGCCAGCATCATGGATGCCCGCATCCTGTGGCCCGCCATCGGCGGCGCCTTCAGGAAACTGAACCCGCGCACCTTGAGCAAAAATCCGGTGATGTTCGTCGTCGCCGTCGTCTCGGCGCTCACCACCGTGCTCTTCATCAAGGACCTCGTCACCGGCGGTGGCGATCTCGGCTTCTCGCTGCAGATCATCATCTGGCTGTGGTTCACCGTGCTGTTCGCCAATTTCGCCGAAGCGGTCGCCGAAGGCCGCGGGAAGGCGCAGGCGGATTCTCTGCGCAAGGCGCGCACCGAGACCCAGGCCAAGCTGCTGACCGGCGAGGACCGCACAAAATTCAAGCTGGTGCCCGGCACCAGCCTGAAGGTTGGCGACGCGGTTCTGGTCGAAGCCGGCGACATCATCCCCTCGGACGGTGAAGTGATCGAAGGTGTCGCCTCGGTCAACGAGGCGGCGATAACAGGTGAATCGGCGCCGGTCATCCGCGAATCCGGCGGCGACCGTTCGGCCGTCACCGGCGGCACGCAGGTGCTGTCCGACTGGATTCGCGTGCGCATCACTGCCGCCTCCGGGCATACTTTCCTCGACCGCATGATCTCGCTGGTCGAAGGGGCCTCGCGCCAGAAGACGCCGAACGAAATCGCGCTCAACATCCTGCTCGTCGGCATGACGCTGATCTTCGTGCTGGCCACCGCGACCATCCCGAGCTTCGCCTCCTATTCGGGCGGCTACATCTCGGTGACCGTGCTTGTCGCTTTGTTCGTCACTCTGATCCCGACCACCATCGGCGCGCTGCTGTCGGCCATCGGCATTGCCGGCATGGATCGCCTGGTGCGCTTCAATGTGCTGGCCATGTCCGGCCGCGCCGTCGAGGCCGCCGGCGACGTCGACACGCTGCTGCTCGACAAGACCGGCACCATCACGCTTGGCAATCGCCAGGCGACGGAGTTCCGCCCGGTCAAGGGCGTCACTGAACAGGAACTGGCCGACGCCGCCCAGCTTGCCTCGCTCGCCGACGAGACCCCTGAGGGACGCTCGATCGTCGTGCTGGCCAAGGAAAAATACGCCATCCGCGCCCGCGACATGGCGACATTGCACGCCACCTTCGTGCCCTTCACCGCGCAGACCCGCATGAGCGGCGTCGACGTCGATGGCTCGTCGGTGCGCAAGGGCGCGGTCGACTCGGTGCTCGCTTTTGTCAATCAGTCGACGGTCGCCACCCATGGCACACGTCCCGGCAGCGACACCGTGCGCGACCTGCAGGCCATCGCCGACGAGATCGCCAAGTCCGGTGGCACGCCGCTGGCGGTGGAGCGCGACGGCCGCCTGCTCGGCGTCGTCCACCTCAAGGACATCGTCAAGGGCGGCATTCGCGAACGCTTTGCCGAACTGCGCAAGATGGGCATCCGCACGGTGATGATCACCGGCGACAATCCGATGACGGCGGCGGCGATCGCGGCCGAAGCCGGCGTCGACGATTTCCTCGCCCAGGCGACGCCGGAGGACAAGCTGAAGCTGATCCGCGACGAACAGGCCAAGGGCAAGCTGGTCGCCATGTGCGGTGACGGCACCAACGATGCGCCCGCACTTGCCCAGGCCGATGTCGGCGTCGCCATGAACACCGGCACGGTCGCCGCCCGCGAAGCCGGCAACATGGTCGACCTCGACAGCGACCCGACCAAGCTGATCGAGATCGTCGAGATCGGCAAGGCGCTGCTGATGACGCGTGGTTCGTTGACGACCTTCTCCATCGCCAACGACGTGGCCAAATACTTTGCCATCATCCCCGCCATGTTCGCCGTTTTCTACATCGCGCCGGGGCACACCACCGGCCCGTTGGAAGCTCTCAACATCATGCATCTGGCAACGCCGCAGAGCGCCATTCTCTCGGCCATCATCTTCAACGCGCTGATCATCATCGCGCTGATTCCGCTGTCGCTGAAAGGCGTCAAATACCGCGCCATCGGCGCCGGCGCACTGCTCAGCCGCAACCTGCTCGTCTACGGCCTCGGTGGCATCATCGTTCCGTTCGTCGGCATCAAGGCGATCGACATGGCCATCACCGCGCTTGGCCTCGCATAAGGAATTACATTCATGCTCAAGCAAATTAGACCCGCGATCGTCATGATCGTCTTCTTCACCGTCCTGACCGGCCTGGTCTATCCCCTGGGGATGACCGGCATCGCCCAGGCTCTGTTCCCGCATCAGGCGAATGGCAGCCTGATCGAGAAGGACGGTAAGGTCATCGGCTCCGAACTGATCGGCCAGGGCTTCGCCAGCGACAAGTATTTCCATGGCCGGCCTTCGGCTGCCGGGGACGGCTACAACGCCGCCGCCTCCGGCGGCACCAACCTCGGCCCGACCAACCCCAAACTGATCGACCGCATCAAGGGCGACGCCGAAAAATTGAAGGCGGAAAATCCGAACCAGCCGGTGCCGATGGATCTGGTCACGACCTCTGGCAGCGGGCTGGACCCGCATATCAGTCCGGAAGCGGCCTACTTCCAGGTCGCCCGGGTGGCCAAGGCCAGGGGTGTCGACGAGGCTAAGGTCAAGACGCTGGTCGACAGCAACATCGAGGATCGCGAACTCGGCTTCATGGGCGAGCCGGTGGTGAACGTGTTGGCGCTCAACCTTGCGCTGGACGCCGCGAAAGAGTGAATGGTACCAGCCGGGGATCGACAGCATCCCCGGCGCCATTCATGATCGACAAGAATGCCAATGCCGGAAGATAGACGCAACGAAACCAGACCTTCTCCGGACGCGCTGCTTGATCATGCGGAGCGGGAGGCGCGCGGTCGCCTGAGGATATTTCTGGGCGCGGCACCGGGCGTCGGCAAGACCTACGAAATGTTGATGTCGGGCCGCGCCAGGCTGGCCGACGGCATCGACGTGGTGATCGGCATCGTCGAGACGCACGGCCGCAAGGAAACCCTGGCGCTGGTCGAGGGCTACGAGGTCATCCCGCGCCAGAAAGTCGACTACAAGGGCCGCATCCTCGAAGAGATGGATATCGATGCTATCCTCGCCCGGCGCCCTGCTCTCGTTCTTGTCGACGAGCTCGCCCACACCAATGCGCCGGGCAGCCGCCATCCCAAGCGCTACCTCGACGTCCAGGAAATCCTGACGCACGGCATCGACGTCTACACGACGCTCAACATCCAGCATGTCGAAAGCCTGAACGACGTCGTGGCGCAGATCACCCGCGTCAGGGTCCGCGAGACGGTCCCGGACTCCATCATCGATCAGGCCGACGACGTCGAGATCATCGACCTCACCCCCGACGACCTGATCAAGCGGCTCGAAGAGGGCAAGGTCTATTTCCCCAACACTGCCCAGCGCGCGATCGAGAACTATTTCTCGCCCGGCAATTTGACGGCGCTGAGAGAACTGGCGCTGCGCCGCACCGCCCAGCGCGTCGACGAGCAATTGCTGATCCATATGCAGGCCCATGCTATCCCCGGACCTTGGGCAGCCGGGGAAAGGGTTCTCGTCTGCGTCGACGCGCGTCCAGGCGGGGCCGCCCGCGTCCGCTATGCGCGCAGGCTGGCCGACCGGCTCCGTGCCCCGTGGACGGCGCTCAATGTCGATACGCCTCGCTCGGCCGCCATGTCCGAGGAGGACAAGGACCGATTGGCGACGCATTTGCGCCTTGCCGAGCAGCTCGGCGCCGAGGTGACGACCATTCCGGGTCAGAACGTCGCCCAGGACATCGTTCGCCACGCGACGGCGAACAACTTCACCCATATCGTCATCGGCAGGCCGACGCGATCGCGTTGGCGCGAACTGATCGAGGGCTCGCTCACCTACGATCTCATCCGCAATGCCGGCGACATCAGCGTCCATGTCATTTCGGGAACCGATCGAGGCAACGAGGCCAGCGCCAGGAGCGTCAAGGCGGCGGACGAGCAGTGGCAGTTCGATGTCTGGCCCTATCTCAAAGCGACGGCCTTCGTTGCTGGCTCGCTCGCCTTTGCCGTTCTGCTCGACCAGTTTCTCGACGTTCGCAATCTCGCGATCATCTTCCTCATCGGCGTGCTGGCATCGGCGGTGACCGGCGGTCTGTGGCCGGCCCTGTACGCCTGTCTCGTCAGCGCCCTTGCCTTCAACTACTTTTTCCTGGAGCCGCGCTACACGCTGACGATCCGGGATCCGGAGAGCATCGTCGCGCTCGCCGTCTTCCTCGTTGTTGCCGTCATCGCCAGCAATCTGACCGCGCGCGTACAGCGTCAGGCGGTCGCCGCCCGATCGCGGGCACGGGCGACGGAGGACATCTATCTCTTTTCAAAGAAGCTTGCTGGCGCCGGGACGCTCGACGACGTGCTCTGGGCCACCGCCTTCCAAATCGCCTCGATGCTGAAGCTGCGTGTGGTACTGCTCCTGCCGGAGGACGGAACGATCACCGTCAAGGCCGGCTATCCGCCCGACGACACGCTGGCCGAGGCCGACATCGCGGCCGCGCGCTGGGCCTGGGAGCACAACCGCGCCGCCGGGCGCGGCGCCGACACGCTGCCTGGTGCAAAACGCCTCTATCTGCCGTTGCGGACCGGGCGCACGGCGGTCGGTGTCATCGGCCTCGACAACGACAAGCAAGGCCCGTTGCTGACGCCCGAGCAGCAGCGGCTGCTCGATGCGCTCGCCGACCAGGCGGCTGTCGCCATCGAGCGTATTCAGCTCGTCGGCGACGTCGACCGGGCCAAGCTTGCGGCCGAGGCGGACCGCCTGCGCTCGGCGCTGCTGACCTCCATTTCCCATGATCTGAAAACGCCGCTTGCCGCCATCATGGGCGCGGCCGGCACGCTCCGCGAATTTGCGCCGGCTCTTCCTGAAGAAGACCGGGCAGAACTACTGTCGACCGTCCTCGACGAATCGGAACGGTTGAACCGCTTCATCGCCAATCTGCTCGACATGACCAAGATCGAATCCGGTGCCATGGAGCCCAACTATGCCTTCCATTACGTCGGCGACATTGTCGGTTCCGCGCTGCATCGGGCAAAGAAGATCATCTGCGAGCACAAGACCGAGATAGACATTCCCGCGGATCTGCCGATGTTGCGGCTCGACCCGGTGCTGTTCGAGCAGGTGCTGTTCAATCTTCTCGACAATGCCGCAAAATACGCGCCATCGGGCTCGACTATCCGGCTGCAGGGCTGGGTCGACAACGGGTCCGTCACCCTGCAGATCATGGATGAGGGACCGGGCATTCCCCCTGGCGATCTCGAACGCATCTTCGATACGTTCTACCGGGTGCGCAAAGGCGACCAGGTCCGCGCCGGCACCGGGCTTGGTTTGTCGATCTGCCGCGGCTTCATCGAGGCCATGGGCGGGACGATTGCGGCGGCAAACCGGACCGACCGCTCGGGTGCCGTTTTCACCATCCGAATGCCGGTGGCGGCGGAACTGCCCGATGTCGTCGACGCCAATGTTGATGACCAGGATGTGAGCGATTTGGCATGACCAATTCGAACGTCAGGATATTGGTCGTCGACGACGAGCCGCCAATCAGAAAACTGCTTCGCGTCGGCCTCGGCAGCCAAGGCTATGCGATCAGCGAGGCACCCAACGCCAAGGCCGCGATCGAGATCGTTGAGACGGACAGGCCGGACCTGATCCTGCTCGATCTCGGCCTGCCCGGCATGAGTGGCCACGACCTTTTGCGCAAATGGCGCGACGATGGCCTCGATATTCCGGTGGTCATCCTGTCCAGCCGCACCGACGAGGCCGGCATCGTCCAGGCTCTGGAGCTTGGCGCCGACGATTATGTCACCAAGCCGTTCGGGATGAACGAACTGGTCGCGCGCATTCGCGTGGCGCTCCGCCACAAATTCCAGCAGCAGGGCGAGAAGCCGGTGTTCCACACCGGTGACCTCACCGTCGATCTGGTCAAGCGCATCGTCAAGGTCGAGGGCAAGGAGATAAAACTGTCGCCGAAGGAATACGACATCCTGCGCATCCTGGTGCAGCATGCCGGCAAGGTGCTTACCCACCATTTTCTGCTGAAACAGGTGTGGGGCGATTCGACCGACGTGCAGTATCTCAGGGTCTATGTCCGCCAGCTCAGGCAGAAGATCGAAAAGACCCCCGACCAGCCGCGCTACATCACCACCGAAACCGGCGTCGGCTATCGCCTGCGCGAAGTCGAGTGAAGGCGAAGCACGTTGCTTTGTCGACGCTCAGTCGGCCGACAGTTCCGCGGTTCTGGCAAGCGCACCGGCAAAGCCGTTCAGGGGGATCGAAAAACTGACCGGCTGCAGCGTGTCCGCCGCGACCGCATCGATCTTCAAGGTCGTGCCGGCCGCGAGCAGGGGCGTGACGTTCGCATCGAACGTCACCGGCACCAGACAGCCGACCGCCTGGCAGGTGTTGAACTGCAGGCTGCCCTCAAGCTTCTGGTCATCGATCGAAAGCGCAATCCCCTTGGCCAGGGCCAGGCCGAACGGCAGGGCCAGGGTTCCGGCGGCATCGTCGCCGGTCTTGCTCGACAGTTCTATCGCCAGCAGGCGCTGGTTGGTCTGCTTGTTGAACTGTTGATGCGACAGGCTGCAAACCTTGGTTGTGCCAGTGATCTGGCAATTGACGATCCAGTCGCCATGGGTCTCGGACAGGGCCGACGCACCGCCGGGCAGTTGCGGTGGCTTGGTTGCGTCGGCGGCAGCTGCCACCACCTTGTCACCCTTGGTTTGCGCCGCAAACGCCACCGATCCGGCGATGCAGGCCGCGCCAAGCATTGCCAAGAAATATGCTCGCTTGCTTCTCATCGAGATCCCCTATTGCCCTGGTTCGGAGCAAGCCATTGAGCCCAGGCAGGCATCGACGCGATAGAGCGGCGAAACGACCGCTTCCGTCAAGAGCCACGCCGGATCGCCAGGCAGATTCTTGGGCGACGCCCCCCCAATTTGGCTGTGGTCGACCCTTGACCATGGCACATCGGGACAAACGCCCTATATCTAGGAAGGTTCTGTTTTGCACGGGAATGAGTGCATGTCGCCGCTTCGTCTATCGACGGTCTTGATGACGGCAATTCTGGCTACAGCGATGCTGTCGGTTCCAAGCCCGTACGCTTCGGCGCAGGTCGTCATCCCGACAAATCGCAACGCGCTGGTCGAGCAAAACGAACTGCAAATGCTGGAGAACAGGCTGCAGCGGCAGCTATTTCAGCAGCAGCAACAGCAGTTCCGTGCCCAGGATCGCGAGATCGTACCGCCGCAACGGCCGATTGTGCCGGTGATCAAGCCAAGCTGCCAGCTGCAGCCGTCGGGTGGCGGTTTTGTCACCGTATGTCGCTGACAAGCCGGCGCTTTTCATTTATTTAGCCGACTTATGTGATTGTGATGCTGCCTGGAGCGAAGGCGGTTTTGGCTTTTGCAGCGGTGCCTGATCGCGTTATGGGGCATTGCTTCGACTGGATTCTCACCAATGGCAGCCACCAAGAAGAAAGCGGTCCGCAAGGCAAAGAAAGGCGAACGGATCCGCCAGGTTGCAGCCATTCCCTTTCGGCTGGGCCAAGATGGCGATATCGAAATCATGCTGGTGACGTCGCGCACGACAAAGCGCTTCATCGTGCCCAAGGGCTGGCCGATGAAGGGCAAGAGCGGGCGCAAGGCGGCGATGATCGAAGCCCAGGAAGAAGCCGGTGTTCTCGGCAAGATCCTGAAGGAGCCGGCCGGCACCTATTCCTACTGGAAACGGCTGGCGAACCGCTTCGTCCACGTCGACGTCATTGTCTATTTGCTTGAAGTAACCGAGGAGCTCGCCGACTGGCAGGAGGCCAAGAGGCGGCAGCGGGCCTGGCTCGCTCCAGCCGAGGCGGCGATGCTCATCGACGAGCCGGACCTCGCAACCCTCGTCAGCGCTTTGAAGGCACCCGAAACCGCAGCGGCCAACCCGGCTTGAATTTCGCGAAGCTCGTAAAGCAATGTGACGCAGCCGGGTCAACTGCTCTATAACCTTGCAGAATCCGGACAATGACTGCACCTTGAAGAAAATCGAATATGATAAAACTTTACCTAAACATCTATTACCTGACGCGACGTAACATGTGAATTGCCAAGACAAGCGATTCTAGAAGCAAAAAACCCGAAGAATTTATTGGCCGTTAAGACCGGCATGCTACTCGGATTGCTGTTGCTGTTTGCAGGCGACATGAGGCAAGGGCATCGCCCTCATCGACATCTGCATCACTCGGCAGGCAAGTTAACGGGGGTCATGGCAATCTCCATGGAAGCTCGATGAAGCTTTCGCAGACAGACACCAGCCCCCGTCTTCTCGGGCTCGTCTGGCCATTCATCATTGTCGTCCTTGTTCAGGCCATGGTCGCCAGCGGCAGCCTCTACACTCTGTCGGCAGTCCGCGCCTATGTCGGCGGTGAAAGCCAGTGGTCGAAGGGCCAGAAACACGCGATCTATTTTCTCAGCCTCTATGCCGGCACCGGCAGGGAAGAATTCTTCGGCGAGTATCGCGCAGCCATCGCAATTCCGCTGGCCGATCATGCGGCGCGGCTTGCTCTCGAGCAATCCGAACCGGACACGAACGCCGCTCGCATCGGATTCCTGCAAGGCGGAAATCACGCGGATGACGTGACGGGGATGATCTGGCTGTTCCAGAATTTTCGCGGCTTCAGCTATCTCGACACGGCCATCCGGCACTGGACGGCTGCCGACAGCATGATCCTTGACCTCGACCGACTGAGCGACTCGATACATCGCACTTTCAGGCAGGAACCGGTCACCGCGGCGCAAATCCGTGCCTGGAAGACAGAAATTCATCAGCTCGACCACCAGATCGGCCCGCTCTCCAAGGCTTTTTCCGACAGTCTCGGCGAGGGATCCCGCTTCATCATGATGGCGCTCATGATGGCCAATCTCGCCACCGCCGCATTGCTTATCGTGCTTGCGGTTTGGCGCACCCGCAAACTCCTGGCGCAGCGCCGGGCTTTCCAGAACGCCCTCAACACCGAACGTGAGCGTGCCCAGATCACGCTGGCTTCCATCGGACAGGCCGTCATCAGCACCGGAGCAGACGGGTGCCTGGATTATATGAACTCCGTGGCGGAATGTCTGCTGGCATGCCCGCTTAGTGAGGCCAAGGGCAAGCCAGTCGCGTCGCTGTTTCGGCTGGTGGACAAGGACACTGGCGTCGAAGAGCCTCAGTTGATGGAGCGCCTGCTGGCCGGTGAGCCGCACGGCGCCAACGTCCGCCCGCAACTGCTGCAGCGCGCTGACGGCTCACTTGTTCCCGTTGCGTTGACCGGTGCGCCACTCCTCGTTTCCGGGCGCGTCGTCGGCGCGGTCCTCGCCTTCCACGACATGAGGCGTGAACAGGAGTACATCGAGCGGCTTTCATGGCAGGCGTCGCACGACGCGCTGACCGGGCTTGTCAACCGCCGCGACTTCGAGGCCCGCCTGGAAAGGGCAATCGCGGAACTGCGGTCCCGCGAGCACGCGCTGATGTATCTCGATCTCGACCAGTTCAAGCTTGTCAACGATACCTGTGGTCATGCCGCCGGTGATCAGTTGCTGCGGCAGATTTCCGTGCTGCTCGGCAATGAACTGCGGCCAGGCGACGTCCTGGCCCGGTTGGGTGGTGATGAGTTCGGCGTGCTGCTGCTCGATTGCCAACCGGATCTCGCTGCCAGCATCGCCGAACGGCTGCGCGCGACCGTGCAGGATCTGCATTTCGCCTGGGGCGCCAGGCAGTTCAACATCAGCGTCAGCATTGGCATGGTTCAGATCACCAATCGCGAGATCACGCTCGAGGAGGCCCTGCAAGCCGCCGATGTCGCCTGCTACATGGCCAAGGAAAAGGGCCGCAACCGGGTTCAGTTGCATAGCGACAGCGACATGGCCTTGCGGGAGCGCTTCAGCGAGATGGCCTGGGTTCAGCGCCTGCACGCAGCGCTGGAGGAGAACCGGTTCAAGCTTCATGCCCAGGAAATCTGGCCGCTCAACGGGGCAGCGGCGGAAGCCGGCGCTCATATCGAGATCCTGTTGCGGCTGACGGACGAGGACGGCCTCATCGTTTCGCCAGCCAGCTTCATTCCGGCGGCCGAGCGCTACGGCCTGATGCCGTCGATCGACCGTTGGGTGGTGCGCAACACCTTGAGCATTCTGGCCGCCCGCCTTGCCGATCTGCAAGCCGCCCCCATCGCCACCTGCGCCATCAATCTTTCCGGAGCGAGTTTCGGCGACGAGACGTTCCTCGGCTTCCTGCGCGAACAGTTTCTCGTGCACGGCATTCCCCCGAAAATGATCTGCCTTGAGATCACCGAGACCAGTGCCATCGCCGACCTCGCCAACGCCATCCGCTTCATTGCAGACTTGCGCCAATTGGGGTGCCGCTTCGCCCTCGACGACTTCGGCTCCGGCATGTCTTCCTTCGCCTATCTGAAGCACCTGCCTGTCGACTACCTCAAGATCGACGGCAGCTTCGTCAAGGACATGCTGGAGGATCGGATCGACCGTGCCATGGTCGAGATGATCCATCATATCGGCAAGGTGATGGGCAAGCGCACCATCGCCGAATTCGTCGAAAGCGAAGGCATTGTCGCGGCATTGAAGGAAATCGGCGTCGACTACGCCCAGGGCTTCGCCATCGCCCGGCCGCAACCTTTCGATGCCTCGACGCGGTTGCTGAGCCCGGGAGCAGCACCGCCCGCTCTTGACGACGATCTGTGGAGCGCCCTTGCGCGCAAGCTGCGCAAGGCCGGATGACCACAGAAGCAGCCGGCTTCCTCAGTTCAGCTTGACCAGCACCACCCGGCGGTTCTTGGCACGGCCCGCCTCATCGTCATTGCTGGCGACAGGCGCCATCATGCCGGCGCCGGCGGCCGTCAACCGCGCAGCGTCGATGCCGTATTTCGACACAAGCGCCGCCTTGACCGCTTGCGCCCGCCGCGACGACAGGTCGAGATTGTAGTCGAAGGCGCCCTGATTGTCGGTGTGGCCGACAACGATCACCGCCATCTTGGGCTCATTGGCGAGAAGCGTCGAAATCTCCTTCAGCGTCGGCTCCGATTCCGGCTTGATGTCCGCCTTGTCGGTGTCGAAGAAGATGCCATAGAGCGAGATGCTGCCGGTCGTGGTCAGCGAATCCGCCATCTTGGCCGCTTCGACCACCACCATCTTCTTGTCGCGCGCCTTGGGCTCCAGCACATGGACGACGGCGACGGTGCGGCCGTTGAGTTCCTTGCAGTAGAGATCGTCGGTCAGCGAATAGGTCTGCACGGTGACATAGGCGTCGCCCCCGTCCTGCGGCACCTTGGCCGCGAAAAAGCGCTGATCGTTGATGCCCGAGGCCAACGCACAAGCGCCGTTGGAAAAAGCCGCATCCTTGAGATCGCTCTCATGGAAGAAATACATCGTCAGGCTCATGTCGCCGCCGCCGCCGCTCGACGAACGGTCGGCGGCACCACCGCATTCCTCCTTCTTGCATTCGAACAGCACTTCGCCGCCGGCCGCCTCGACCACATCCTGATAGTTGCGCAGCACTTCGAGCGGCGAGCGCTCGGCCGGCAGCACATAGGCTATGCGCGTCAAGGCGCCCTCGACCTCGGCCTTCTTGTCCGGCGCGAAAACGCGGTTGTTCATCGCATCACGCGCGTCCGCATCGGCGATTGGCTTCAGCGCCGACAGCGGCACGTTGAAGTCGGTGAAGGCTGACTTCTGATAGGAGACGATGAACGAACCTTCGTAGCGCTTGGCCAGATGATTGTCGGCAGCGCCTTCAATATCGGCGGTTGGCACTGTCGCGTCGGCTGCCGCCAGCCGCACCGTCACCAGGAGCACAAGTCCCGCCCAGAAAAACTTTACAATTGTCGCCCTCATTGCACCCATCGGTCGCCCCTCTTCGGATGAAAATTGACGCCTAGCAGAGCATGCATGTCCGGTCGATGACGCGCTTCACACTCGCCGTTCGAGCAGGATCGTCGCCGCATCGTGATAGGTGGTCCGCAGCAATTCCTTGCACTTTGCCGCGACATTCAGCGAGCCGGTGTTTTCCGGATCGATGATGCAGACGGTTCTTGCGAATGTCTCGTCGCCCCAGGCGAGAGTCCGCCCGACGACTTCGCTGGCAAGCCCCTGCCCGTGTGCGTGCGAAGCCAGCGCCCAGCCGGCTTCTGGAATGCCTTCGATCGACGGCTCCATATCACGCTTCAAATCGTGAAAGCCGGCCTCCCCAATGAAATGGCCGGTCGCCTTGTCCTCGATTGCCCAGAAGCCGTAGCCCAGCAGTGACCACAGGCCGGCATGCCGCAGGAAGCGCATCCAGCTTTCTTCTCGCGTGCGCGGCTTGCCGCCGATGAAACGGGTGACGACAGGATCAGCCCACATCGTCACATAGGCGTCGAAATCGCCCAACCGGTGCGCCCGCAGGATGGTTCGTTGCGTCTCGATGACCGGAGCCGATCGTGTTTGAAGAGCGCTCATGACATGCCTCGCTTGGGATAGCTGGCGACTAGCAAACAGCCTGAGGGATACCAAGGGCCAGCAACTGGCCCGGCCCTATGTCAGCCGCGAACATAGGCTGCGGGTATGGGAATCTTGCCGAACGATGCTACCTTTCGCCAGCAGTCGATTTGAGAATGGCCGACGTGCCGGTTCGGCGCCGGCCGTCCAAAGTGAGGGAACACATGGACACCACCGATCTTGTGCTTGCCATCGTCCATCATTTGCTGGTGTTCTCGCTGGCGGGCATCATCGGCGCCGAGTTTGTCCTGATCCGCGGCGACCTGCCTGCCGCGGCACTGAAGCGCCTTGCCGGCATCGCTCGCCACTATGGCATCATCGCCACGCTGATCGTCATCGTCGGCATCGGCCGCGTCCTTTACGGCCTGAAGGGCTGGGAGTTCTATGTCTACAACTGGGTGTTCTGGGCAAAAATGGCGGCCTTCGCCATTGTCGGCCTGTTGTCGATCATCCCGACAATCCGCTTCATTTCCTGGAACCGGCAGGCCAGCGCCAATCCCGCTTTCCTGGTGCCGGCAGCTGAGCTCGCTTCCGTGAAAACCTATTTCCGCGCCGAAGCCTTCATCTTCCTGCTGATCCCGGTCTTCGCGGCGGCGATGGCGCGCGGCTACGGCTACTGAATTTCATCCGGCGGGCCGAGCGGCGCGAGTTCGACCAGCGGCGCCGGCACGTCGGTCGTTTTCTCCTGCGCCTTGCAGATATCGGCGATAACGCAGGCCGGGCAGTCCGGTTTGCGCGCCTTGCAGACATAGCGGCCGTGCAGGATCAGCCAGTGATGCGCGTGGCGCATATATTCGTCCGGAATGATCCGCAACAGGCCCTGCTCGACCTGTTCCGGCGTCTTGCCGGGGGCCAGGCCAAGCCGGTTGCCGATGCGCAAAATATGCGTGTCGACCGCCATCGTGTGCTGGCCGAAGGCCATGTTGAGCACGACATTGGCGGTCTTGCGCCCGACACCTGGAAGTTCGACCAGCTGTTCGCGGTTGTCAGGTACTTCGCCGCCATGATCGCGGATCAGCGCTTGCGACAGCGCAATGACGTTCTTGGCCTTGTTGCGCCACAGCCCGATGGTGCGGATGTGGTCGCCAACCCTGGCTTCGCCCAGCGCCAGCATCTTTTGCGGCGTATCAGCAACCTTGAACAGCGCCCGCGTCGCCTTGTTGACGCCGACATCGGTGGCTTGCGCCGACAGCACCACGGCCACCAGCAGCGTGAAGGCGTTGACATGTTCGAGTTCGCCCTTCGGCTCGGGTCGCTGGACGGAGAAGCGCCTAAAAATCTCGTGCACTTCTGCCGCGTTGTAGAGCGAACCGGGTCGCGCCGGGCTGGGGCGCGGCTTGGCGTTCGAGCCGTCGCGGCGGCCAGGCGGCAATTCATTTTTGGGTGCGGACAATTTTTTCGACTTGGGGCTCGCCATTCCCTTCCTATAGTATTCCCGCATGAGCGACACAAACGCCTCATTCCAGGCTGACGAACCCTTCTTCCGGGCGCTGCTGACGCCACACCGCTCGCTTGGCAAAACCGGCTTTGCCGTGCTGATGGGGGCGCTGCTGTTCGGTTGGCTGGTGACCGGCGCGTTTTTCCTGTCGCGCGGCGCCTGGCCGGTGTTTGGTTTTTTCGGCCTCGACGTGATCGCCGTCTACATCGCCTTCCGCGCCAACTATCGTGCCGCTCGCGCCCGCGAAGAGGTCTCGGTTTCGCGCACCGCGCTCGACATCCGCAAGACGGCGCCGTCGGGCAAATCGGAAGCGCATCGCTTCAATCCGTTCTGGGCGCACTTTTCGATCGCCCGCCACGCCGAGATCGGCATCACCAGGATGGCAGTGGTGGCGCAAGGACAGAATGTGCCGATCGGGTCTTTCCTGGACCCCGACTCCCGCGAAAGTTTCGCCACCGCTTTTTCGCGCGCGCTGGCGACCGCGAAGACCCGCTGAACCGGCGTTTTAGAATCGAAAGCGCAAGATCCTGCCGACCTTGCGCAATGCGGGGATATGTCTCCAAAGCTGGATAAACAGTCTCGCGGACCAACCCAAGCCAGCAGTGCGTTCAGGGCTGTAGGCCGAGATGTCGTCGATGAAGCGCAGCTTCGGAACGGCTCGCTCCAGCTCGTGCGGATCGTCGATGGCCCAGTGGACCTCGGCGCCCGTTGCCCTGATGGTTGGATTGAGCCGAAGCAGCTTCAGGCCGAAGCGGCTGTAGGCGTCGAACATCAGCTCGCCGCTGGCAAGATGCGAGACAAGGCGCGAAAACAGGCGCGGTCCCTCTTCGGCGGGAAGATAGGGCGTCAGCCCCTCCATCACTACGACGGCCGGGCGATTGCGGGGCACTTTGGTCAGCCAATCCGGCTCGGTCACCGACGAGGCGACGAGATGGTAGTGACCTCGGGACGGGTAGAGCCTGCGCCTGAGTTCGATGACTTCCGGGTAGTCGACATCGAACCATTCCACGCCGGCTGGCGGATCGATGCGGAATATCCGCGTGTCGAGCCCGCACCCCAGATGCAGCACGATGGCGTCGGGATTTCTGGCGAGAAAGTCCTGAACGCGGACGTCCAGTGTCTTCGCCCTGATCGCCAGGCCAACGCCGAGATTGTCGTCGACCTTGAGCCTGGAGAAATCATAGTCGATCTTGCGCACCGCCTCGTCGGCGAAATGATCCCTGAGCAGCGAATTCGGCAACCTGCTTTCCCTCGCCTTGCCGTAGAGCGTCATCAGCAAAGTCTCCTTTGCCCCGGTCAGATTTACTTTCTCGCCGGCCATGATCGCCTCCTCAGCTCAAAGCCAGCTCTATCTGGGTATGCGCGCCAGGAAGGCAAGTTTCGGGTGGTGGCAAAGGCCGGGAAGACCGATATTCGCGGTCAAGGAGATATTGCCATGAACGCCCAGATGACCATGAATGCGCAGATGAAACCGACAGCCATCCTGCAAAACGACATCACGCCCGAAGGCAGCGACTACGAAGTCGTGCGCCGCGCCATCGAGAAGATCAGCCTCGATTACCGCGACCAACCCTCGCTCGAGACATTGGCCGAAGAAGTCGGCGAGACGCCGACCGGCCTGCAGAAACTGTTCACCCGTTGGGCCGGCCTGTCGCCGAAGGCCTTTTTGCAGGCCGTTACGCTGGACCATGCGCGCAAGCTGCTCGATTCCGGCATGCCGCTGCTCGAAGCTTCGTTCGAGGTTGGCATGTCCGGCCCCGGTCGGTTGCACGATCTCTTCGTCACCCACGAGGCGATGTCGCCGGGCGACTACAAGACGCGCGGCGCCGGGCTGACCATCCGCTACGGCTATCACATCTCGCCTTTTGGCATCGCCCTGATCATGGTCACCGACCGCGGACTGGCCGGCCTTGCCTTCAACGATGCCGGCGGCGAGCGCGCGGCCTTCGCCGATATGTCGGGCCGCTGGCCCAACGCCACCTATGTCGAGGATATGAGCGCCACGGCACCCTATGCCGCCCGTATCTTCGATCCGACGCTGTGGCGCGCCGACCAGCCGCTGCGCGTCGTCATGATCGGCACCGACTTCCAGGTTCGTGTCTGGGAAGCCCTGCTGCGGATCCCGATGGGCAAGGCCTGCACCTATTCCTCGATCGCCGCCCGCATCGGCGCCCCGAGTGCCAGCCGTGCGGTGGGTGCCGCGGTTGGCGCCAACCCGATGTCCTTCGTCGTGCCGTGCCATCGGGCGCTCGGCAAATCCGGCGCGCTCACCGGCTACCACTGGGGCCTGACGCGCAAGCGCGCCATCCTCGGCTGGGAAGCGGGACAGACGGCATCCTGACACGACCCGCATAAAGCAACACCGGCGAAGACTTTTCGCCGGTGTTCTTCATTTCATGGCAAAAACGACATCGCCTTGCCAGTGAATGGCGCAACGACAGAGCGTTGGCACATCAGCAGGCTCTGGAAAGCAGCGATCTTACAGGATAGCTTCCCGCGCATTCATGAGGAGGCATTCCTTGATCATCGTCATCGGCTCGATCAATCTCGATCTTATCGCCAAGGTCGACCGCTTGCCCGCACCCGGCGAGACGGTTCGCGGCTCCGGTTTCACCACCGCTCCTGGCGGCAAGGGCGCCAACCAGGCGCTGGCCGCCGCGCGAGCCGGCGCCAAGGTGCGCATGGTTGGTGCGGTCGGCAAGGATAATTTCGCCACCGAGGCGCTGGCGCTGCTGCGCATCGGCAAGGTCGATCTGTCCGGCGTCGGTGAAACCTTCGCCTCGACCGGCACGGCGCTGATCATGGTCGGCGACGACGGCGAGAACATCATTGCCGTCGCGCCCGGCGCCAATGATTCGGTTGTGCCTGGCGATCTTGCCAAGGCTTTCCTCGGAAAGGGCGATGTCGCGCTGCTGCAGCACGAAATCCCGCTGCAGACCGTCGATGCAGCACTTGACGCCGCTCGAGCGGCAGGCGCGATCACCGTGCTCAACACAGCCCCCTTCCGCGGCGAGGCGGCCGCTCTCCTCGCCAAGGCCGACTATGTCGTCGCCAATGAAACCGAATTCGACCTCTACGGCGAAGCACTGTCGTTGAAAGGCCGCGACCGCCCGGCGCGGATGCGCGACTTTGCCGGCAAGACCGGCCGCACCATCGTCGTCACGCTCGGCGGCGATGGCGTGCTTGCCGCAACGCCGGAGGATTTCCTGACCGTTCCGGCATTGAAAATCACCCCGGTCGATACGGTCGGCGCCGGCGATACGTTTTGCGGCCATTTCGCCGCCGGCCTGTCATCCGGCCTGCCGCTCGAACAGGCGCTCGCCCGCGCCGCGGCCGCCGGTTCGCTTGCCTGCCTGAAACCCGGCGCCCAGCCGGCGATCCCGCTGGCGGCGGACGTCGATGCCGCCTTGCAGGCTGCCAAAGCGTGATCGCCATGCGTCCGGCCACCAAACACGCCGTGCCGCCCGCCGGCGATATCTGTCGCCTGTCGGCGGTGGCGCTCGCCGACGCGATCAGGCACCGCCGCCTGTCGGTGCGCGAGGTGGTCGCGGCGTTCCTCGACCGGATCGAAGCCGTGAACCCGCTGGTCAACGCCATCGTCTCGCTGCGCGACCGCGGCGACATTTTGCGCGAGGCCGACAAGGCCGACGCCCATCTGGCGAATGGAGGGGATGCCGGCCCCCTGTTCGGCCTGCCGATCGCGATAAAAGACCTCGCCATGACCAAGGGGCTGAGGACCAGTTTCGGCTCGCCGATCTTCGCCGATTTCGTGCCGCAGGAGGATGATTTCTTCGTCGAGCGCATCCGCAAGGCCGGCGCCATCATCATCGGCAAGACCAACGTTCCCGAATTCGGCCTTGGCTCCAACACCTACAACAAAGTGTTCGGCCCGACGCTCAACGCCTTCGATCCGGCATTGACCGCCGGCGGCTCGAGCGGCGGTGCGGCTGTCGCGCTGGCGCTCGACATGGTCCCTGTCGCCGACGGCAGCGACTTTGGCGGCTCGCTGCGCAATCCGGCTGCCTGGAACAATGTCTACGGTTTTCGCCCCTCGCAGGGACTTGTTCCCGGCGGACCGGATCTTGAGGTCTTTCATGCCCAGATGGGCATCGACGGGCCGATGGGCCGCAACATCGGTGACATGGCGCTGCTGCTCGATGTGCAGGCGGGTTATCATCCGCAAGCGCCCTTGTCCTGGGAAAAGCCGGGCTCCTTCCTCGACGGAGTCGCCACGCCGGCAAGCGGCGGCCGCGTCGCCTGGCTTGGCGACCTCGGCGGTCATCTTCCGGTCGAGCCAGGCATCCTCGATCTGTGCGAGGCATCACTCGGCCGCTTCGCGGAAGCGTCCTTCCTGACCGAACCGCTGCTGCCGGATTTTGATTTCGAAGCGCTGTGGCAGGCCTTCGTGACGCTACGCCAGGCGACCAGCGGCTCGGCGCTGAAGATCCACCATGACGACCCGCACAAGCGCACCCTGCTCAAGCCGGAAGCCGTTTGGGAGGTCGAGAACGCCATGCGGCTGACAGCGCCGCAGATCCGCGCAGCCTCGGTTGTGCGCACCTCTTGGCATAAAATGCTGCTGTCGCTGTTCGAGCGCTTCGACCTCATCGCGCTGCCGACCGCGCAGGTGTTTCCTTTCGACGTCGCCACGCACTGGCCAAGGGAAGTGGCAGGACGCGCCATGGACAGCTACCACCGCTGGATGCAGGTCTCGGCCTTTGCCACGCTGGGCGGCTGTCCGGCGGTCAACGTGCCGGTCGGTTTCGACGACCAGGGCCGGCCGATGGGCATGCAACTGATCGGGCGGCCGCGTGGCGATCTTGCCGTGCTGAGAGCAGCTGCGGCCTACGAAGCGACGCTGCCATGGCAGGCCGGCGCCTGAACAGGCCAGTATTGTCGGCGACATGTCCCGCCGGCTTGCACCGGCATCGCCGTCATGTTTTGATCGTGGCTCGCCGCATCGAAGAGCGGCACTCTGTCGAGGAATCCCCCATGTCGCTGGAACTCTACGCTGCCTACCTTCTCGCTTGCCTTGTGATCATCCTGGTGCCGGGACCGACGGTCACTTTGATCATCGCCAACAGCATCCGCCATGGCGCACGCGCCGGCCTCGCCAACGTCGCCGGCACGCAGGCCGGGCTTGCCATCATGATCGCTATTGTCGGCATCGGCCTCAACACGCTGATCACGGGCATGGGCCACTGGTTCGAATGGGTGCGCCTGATCGGCGCCGCCTACCTGATCTGGATGGGCGTGCAGATGTTCCGCTCCAAGGGCACGCTGAATGCCGACGGATCGGCCAGGAAGCCGCGCGGCGGCTTCTTCCTGCAAGGCCTGCTGGTGGCGCTCAGCAACCCCAAGACGCTGGTCTTCTTCGGCGCCTTCTTCCCGCAGTTCATCGCCCCTCAGGGCAATTACACGCTGCAGATCGTGGTCATGGGCCTCACCGCCATGATCTTCGCCGCCGTCTCGGATTCGACCTATGCGCTCGCCTCCGCCCGCGCCGGCCGCTTGCTGTCGGCCAGCCGCATCAAGCTGATGTCCAGGATCAGCGGCAGCTTCCTGGTCGGCGGCGGCCTCTGGCTGGCCTTTTCAAAGGCGAAGTAAGCACCTCTTCCCTCACCCCGTTTACGTGGAGAGGGTGGTCGCGCAGCGACCGGGTGAGAGGCAGCGCCGGGGTTGCAGGCAAAAATATCAGCGTTTGCGCCGCCCCTCATCCCCCTGCGGGACCTTCTCCCCGTAAATGGGGAGAAGGAAAAGCGTCCCTAAAGCCGCCCCAACCTTTCCACCAGCAGGGCGAAAAAGGCGTCATGGTCGATGTCGCGCATCACCATGGCGTTCTTCGGCCGCTTGGTGACGCCCCACCAGTCGATCACGGTCATGCCCATGGTAAGCTCCGAGGCTGTTTCCACCGTGACATTGCAGTTGCGGCCCTGGAACAGCTCCGGCTTCAGCAGATAGGCGATGACGCACGGGTCGTGCAGCGGCCCGCCATCGGTGCCGTATTTCTCCTCGTCGAAGCGTTCGAAGAATTCGAGCATGTCGGCGGTGGCATTGCCGACCCTGGTGCCGAGCGTGCGAAAGGCCTGCGTGCGCTTGGCCGTGGTCAGCGCCTTGTGGGTGACGTCGAGCGGCATCATGACGATCGGAATGCCGGATTTGAACACGATATCGGCGGCATGCGGGTCGACATAAATGTTGAATTCGGCGGTCGGGGTGACGTTGCCGCCCTCGAAGAAACCACCGCCCATCAGCACGATTTCCTTGATGCGCGGCGCGATCTTGGGCTCGCGGATCAGCGCCAGCGCAATGTTGGTGAGTGGCCCGAGGGCACATAGTGTGATCGTGCCGCTCGGTTCTTTCATCAGCGTCTCGACGATGAAATCGACCGCGTACTGGTCCTGCAGCGGCATTGTTGGTTCGGCCAGCTGCGGTCCGTTGAGGCCGGTCTTGCCATGCACTTCCTCGGCGGTGACGAGCTGACGTGCCAGCGGCCGGATGGCGCCGGCATAGACCTTGATGTCAGGCCGGCCTGCCAGTTCGCAGATCTTGCGCGCGTTCTTCTCGGTGAGCTTCAGCGGCACGTTGCCGGCAACAGCAGTGATGCCGACGATCTCCAGCTCAGTGCTGCCGAGTGCCAGCAATATGGCGACGGCATCGTCCTGGCCGGGATCCGTGTCGATGATGATCCTGTGGGTATGGGGCATTTCATTTCCTTGTCTAGGGAGTCTTTTTGGGCGGGGTTTTTTGACGGCTTGAACTTGGCCGCGGCGCGGACCATATCAAGACCATCGGGAAAAATGCCATCCGGGTTTTTCCACTTTATGTCGCTCCAAAGAGGACAGTGTAACATGAGCCGAATGACGCCCTTTTCCAGCCCGCTTCTCTTGGGCTTCGACGCCATGGAAAAGACCCTTGAGCGTCTGGCAAAATCGGGTGACAGCTATCCTCCTTACAACATCGAGCGCCTCAGCGGTGCCGACGGCAAGGCCGAAAGGCTGCGTATCACACTCGCTGTCGCCGGTTTCGCGGAAAGCGATCTCGATGTCACCACGGAGGAGAACCAGTTGGTCGTGCGCGGCCGTCAGAACGACGACACCGAGCGCGAATTCCTTCACCGCGGCATCGCCGCGCGCCAGTTCCAGCGCTGTTTCGTGCTGGCCGACGGCATGCGGGTGATCGCGGCGGAGCTGAAGAACGGTCTTTTGTCGATCGACCTCGATCGGCCGGAGTCCGAACGGCTGGTACGGAAAATAAATATATCGGTGAAAGACTGATCTTTACCGATGGCTCTCATGCGGGATGGCCTGTTGCCCCGGAAAAGGGCGGCGTCTCGCGCCAAGGAGGCTTGAAATGCCCAGAACTCACGAAAATATCGCCATGACCAGCGGCGAATTCGCCCATCTCGGCGAAGGCTCGGTCGCCTATCTCCGGAAAGTGTCGAGCGACGATTTGCTCGGTCGCTTCCCAGGCCTTGGTGAAATCGAACCCGGCATGGAGCTGTGGGCGCTGTTTGCCGCCAACGGCCAGCCGATCCTGCTTTCCGACGCGCGCGACCGCGCTTTGGCCGGCGCCATGGAAAACGATCTGACCACCGTCGCGATCCACTAAACCATGATCCCGAAAAGTGGGACCCGGTTTTCGGGAAAGATCATGGTCGAACAGGGCGAATAGGTTGGCTGAAACGGATAGGGCCGCTCAAGGCGGCCCCCGACAAACTTAATCCAAAAGCAGACTTAATCCGAAAAAACCTCAGGCTGCGTGCGAGGCCTGTGTATCTGAAAGCAGCGCGTGGATTGCCACGGCGTCGCGCGTGCCCCTGACCTTGGCCACCGTGTCGGCATCGCGCAACACCCGCGCGATGCGTGACAAGGCCTTGAGGTGGTCGGCACCCGCCCCTTCCGGGGCCAGCAGCAGGAACACAAGGTCGACCGGCTGGTCGTCCAGCGCCTCGAAATCGACCGGCGTCTCCAGCCGGGCAAACACCCCGGCAATTCGCTTCACCCCGGCCAGCTTGCCGTGCGGAATGGCGATGCCGTTGCCGACGCCGGTGGAGCCCAGCCGTTCGCGCTGCAGGATCGTGTCGAACACCTCCCGCTCCGGAATACCCGAAATTGCCGCCGCCCTTTCGGAGAGCAATTGCAGCAGCTGCTTCTTCGAGTTCGCCTTCAACGCCGGCATGATCGCCGGAACGTTGATAAGATCGCTCAGATCCATGCTTGAAATTCCCTTGTTCGCCTGCCGTCGCCAGTCCTCGCCCCTCGCGCGGCTGGCTTCTATCTCTGTGCGACTATTGTCGTCACCTGCGCGACCATTGTCGTCACGCCTGTGCGACTTTGGTCGTGGACGGGTCGATCCAGCCGATATTTCCGTCTGGCCGGCGATAGACGATGTTGAGATGATCGTTTCCGGCGTTGCGGAAGACGAAGACCGGGGTGTCCTTGGTGTCGAGCTCGATCACGGCTGACGCCACCGACATGGTCTGCAGCGTCATGGTCGATTCGGCAACGATGGCCGGCGCGAAATTCTCCGGAATGTCCTCGTCGTCATCGGCGAGCGGCGCCATCACCGTGTAGGCGATGTCGGTCGGCTCGCCATTGGAGGCCCCCGAATTGTGTGATTTCAGCCGGCGCTTGTAGCGTCGAAGGCGGGTTTCGAGTCGGTCGGCGGCGGCCTCGAAGGCAAGCGTCGGATCCTGGGCATCGCCGGTTGCCTGCAGCGAAGCACCGGAATCCAGCCTGATCATGCAATCGGCCGAATAACGCGACCCCGATTTGATGACGGTGACATGCCCCGAGAAACCCCGATCGAAATATTTTCCGATCGCCTCGCCGACACGGTCGGTGATGCGCGTACGAAACGCATCGCCGATATCCATATGTTTTCCCGATATGCGCAGCTTCATCTGAAAACTGACCTTCCTTGCTCAGGCTTCAAACTGGCCAGAGTTTATACTCGTGGTCCGTGCGCACAAGCTTTGCGGCGTCACTCGCGCCGATTTTAAATCCGAACTTTCCGATTGATCACAAGCCGCCTCTTGGCCGTCCCGTGGCCTACGTCGTGACGGACCATCCGCATGCGGGCAATCCAGCCCGTCTCATGCGGGCGGGCTTCTAGCCACTTCATCGCGGCTTGTCAATGAAGCGCGAAAACTGTGGAAATTCAGCCCGCGTTCAGCGGCCGGCGCTGGCCAGCGCGCGCTTTTCGCGCCGCCGCTGCACCGAGGACGGAATGTTCATGCCTTCCCGGTACTTGGCGACCGTGCGCCGGGCGATATCGACGCCATTTTCGCGCAACATATCCACAATCGCGTCGTCGGAAAGCACGTCGACGGGTTTTTCCTCGTCGATCAGCTGTTTGATGCGATCGCGCACCGCTTCCGACGAATGCGCATCGCCGCCGCCCGACGCTGCGATAGAGGCGGTGAAGAAATAGCGCAGTTCGAACACACCGCGCGGCGTCAGCATGTATTTGTTGGCCGTGACCCGGCTGACCGTCGACTCGTGCATGCCGATGGCGTCGGCCACCGTGCGCAGGTTGAGCGGCCTGAGGTGACGCACGCCATGCATGAGAAACGCATCCTGCTGGCGCACGATTTCCGAGGCGACCTTGAGGATGGTCTTGGCCCGCTGGTCGAGGCTGCGCGTCAGCCAGTTGGCATTTTGCAGGCACTCGGCCAGAAAATCCCGTTCCGTCTGGTTTTTTGCCTGCGGCGAAACCTGGGCGAAATAAATGTGGTCGACCAGCACGCGCGGCAGCGTTTCGGCGTTAAGTTCCACCGTCCAGCTGCCATCGTTTGCCGCCCGCACTTCGACATCGGCGACGATGGCGTCGCTGGTGCCGCCCGAAAACGCCGTGCCGGGTCGCGGATCGAGCGCCCGGATTTCGGCCAGCATGTCGAGAAGATCCTCCTCGTCGACGCCGCAAATCCGTTTCAGCGTCTGGAAATCGCGCCGCGCCAGCAGTTCCAGATTGGCGATCAGCGCCTTCATCGCCGGATCGAACCGGTCGCGCACGACCAGCTGCAGCGACAGGCATTCGGCGAGGTCGCGGGCAAACAGGCCGACAGGCTCGAATGTCTGGCAGACCGCCAGTACCTTGGCCACCGTGGCAGCGTCGGTGCCGAGACGGGCCGCGATCTCCTCCATATCGGCGCGCATGTAGCCGGCCTCGTCGAGGCCATCGGCCAACTCGCCGGCAATCAGCCGCTCCGCCGGATCGGCAAAGGCAAGGGCAATCTGCTCGCCGACATGCTCGCGCATGGTGATGGCGGCGGCGGCCATGTCGCCGACATCGAAGCCTTCGCCCGAGGACGCGGAACTGTTGCCGGCGGCCGATTTCCATTGCGCCGTCAGGTCAGGCCCAAGCCGTTCGCTCGTGCCAGGATCGTCCTGAAACAGGTTTTCCAGCGAGGTATCGAGCTTGTCCGAGATCGCCTCGGCGCTCCATTGCGTCTCGTTTTCGAACCAGTCGCCCTCGGCCGCGGGTTCGGGCGCGGCGTCGGCCTTCTGCGCCTGGTCGCTGGCGGCGTCGTCCTGGGGTTCGGCGCGCTCCAGAAGCGGATTGCGCTCGATCTCATCGTCGATGAAGTGTTCAAGCTCGATATGGGTGAGCTGCAGCAGCCGAATCGACTGCATCAGCTGCGGCGTCATCACCAGCGACTGGGATTGTCGGAGCTGTAGTTTGGCAGCCAGCGCCATGGTTCGGTTTCAAACGCCTCGTTTACGCATCCGGAACTGTCGGGACCAATTTTCCCAGCCGGTCATAGAAACTGGCCCGGCTTTTGCTTGTCAAGGCAATTGCTAGCAAAAGCCGGTTACCCCGGCGTTAGCGTCGAGAAAAATCGCGAAAAACGATCGAAATTTTCTTGAAAAATCGAATTGGGCGGGGATTTCACGCTTAGAGCGTAAATCCCTCACCGAGATACAGGCGCCGCACATCCGCATTGGCGACCACTTCATCCGCCCGGCCATGCGTCAGCACCTGGCCGGCATGGATGATGTAGGCGCGGTCGATCAGGCCGAGCGTCTCGCGGACATTGTGATCGGTGATGAGCACGCCGATGCCGCGCGCCGTCAGGTGGCGCACGAGCTGCTGGATATCGGCGACGGCGATCGGATCGATGCCGGCGAAAGGCTCGTCGAGCAGCATGTAGGCCGGCCGCGTCGCCAGCGCCCGCGCGATTTCAAGCCGCCGCCGCTCGCCGCCGGACAGCGACATCGACGGCGCCTTGCGCAAATGGCTGATGTGAAATTCCTCGAGCAGTTCGTCCAGCGCCCGCTCGCGCGCCTTGCGGTCCTTTTCGACCACTTCCAGCACGGCGCGGATGTTCTGCTCGACATTGAGGCCGCGGAAGATCGACGCTTCCTGGGGAAGGTAGCCGATGCCGAGGCGGGCGCGGCGATACATCGGCATCGAGGTGACGTCGAAGCCGTCGATCTCGATCGTGCCTTCGTCGACCGGCACCAGTCCGGTGACCATGTAGAAACAGGTCGTCTTGCCGGCGCCGTTGGGCCCGAGCAGACCGACCGCCTCGCCGGCGCGCACGCCGATGGTCACGCCGCTGACCACCTTGCGGCCCTTGTAGCTCTTGGTCAGGCCTTTCGCGATCAAGGTTCCCTTGAACTTTGCCGGATCGACGGTGACCGTGGCCGGTGCCGCAAGCTTGCTGGCGGCCCGCCCTGGAAGACGCGCCATCAGCGATGATACGTCGACCATTAGGGCTTCGCCGCTCCCGACTTCGGCGGCGGCGTGATCGACATGATGACGCGCCCGCCGCAAGCGTCGACCTGGGCCAGGCCGCTCTTCATCTGCACGGTAAGCTTGCAGCCTTTGAGCACGTTGTCGCCCTGAGACAGAACCACTTCCTTGCCGGACAGGACGAGCACTTCGGTTTTCATGTCGAAGGTGCCGCGGTCGCCGGTGGCGATCTGGTCGTTCGATTTGATATAGACCCGGTTGTCGACGTCCAAATGGTCGATGTTGGCCGAGCCGGTCATCGCCGAGGCATTGGCGGCGGCGCCCTTGGCGGCGTTCGGATCCTTGACATAGTAGACCGTCATCTTGCCGGCCTTGAGCATGGTCGGCCCCTGAATGACCGTGACATTGCCCGTGAACACCGCGAGGCTGTCCGCTTGGCGGACCTCCAGCTTGTCGCTTTCGATCTGGATCGGCTTGTCGCCGGACAATTGCAGCCCGGACACCTGGCTGGTGCTGGACTGGGCCAGCGATGGCGTCAGCCCAAGCAGCAGCAGCGCCGAAGTTGCGGCCACAAGCCGTGTCGAACTACTGGGCCGCATTCGATTCTCCGCTCTTTGCCTCTGCCGCCTTCAGACTGGCGGGATCGATGTTGACGCGCACTCTGTTTTCGAAGACCAGGACCTTGCCATTGTCCTGGACCGACATCGAATCCGCCGTGATACGCGACCCGCCACGGCTGACGTCGACGGGATCATTCGTCTTCATAGAGCCTTTGCCCATGTCGAGAAAGACCGATTTGAATTTCGCCTCGACGCCATCGGTCGTGGTCACGGTGACATCGCTGGTCAGGTCCATCGTGTTGCCGGCGCGATTGTAGATGCCGCGTGTCGCATTGACCGTTGCCACATTGTCGGCCGTGAGCGGCACTTTGGCATTGATGCCTTCCAGATCGATGATGTCCTGCTTGCCGACGTCCTGGGTGGCGCGCAAGGCTGTCAGCGAATAGGGCAGCTTCTGCTTGGTGAATCCGTTGAGCTTGGGGTTGGCCATCACCAGCTTGCCGTCGGCATAGGCGCTGCCATCGGCCTGCACCGAGACGGAAATGGGGGCCGCAAAATAAGAGTACACCGGAAAGGCAATGGCGATCAGAGCGGCAACCAGCGGTACGACGAACTTCAAGACGCGGACACGGCGCGAATGGCGCTGCGCAAGGCCAAAGGCGTCGACCCGCGCAGTGCCAGGCACCGCAGGAGCCAATACCGTCTCGGCATTGGTCGGTTCATTCGGTCGCGCTAACATAACTGCTTTCTATTAACCCTTGCCCGCCAGACACCGCCCATAGGTGGGATGTCGACCTCCGCAAGCAAGCACAAGCGGAGGAAAATCGCAAAAATGTGACGGCTGCTGTTGTACAAACGAAAATGAAGTCAACACAACTGTCCGCACTTCATACCAGATACGGGCGCGCAGCGTTAATTTTTCATCAAATACCGCTTCGCCGGCGTTGACGATCCCGTGTTTGGCGCGCGCCCATCAGGAAACGGTAGCCGGGCGCGGACGCTTGCTCTAAAAGCATCTCTTCCCACCCACCATGAGGCTGACCATGGCACTGAGAGCCGACGACCTGATCGACCGCCGCCGTTTGCGACGCAAGCTGACGTTCTGGCGTGTTGCGGCGTTTGCTGTGGTAGCGGCCGGGCTGATCGCCCTTTCAGCCTGGGTTTATGATGACGACTTCGCCGGCACAGGCGTTAGCCATATCGCCAAGATCAGGATCGAAGGCACCATCACCGAGGACGAGGAACTCATCAAACGGCTGGAAACCATCCGCCAGTCCTCGACGGTGAAGGGCGTGATCCTGTCGATCGATTCGCCAGGCGGCACCACGGTCGGTGGCGAATCCATTTACGAGGAAGTGCGCAAGCTCGCCGCCGACAAGCCGGTGGTGGCCGAGGTCGGCACGCTCGCCGCGTCCGCCGGCTACATGATCGCAACCGCCACGGACCATATCGTTGCCCGCAAAACCTCGATCGTCGGCTCGATCGGCGTGCTGATCCAGTATCCCGATGTCAGCGGCCTCATGGACAAGCTCGGCATCAAGCTCGAAGAGGTGAAATCTTCACCGCTGAAAGCCTCGCCCTCGCCCTTCAAGCCGACCAATGACGACGAGCGCGCCATGGTCCGCAAACTCATCCTCGACAGCTACGATTGGTTCGTCGGCATCGTCGCCGAACGCCGCAAGATGACCCGCGAGCAGGCGCTGGCACTTGCCGACGGTTCGATCTTCACCGGCCGGCAGGGCGTCGCCAACCGGCTGATCGACGCCGTCGGCGGTGAACAAGAGGCGGTCGACTGGCTGGCGACCAAGGGTGTCGATGCCAAGCTCAAGGTGGTGGAATGGAAGAGCACTGAAAAGCGCGGTGGCTTCCTGTTCTCGAAAGCGATGGCGCAGAGCATCGGCAGCGCGCTCGGCCTGCCGGGCGCCAGCGGCGACGTCATTGAGGAACTTGGCGCCGACCGCTTGTTTCTTGACGGTCTCGTTTCCGTCTGGCACCCTTGATAAGCCTTCTGGGACGAGTGAAAAAAGCAAATAAAATCATCCTCATAATTTCGACCGCAGTGCTTTCACGGGGACCCCTCTCATGATCAAATCCGAACTTGTGCAAATTATTGCCACGCGCAACCCGCATCTTTTCCTGCGCGACGTTGAAAACATCGTCGGCGCTATTTTCGACGAGATCACCGACGCCCTTGCCGAAGGCAACCGGGTCGAACTGCGCGGCTTCGGCGCTTTTTCGGTGAAAAATCGCCCCGCCCGCACCGGGCGCAACCCACGCACCGGCGAATCCGTCGAGGTCGAGGAGAAATGGGTGCCGTTCTTCAAGACCGGCAAGGAGTTGCGCGAAAGGCTGAACGGCGGCAAATAGGCGCCGCGGGTTCATGGGCCATGCCGGCCGTCGGCATGGCCCGCCTTTCGACAGGAAATACTATGTTCAATCGCTTTGTTCTCATCGTGGTCTTCGTGCCTCTGGCCATCATCCTGATCGCGCTGGCCGTGGCCAATCGCGAATTGGTTGCCTTCACGCTCGACCCATTCCATCCCGGCAATCCGGCGCTGACGCTGACCTTGCCGCTCTTCATCTACCTGTTCCTCGCGCTCGCCGTCGGCATGATCGTCGGCAGCCTGGCGACCTGGGTCAGGCAGGGCCACTATCGCAAGCTGGCGCGCCAGCGCGGCGTCGAGGCCGAAAACCTGCGCCAGGCGGTCAGCCGTGCGCCGGCCGCGCCACAAGGCTCGGCCCAAGGGTCGGCCCAAGGGTCAGCCTTGCCGAAACCGACGAATTGAAGCGCCAGATCGCGCTTTCTCCACGGAGTTTTTCATGCTGACCATTTCGGCCGCCGAGGTCGACCATGCGCTGACCTTTCCAGGACTGGTCGAGACATTGCGCGTGGCCTTCCGTGACGGTGCGGTGCAGCCGGTCCGTCATCACCACACGGTCGAGCGGCCCGACGGCGCGGCCTCGACCCTGCTTTTGATGCCGGCCTGGACCGACTTCAACGCCGCCGGCACCTCTGCCGGCGGCCATATCGGCGTCAAGATCGTCACGGTCTCGCCAGACAACAATGCCATCGGCAAACCCGCCGTGATGGGGCTTTATCTCCTGCTCGACGGCGCCACCGGCGAGCCAGAGGCCTTGATCGACGGCCAGCGGCTGACGCAGTGGCGCACGGCTTGCGCCTCGGCGCTGGCTGCTTCCTATCTGGCCCGCACGGACGCTTCGCGGCTGCTGGTGGTTGGCGCCGGCGCGCTATCGCCGTTTCTGGCAAAGGCGCATTCGGCGGTGCGGCCGATCAAATCCATCCGCATCTGGAACCGCACGCCGGCCAACGCCGAAAAAGTTGCGGCGGATCTGCGTGCCGAAGGCTTTGCCGCCGAAGCCGCGGGCGATCTCGACGCCGAACTCGGCCAGGCCGACATCATCTCCTCGGCAACCATCACCACGACGCCGCTGATCCGGGGCGCCCTGTTGCGGCCGGGAACCCATGTCGATCTCGTCGGCGGCTTCACGCCAACCATGCGCGAAAGCGACGACGATGCGATCGCGCAGGCCCGCGTCTATGTCGACACCCGCGCCGGCGCCACCAAGGAAGCCGGCGACATCGTCCAGCCGCTGGCCTCCGGCGTGCTGAAAGCGGAAGCCATCGTCGCCGACCTGCATGAATTGGCGCGTGGTGAGAAAGAAGGCCGGCAAAGCCCCGACGAGATCACCCTGTTCAAGTCGGTTGGTGCCGCCCTCGAAGACCTCGCCGCCGGCATTGCCGTCTACAAGGCGCTCAAGCGGTAGCATCCTGCTTGATTTCGACCCCCATCGCCTCGGTGATCAGCGAAAAATCACCCTCGCTGAGCGCAAACAGGCCAAAGCGCAGCTGATAGCCCCAGTTCGACTTGCCGGCGGTGAATTCGAGCCTGTCGAGCAGCGGCTTGATCGGCGCCTCTTGCGCCTTTGCCCATTCGACGTCGCGCCGGTAGGGCGTGAAGCCGCCGCCCATATCGCCCTGATAGGGTTCTCCTTCACGCACCGTGCCGATGGCGGTGAACGACTGTAGGCCGTCCTTCTCGCCCAAAATGGTGGTCGGCGAATAGTAGACAATGCCATCGCCGGGTTTGATGCGGCGAAGCGGCGCTGCCTTGCCGTGGTTGACCTGCATAAAGCCGTCGCGTCGGCCGCGCCGCACATGCTCGGCCGAAGCGACCGCGATCCAATGCCCGCTCATGCTTGTTCTCCGTCGTTCAGCCAATAGACGCGCAGCCGATGATTGTCAGGATCGAGCGCGACGAAAGTGCGACCGAAATCCATGTCGGTTGGCGTCTGCAGGATGTTCAGCCCACGCCCGGCCCAATCGGCATGGGTGGCATCGACCGCGTCCGGCGTTTCCAGCGCAAAGACGATCTCCGCACCGCCGCCCGCGGCCGCGGCGGCCGGCTCCACCGTATGGCGCGACCAGAGGCCGAGCTTGAAGCCGTTGTCGAGCACGAACAGCACGAAGGTCGGCGACGTCTCGACCGGCTGGCGGCCGAACAGCGCGCTGTAGAAGACGCCGCTCTGCTCGGGCTTGTCGACATAGAGGATGATGAAATTGGGAGTTGTCATTTTCTGCTCTCCAAGGGTTTCGATACGAAGACCATAGGAGATGCTGCTGTCAGATTCTGGCAGCAGTGATCACGGGCAGCTAACGCCGTGGCGCGTCGAGCGTCGCCCGCCATTCCTTCAACAACATTTGGCGGCGGCGCGGATAGCGCGTCTCGGTGACGTTGAACCCGGAGATGCGATCGGCGCGAAAATGCCTGAAATCCTGCCGCGTCTCGCACCAGGCCACCACCACCCGCACCTTGTCGAAGAAGCCGAGCGCAAACGGCCAGACCATGCGCTGCGAAGCAGCACCACCGGCATCGCGATAGAGAAAGCCGAGCTTGCGCTCGTTGCGGATGGCTTGCCGCACCAGCCCGAGGTCGATGCCCTCGACGGCCTCGATGCGCGGCCCGACGAGCAGCGTCGTCGCATCCAGATCCTCGCGCAGATCGTCCGGCAGCACCGCGGCGATCTTGGCCAGCGCGTCGGTGGCAGCCGCCGAAAGCCGTGAATCCGGCTGCTTGGCGACCCAGCGCGAACCGAGCACGATGGCCTCGATCTCCTCGTCGGTGAACATCAGCGGCGGCAGCATGAAGCCGGGCTTGAGCACATAACCCAGCCCCGCCTCGCCCTCGATCGGCGCGCCCTGTCCCTGCAGCGTGGCAATGTCGCGGTAGAGCGTGCGGATCGAGATCCCCATCTCGCCGGCGAGCGTGCGGCCGCTGACCGGCCGGCGATGCCGGCGCAGGATCTGGATCAGGTCGAGCAGGCGTTCGGAGCGGGACATGTTTTTCAGATTTGCCCGTTTCTTCCGGCGAGGTCCATTACCCCACGACAGAAACCGGCGCCGAACGCGTGCAGGACCATTTTGTTGCGAAGCAGGTGCCCCTATGTCAAAAGCGGCCACCCGCTCCGGAGATTTTCCTTCTTGAAATCCTTTCGCGACAGAAACCGCGACAACCGCCCGCGTCAGCCCGCAAAGGCTGAACAGTCGCGTCTACGCGAGACTGGCGCAGCGGCAAGGCCACAGACAAAACCGGACGACCGGTCCGACCCCAAATCCGCGCCGCGCGTCCTGTCGCGCCGCCCGGGCGCCCTGCCCTCCGAGCGGCTGCCGCTGATACTCGAAGTGGCGCCCAATCAGGATTATGCGCTGCTCGACAGTGGCGCCGGCCAAAAGCTCGAGCAATACGGTCCCTATCGCATCGTGCGGCCCGAGGGCCAGGCGATCTGGCAAAAGGCGCTGCCGGCAAGGGACTGGGACCGTGCCGACGCGATTTTCACCGGCGACACCGACGAAGAAGGCATCGGCCGCTGGCGCTTCCCCGGGACGCCACTCGGCGAGACCTGGCCGATGAAGCATGACGGCATCGACTATCTCGGCCGCTTCACCTCGTTTCGCCATGTCGGCGTCTTCCCCGAGCAGGCCTCGCATTGGGATCACATGGCCGCATTGATCGCGGCGGCAAAGCGGCCGGTCAAGGTGCTGAACCTGTTCGGCTACACTGGCCTTGCCTCGCTGGTGACGGCTCGCGCCGGCGCCGAGGTCACCCATGTCGATGCCTCCAAGAAGGCGATCGGCTGGGCCCGCGAGAACCAGGAGATGGCCGGCCTCGGCAGCAAGCCGATCCGCTGGATCGTCGACGACGCCATGAAATTCGTCGAGCGCGAGGAGCGCCGCGGCAGCCGCTACGACATCATCCTGTTCGACCCGCCTGCCTATGGACGCGGCCCCAAGGGCGAGGTCTGGCAATTGTTCGAGGATCTGCCAGCGCTCACCGACCTCTGCCGCGCAATCCTGACGCCCAAGCCGCTGGCCGTGGTGCTGACCGCCTATTCGATCCGCGCCTCCTTCTTCGCCATACATGCCTTGCTGCGCGACACCTTTGCCGGCATGGGCGGTACGGTCGAATCCGGCGAACTGATCATCCGCGAGAAGTCGGCCGGCCGCGCGCTGTCGACCTCGCTGTTCTCGCGCTGGGTGGCCTGATGAACGAGCGGCACGCAGGCGCACCGGGGCAGGTCAAGGAAGTCACCAGCCTCGCCAATCCGCTGATCAAGGACATCAAGGCGCTGGCGCAGAAGAAATTCCGCGACCAGCAGAACGCCTTCATGGCCGAAGGGCTGAAACTGGTCATCGACGCGCTCGACCTCGGCTGGTCGATCAAGACGCTGGTCTTCGCCAAGGCCGGGCGCGGCAATGCGGCCATCGAAAAGGTGGCGGCGCGCACGGTTGCCGCCGGCGGCACCGTGCTCGAAGTGTCGGAAAAGGTGCTGGTCGCCATCACCCGCCGCGACAATCCGCAAATGGTGGTTGGCGTCTTCTCGCAAAAATTCTTGGCGCTGAGGGACATCCGCGCCCACGACGGCGACGTCTGGGTGGCGCTCGACCGGGTGCGCGACCCCGGTAATCTCGGCACCGTCATCCGCACCGTCGATGCCGTCGGCGCCAAGGGCGTCATCCTGGTCGGTGAAACCACCGATCCTTTTTCCGTCGAAACCGTGCGCGCCACCATGGGTTCGATCTTCGCCGTGCCGGTGACCAAAGCCACGCCGGAAGCCTTTCTCGCCTGGCGCAACAGCTTTTCAGGCCTCGTCGCCGGCACGCATCTAAAAGGGGCGGTCGACTATCGTTCGGTCGATTTCTCCAGGGGCCCGGTGCTCTTGATGATGGGCAACGAGCAGCAGGGCCTGCCCGACAATCTGGCCGAAAGCTGCGACAGGCTGCTGCGCATTCCGCAGGCGGGCCGCGCCGATTCGCTCAACCTTGCGGTCGCCACCGGCATCATGCTGTTCGAGATCCGGCGCGGCGCGCTGAAGCTTGCCCCTGAGGATACCAAACCGTGAAATCATGGTCCCCCTACGTCCTGCTGACTGTGGCGGCAATCGGCCTCGATCAATGGGTGAAACATCTGGTCGAAACCGGTCTCGCCTTCCAGGAAAAAATCGATCTGGTGCCGTTCCTGGCGCTGTACCGCACCTATAACACCGGCATTGCCTTCTCGATGTTTTCATCCTTCGGCGATACCGGCCTGGTGGTGATTGCGGCTCTCGTCGTCGCTTTCGTGCTCTATCTCGCGACGCGTACGCCGCCCGCCCACGTGCTTGCCCGCATCGGCTTTGCATTGATCGTCGGCGGCGCGCTCGGCAATCTCATTGACCGTGCCGTCTACGGCCACGTCATCGATTACATCCTGTTCCACACGCCGGTCTGGTCCTTCGCCATCTTCAACCTCGCCGACGCCTTCATTTCGATCGGCGCCGCGCTGGTCGTCTTCGACGAACTCATCGGCTGGCGGCGCGAAGTGAAGCCGCAAGGTCCGGACGCTTGAACGCCCGGCTCTCTTGAACGATTGACCGCGCCGGGCTGTCGCCGCACAGTCCACGCACCGCCAGACCGAGGAGACAAAAGTGACCGAGACCTTCAAAGCCATCCTCGTTTCACGCGACGCCGAGAAGAAGCAGTCGGTGGCCGTGACCGACCTCACCGAAGCCGATCTGATGGAAGGCGATGTCACCGTCGCGGTAGAAGCGACGACGGTCAACTACAAGGACGGGCTGGCCATCACCGGCAAGGCGCCGGTGATCCGCCGCTGGCCGTTGGTGCCGGGCATCGATTTCGCCGGCACCGTCATCTCGTCTTCCCATGACGACTGGCGCAAGGGCGACAAGGTAATCTTGAACGGCTGGGGCGTCGGCGAGACGCATTTCGGCGCCTATGCCGGACGCGCCCGCGTCAAGGGCGATTGGCTGGTGCCGCTGCCGGACGGCATGAGCGCGCATGACGCCATGGCAGTCGGCACGGCCGGCTACACGGCCATGCTTTGCGTCATCGCACTGGAGCGGCACGGCATCGTGCCTGATCGCGGCCCGGTGGTGGTGACGGGCGCTGCCGGCGGCGTCGGCTCGGTCGCCGTCTCGATCCTGTCCAGCCTCGGCTATCATGTCATCGCCTCGACCGGCCGCAACGCCGAAAGCCCCTATCTGATCGACCTTGGCGCGGCGGAAGTAATCTCGCGCGACGAGCTCGCCCAACCGGCAAAGCCGCTGGCCAAGGAGCGCTGGGCCGGCGGCATCGATGCGGTCGGCAGCCATACGCTGGCCAATGTGCTGTCGATGACCTCCTATGGCGGCGCGGTCGCCGCCTGCGGCCTGGCCGGCGGCATGGATCTGCCGTCGAGCGTCGCCCCGTTCATCCTGCGCGGTGTTTCGCTGCTCGGCATCGATTCGGTGATGGCGCCGAAGGCGGTCCGCATCGAGGCGTGGCGCCGCATCGGCACCGATCTCGACCTTGAGAAACTCGCCAGCCTGTCCACAACCATTGGCTTCGACGGCATCATCGATGCCGCGCATGACATCGTCGACGGCAAGATCCGCGGTCGCGTCGTGGTGGATATGTAAGGCCCTCAGGGGCATTCCAGGAAAAATGTGAAGCGGTTTTCCGTCCTGAATCGCTCGACCGCTAAAATTCGAACGATCCGCCGCAGTCTTCCATAATCTCTGTTTGATAGGGATTTCGCATGATCGCGGAATCCGGCATCAGGGAGGCGGACAGTGCCGAAGGCATCGACGGGCTGAGCCCCGAGCTGCCGAAGCGGCGGATTCTCGTCGCGCCGCCGCTGGCGCCCGAACTGCCGCCCGCCACCCGCGAGGGCCTGCCCTTCCTGACGGTCGTCGCCATCGCCGTTCTGGCGGGACTGTCGCATCTGACCGGAGCGCCGATCTTCATCACCATCGGCTTGCTGGCGACCGGCATGGGCGGCCTCGTCATGCATCTGCGCGCCAGGCGCGCCGAGCGCCGGACAGTGGCCCTGCTCGACGAAGCCACGGCCCGCAGCCGCGCCGAGATCGAGACGCTGGCCGATCGCATGTGGGAGATGCAGGAGAGCGAGGAGCGTTTTCGCGGGCTCATCGATGCGCTGGGCGACCTCGTCGTCCATCGCGACCGCGACGGCCACATCGTCTATGCCAACAAGGTTTTCGCCGGCCTTGTCGAAATCGATCAGCGCGACCTTGCCGGCAAGACCCTGACCGAACTCGGCATCGACGTCGGCATTGTCCCCGATGCCGCCTTTTCGGATCACGAATGTTTGAGCTCCACCGACGTCGCCATCCGCACGCCGGCCGGGCCGCGCTGGTTCTCGTGGATCGAACTGTCGGTGCGCGAGAAGGACTCGGGCGCCGTCTCGCACCGGGCGATCGCCCGCGACATCACCGCCCGCAAGCGCGCGGAATCGTCACTGATCACCGCCCGCGAACGCGCCGAATATGCAAGCCAGGCCAAATCGCGCTTCCTCGCAACCGTCAGCCATGAAATCCGCACGCCGATGAACGGCATCATGGGCATGGCCAAGCTTCTGGCCGACACCCATCTTTCGCCTGAGCAGCGGACCTATGTCAGTGCCGTCTCGACCTCGGCCAGCGCACTGCTCGCCCTGATCGAGGACCTGCTCGACTATTCCAAGATCGAGGCAGGCCGCTTCGACCCGGAACCGCAGCCGACATCGCTGCGCGAAATCGCCGACAACATCATCGAACTGATGGCGGCGAAAGCCTTCGCCAAGAACATCGGCCTCGGCTGTCACGTCGAACCCGACGTGCCGCTGATGATCACAGCCGACCCCGGCAGGGTGAGGCAGGTGCTGCTCAACCTCATCGGCAATGCCGTCAAATTCACCGACAGCGGCGGCGTGCTGGTCAGCGTCGCACGGGCACGCACCGAGACGACCGACCGCATTTGCTTCATCGTTGCCGACACCGGCCCCGGACTGCGCGAGGACGACATGGAGCGCATCTTCGAGGAATTCGAACAATCCGACGGCACCTCGACCCGTGTGCATGGCGGCGCCGGCCTCGGTCTTGCCATCTCCAGGCGCCTGGTGACAGCCATGGGCGGCACCATCTCGGTGTCGAGCCGGCTCGGCGAAGGATCTGAATTCGTCTTCGAAATCCCGGCCATTGCGGCCACCGAGGCACCGCAAAACCGCCAGAGCATTCTATCGGGCCGGCACGCGGTGATCGTCTCGAAGAACGCCATCGAGGCCGATGCCATCGCCCGCACCATCCGTGCCCATGGCGGCGTCGTCAATCTGGCTGCTACCTCGGCCCAGGCGGCGCCTTTTGCCGCGGACTGCGACGTGCTTCTGATCGATGCAGCCATGGAAGACAGCGATGGACGGCTGCTCAAGCGCTTGCGCCAAAGCGGCTTTGCCGATTGCGAGGCCATCACGCTGATCGCGCCGACCGACCGCGGCATGCTTGGCGAATTCCGCGCCAGTGGCTACGCCACCTTCCTGGCAAGGCCGGTGCGCGGCGAGACGCTGTTGCGCGTACTTTTGACCAGCCATGCCCCGACGCTGCCCAAGCCGCAGCCGGAAAAACGCGGAGCCCCCTCCATTCGTACCCTCGGTGGTCGCCGGCAAGGCCTGTCGGTGCTGATCGCCGAGGACAACGACATCAACGCCATGCTCGCCCGCGCCACGCTTGTGAAGGCCGGGCATCGCGTGAAAGTGGTCGGCAACGGCAAGGCCGCGGTCGAGGCCGTCACCGAGGCCGGGCTCAAACATCGTTTTGACGTGGTGCTGATGGACCTGCACATGCCCGTCATGGACGGGCTGGATGCGATCGCCGCCATCCGCCGTCACGAGGAGGAAATGGCGGTGCCGCCGGTGCCGATCATGGTGCTTTCCGCCGACAGCCAGGAAAAGACCCGCCACGCCGTGCTCGCCCATGGCGCCAGCGGCTTCGTCACCAAGCCGCTCGACCCCGACGCTTTGGTTCACGCCGTCGAGGGCCAGGTAGCCGCCTGAATTGTTATCCGCCCTTTCGCTGCCCATATAATGTAGCCGCCTGACAGCCTTGGAGCGCCGCGTGTCTTGTGGGACGCGCCCAGACGTTGCAGCGCTTTTGGCTCGGCACATCATCCCTTGCGGAACCGAAGGCGAGCACGGCAAAAACTGATTCCGCTTGCCGAAGTCGCGCGCTGGCCAGCCGGCGAAGTATTGCCCAGAGCGCTGTATCACGGTACTGTCACAATCCTGTTGCACCTACACCGTATCCCCGTGCCAAGAGGGATGGCTCGAAGGAGAATCACTCGTGCATACAGTTATGCCGGAATGTGACACTCGGCCGAACGCCAGCAGCGCACTGCTCGCCGGGCGTAGCGCCGATTCCGTCATAAAAGGCGCTTCGCTCGGCCGGATCGGCAACCTCGAAGTGCGGCTCGCCCGCAACGAGGCCGAGATCGCCGCTGCCCAGGAAGTGCGCTACCGGGTATTTTATGACGAGCTTGGCGCCAGGAAGGACCTGTTCCAGGATCACCGCGACGCCGATCGGTTCGATCCGCTCTGCGACCATCTGCTCGTCTTCGACACCACGCTCTCCGGCCCCGAGCACCGCCGCATCGTCGGCACCTACCGCCTTCTGCGGCAGGAAATCGCGGCCACCGCAGGCGGGTTTTATTCCGAGGGTGAATTCGAGCTGACCAAGCTCATCGCCCGCCATCCCGGCCAGCGTTTCCTCGAACTCGGCCGCTCCTGCGTTTTGCCGGAATACCGCTCGAAGCGCACCATCGAGGCGCTGTGGCAAGGCATATGGGCCTATATCAAGCACTATGAGATCGGCGTGATGACCGGCTGCGCCTCGTTCCACGGCACCGTGCCGGCGGCGCATGCCGAGGCGCTCACCTATCTTGCCCATCACTGCCGGACCAACTCGGCCTGGGATGTACGCGCGGTCACCGGGCGCTATTGCTCCATGGATTTGATGCCGATCGAGGCCGTCAACACCAAGGCGGCCATCGCGGCGATGCCGCCGCTGGTCAAGGGCTATCTGCGCGTCGGCGCCCGCATCGGTGACGGCTGCGTCATCGACCGCGAATTCTCGACGGTCGACGTGTTCGTCGTGATGCCGGTCAAGGAAATCGGTGCGCGCTACGTCAACTACTATGGTGGGGAAGCCCAGCGCTTCGCCGCCTGACGCCAGCGAATAGCGAATAGCGAATAGCGAATAGCGAATAGCGAGAGCTACGCCGCAATCTTGCGGACTGCTATCCCCTATTCGCTACTCCCTATTCGCTACTCACTCTCAAGGAATATCCTCCGGCCGCCGTCCCGGCCGGCTCTTGTAGGACGGAAACGACCAGCCGAACTTGAGTGCCCCGCCGCGCACCAGGAAAGCCGCTGCGAAGCCGGCGAGGCCTGAGGCGAGTGGCGGCAGCCCAGCGAGATCGCCAAGCGTAAACAGCGTAGCTCCGGCAAGAGCGGCGGTGACATAGATTTCGGGTCTCAGCAGCACTGACGGCTCGCCGGCCAGAAGGTCGCGCAGAATGCCGCCAAAGGTGGCGGTGAGCACGCCGGTGATGACTGACACGACCGGAGAGCCGGTGATGGCCAGACCCTTGGCGGCGCCCATCACCGAGAACGCCGCGAGGCCGACAGCGTCGAGCCAGAGCAGCAATTTGTAGCGGGATTCGACACGGTGCGCGCTGAAGAAGACCAGCACCGCTACCACTGCGCAGATCAGCACATAATCGCGGTTGGCGACCCAGAACACCGGCAAATTGAGGATGACGTCGCGAAACGTGCCGCCGCCGATGCCGGTGACGCTGGCCAGGAACAGAAAGCCGATAATGTCGAGTTGCTTGCGCGAGGCGGCAAGCGCACCCGTCGCCGCGAAGACGGCGACACCGGCATAGTCGAGGAGGTCGATGGGGTTCATGGGCGAACAATGAAAGAGTGAATAGCGAATAGCGAATAGGCAATAGCGAATAGCACAAAGCCACGTGGCGGCTATTGGCTATTTCCCTATTCGCTACTCGCTATTCCCTACTCGCTTATCCGTTCAAGCGTCCCTCTCGGCCTCATCATTGACCGGCCCAGGTTCGACAGGCGTTTCGCTCGCCACATATTTGGGGCCGCCCTTGGCGACGCCGACCATGGCCGGCCGCAGCACGCGCTCGCCGATCGAATAGCCCGGCTGTACGATCTGGACGACGGTGTTGGCCGGCACGTCCGGATTGGGCACCTCGAACATCGCCTGATGGAAATTCGGATCGAACTTCTCGCCTTGCGGCTCGAGCTTCTTCACCCCGTGCCGCTCCAGCGCCGACAACATGGCGCGTTCGGTGATCTCGACGCCGTCGATCAGCGCCTTGAACCCGGCATCGCCCGAAGCCTTGGCCTCGGCCGGAATGGCGTCAAGCGCGCGGCGCAGATTGTCCGACACCGACAGCATGTCGCGGGCAAAATTGGCCACCGCATAGGTCCGTGCGTCATGCACGTCGCGCGCGGTGCGGCGGCGCAGGTTTTCCATCTCGGCCGCGACGCGCAGCGCGCGGTCCTTCAGCTCTTCGTTTTCCTTCAGAAGCCGCACCAGCGCTTCATAGTCGCCGTCGATGCTGCCTTCGGCGCGCTCGCCAATGGCCTCGGCCGTTTCGATGTCCTCGGGCGCGCGTTCGTCTTTCGTCTGGTCGCTCATCGCCGTTTCCCGTCATTTCGAATGGTTCGGATTTGTGCCCGATATCGAGGTTTGGCAGCCAAAAATCAAGGGGTAAGCAGTATTGACGGCCACCTGTCGCGCCTTGCCGGTGCGTTGCGAAGGCGTTTCATTTTAATTCAAATTTTACTGTAATCACCGGCTTTGCTTGCCTGAATGTTGCGATGGGGGAACCATTCCCTTGCTGGAGGAGTTTCGGTCTCGACAAAGGATTTTGAGATGATGACCCGCAACAATGGCGACAGGCGCGAAAGTCTCGCTGCCGATATCAGGCGCCAGTTCACCACCGAGGCAACGACCCGCTTCCTGCGCACACTGCCGGCCTTCCGCACCGAGGCCGACATTCCCGACCATTTCAGGGACCTGCTCGACCGGCTGGACGGTGTGGAAGGCAGCCTGGCCGGCGGTGACCGCCGGCAATAGCGCCACGGACGGCTTGCATCGCGCGACATTTACGCACAGTAATTTGGCGTGATCTGCGCCTTGCGGCAGCGGCGGGCTGCGTCTATGCTTCCTGATGAACATGATTTCCCCCGAGGCTGCTGCCAACAGCAGGCGTGCCTGGTTGAAGATTCTAGCGCGCTACAAGAAGCCTGACAGGCGACGCAGCACCCTCGAACTTGCAATCACCCTCATCCCTTTCGTCACCTTATGGGCGCTGTCTTCGGCCGCCTATTCCTATGGCCATTGGTGGGGTTTGATCCTCATCGTCCCGGCGGCGGCCTTTCTGGTGCGGATTTTCATGATCCAGCACGATTGCGGCCACGGCTCCTTCTTCGCCAATCGCTATGCCGACGACTGGATCGGCCGCAGCCTGGGCGTGCTGACGCTGACGCCCTATGATTGCTGGCGCCGCGCCCACGCCACCCATCACGCCAGCGCCGGCAATCTCGACGAGCGCGGCATGGGCGACATCAGGACGCTGACCGTCGCCGAATACCGGCAGATGTCGTGGCGAGGCCGTCTTGGGTATCGTCTCTATCGCCATCCGCTGGTGATGTTCGGCCTTGGGCCGATATGGCTTTTCATTTTTGAGCAGCGGCTGCCGGTCGGCATGATGCGGGGTGGCCTGACGCCCTGGGTGTCATCGATGGCCACCAACCTCGCCATCGCGCTCGCCGCGGCAATCCTCATCTGGTTTGTCGGTCCCGGCGCGTTCCTGGTCGTCCATCTGCCCATCGTCATCCTCGCCGGTTCGGCCGGCGTCTGGCTGTTCTACGTCCAGCACCAATTCGAGGAGACAGAGTGGGCGAAGGATTCCGAATGGGAATTCCAGCATGCGGCGCTGCATGGATCGTCCTACTATGACCTGCCGCCGGTGCTGAACTGGTTCACCGGCAACATCGGCGTTCACCACGTCCATCACCTCTCCGCCAAGGTGCCGTGCTACCGGCTTCCGGAAGTGCTGCGCGACTATCCGGAACTGCGCAACATCGGCCGCGTCACGCTTCTCGACAGCCTGCGCTGCGTCAAGCTGGCGCTGTGGGACGAGAACCGCCGCAAGCTGGTGTCATTCCGCGAAGCGCGGATGGCGATTTAGCACCAATCGGATCGGGCGCAGCGCGAGCCGGATCTGTAACCCCACCGACAGACGATATCCTTCATGAGCGATCTCCGCGTTCTCACAGATGCCTTCATTCCCGAACTGCCGAACCGCTACAACGGCAAGGTACGGGACAATTACGACCTGCCGGACGGGCGACGCATCATTATCGCCACTGACCGCATCAGTGCCTTCGACACCATCCTGACCTCGATCCCGTTCAAGGGAGAGATCCTGACGCAGATTGCCCGGCACTGGTTCGAAGAGACCGCCGATATCTGCCCGAACCATGTGCTTGAATATCCCGACCCCAACGTTGTCGTTGGCACGCGGCTCGAAATCCTGCCGGTCGAAATTGTCGTGCGTGGCTATCTCGCAGGAACCACCAGCACGTCAATTCTGACCAAATACAAGAACGGCGAGCGGCATATGTATGGCACCGTCCTGCCGGACGGATTGCGCGCCCACGAAAAGCTTCGCCAAGCGATCATCACCCCGACCAGCAAGGCTTTTGACGGCGGTCATGATGAACCCCTGTCCGAAGCCGAAATCATCGAGCAAGGGCTTCTCACACCGGCGCAATGGCAGACCGTTTCAAGCTACGCCTTGCAGCTGTTCGCGCGAGGCCAGACGCGCGCTACCGAGCGTGGCCTGATCCTCGCTGACACGAAATACGAGTTCGGCGTCGACAAGGACGGGACGATCGTTCTTGCCGATGAAATCCATACGCCCGACAGCAGCCGCTACTGGATCGCGACGACCTACCAACAGGCGCTCCAGAACGGCACGCGGCCGGACAGTTTTGACAAGGATTTCATTCGGTCGTGGGTCTCGGCCCGCTGCGATCCTTACAAGGAACCGATCCCGAGGATTCCCGACGAGATCATCAACCAGACTTCACGGGTTTACGCGCAGGCCTATGAAGCGATCACCGGCAAGGAATTCGTGCCTGACCTCACTGGCGACACCGTGCTGGATCGCATCCGCGGCAATCTCAAGCGTTACTTCTGACGGATTCGATTTCCCGGCCGATGCGATAGAGCCTCGAAAGCAAAGGGCCGCCGCCGCACCCCATGCGGCGCGGCGGCATTGGCAAAAATCCCGGATCAGGCCGCCTTGCGCTCGTCGCGCAGGATCTCGCCATGGCGGATTTCGGTGCCGAGCACTTTCAGGCATTCGCGCATGAAGGCGGCCAGCCCGGGCCAGCCCTTGGCCGACACCAGATTGCCGTCGACATGGGCGCCGGTTGGCGCGACATCGATGTAGATGCCGCCGGCCAGCGTGACCTCCGGCTCGCAATACTGCAGTGCTGCCACTTGGCGGCCGCGCACGACGCCGTCGACCGCAATCAGGATCTGCACGCCGTGGCAGATGGTGAAGATCGGCTTGCCGGTTTCGTGGAAATGCCGCACCAGCGCCTGGACCCGCTTGTCGATGCGAATGTATTCCGGCCCGCGCCCGCCCGCCGCATAGACGGCATCGTATTCGGCCGGTTTCACCTCGGAAAAGGTCTTGTTGAGGATGTAATCGTGGCCGAGCTTTTCCGTATAGGTCTGGTGACCCTCGAAATCGTGCAGCGACGTCTTGAGGATGTCGCCCGCCTTCTTGTCGGGGCAGACGACATGCACGGTGTGGCCAACCGCATGCATGGCCTGTTCAAAGACGAAAATCTCGTATTCCTCGCTGAACTCACCAACGAGCATCAATATCCTCTTGCCTGCCATTCCGGTTCCTCCCTTGGTGGTCATTTATTTCGGATTACGAAATAATGGACCTATCCTAAGGGCAAGACGGCAAAAGGAAAAGCGTGATTCGCACAATTGGTCTGACCAGATTTTGCGCAATGCAGCCGATGCCGCACCAGAATTCTTCGCGATGGACAAAAGGGGCATGACTGGTTCGACCAGAGACAGGTGACGATCAGGCGGCCTTGATCATGTCGGCCGCCTTTTCGGCAATCATGATCGTCGGCGCATTGGTGTTGCCGCCGATTAAGGTCGGCATCACCGAGGCGTCGACAACACGCAGCCCTTGCAGCCCGCGCACCCTGAGCAGCGGGTCGACCACCGCCATCTCGTCGACGCCCATCTTGCAGGTGCCGACCGGGTGATAGATCGTGTCGGCGCGCGCGCGGATATGCGCCATCAGTTCGGCATCGCTGGCAGCGCCGGCGGTGTAGATTTCCTTGTGGCGATACTTCGCCAGCGCCGGCGCCTCCAGGATGCCGCGCATCATCCTGACCCCCTTGAGCAAAAGCTCGCCATCGCGTTCGTCGGAGAGAAAGCGCGGGTCGAGGCGCGGCGGCGCCAGCGGATCTGGCGTCGACAGCCCGACCGTGCCGCGCGAATGCGGCCTGAGCACGCAGACATGGCAGGAAAAGCCATAGCCCATATGCAGCTTGCGGCCGTGATCGTCGACGATAGCAATGCAGAAATGCAGTTGCAGGTCGGGCCGGTCGATCGCCGGATCGGATTTGAGGAAGGCGCCACCTTCCGCATAGGGCGTGGCGATCATGCCGCTGCCGTCCTTGCGCCAGCGCAGCATGTGCCGCAGCAGGCCAGGTGTGCCGCGCAGGCCGATGCCCATCAGGTCGGTCTCCCTGGACGTCCAGGCCAGGATGAAATCGAGATGGTCCTGCAGGTTCTGTCCGACACCGGGCAGTTCGTGGACGACCGGAACCCCGTGCATGGCAAGTTCGGCCGCCGGGCCGATGCCGGACAACAGCAAAAGCTGTGGCGATCCGAAAGCGCCGCCGCACAGGATCACCTCGCGCCCGGCTTCGGCCACGGCCTCGCTTTTGCCCGCGCGGTAGCGCACGCCGGTGGCGCGCTTGCCGTCAAGGACGACGCCGGTGGCATGTGCGCCGGTGATGACGGTCAGGTTCGGCCGGCTCATCGCCGGATGCAAGTAAGCGGCAGCCGCCGAGCAACGTTCGCCGGCGCGAGCCTCGCCCCAGAACTGCGTCACCTGATAAAGCCCTGCCCCCTCCTGCTCCGGCCCGTTGAAATCATCGTTGCGGCGGATCTGGTTTTCGCCGCAGGCCTCGACAAAGGCCTTGGCGATCGGGCGCGGCTCCCGCTGCTCGCCGACCCGCAACGGCCCGTCGCCGCCATGCAAGGCGTCGGCGCCGCGCTGATTGCCTTCGGCGCGCCGGAAATAGGGCAGCACCTCGTCCCACGACCAGCCGTCGCAGCCGAGACCGGCCCATTCGTCATAGTCGCCGCGATGCCCGCGCGTGTAGAGCATGGCATTGATGGCGCTGGAGCCGCCGAGCGCCTTGCCGCGCGGCTGGTAGCCCTTGCGCCCGCCCAAGCCCTCCTGCGGCACCGTCTGGAAGGCCCAGTTGTTGATCTTCGGCCGGCCCGGCAGCAACGCGATGATGCCTGCCGGCGCGCGGATGAGCAGATCCTTGCCCTCGCCGCCAGCCTCGATGAGGCAGACCGTTTTCGAGGCATCTTCGGAGAGCCTTGCGGCAAGCGTGCAGCCGGCCGAACCGCCACCGGCGATGACGTAATCGTAGCGCATGGTCTCCTCCCTGGCGCCCGGCGGATGTTTCCGTCCGGACGGTCAGAGAAGGCCTGATCGCAGCCGATGTAAAGTCGTGTGGGATTACCGCAACGTCAGCCGGCGCGTTCGCGCCGCCAGGAGTACTTCGGTCCCTTGGGCTCCGGCTCGGCGGTTGGCTGATAGTACAGCGACAGGCCGCCGGTGCGGCCTTCCTCGAGCCGCTTCAAAAGCACCGGATGCGAGACCTCGAACTCGTCGAAGCCGAGCCGCAGCATGTGCGGCAGCTGATCGACGAGAACCTGGCCGAAGGCGCGCACCGCGCCCTCGAAATGGTAGCGGCTGCGCAGCAACTCGCCCTTGGAGAAGGAGCGGCCGTCGCTGAACGCCGGGAAGGCCAGCGCCACCAGCGACAGCTGGTCAAGCAGGTCGGCAATCTTTTCCAGCGGGTCGCCGGGCTGAAGCAGCACCCCGATGCGCTCCTTCGCCGACCGGCGCACCTCCGGATCAAGGCTGAGAAACGCCTGCAGCGGCAGGATGAAGCGACCGTTGCCGGACAGCGCCTCAGCGCTTTCGGCATGCGCCCACTCGTCCTCGCGAAAACCCGTCGGGGTCCAGAGGCGGGTCTCCGGTGTCGTCTGTTCGGTCATCAAATTCCTAAAGCCCCAAAGAATCGAAAGTTTGCTGAAAGTCAGTCCAGACCAAGCCGGCGGCTTCAGGGTGGGGACCGCCGTTTGCAGGCCGGCTGAATACCAACATACCCTAAAGGGAGGCGTCGGTCAGCGACTTCTCCAGCCCCGACAAATGGATGCCGCACTCGGTCTTGGCATGCCCGGCCCAACGGCCGCTGCGCGCATCATCGCCCGGCTGCACCGGCTGCGTACATGGGAAGCAACCGATCGACAGATAGCCATAGGCGACCAGCGGATTTTCACGCAGCGCATGCGCGCGCATATAGTCGGCCTGGTCGGACGTCGTCCAGCGCGCCAGCGGATTGATGCGAATGCGCGAACCGACCGCCTCGAAGATCGGAAGCGATGCCCGTGTCGCCGCCTGGAAGCGCTTGCGGCCGGTGAACCAGGCACGGAACGGCTCAACGCCGCGCGCCAGCGGCTCGACCTTGCGCACATCGCAGCAGGCGTCGGTGTCGGTTTGGTTCAGATTGCCGGTCGGATCGATACGCGAAAGCGCCGCCTCGTCGGGGGTGATCACGCGGATGTCGGTCAGGCCGAAATCGGCGACGAGCGCGTCGCGATAGCCGAGCGTCTCCTCGAAATGCTTGCCGGTGTCGAGAAAGATCACCGGCAGCGTACGGTCGATCTTGGCGATCATGTGCAGCAGCACGGCCGAATCGGCGCCGAACGATGAAACGGCGGCGATCTCACCGTGAAAAAGTTCTCTGGCCGACCGCTCGATGATCTCGAGCGGGGTCAGATGACCATAGAGCGCGTCGAGCCCCGCTGCCTGCGCAGCGATGCCTTGCTCGACGTCGACTATCCGGTCAAGCGGCCTTGGTTTCGCCAGCATAGAGCGCCTCCTTGAACGGCGCGGGACCGACACGGCGGTAGGCGTCGATGAATTTTTCTGTGCGATCGAGCCGAAGGCCGAGATAGGTTTCGACGATCTGCTCGATGGCGTCGGTGATTTCTTCCGAACTGAAGCCGCGGCCGATGATCTCGCCGACCGAAGTGTTTTCGTCAGCCGAGCCGCCAAGCGTCACCTGATAGAGCTCGGCGCCCTTCTTTTCGACGCCCAGAATGCCGATATGGCCGACATGGTGATGGCCGCACGCATTGATGCAGCCGGAAATCTTCAGCTTCAGTTCGCCGATGTCGCGCTGCCGTTCGAGCGAGGCGAAGCGCAGCGAGATTTCCTGCGCGATCGGGATCGAGCGCGCCGTCGCCAGCGCGCAATAATCGAGGCCCGGGCACGAGATGATGTCGGTGATCAGGTTGGAGTTGGCCGTCGCCAGTCCGATATCGACCAGCGCGTCATAGACCGCCTTGAGGTCGGCGCGCGCCACATGCGGCAGGATCAGGTTCTGCTCATGGCTGACGCGAAGCTCGTCGAAGGAATATTTTTCGGCGATATCTGCGACCGCTTCCATCTGGCTGTCGGAGGCGTCGCCCGGCGCTTCGCCGATGCCCTTGAGCGAGATGGTCACCGCGGCATAGTCGGGATGGCGATGGGTCACCACGTTCTGGTCGAGCCATTCCGAAAAACTCTTGGAGTCGAGCCGGGCCAGCCTTACCGAAGCGTCGCCCTCCGGCCGGTCGCTCAGCGCCGGTGGCGCGAAATAGGCATCGATGGCGCGGATATCGGCTTCCGGCAGCTTCAGCTCGGCGTCCTTCAGCTCCAGCCACTCGGCCTCGACCTGGCGGGTGATTTCCTCGACGCCGGTCTCGTGGACGAGGATCTTGATGCGCGCCTTGTACTTGTTGTCGCGGCGGCCATAGAGGTTGTACACGCGCAGGATCGCCGTGCAGTAGGACAGAAGATCGGCCTCCGGCAGAAAATCGCGGATCTTCTTGGCCACCATTGGCGTGCGGCCCTGGCCGCCACCGATATAGACGGCAAAGCCGAGTTCGCCGGCCTCGTTCTTCTTCAGATGCAGGCCGATATCATGCGTCTGGATGGCGGCGCGGTCGCGCTCGGCACCGGTCACCGCGATCTTGAACTTTCTTGGCAGGAACGAAAACTCCGGATGCACCGACGACCATTGGCGCAGAATTTCCGCGTAGGGGCGCGGATCGGCGACCTCGTCGGCGGCAGCACCGGCGAAATGGTCGGCGGTGACGTTGCGGATGCAGTTGCCGCTGGTCTGGATGGCGTGCATCTCGACGCTTGCCAGATCGGCCAGGATCGCCGGAATGTCGGACAGCGCCGGCCAGTTGAACTGGATGTTCTGCCGCGTGGTGAAATGGCCGTAACCCTTGTCGTATTTACGGGCGATGTGGCCAAGCATGCGCAGCTGCTTGCCACTCAGCGTGCCGTACGGCACCGCGATGCGCAGCATGTAAGCGTGCAGCTGCAGGTAGACGCCGTTCATCAGCCGCAGCGGCCGGAACTGGTCCTCGGTGATCTCACCGGCAAGCCGGCGCTCGACCTGGTCGCTGAACTCGGCGACGCGGGCCTGGACAAAATCGTGGTCGAACTCATCGTAACGGTACATGCTTCGTCTTTCCGGGCGCGTCCGCCCGCTTAAATCAATGTCGTCGTCTATGCCGCCCGGACGGCTTCCGGACGGGCCTGCTTGCCCAGATCGTTGCGATTGGTCGGGCCGGCGGCACGGATCTTTTCGCGCAGCCGCACCGCCTCGACGATACCGTCCACGACGGTCACGTCGATCAGATTGACGTCGACCACTTCGTTGTTGGCATAGGCCGCAGCACCGATTGCTTCCAGCCGGTCCTCGACCGCCTTGTCATGGGCGAGATCTGCACTGTCGATCCTCTCCGCCCAGCCGCCATTGGCGTACCAGACGGCAATGCCATCGGTGAGGCGGTTTGCGGTCAGAACCTTCATTGTTCAACTCCTTGGGCGGCAGCAATGCTCGCACCTTCGTGCCTGTGTGTCGCCAGCGGCTCGGAACGTTCAAAATTGGCGCCGGCAACGGCATCGCCGATGATGGTCATCACCGGGCCGGTCAGGTCGACGCGCGCCTCCAGCGACGGCAGGTCGGCAAGCGTGCCGTGGAAGCGGCGGCGATTTTGCAGGCTGGCATTCTCGACCACTGCGACCGCCGTATCCGGAGAGAGACCAGCTTCGATCAGCCGTCCCGCAACCTCGGCCGCGACCGAGCGACCCATATAGACGGCGACCGTGGCGCCGGAAATGGCGAGCTTGGCCCAGTCGGGCAGCGAATTGCCTTTCAAGTCGTGGCCGGTGGTGAACACCATCGACGACGACACGCCGCGCAACGTCAGCGGCAGTTCGAAATCGGCGGCGGCAGCGAAGGCCGCGGTGACGCCCGGGACCACATCATAGGCAATGCCGGCATCGCGCAATGCCGCCATCTCCTCGCCGGCACGGCCGAACACCAGCGGATCGCCCGACTTCAGCCGCACGACACGCTTGCCGTCGCGGCCGAGCTCGACCAGCAGCGCATTGATTTCTTCCTGGCTCTTGGAGTGGCAGCCCTTGCGCTTTCCCACCGGCAGGCGTTCGGCGTCGCGGCGGCCCATGGCGACGATCGCCTCCGGCACCAGCGCGTCATAGACGATGACGTCGGCTTCCATCAGCAGACGATGGGCGCGCAGGGTCAGCAGGTCCTCCGCACCGGGACCGGCGCCAACCAGAGCGATATGGCCCGAGGCGGGTGCGTTCGAAAGCAGCAGGCCGACCGCGGCATCATGCGCCTGTGAAAATTCTCCGGCCTCCACAGCACGCGCCGGCGCGCCAGCGAAGAAATCGCCCCAGAAGCGGCGGCGGGAATTGCCTCTCGGCAGCAACTTTTCAGCGGCACCGCGGAACGAAGCGGCCAGCGTTGCCAGTGGCCCGAGCGAGGGCGACAGCATCTGGTCGATGCGGCTGCGCAGCATCTGCGCCAGCACCGGACCCGCCCCTTCCGTGCCGATGGCAATGGCAACCGGTGCCCGGTTGACCAGCGCCGGGGTGAAGAAATCGCACAGCTCCGGCCGGTCGACGGCATTGACCGGAATGCTTAAGCGGCGCGCGTCCTCGGCGACGTGGCGGTCGAGCCCCTCATCGCCGCTGGCGGCAAACACCATGACGGCGCCGTCGAGATGCGCGGCATCGTAGGCGGCGGCAATGTGGATCGCGCCGCTTTGTGCGATGAAGGTCAGAAGCTCCGGTTTGGCGTTTTCCGCGATGATCCGTAGCACCGCGCTCGACTGGCCGAGCAGCCGCGCCTTGGCCAGCGCCTCATCGCCACCGCCGACGATGGCCACAGCTTCGCCCTCGACCCGCATGAAGACGGGGAATGCGTTGAGCTTGGGCGTTGTTGCCTGCGGCATGGCGAGCAGATTCCTGAACAGTTTGGCAGTTTTACGCGCGGGCGTGAAAAACCAGAAGGAACGCACTCCCGCATAGCTTCGCGGGAAGCAATCGCTTTTCTGCAAGCGTAACAGCCAAGAGAAAAATATTCCACATCCGCGCGGGGAGCGGATTCAAGCCGCTGTTGCAGGCCTTGTTCTGCGGCGCTTTTAGCGGCAAACGCGCCGTGTCACAAAACAGATTTTTCTAAATTCTACCAATTTAGTAGATTAATGCCGCCCGTTCTTCCGCTGCCGGCGAAAGCAGTCGAGGGGGCTGCTGCCGTTTCAGCCCGGCAGGTGGAACATTCCTGCTTCGCCACGCGTTGGGCCTTACCGCAACAATCAGTCTTCGGCGGGATTTGAACCTTCGACAAGGAGCACGCGATGAGCAAAATCAACCTGAAACCGGGCCTCTGGGTCATGGTGGCCGATGGCGAAAAAGCGCTGTTCCTCAAAAACGAGGGCGATGGCCTCTATCCGAACCTTCGGCTCGTGCAGGAGATGAAGCAAGACAATCCGGCGACACGCGATCAAGGCAGCGACAGCCCCGGTCGCCACAATGATGGCCCATTGGCTCAGCGCAGTGCGGGCGAGGACACAGACTGGCACCGGCTGGGCAAGGAACGTTTCGCCGACGAGATAGCCGACCGGCTCTACAAGCTCGCCCACCACGGCATCTTTGACGAGATCGTATTGATCGCGCCGCCCTTGATGCTGGGCACCATGCGCAAGAAGCTGCACAAGGAAGTCAGCGACAAGGTGCAGGCCGAAATTTCCAAGACATTGACCAACCATGCCGTGATCGACATCGAGACCATGCTGCAGGCAGCCTGAATTCCAGTCTAGCTCCGACATTCACCGTTCGGCGCGTGCAGCGATTGTGCTGCGCGCGCCTTTCGCTTTCAGCGCCACGCGCCACCAAACTCCGCCCTGCGGGCTGCGTCGCCGACACGCTCTCCCCAGATCGAGTTGATCATGCCACGAATGCAGAGCCGCCATTTTGCGCCACACTGCTGAGATACTTTGCCGGCGGCTTGCCGAGCGCCTTCTTGAACATGGTGATGAAGGCCGTGACGGAGTCATAGCCGAGATCGCCTGAAACCTGCTGCACGCTCGCACCGGAGGCCAACTCCCGTATGGCGACGATCAGGTGCAGTTGCTGGCGCCAGCGCCCGAAGCTCAAGCCGGTCTCCTTCACCACGAGACGGGCGAGACTGCTCTCGCTAAGCGCGACGCGACTGGCCCATTCGGCCAGAGTGCTGCGGTCGGCAGGATCTTGCGCCAACGCTTCGGCGATCCGCCGCAAGCGCGGCTCGGGCGAGATCGGCAGATGTAGCTGTTGGACAGGCATGCGCGGCAGTTCGGTGAGCAGGACCTTGGTCAACAGCTCTCCCCTCGCCTCATCATCCTCCACGCGATCGGACAGTTCGATGATCAGTTCGCGCAGCAGCGGCGAGATCGAAAGCGTGCAGCACCGGTCCGGCAGATCGGCGGCTCCCGGTTCGATGTAGACGAAGAAAATCCGGGCATTGGCGGTCGCGATATTGCTGTGCTCCATGCCGCCGGGAATCCACACCCCACAATGCGGCGGCACCATCCACCAGCCACTGGGAACGCGACAGGTTACCCCGCCGCCCAGCGCAAAGACCAGTTGGCCTTTGCGGTGCCAATGGTCGGGCACCTCCGCTCTGGTCTCGGGAACATCAACGCGCACGGCAATCGCAGGGGCGGAATGGTCATCGACATCGAAGTCGAGCCAAGGGTAGCGGAGCGGTTGTTTCATGACTGACTGTTTTTAGCGACTATTCGCCATGATAGCTAAATTTTTTAATCGGGGAAGTCGATAGGATCCGGTGCGTCCACAAACCGGCAGGAAGGAACGACAACCATGCTCGCCCTCGTCATGTCTTCGGACAGCACCACCGGACTGAGGCTCGTCGAAGTCGAGGAGCCTCAACCCCTCGCGAGCGAAGCGCTTGTTTCGGTCCACGCAACCTCGTTGAATCGCGGTGAACTGCGCCTCCTCGCCATCCGCCCGGACGGCTGGATACCCGGCCAGGACATCGCTGGGATTGTCGAACGGGCAGCAGCCGATGGCTCCGGGCCAGCGGTCGGTGCCCGGGTTGTGGCTTTGGTCGACGAGGCCGGTTGGGCCGAACGGGTCGCCGTTCCAACCGACCGTCTCGCCGTCCTGCCGGATGAGGTTAGCTATGCCTCCGCAGCCACGCTCCCCGTGGCGGGCACGACCGCACTGAGGACTTTGCGCTATGGCGGCGATCTCGCGGGACAGCAGGTGCTGGTCACGGGCGCCAGCGGTGCGGTCGGCCGCTTCCAGATCCAGATCGCCCGCGAGCAAGGCGCCTCGGTGACGGCAATAGCCGCCGCCCGGCATGCCGAGGATTTGCGCAACCTTGGGGCCGGCCAGGTTGTCGGGTCGATCGAGCTGGCCAGTGGGCCATTCTCGCTGATCACCGAGTCGGTTGGCGGCCAAAGCCTCGCACACGCGATCGAGCGCGTCGCACCTGGCGGGACCATCGTCATGTTCGGTTCAAGCAGCGGCGAACTCACGCCCGTCGGCTTCCGCCAGTTCGTTCCCGGTCACGAGGGGGCGAGGCTGCAGACCTTTGCCTACTACACGTCCGGTTCAGGCATTGGCGCAGACATCGCCTCGCTGCTCGCTCTGGTCGCGGCGGGTCGGCTGGACACCCGCGTGTCCCTGACCGTACCGTGGACAGACATCGCCCAAGCCCTGGAGGCACTGCGACAGCGCAGCTTCAGCGGCAAGGCTGTTCTGACGATAGCGTGAAGTCAGCCGCTCACACGTGCTGGCCGCCATTGATGTGGATTTCCGAGCCCGTCACATAGGACGCCTGCTGCGAGCACAGGAAGAAGATGATGTCTGCGACTTCCGCCGTGGTGCCCAGCCGCCGCAGCGGAATGGTCTCGACGATCTTGTCCGTGCCCGGCGACAGGATCGCCGTGTCGATCTCGCCGGGTGCAATGGCGTTGACGCGGATGCCGTGCGGGCCGAAATCATGCGCCATCTCGCGCGTCAGCGAACCGAGTGCGGCCTTCGAGGTGGCATAGGCCGTACCGGCGAAGGGATGCACGCGGGTGCCGGCGATCGAGGTGACGTTGACGATCGAGCCTTTCGCTGCGGCAAGCTCCTTGAAGAGACCACGCGCGAGCATGATCGGCGCGAAGAAGTTGACCTGGAACACATCGCGCCAGACATGCATCGGCGTGTCGATCGAGTTCATGCGGCTGTTGCCGTCCTTGAGCTTCGGCGAAATGCCGGCATTGTTGACCAGCGCATGCAGTTGGCCGCCATGCGCTTCCAGCCGGCGGCGGATTTCCGAGACGGCGATGCCGACATCCTCCTGATCGGCGAGATCGACCTTGATATGGTCTTCCGGACCGGCCGGCCACGGACAATCCTCGGCAAAGGCCTGGCGCGAACAGGTGATGACCCGCCAGCCCTCGCGCGAAAAGCGCTTGACCGTGGCATGGCCGATGCCGCGGCTGGCGCCGGTCAGCACGATGGTTTTTCTGGTGTCGGTCTCGGCCATGTCGCTGTCTCCAGCCGGACATGTAGCGGAAGGCGATTGCGGTGGCGAGGGGTCGCTTAGCCGCCGCCGAGAATGTCGAGGATCGAGGTCTTCCGCTTCTTGGTCGGGCCGCCGACGCTGCCGGGCGGTACGGGATGCTTGATCGAGGCGGTGGTGCCGCCGTCGCCGGGCATGTCGAAGCCGTCGGCATCGACCGTTTCGGCAGGCCGCGGCGCACGCGTCGGTGCAGGCGCCTGGGCGACCGGCACAGCCGCCCTTGGCGCCGGTGCGGACTGGCCGACGGACGCCGGCGGCACCGGTGCCGGCTGTGCCGTACCCGATGACGGTATTTCGTCCTGCACGATCGTGTCGGCCGGCGTCGACTTCCAGGTTCCGGGCAACGGCCGCACCGGCACGCCCTCGTGGGCTGCGACCATGAACTCGTGCCAGGCCTGCGCCGGCAGCGCGCCGCCGGTGACCTTCTTCATCGGACTGCCGTCATCATTGCCGAACCACACACCGGTGGTGAGATTGGCGGTGTAGCCGACGAACCAGGCGTCGCGCGAATTCTGGCTGGTGCCGGTCTTGCCGGCAGCCGGCCAGGCAAAAGCCGCCTTCTTGGCCGTGCCGGTCTCGACCGTGCCGGTCATCATCGAGTTCATCATGCCGACGATCTCGGTCTTGACGACGCGAGGTGCGCTGCCGCCATTGTCGTCGAACAGCACCTTGCCGTCTGTGGTCGCCACCCGCCGGATGAAATGGATGTCCGGTCTGTAGCCGCCATTGGCGAAGGGAACATAGGCCGAGGTCAATTCCAGCGGCGTCACTTCGGAGGTGCCGAGCGCGATCGAGGTGTTGGCAATCAGGTCGGACTGGATGCCCATGCGGTGCGCCGCCTCGACCACCGCGTCGGGCCCGACTTCCATGGTAAGCTGTGCCGCAACCGAGTTCAGCGATTTCGCCAAAGCAGTCGCCAGCGTCACCTTGCCGAAATACTTGCCGCCGTAATTGTCGGGCGTCCACTTGCCGATCTTGATCGGCGCGTCGTTGCGCATGCTGTCTGGCGTGCGGCCGGCTTCCAGGGCCGCCATGTAGACGAACGGCTTGAACGCCGAGCCTGGCTGGCGACGGGCTTCCGAGGCGCGGTCGAACTGGCTGGTCGAATAATCGTAGCCGCCGACCATGGCGCGCACCGCGCCGGAATTGTCGATCGACACCAGCGCGCCCTGGCTGACATTGAGTTTCTTGCCGCTCTCGTCGATCAGCCGGCGGATCGATTGTTCGGCGAGCTTCTGCAGGTTCAGGTCGACGGTGGTGTTGACGACGATATCGCCCCGCACGTCGCCGATCAGGTCGGGCAATTCTTCCATGATGGTGTCGGCGACATAGTTTTCCGAACCGGTCCAGTAGGACGGCGAACGCGTCGCCGGCGCGCTCATCGCAAAGGCCAGTTCCTTGGCGCTGATCTTGCCCTCGTCGCGCATGGCGGCCAGCACCAGCTGCGAGCGCTCCTCGGCCGCCTTCGGGTCACGCGCCGGCGACAGCCGCGACGGCGCCTTCAACAGGCCGGCCAGAAGCGCTGCTTCCGACAGCGTGACATCGCGCGCGCTCTTGCCGAAATAGCGGCGCGAAGCCGCCTCGACGCCATAGGCGCCGGAGCCGAAATAGACCCGGTTGAGGTACATTTCGAGAATCTGGTCCTTGGTGTGCTTGTGCTCCAGCCACAGCGCCAAAAGCACTTCCTGCACCTTGCGTTCCAGCGTGCGATCCGGCTTCAGGAACAGGTTCTTGGCCAGCTGCTGGGTCAGCGTCGAGCCGCCCTGCGAAAAATGCCGGCCGAGAACATTGGTCACCATGGCGCGCGAAAGACCGATCGGGTCGATGCCGAAATGCGAATAGAAGCGGCGGTCCTCGATGGCGATGACGGCCTCGGGGATGTAGGGCGACATTTCGTGCAGGCCGACGGCCTCGCCGCCGCTCATGCCGCGATTGGCGAGCAACTGGCCATCAACGGAAACGATCTTGATGTTGGGGGCACGGTCGGGGATCGACCAGGTGGTGGCCGCGGGCATTTTGGCGCCGTAATAGACGACGATGCCGGCCACCGCGATGCCACCCCAGATGGCCATCACGAAGCACCAGTAGAACAATCGGGCAAGCACCCCGAACAGGCCGCGCCGGCTTCTGCCGCGACCCCGGCGCGACGATTTCGCCCTGGCCGACTTGCGTCCTGAGGAGGACTTGCGATTGCTCGGCACGACGCGATCCTCCTCGCTCACCGAAAAACCGGCCGGAGATTTCGCCCGTGGCGTTCCCTCGAAGCTGGGTTCGATGCGGCTGTCTTTGCGGTTCGCCATGCCCTGCGCTGTCTGTCCCGATGCCTATGGCGTTCGGGTTGAAGAGTAGATGCGGCAGTTTAAAGGCGCGTTAAGTCGGAAAATTCAAAGCGTTTGATAATCAAATGCTTGGCAGACTACCCGTTGCCGCTCTGTTCGAGGCACCTGATTTTGGCGCCAGCGAACGGTCGTAGGCTCAAGACAGAACAAATCAGAAGCCGTAGCATTTTGTCCGGGCGCAAAGCCCTCGACCACTGCCAGCCGCCGTGCGGACTTTGGCAGGCAGTCGCAAGTATGGCCCTCGTTAGAGCGCGATCAGCAGACTGTTGCCTGCCGTGCATTCGACCGCGCTCTAACCATCTCGTCACCAAGCAATCACTTGGTGGAACATGCATCAGCCAATCGCCGCACGAACGGAAAGCGCTGCCCTGGAGGATTGCATTACCTCGCCGACATGGCAGTAGCAGACAATCTCGTGCAGTTGGTGGTCGGTCAGCTCGAAGAAGCGCTTGGCTTCGCCATAATTGTCGTCTTTCAGACCCTCATCGTGCAAAATGGGGTCCGTGAAGGCAACCGATATCGGCGAGCCGTCGCCTCGCATGACATCGCGCTCGGGCGGCGCACGGTATTCGGTCCCGGCGAGCGCGGTCAGGAGCCGGCTGGGCTCACGTTCAAGAAGCTCGGCCCAACGCACAAGACGCTGGGTTCGGCTCATTACCGGCTGTGTGTTGACCTCGGCCACTGCATGCAGTTGGTCCAGTGTTTGGTACTTCATGGCAACCTCCTGATAGTTAGGTTGGTTGGCCCCAAACGCCCTATGCCGGTATCATAACGCCGAAGCGTCGATCCGTCATTCTGATTCCATGCCGGGTTGGCCTTTCTTCCGGCGCTACGACGATGCAATGGCCCTGCCTTGCCGGCAATTTTCAACTTCACCGAGTGCCGCGCTGCCAGCATTGTGAGTGGCCGCGCGAGCGGGAGCAATGGCGTCAGACGGTCGGCCGGGCACAAGCCGGCTAGTCGCACTGGCTGATGGTTTTACAATCGAACCGTAGCCCATTGAAATCAAACAAGCGCGTTTTGCGGGCCTGGCCGAACAGCATCAGATCGGCTCGAACGCCACATCCGGCGCATCGGCGCCACTCGCCTGCCGCAACAGGGCGCCGAGCGGTTCGCGCCTGTCGACCTGCGGCTGCTTCCAACGCGAAGCGTTGCCCACATGCAGCCAACCGTCGATCTCCTTGAAGAAGCCATCATAGAGGCTGCGGCCGGCTCCGAAGCGGTGCCATTTCCTTTTCGCAAAGCGGACCTGGCCCGGATCGGCCGGGCGATAGAGCAGCGGCCAGTTGCCGCCGCCGGCATCCATGTGGAATTCGCCGCTTGGCGCGAAATCCAGGCGCTGCCGCAGCACGCTCCCGTCAAAGAAACAGAAGCCCGGCCACAGGAACCAGCCGCCCGGCGTCGGTGTATCGCGGCGCGGATAGCCGTAGAGGATTTTGCCCTGCATCCGCTCGCGAATGGAAAACGCCTCGGTGGGAAAGATATCGTGGTCGATGAAGCCGAACCGCAGCGGCCTGACCTTTCTCACGAAATTGCGCATGATCCAGTTCAGCGCCAGGCCATGCGAGGCGCTGACATACAGTTTGTTTCTGGGCAGGCCGACATAGGGGACACGCTGTCGCTGGCATAGATCGGCGATCGCCAGTCTGGCATCGTCATTGCTGCTATTGTCGAAGACGATGTAGCCGTCGCGCTCAGCCAGGTGCCGGCGCACCAGATAGATCTGCCATTCGATCACGTCTGGCCGGTTGAACGCCACCGTGGCGGAGATGGTATCGGAGAACGCCGCCTGCCGGTCATGCAATGCGCTCACAGCCGGCGGTTTTCTCAAAAAGCGAAACACCCGCAGCCGGTCGCGAATAGCGTTGGTGAACTTGGGCTGGGGGTTGAACCGCAGCCATTCCTCGACGGACATCTTGATCTCGTCGTCGTCCGGCCCTGTCTCGTCGTCGAGGATCAGATCACGCTCCGCAGCTTGCACCGATGCGCTCAGTTCTGCTGGATCGAAATGCCCTTGTCGTCGATCTTGAGTTCCACGCCTTTTGGCTTGGTTTCTTCGCGATAGACGTAAATGCCGAGTGCTATGACCACGACAACGAGCGCGCCAATGAGGAGATAGAGTGTGTTCTGTTTCATGGCGCGCTCCTTCTGATATCGAGCCTCACGCTCGCTTCAAGACCTTGACAAGCACCAGCAGGATGACGGCGCCGATCGTGGCGTTGATGATGGAGCCGAGAATTCCGCCGCCGATGGCGAAGCCGAGCCTTGGGAAAAGCCAGCCGGCGATGAACGCACCGACGATGCCGACGATGATGTTGCCGATCAGGCCGAAACCAAAGCCCGAGACGATGAGGCCAGCGAGCCAGCCGGCAATGGCGCCGATGATGATGAAGACGAGAAGGCTTTCGATACCCATAAAGAGTTCCTCCGAGCAAGAGGGCGATAGCGGAGCCGCAAACCCCGAATCGGCCTCGATTTCAACGGTTTCAGGCTATTCGAAAGCGGCTGGTCCCGCCAGCGGCGGCGTCAGTCGTCGTCATCGTCGCCAGCGGCAGGCCGCCAGCTGGTCGGCTCGACCTTCTTCTGCGTATGGCTGTCGACATAGACCCACCAGCCATCGTCGCGATATTGCGCGGGAGATTCGTTGATCACACCGTCGCTGTCTTTCCATTGGACAGTGATCTTGGAGCCGTCCATTGGCGCGGTGGAGATCGGTTTGCGGTCTGCCATGTCATCCCTCTTTGAGCCGACAAACGCAGCGGAGTGCATCCTGGTTCCGGCTAAAGCCATCAGCTGTGAGCGAAAATATCTTCTTCGCCCCAGCCCATCAGGTCGAGCTTGGCACGCGTTGGCAGGAAGCGGAAGCAGGCGTCGGCTTCCTTGGTTCGGTTCTCGCGCGCCAGCCGACCGGACAGCACGTCGCGCAGCCGGTGCAGATAGAGCACGTCAGACGCTGCGTATTCGAGCTGTTCGGGTGATAGTGTCTCGGCCGCCCAATCCGACGATTGCTGCACCTTCGACAGGCCGACGCCCAAAAGTTCGTTGCAGATGTCCTTCAGCCCGTGCCGATCGGTGTAGGTGCGGGTCAGCCGCGAGGCGATCTTGGTGCAGAACACCGGTTCGGCCATGACGCCGAAGGCGTTGTAGAGCACGGCGATGTCGAAACGGCCGAAATGGAACAGCTTGGTGATGCCGCGGTTTCTGAGCAGGCTGACGAGGTTCGGCGCCTTCTTCTGGCCGGGTGCGATCTGGATGACGTCGGCCGTGCCGTCACCCGGTGAGATCTGCACCACGCAGAGCCGGTCGCGATGCGGGTTCAGCCCCAGCGTCTCGGTGTCGATGGCCACCGCCCCGACATTGTAGTGCGAGAGGTCGGGCAGGTCGTTTTTATGAAAGCGGATATCGCTCATCGTCTTCTCCGGTCACGGCGCTACCCGTCCTCGCCGCGATGCAATGAAAAATCAACAGAAACTTGTCCGTTGGCCCGTTCAGCGCGTCAACGCATCGAGAATGCGCGCCCAGGAACGCTGCCCCTTGTGGAAGGAGGTCAGCTCATATTTCTCGTTGGGCGAATGGATACGGTCGTCATCGAGACCGAAGCCGACCAGCAGGGATTCGATGCCGAGATAGGTCTGGAAATCGCCGACCACCGGGATCGAACCGCCGCTGCCCGTCGTCACCGCCGGCTTTGGCCATTCATCCGACAGCGCATTCTTGGCCTTGGCCAGGAACGGCGAGTCGTAGGAAAGCTGGATAGCCGGCGAGCCGCCATGCGGGTGGAATTCGACCGAGCAGTCCCCAGGAATGCGCTCCTGGACGAATTTCTGGAAAGCGGCGCGGATCTTCTCGGGATTCTGCTTGTGGACAAGGCGGAACGACACTTTCGCCGAGGCCTCCGCCGCGATCACCGTCTTGAAGCCCTTGCCGGTATAGCCACCAATGATGCCGTTGAACTCGGCCGTTGGCCGCGCCCAGGTCAGTTCGAGCACCGAGCGGCCCTTTTCGCCTGACGGAATCGACAGACCGATGGGCCCGAGGAAGGTTTCGGCCGTCTCGCCGAGCGTCTCCCACGATTTCAGGATCTGCGACGGGGTTTCTTCGACGCCGTCATAGAAGTCCGTAATGGTGATGCGGCCGTCTTTGTCGTGGATGTCGGCCAGGATCTTCGCCAGGATGCGGATCGGATTGGCGGCGGCACCGCCGTAGAGGCCGGAATGCAGGTCGCGATCGGCGGCCTTGACGGTGATCTCCTCGCCGACCAGCCCGCGCAGCGCGACGCAGATCGACGGCGTCTCGCGGTCCCACATGCCGGTGTCGCAGACCAGTGCGAAATCGGCCTTAAGTTCGGCTGCATTGGCTTCGAGGAACGGCTTTAGCGACGGCGAACCGGACTCCTCCTCACCTTCGAACAGGATGGTAATGCGGCACGGCAGGCCGCCATGCTCCTGTTTCCAGGCGCGGCAGGCCTCGACGAAGGTCATCAACTGCCCCTTGTCATCGGCCGAGCCGCGGCCGGTGATCACCTTGTGGCCGGGTGCGACCTCTTTCACCGCGGGTGCGAACGGATCGTTTTCCCAGAGCTCGATCGGGTCGACCGGCTGCACGTCGTAATGCCCATAAAACAGCACATGCGGGGCGCCGGCTGGCCCGTCATGATGCGCAACCACCATCGGATGGCCGGGCGTGTCGCGCACGCTGGCGTCGAAGCCGATCAGCTTGAGCTCGGCCACCAGCCATTCCGCCGCCTTGCGGCAGTCGGCGGCATAGGCCGGATCGGTGGAGATCGACTTGATCCTGAGCAGGCCGAACAGGCGCTCCAGGCTCTGGTCGAAATTGCTGTCGAGACGGTCGAGGACGGGGGAAACTGCGGACATCGGGTCAAGCCTTTCGATTCTGAGCGGCAACCCTAACGGCGCGGCTCCAGAACGAAAAGCCCGCGATCATTGGACCACGGGCCACCAATAGCTGTCGCAAGGCAAAAAAATGCCGCCGTGGTGGAGGGGGAACCACGGCGGCGTTTTACTCGAAACGATGCGGCAGCCCGGAGAGGGGGGATAGGCTGCCGCAAGTGTCCGGGATAGGCGGGGGACGGGCCTTGCTCCGGACTCGGCGAAAACTGCCGATGCGCTTTATTTGTGTCTTCGAACGTGGCGTTTCAAGGGCGCCAAAATTACACTTTTGTAACATGTGCGTGAGCCGACCACTCTGTCAGGGTGTTGCTGGAACCAGTGGTTGAAGCCGCCTTTGCCATGGACCGCAGCATCATGCCGCGCTATCCCTGCCGGCATGAAAAAAGGCGATCATCTCTTCCTTATCGACGGCTCCGGCTACATTTTCCGCGCCTATCATGCGCTACCGCCGCTGACCCGCAAATCCGACGGTCTGCCGGTCGGGGCCGTTTCCGGCTTCTGCAACATGCTGTGGAAGCTGATGCTGGATGCCCGCAACACCGACGTCGGCATCGTGCCGACGCATTTCGCGGTCATTTTCGACTATTCGTCGAAAACCTTTCGCAATGAGCTCTACCCGGAATACAAGGCCAACCGCTCGGCGCCGCCCGAAGACCTGATCCCGCAATTTGGGTTGATCCGCCAGGCGACCAAGGCCTTCAACCTGCCCTGCATCGAGATGGAAGGCTTCGAGGCCGACGATCTCATCGCCACCTATTGCCGGCTGGCAAGCGAAGCCGGCGGCGACGCCACCATCATCTCCTCCGACAAGGACCTGATGCAGCTGGTCGGCCCCACGGTCGGCATGTACGACCCGATGAAGGACCGCCAGATCGGCGTCCCGGAAGTCATCGAGAAATGGGGCGTGCCGCCGGAAAAGATGATCGACCTGCAGGCGCTGACCGGGGATTCGGTCGACAATGTGCCGGGCGTGCCGGGCATCGGGCCGAAAACGGCGGCGCAATTGCTCGAACAGTTCGGCGATCTCGACGCGCTGCTCGCCCGCGCCGGCGAGATCAAGCAGGACAAAAGGCGCGAATCCATCATCGCCAATGCCGACAAGGCGCGCATTTCGCGCCAGCTGGTGACGCTGAAGAACGACGTGCCGGTGATCGACGGGCTTGACGATTTCGTGCTGCATGAGCCCGACGGACCCAAGCTGATCGGCTTCCTCAAGACCATGGAATTTACATCGCTGACCCGCCGTGTCGCGGAAGCGACCGCAACTGAGGCCGGCGATGTCCAGGCTGTCACGGTCACCGTCGAGCGTGCCGATACGGCGCATGGTCCCGATGTCGGGTCGGGGGCGCCGATCGCCAAAAGCACGACGGACAGTTTGGCAGGGACAGGGGACGCAGCGGCAGGCACGCCCAGGGCGGAAGCGGCAAGGCAAGGCGACACCCCATCCCTGCTGTCGGCGCTTCGCCTGGAAGCTGCCGGCGCCGGCAAGATCGACACCAGCGCTTACGTCGCCATCCGCGACGCCGCCACGCTGAAGAGCTGGATATCAGAGGCGGTTGCCGCCGGCATCGTCGCCTTCGAGACCGAGACCACCTCGCCCGATCCTATGCAGGCCGAACTCATCGGCCTGGCAATCGCCACCGCGCCGGGTCGCGCCGCCTATCTGCCGCTGACCCACAAGAGCGGCAACGGCGACCTGCTCGGCGGCGGCGCGCTCGACAACCAGATCCCGGTCCGCGAGGCGCTGGCGCTGCTGAAGCCGCTGCTGGAAGACAAGTCCGTTCTCAAGATCGCGCAGGAGCTGAAATCCGGCCTCGTCGTCATGAGCCGCCACGGCATCGATATCGCGCCCTTCGACGACACAATGCTGATTTCCTACGTGCTCGACGCCGGCACCGGCCACCACACCCTAGCCGCTCTTTCTGAGAAATGGCTTGGCCACTCGACGACGCCGCTCAAGGAGCTGGCCGGTTCGGGGAAAAGCTTCGTCGGCTTCGACCAGGTCGATATCGACAAGGCGACGGCCTATGCCGCCGGGCACGCTGATGTGACGCTCAGGCTCTGGCAGGTGCTGAAGCCACGGCTAGCGGCCAAGGGCCTGGTCTCGGTCTATGAGCGGCTGGAGCGGCCGCTGGTGCCGGTGCTGGCCAGAATGGAACAGCGCGGCATCTCCGTCGACCGGCAGATCCTGTCGCGACTGTCAGGCGAACTGGCGCAAGGCGCTGCCCGGCTGGAGGAGGAAATCTACCAGCTCATCGGCGAGCGCATCAACATCGGTTCGCCCAAGCAGCTCGGCGACATTTTGTTCGGACGCATGGGGCTGCCCGGCGGTTCGAAGACCAAGACCGGGCAATGGTCGACCTCGGCGCAGCTTCTGGAAGACCTCGCCGCCGAGGGCCACGAACTGCCGCGCAAGATCGTCGACTGGCGCCAGCTCACCAAGCTGAAATCGACCTATACCGATGCGCTGCCCGGCTTCATCCATCCCGACAGCAAGCGCGTCCACACCTCCTACGCGCTAGCCGCGACGACGACCGGTCGGCTGTCGTCCTCCGATCCCAATTTGCAGAACATCCCGGTGCGCACGGCCGAAGGCCGCAAGATCAGGACCGCTTTCATCGCCGACAAAGGCAACAAGCTGGTCTCGGCCGACTACAGCCAGATCGAATTGCGTGTGCTCGCCCATGTCGCCGAGATCCCGCAGCTCAAGCAGGCCTTCGCCGATGGCGCCGACATCCACGCCATCACCGCGTCGGAAATGTTCAACGTGCCGGTCGAAGGCATGCCCGGCGAGATCCGCCGCCGCGCCAAGGCGATCAATTTCGGCATCATCTACGGCATTTCCGCCTTCGGCCTCGCCAACCAGCTGTCGATCCCGCGCGACGAGGCCGGCGCCTACATCAAGAAATATTTCGAGCGCTTCCCCGGCATTCGCGACTACATCGAAGCGACCAAGGCCTATGCCCGCGAACACGGCTTCGTCGAAACCATCTTTGGCCGCCGCATTCATTATCCGGAGATCAGATCGTCAAATCCCTCGATCCGCGCCTTCAACGAGCGCGCCTCGATCAACGCGCGCCTGCAAGGCACCGCCGCCGACATCATCCGTCGCGCCATGGTGCACATGGAGGATGCGCTGGACAAGGCCGGGCTCTCCGCCCGCATGCTGCTGCAGGTGCATGATGAGCTGATCTTCGAAACGGTGGAGGCGGAAGTCGAGGCGACGATCCCTGTCGTCCGCCGCGTGATGGAGAACGCGCCAATGCCGGCGGTTTCGATGTCGGTGCCGCTGCATGTCGATGCCCGGGCCGCCAACAACTGGGACGAGGCGCACTAAGCCAGTTCAGGCGGCCTCGGCCAGGCACTTCGCACAGGTGCCGCGGAACTCGATCACCGCCTTCTTGGCGGCAAAGCCGGTGGACCGTACCCATTCGTCCAGCCGGTGGCCGACATCATGGTCGGAGAATTCCGTCACCTGCCCGCATGTGTCGCAAATGGCGAAGGCGGTCATCGAATGGCTGTGGTCGTGCGGCTCGGCGCAGGCGACGAAGGAGTTGAGGCTTTCAAGCCTGTGCACAAAGCCGGACTTCACCAGCGTGTCGAGCGCGCGGTAGACTTGCAGCGGCGCGCGAAAGCCGCGCTCGCGCAGTTGGTCGAGCAATGTATAGGCGCTGAGCGGCCCGCTGGCAGCCTCGAGCTTCTCGAGCACGCACAGTTGGTTCTTCGTCAGCACATCCCTAGCGGCCATGATCCTGTTTCCAACCCGTCTGCGCCGTTGGTAGCCTATTTCTGTATGCGAATGGTTCCTGTGCCATTCAGATAGCGACGAACCGTCATTTTTGCTACTGTTTCTGGCTGACAAAGACGATATCGGCGTCTTCTCGGCTGGAAAGTCGGATTACGAGACGGTTCGCCGCACAACATTCAAAATGCTGACAAAATCCTCGACGAGGGTCGCGGCGCTTGGAAATTCGATCGGGCTTGGGGAAGCAATGATGATCAAATTGACACGACGGACGCTGCTTGTCGGCGCGTCCGCGCTGACGGTTGCCGGCACGCTATCGTTCCGGGCCTTGGCCGCCTCGCGCACCTACCACGCGCTTCTCGTCGCTTGCACCGACTACCCGAACCTGCCGCAGAAGAACTGGCTGATCGGGCCCAAGAACGATGCCGGTCTGGTGCGCGACTATCTCTTGAAGAATACGCCCGGCGGAGTGAAATTTGCCGCGGAAAACGTCACGCTGCTCGCGAAGGATGTCGAAGGCGCCAACGGCCTGCCGACGCACGCGGCGATCAAGGCCGCACTTGCCGATCTCGCCGCCAAGGTCCAACGCGACGATTTCGTCTATCTGCATTTGTCCGGTCACGGCGCTCAACAGCCGCAAGCCAAGGCGGGCGACGAGACCGACGGTCTCGACGAGATTTTCCTGCCCGTCGACATCGACAAATGGGTCAAGCGCGAAGAGGGCGTGCCGAATGCGCTGGTCGACAACGAGGTTGGCGCCGCACTCGACGCCATCCGCGACAAGGGCGCCTTCGTCTGGGTCGTGTTCGACTGCTGCCACTCCGGGACGGCGACGCGCGCCGCCGAAGTCGACGACGAGATGGAGCGCAAGGTCGAGTTCGCCGATCTGGTCGGTGGCGACGCGGCGGCGAAGGCCGCTGCCGTCAAGAGCTATGACGACATAGCCGCCGGCGCATCGCGCGGCTTCGACGAGAACGGCGGCCGCAAGCCTGCCTTCAACCTGACCCCAACCGGCGGCGAGCCGATCACCAAGGGCAAGCTGGTCGCCTTCTATGCCGCGCAGACGGTCGAAACGACGCCTGAGATGCCGTTGCCCAAGGGCACTGCCGATGCGCCGCGCTTCGGCCTGTTCACCTTCACCATCCTGTCGAAACTGGCCGAGAACCCTGATGTCACCTACCGCCAGCTCGGCCAGGCCGTGCTGCAGCAATATTCGGCCGACAGCCGCACGCGGCCGACGCCGCTGTTCGAAGGCGAACTCGACGCACGCGTCTTCGGCACCGACAAGACCGATGCGGTCATGCAATGGCCTGTTGTGATCAAGGATGACGAGGCGACGATCGGCGCCGGGCTGCTGCATCGCCTCACCCCGGGCAGCAAGCTCGCCATCCTGCCCTCAGCGCTGTCGCAGCTCTCCGAAGCGCTCGGCTATCTGGAAGTCGAGTCGGCGAAAAACCTGGAAAGCCGCGTCAAGCCGGTCGAGTTCGACAACAAGCCGGCGCTGAAGCTGGCGGACATTCCCGCCAACGCCTATGCACGGCTGGCCGAACTCGCCGTCGACTACAAGCTCGTGGTGGCACGGCCGGCAGCGACCGACGGTCTCGACAAGGAAACCGCCCTCGTCAATGCGGTTCTCGACGAACTGGCCGCCAAGGAGAACTCAGGCTTCCACATCGCGCTGGTCGAGCCCGGCAAGAGCGCCGACCTGCGGCTCGCAGTGCTGCGCGAAAATGCCATTGCCGGCGCCGCCAAGGATGCCACCGACAAGCCGGCGCTGTGGTTCCTGACCGCCTCGGGCGACGTGTCGCTGAAGGACGGCAGCAAGCCGCCGCTGATCATCATTCATCCCGATGACCGCGACAAGCTGGTCGACGCGACCGCCAGGAACCTGACGACGATCTTCCGCGCCACCGGCCTGTCAAGGCTCGCCGCCGCATCCGACTATCGGCCGGAAGAGGTCAGCGTCGAATTCCAGATCAAACGCAAGGACAGCGACGCACTGGAGCCGCTGCAGGCTTCGACCGTGCCGCGCGTGTCCCCCGGCGACCAGGTGCATGTCCTGGTTCGCAACGAATCGGACGCCTATGTCGACATCAATGTGCTCTATGTCGGCAGCGACTATTCGATCACCCATATCGTCGCCGAACGGCTGGCCCCTGCCAACGGATCGCCCGACGCCGGCTTGAAGGAAGGCCTGCTCGCCTTCACCGACACCAGCTTCGGCATGGAGCGGATGATCGCCGTGCTGACCGAGGCGCCGCCGCAGAGCGAGAAGGAAGATCTGAGCTTCCTGGGGCAGGACGGCGTACCCTCGGCGACACGCGCGGTCGGCGGGCAAGGCTTCTCCGCCATGCTGACCGACATCGGCATGGCGCCGGCGACGCGCTCGGTGATGAAGCTTGCCGACAAGAGCGGTCCGAAGGGCGCGGTGATGATCTTCCCGATGGAGACGGTGCCGCGCAGCTGAGCTGAGCCAGACTGGCATTGCCGTGACGGCCCTTGCGCGGGCATGATATGTGAACATTCGCGGCCCTGGCGACGGGGGCCGGATGAAACAGACGAGGACATTCGTGACTATCTCAGTGTTTTCCTGGCGCGCAACAGCCATCGGCCTCATGGCCGGGCTGTCGGTCGCCAATGCTTCGGCGGATGAGGCCTGCGGCCTGTGCGCCAAGCAGATCATCACCAATTCCGAGCTGGCGAGCTGCTTTCTCGACCAGTACGACCAGATCGCCAAAACCGGCAACGGCGCCGTCGTGGTCGATTTGAGCAACTGCGCCTCGCGCGGCGTGGTCGAGCCCTTGCCATCACCGAACAAGGCGCCTGCGGAACCGGACGTGCAGTTCATGATTTCACGCACGCAGCTCGATTGCCTGAAGAAGAAACTCGAGGCGCCCGGCGTCGTGCTGGACCCGACCGCCACCATCGAACTGGACAGCTGCGGATGAAAAAGCCGGGGGGCAACGCAACTCAACAGGCGCTGGCGGCGCAAGCGCCTGCACCGAACAAGAAGCCGGAGACCTTACCGGAAACCACCGAAGGCTTTCCGTGGCCGAGCGCCCACGAGATCAAGAAGGAGACCAACCCCTTCACCGATCGCGACTGGCGCATGCTCGTCTATGCCTGGGCGGGGTTGGCCGTGCGTCTGGCGATCATCTTCACCCTGGCCTTTTCGGTCTATCAGTTTCTCGCCAACCAGGACCAGAAGCGCGTCGAGCAGACGATGTCGCTGGTCGAGCTTTGGGAAAGCAAAGACTTCCATGAGGCGCAACGGGCGCTCAAGGAGCGGCTGGCGGCGCTCAATGCCAAATACGACAATCTGCTCAGCGCCAACCCGACGCCGACCGAGGAGCAGGTGTTCAGGCAGCGCATCGGCATCGAGGCGATGTCGGAAACTGGCGGCACCATGCCGCTTGCCGATTTCAGCGATAATTTTGATCGCGTCGTCTATTTCCTCAATCGCCTCTCCATCTGCGTTGATGGCAAATTGTGCTCCCGCGAAGTGGCCGACGCCTATTTCCGCGACTATGCGGTTTCCTTCTGGAGCTATTTTGCCGGCTATATCGATAAGGAGCGCAAGGCCGGTTCTTCCAACTTTGCCTCGGCGATCGAGACCTATGTGCACGAAGGGCCGCCTCCGGCTCAGTCCAAATAGCGGCCGCACATCATGCCGGGCCGCTCACCCCTTACGCGCGCTTTCCGGTGGCTGATCGTAGCCGGCGCCTTTGTGATGGCGTCAGCCGTACACGCCGAAGACGCGCCGGATTTCCACCTCGACCTCAACACCGGCGGCCACAGCGCGCAGGTCAACGACCTTGCCTTTACGCCGGACGGCCAGGAACTGGTCTCCGCATCGAACGACAAGACCATCCGCATCTGGGACTGGCAAAGCGGGGTGAGCCTGCGCACCATTCGCGGCTATCTCGGGCAAGGCAGTGACGGCAAGATCTTTGCGGTCGCGGTGTCGCCGGACGGCAAGACGATCGCCGCCGGCGGCTATTTCGGCGCCAGCCTCGGCGACAAGCCGCCCTATGGCGATATCAGGCTGTTCGATTTCGCCACCGGCAAGATCAAGGCGGTGCTGAAGGCTGCCGACTATGCGATCTATGACCTTACCTTCTCAGCCGATGGAAGGACCCTGGCAGCCGGCGGCGCCGACGGCTTCGTCTATCTGTGGCGGCCGGATGAGGCATCAGCGACCGGCTGGACACTGGGCAGCAAACTCGACGCCGATTCCTGGCATATCGACAAGCTCGCCTTCGCCGCCTCGGGAACTCGTCTGGCAGCGACAACCACCGACAACGGCATCCGGCTCTGGGATGTCGCCAAGGGCGAGGAGATCGCTCTGCCCGCCGAGGCCGAGGCGTTGCGGGACGTCAGCGTCGCCGCGCTCGCCGTGTCGCAGGACGGCAGCCTGTTTGCCACTGGCGACAAGGACGGGCTGGTGCAGCTCTGGCGCGCCGCGGACGGCAGGCTCGTTCGCGCCATGCCGAAGCAGGATTTCTTCATCGGTTCGCTGACCTTTGCTTCGGGGGCGCGGCTGGTCGCGTCCTGCGGCTATCGTTGTGCCGACAAGCATCGCTCCATCGTCTGGAACACCGACAGCGGCGCGGTCGAGCGCGACTACGGCGGCCATGACGGCACCGTCTTTGCCAGCGCCGCCAATGCCGACGGCTCGCTGGTGGCGACCGCCGGCGGCACCCGCAACGCCATCCAGGTCTGGGACCCCGCCACCGGCGAGCGCAAGGCGCTGCTGCAGGGCGCCGGCGAACCGGTGACCGCGGTCGGCATCGACGCGGCGAACGGCGTCGTCGCCTGGGGCAATGCCAATCCCTGCCCTGAACGCGTCTCCTGTCCGGAACGGCAAGGCGGGCTCGACAAGATGCTGGCATTGCCGACGGCGGAGCGTTTCTTCGACAACCCGCAGCCGGCGGCCGAACAGGGCGCCTATGCGCGGGCGGCTCTGGATGACGGCCAATGGTCGCTTCGTACCGCACCGGGCGGCAAGGACGCACTCGAAAACGCCGTGCTGGAAATCGTCAATGGCGGCAAGGTGGTGCGCAGCATCGAAAACGACGCTACCAACGGCTTCGTCCATTCGGCCTACACGCTGATCGACAATGGGCTTGGCCTGATCACCGGCGGCAATGACGGAACGCTGCTTGAATACAGAACCCCGACCGCCAAGATCTCCGGCGAATTCACCGGCCATACCGGCGAGATCAACGCCATGGCCGTCTCGGAGGACGCCGGCCTGCTGGTCACCGGCAGCGCCGACCAGACCTTGCGGCTGTGGAACCTGAAGACGCACAGGCTGATCGTGTCGATGTTCTTTGCCGGCTCAGAGTGGATCGCCTGGATGCCGCAGGGTTATTACTATTCGTCGGACGAGGGTGACAAGCTTGTGGGATGGCAGGTCAATCAGGGCCGCGACCATGAAGGCCGCTTCATCAGTGCCGGTCAATTGAAGAAATATCTGTGGAGCCCGGAAATGGTGCGCCGCGCGATCATCCTGCGCAGCGCCGAACAGGCGGCCGAGGAGATGCGGCCGGGCGTCGATCACGAGCTGCAGAAGCTGCTGCAGCGCAAGCCGCCGGAATTTGGCCTCAAGCTCGCCGCCGATCAGAGCAACGTCCGCGACGGCTATGTCGCTGTCGAGATCACCGGCGCCAGTGAAGCCGGCGCAAATGTCGCCGGTTTCTCGATCCTGTCGAACAGCCGCAATGTTGGCGACGTCACCGCGCGTTCGGTCGACGGCGGCAAAAACACCATCATCGAAGTGCCGGTCGAGAACGGCGAAAACACCATCCGCATCACCGGCACCAACGAATTCGGCTACCTCACGGAGCGCAGCGTGACGGCGCTGGCCAAGAAGACCGAGAAGATTGCCAACAAGGGCAAGCTCTATGTGGCCGTGATCGGCGTCGACAAATATCCTTTCCTCACCGAGGCCTGTGCCGGCCACGCATGCGATCTGCGCTACCCCGTCGACGACGCGACGGAATTCCTCAACGTGATCGCGCAGAAATCGGCGCCTTTGTTTTCGTCGATGGAGACGCTGGTGCTGGTCAACCGCGAAGCCCTGGACGAGACGCCCGACGGCGGCACGGATGTGTTCAGGGTCGCAAGCGCCGACAGCGTCCTGGAGCCCGACGCGGACACGATCGACGACCAGCTCGCCGATTTCCTCGACAAGCCAGGCGAGAACGACACCACCATCATCTTCGTCGCCGGCCACGGCATCAACATCGACGAGGACTACTATTTCATCCCGACCGACGGCCGCAAACAGGACGCCGAGCGCTGGAAGCGGTCTTCGCTGGTCGACTGGTCGAACATCCAGAAGTCGGTCGAGCGGGCTAAGGGCATGCGCTTCATGCTGCTCGACACCTGCCATGCCGCCAATGCCTTCAACCCGCGCCTGGAAAAGGACGCGCAGGATGCACGCATCGTCGTTTTCTCGGCCACGGCCGCCAACAACACCGCCGCCGAACTGCCCGAGCTCGGCCACGGCGTCTTCACCTATTCGGTCCTCGAAGGCCTGCGCGGCAAAGCCAAAACCTCCGATGGCGGCGTGACTTTGTTCGGCCTCGCCGACTACATCTCGCGCGAGGTGGTGCGACTGACCGCCTCGCGGCAGAAGCCGTTCTATTATGTCGGCGGTGTGGAGAACATCATCCTGGCCGAGCCATGACGGTTCGCCTGGCGCTGGCCATCCTGTCCCTGACTACGCTTGGAGCGGCCTTGGCCGCACCAGTCGCCTGCCCGCCAGGCAACGAAAACTTTTCCCGCTTCTACGACGACCCCACACTCTTCAACGACGCCATCGCCAAGGTCGCCGATGTCGAACCCTCCAACCAACGGCTGACCGGCATCACCGTGCCGCATCACCTTTTGACGGCCGATCTCGTGGCCCTCGGATTCCAGGCGGCGTCCGGCTTCCGCTACAAGCGCATCGTTATTCTGTCGCCCGACCATTTCCACAAGACGCAAAAACTCTTCGCCACCACGACGCGCGGCTTCGACACCGTGCTTGGCGAGGTCACCACCGATGCCGATGCAGCGCGTCGGCTGGAGACCAATAGCGACATGGTGGAGGACTCCTGCCTGTTCGCCCAGGAGCACGGCGTGCTGGCCATGCTGCCCTTCCTGCGTCACTATTTTCCTGAAGCCGAGATCGTGCCCGTGGCAATGTCGGTCAAGGCGCACCGCGGTGACTGGGATCGGCTGGCGGAAGCCCTGAAGGCGATCGTCGATGACGACACGCTGATCGTCGAATCGACCGACTTCTCCCATTATTTGCCGCAGCACGACGCCCGCCGCTTCGACCAGCAGACGCTGAACATCCTGGCCGCCGGCTCGCTCGACGGCATCGCGGCCCTGCGCCAGCCGGATCACGCCGATTCGGTCGGTGCGCTCTATATCCAGACCAAGCTGCAGCGGACGCTGTTCGGCGCCGGGCCGCTGGTCATCGCCAATGAGAATTCGCAAGCGCACACGAGCGACTATGTCGAGCGAACCACCAGCTATGTCGTGGCGCTGTTCGGCGCCTTCGGCCCCGGTTTCAACAACCCGGCCCGGGCGAAAGACAAGATCTTTTACTTTGCCGGCGACGTGAATTTCGGCCGCGCCATGCGCAAGATCTTGGTCCGCGACGGCGTCACTGAGCGGATCGTTGACAACGTCCTGGCATTGACCAGGTCGCGGCCGCTCATCGTCAACCTCGAAGGCGTCGTGCTGCCCAATGTGCCGGAGGCCATCGACGACATGACGCTGGCGATGCCCGAGGGGCTGGCTGTCGACATGTTGAAGAAACTGCATGTCGCCGCTGTCGGCCTCGCCAACAACCACGCCTTCGATCTCGGGCCATCGGGTTATGCCGAGACGCTGCACGCGCTCGATGCGGCGGGCATTGCACATTTCGGCCAGGGCGAGACGCTGGCGCTTGCCGATCTCGATCTCGTTGGGCTGACCGATATAGACACCAACGGCTCGAAGAACACCAACCTTTTGACGCCCACTCTGCTCGACCGGCTGCTGCACGAGAATGCCGAGCGGCCGGTGATCGCGTTCGTGCATTGGGGCCGCGAATACAAGACCGAGCCGTCGGCGCGCGAAGACATGCTGGCCGACCAGATGCGGCTGCGCGGTGTCTCGGCCATCATCGGCGGCCATCCGCATGTGTCGAGCGAAGCGATCCTGCCGCTCGGTGGCGGCGATGTGGCGGAGGTCTACTCGCTCGGCAATTTCCTGTTCGACCAGAGCGCCGAACGCTCGTCAGGCTCGATGCTGGAAGTGCGCGTTTTCGACCAGGGCACGATCTTTGCCCGGCTCATTCCGCTGCCCAACTATTTCGAGATGGGGCGCAAATAGGCGCCTTTCCGAAAGTCCGCGCGAATCGCTCAACCACATCCCGCCATCTCGCGTGGCAGATAGCAGGCCGCCGGTTCGGTCTTGGTCAGGAACAGCGCCTCCTTCGGCCGGAAATAGAAGAAGGTGACCGGCTTGCTTTCGCGGATGCTGCCGTCGGCGAAGTGGGCGGCGATGCTGAAGCGATGGATCGACGACATCGACGACCACATCTTCAGCCGCGCCGTATAGGCGCTGAGGTTCTTGTTGCCGCGCACCGGCATGGGGATGGTGTAGTCGCGCTTGCCGATCGGGAATTCGATGTTCTGATAGCGCATCGCTTCCGGCGTACCGCCGCCGCCGTCGCCGCATTCGGCCAACGATTCCGGAATCTCGAACACGACCAGGGTCATCGATACGCGAAACGGCTCACTCTGTTGCGTGACGTTGCCCTGATCGTCCGACCAGGAGTAGTCGAACTTGCCGATGGCGTTGACCGTCATTGCCTGGTTGCGGTTGCCGAGATAGTCGGCGACCTCACCGAACTTGATCTTGTTGGTGAGCTGGCTGCGGCAGACGTTGAGGGCATCGGCCGACTGGCAGGAGAAGCGTCCGGTTTCGAGGCTCGCCGTATCCACCCCCGCCTCGGCGAGCACGTTCTTGATCGACACATCGGCGCCCTCGCCGACAGTGCCGATATCCTTGGTGAACGTGCGGCTGGGCTCGCCGGTCGGGTTGTCCTCCTCATCAACAGTGGTGAACTGCAGCGACATCTTCATGTCCTTGGCTTCGCCCCAGCCATTGTTGAGGATCGAGAAATCCGGCCGGAAGCCGACACAGCCGAAATGCTCGACCAGCGACAGCATCGGCTTGCGATAGGCGTCGCTGGCGGCGACCTTCATTTCCAGACTGGCGAGCTTGACCTTCGACCGGTCGGTCGTCTTGAGATCGACCTCGGCAAAGGCCGGCGCATTCTCCCAGTCCATGCCCTCGTAGACATTGCTGGTGGTGATCTGGCCGGTGCCGTTCCAGCCGTTGTTGTATTCGTCCGAGCTCGGGTAGATCGCGATGTCCTCGTCGCGCACCAGATGCTGGTACTGCATGTCCGACTGCTGGGTCATGCGCTGGTCGACGGCAACGCCGATCTCGACCTTGTCGGCATCGCCGCCGCCGGCTTGCGCCTTGAGCAGTCCGCCCACCCCGGCGTCGGCCAGCACATCGGGACGCGAGCCGCCGATCTCCTTGCCCATTACCCACTGCGACTCATAGACAGTGCCGCCCGGCAGACGGGTTCGACCCTTGCCATTCTTCAGGCCGTCGGCAAATGAACCGGCAAAGATTTCGCCGGTCTTCGACAGCAAACGTCCCGCGCCATTCGGCACGCCGGCGACGAAATCGCCCTCATAGCGATTGCCGTCGGCATCGACATGGATGCCGCGGCCATCGAGTTCACCGGCAACCCAATGACCCTCGAGAATTTCGCCCGAGCGGAGCTCAAATCGGCCTTGCCCATCGGGCCGGCCGTTTTTGATGTCGCCGAAGTAGCTGGAGTAGACGGTCCTGGGGTCGTAGCTCGCCGAGCCGCGCACCCGCCAGACCAGCCTGCCCTTGCCGTTGACGGTGCCGTCGGCGGCGATCGTCCGGTCGGGCGACTGGCCGGCCGCCGGCTCCCAGACGAAGTCGAGATCCAGCTCCGGATGGAAGTCCCACACGCGCACTGTTTTGCGCAGCACCGAACGCGTCTCGCTCTGGTAGAGGATCTGCACCCGCTCGGCCCAGGCGCCAGCCTGCGGCGTACCGCCTTGGTTGGCCAAAGCTGGAAAACATGTCAGCGCAGCCAGCATCGATGCGGCCGCCATCGCCCTGATCGCTGAGATCGTCCCTGCCCGCACCATGACCCCCAACCCCTTGGAGCGTTGAGCGTAAGCGCCGATGCAAGCCGGCGCAAGGGAGCCGCGCCGGTACAAGAAACCGGCGGCGGGAACGTCCCGTCGCCGGTTTTCTGGATTGATGGTTTCTCGCCTTTAGGCGCGAACACCCGTCAGGTTTATTTGTACAGGCTGTTGATCCACTGCACATTGACGGCGCTGAGGCGCACGGCAGTGTTGGCATCCGGGCTTTCAGCCACGTTCACACCGGTGATAACGCGCTGCTTGGCGCCGTTGTCATAGGCATAGACCGAGCTGCCGCTCGATCCCGGATAGGTATCGCAGTCGTACTGGAAATACTCCGGGCCGATGTTTTCGGCATGCACTTCGCAAGTCGCCTTCCACATCGTGCCCATCGGCTTGTCGCCGGGATAGCCGACGATGTTGGCGGTGAAGTCGCCAAGATCGTCATAGTTGGCATAGCCGAGCCAGCCGAGATTGGTACCGACATCCTGCTTCAGCGTGACGATGCCGAGATCCCACGGGATAACCGAACCGTAGTAACCCTGGTAGTTGTCGATGAAGCCCTGGACGATGTAGGCGCTTTCATAGGTGAAGGCGCCGAACGGTGCGTCGTCGGCGGTGCTGCCATTGAGAGCCGGCACGAACAGGAGGTCGTCGAGCCAGGCTTTGTCTTCGTGGCTGTACAGGCAGTGCGCCGCAGTGAGCACCGTACGCGGGCCGATCAGCGTCGCCGAGCAGCTGCCATAGCTGCCGCTCTTCGATTTGCCTTCGAGATACCCGATCGCGGTGAACGGGTAGGTCTTGGTGTTCTTGATCTGCTCGCGGTCGTCCGTTCCGAAGACCTGACGGCCGGCTTCTTCACCGCCGGTCAGCCCGGAATTGTCCGACTTCTTTCCATCGGCCGGCGCATTCAGTTCCTTGATGACAAGGTCCCTCAGCGTCTCGCTGGCGTCGACCTTGATGTCCTTGCCATCGGCGGAATGTCCGACGATGCCGTAGGATTTGACTGCCGTTGCCTCGTCGGTCAGCGGCGCTGCACGGCTGGCTTCGTCTTCCGTCAGTTTCGGCGGCGCGATCGGCTTCGCCCGGCCAGGCTGGTAGTCGCCCGTCCCGACATCGCGCATGCTTTCGCCGTTGCCGGCATTCGCGGAGCCAGGATCGGAGGCGAAGGCGGGCAGCGCCCACATTGCAGTGGAAAGCAATGCGGATACTAGGATGGTGTTTGTCAGTTTTGTCATGGTGAGACTCTCCCAAAAGTCAGCAAGGAGTGGATCAAAATAGAGAAATATTGTCGAGATCGTGGTGGCGCCGAAAAATGATATTGGTTAATCGCAACTGTACCGGATTGTTGCTCAGAGCCGCCGGTTCAAGGCCCCCGCCAAAAACCGCCGCGACGGCATATTGCCTAAAATAATCCAACATTGGCAATGACAAATCACTTCCACGTAGCCCGTGGGGGGCTATAGGGTTTTGAGCGGGTTCTGCTCGCGGGCACGATTAGCAAAAGTGGCAGTCGGTTTTATGACCGTTCGCGCACCGATCTGTTTTGGTGCATGGTTCGGCCGCCGGTCCACCTCAGCCGATCATGTGCCGGGCTGGCTTGTTCGGGAACGTTCGTCTCAGGAGGTCCAGGTGAAAATAGTCCATCGGTCCAGGCCGATCGCAGCAGCAATGTTGCTTGGCGTCGCGGCCATCTTTCCGGTCGTCAACGCAACCCGTGCGGCCGACGACGCCGTCAGGCCGGAAGCGGCGGTCTCGCCGATGAAACGCGTGGCGGACGCCAGGGCAAAGGCCCTGGCTGAGAACCCCGACGCCGCCGACCGCGTCTACGGCGGCAATCAGGCCGAGAAAGGCGCCTATCCGTTCCAGGTGGCGCTGCTGACCACCGACAGGCTGGACCCGAGCCCCGCCTCGCAGCCGAACGCGCAATTCTGCGGCGGCAGCCTGATCGCGCCGCAATGGGTCCTGACGGCGGCGCACTGCCTCAACGACAAGGGCCAGCCGATCTCCCCGGACGTCGTCACCGTGCTGACCGGCGCCACCGATCTGACCGAGGGCAAGCGCTACAAGGTGGTGCAGGTCATCGTCAACGAGGGCTATAGCGAGCAGACGCTGGACAACGATCTTGGCCTGCTGCGGCTGGCCGAACCGGCCGACGCGCCGACCATCAAGGTCACCCATGACGCCACGCCCGACACCGGCAAGACGACGGTCATCGGCTGGGGCAAGATGCAGGACGGAACGTTCCCCACGGCACTGATGGTGGCCGATCTCGACCTCGAGCCGAATGCCGTCTGCAACAGCGGCATCAAGGACATCTATGCGCGTGACTTGAAGGCGGCACTCGACGATCTCTCCCATCGCATGCGCTATTCGGAAAAGGGCGTCGACGCCGCCGCCAACGCCATTGCTGCCGACATGTCCGATCCGTTGACCAACAACATGATCTGCGCCGGCACAGCCAGCGGCGAGCGTGACGCCTGCAACGGTGACAGCGGCGGGCCGCTGTTCGTCACCGGCGCCGGCGGCCCGGTCCAGGTCGGCATCGTCAGTTGGGGTGAGGGTCCGTCCGACGGCACCGCTGCCTGCGGCCACAAGAACGCCTACGGCATCTACACGCGGCTGGCCAACTACACCGGCTGGATCGAGGAAAAAATGAAGACGCCGGCTCCGCCACCCGCAGCGCCCAAGCCCGGCCTCGGCACCGCCAAGAAGCCCTGAGAACCAGGCTTGAAACACAGACGGCGGGAAAACCCCGCCGTCGCATTGATCGATAATTTGCCGGCGGATTACTTCCTCGGCGGACCTTTGCGCTCCGCCGAAGCCGCCCACAGATTGATGTCGGACTCGCGCGCGTAAGTGTCGATCTCGGCGAGCTCGGCATCGCTGAAGTCGGGCGCCTTCAGCGCCCCGACACAATCCTCGACCTGTTCCGGCCGGCTGGCGCCGATCAGCGCCGAGGTCACCCGGCCCTTGCGCAGCACCCAGGCCAGCGCCATCTGCGCCAGCGTCTGGCCGCGCTTGCCGGCAATCGCGTTCAGCGCCTGGATGTTGGCGATGGTCTTGTCGTTGATGAAGGCGGGACGCAACGACTTGCCCTGTGAGGCGCGGCTACCTTCAGGGATGCCGCCGAGATATTTGTCGGTCAGCATGCCTTGCGCCAGCGGCGAGAACACGATCGAGCCGACGCCCAGCCCTTCCAGCGTGTCGAGCAGACCGTCTTCCTCGACCCAGCGGTTGAGCATCGAATAGCTTGGCTGATGGATGACGCAAGGCGTGCCGAGCTGCTTCAATATGTCGGCGGCCTCACGCGTGCGCTGCGAATTGTAGGACGAGATGCCGGCATAGAGCGCCTTGCCCGAGCGCACGGCATGGTCGAGCGCGCCCATCGTTTCTTCCAGCGGCGTGTCGGGATCAAAACGGTGCGAATAGAAGATATCGACATAGTCGAGGCCCATCCGCTTCAGGCTCTGGTCGAGGCTGGCCAGCACATATTTGCGGCTGCCCCATTCTCCATAAGGTCCGGCCCACATTTCGTAGCCGGCCTTGGTCGAGATGATCAGCTCGTCGCGGTAACCGGCAAAGTCCGTGCGCAGGATCTCGCCGAACGCCGTCTCCGACGAGCCGGGCGGCGGACCGTAATTGTTGGCGAGATCGAAGTGGGTGATGCCGAGATCAAAAGCCTTGCGTGCGATCGCCTGCTTGGTCTTGTGCGGCGTGTCATCGCCGAAATTGTGCCAAAGCCCGAGCGAGATGGCCGGCAGCTTCAGGCCGGATCGCCCACAGCGATGATAGATCATTTTTTCGTAACGGTTTTCGGCGGGGATATAGGGCATGGGGTTCCTCTAAATCGAAACGGGCCGACAACTGCCACCGCGACGCCGCGGCGAGTCGACCCTGCCCCTCACCCTTTACCCTCTCCCCGTCAGAACGGGGAGAGGGTCTCGTCAAAAATTATCGATAATCGCCACGGCTACTTTTTCTTCGCCAGCAGCCCTTCAGCATCCTTGACGCCAAGGGCGGTCGGCCGCTCGCAGGTGGTCTGCATGGCTACGAACTTGCCCGTCTCGCCTGAGCGCAACAGGCCGGTCATCACCTCAACGGCATGCAGCGCCAGCTCCATCGAGCAGCGATGCGGCCGGCCCTCGGCGATCGCCTGCGCCATATCGGCGAGACCGGCGGTGCGGTAGTTGGCCATCATGCCTTGTCCATGCATCTCATTGGGCACACCAAACGGATGCTTCCATTTCGGCAGTTTCTTGACCGGCTTGGCAGCCTCGGTGAAGCGCACGTCGCCGCCGAAAAAATTCGGATCGGGAACGAACACGGTGCCCGCCTCGCCATAGAGCTCCATTGGCGCGTGGCCATGGGCCCAGACGTCCCAGCTGGCATTGAGCGTCACCACGGCGCCGTTCTCGAACTCCATGACGCCGTGGATGGTGGTCGGTGTGTCCACCGGGATTTTTTCACCCGCGCGCGGTTTGGACGAGATCGTCCGTTCCTTCGCCGGGATCGAAGCGAAGGCCGCGACCTGCTTCACCGGTCCGATCAGCTGGATCAGATTGGTGATGTAGTAGGGTCCGACATCGAGCACCGGCCCGGCCCCCGGCTGGAAGAAGAAATCCGGATTGGGGTGCCAGTGTTCCATGCCATGGCTCATCACGTAGCAGGTGCCGCTGGTGATCTTGCCGAGCTTGCCGGTGTCGATCAGGTCGCGGACCAGCTGATGCGCGCCGCCGAGGAAAGTGTCGGGGGCCGAGCCGACGCGCAGCCCCTTTTTTTCCGCCCGCGCCTTCAGGTCGAGCCCTTCCTTGACCGACAGCACGAACGGCTTTTCCGAATAGACGTGCTTGCCGGCGTCGAGGATCTGCTTCGACACCTCGTAGTGCACCGCCGGAATGGTCAGGTTGACGATGATGTCGATATCGTCGGCCTTGAGCAGTCCTTCGACGGTCTCGGCGCGCAGCTTGAATTCCTTCGCCCGTGCCTTCGCCGCATCCAGGTTGATGTCGGCGCAGGCGCGCATCTCAATGCCGCGAAACAGCGGCGCCAGCGAGAAATACGCCTTCGAGATGTTGCCGCAGCCGATGACGCCTATACCAAGTTTCTTTGCCATGCTGATTGCTCCTAGTAGGTCTTGGCGGCAGCGATCGAACGGCGGGCGAAACGCTCGATGTCGTTGGGATTGTCCTGTTCCATGACGTAGTATCTGGCGGTGCTGTTGGCGCGCAGCGCCTTGATCAGGCCGGCCCAGTCGATCGTGCCATGGCCGACATCCGACCAGCCGTCTTCATCCAGGCCCTCGCCGGGCTTGGCCATATCCTTGACGTGGACGGCGCTGATGCGCTTGCCGTGCTTTTCGATCCAGGGCAGCGGATCGACGCCACCGCGCACCACCCAGGCGACGTCCATCTCCCAGCCGATATCGGGCGCAGACGACAGGATGTGGTCCTGCGGCACCGAGCCGTCGGCGAGTTTCTTGAACTCGAAATCATGGTTATGCCAGGCAAAGCCGTAGCCAGCCTTTTTTGCGGTTTCACCCACCTTGGCCAGACGCTCGCCAAAGCCGCGCCAGCCGGCGGCATCGGCCGGCCGCTGCTCAGCCAGCAGATAGGGACAGATGAGCAAGGTGACGCCGAGCGCGTCGGCAATCTTGCGCACGCCGTCAAAGTCCTTTTCGAGCGCATCGATCGAAAAATGCCCGGTCGGCATGGCGAGCCCGTTCTTGTCGAGTTCGGCGCGGAACGCCTTCGGGTCGTCATAGACGCCGCCGAAGCCCTCGACCTGGCTGTAGCCGAGTTCGCCCAGCGTCTTGAGCACGCCTTCCCAGGGCTGGAAATTGCGGGCGCTGTAAAGTTGGAATGACCAGTTCATCGTCTCTGTCCGTTTCTTGGGGGATGGGTCTTGGGTGTTAAATGCGGTTGCCTGTTGCGGCGTCGAACAGCGAGGCGCGGGCCGGATCGAAACCGAACCGGATCGGGTCGCCGTTGCGGAGCGTCCTTTCCGCATCGACGCGGAAGGACAAATTGTGGCCGCCGAGCTTGGTCCATACCAGGGTGTCCGAGCCCATCGGCTCGACGATCTCGACGGCTCCGTCGGCGCTGAAAGGCATCGACCGTGCAGCCTCGCCAAAGGCAATGTGTTCGGGCCGGATCCCAAGCACGCACGCACCTGCGGGACGGTCCGTGCTGTCGAAGACATAGCGGTCGAGCGGCACCGAGACACCATCGGTCCTGAACACTGCGCCAGCGCCTGCCTCCACCTCGCCCTCGAGAAAATTCATCGCCGGCGAGCCGAGAAAGCCGGCGACAAAACGGTTGACCGGACGGTTGTAGATCGTCTGCGGCGCATCGAGCTGCTGGATGACGCCGCCACGCATGACCGCGATACGGTCGGCCAGCGTCATTGCCTCGATCTGGTCATGGGTGACGTAAATCATGGTGTTCTGCAGCTTGCGGTGCAGCAGCTTTATTTCGACGCGCAGTTCGGCGCGCAGCTTGGCGTCGAGGTTGGACAGCGGCTCGTCGAACAGGAAGACGTCGACATCGCGCACCAGCGCCCGCCCGATCGCCACGCGCTGGCGCTGGCCGCCCGAAAGCGCTGCCGGCTTGCGCTGCAGCAGCGGCTCGATCTGCAGGATTTCGGCGGCCCGCGCGATGCGCTTGGCAATCTCGTCCTTGGACGTGCCGGCGACGCGCAGCCCGAAGGACAGGTTCCTCTCCACCGTCATCTGCGGATAGAGCGCATAGGACTGGAACACCATGCCGATGCCACGGTCCTTGGGCTCTTCCCAGGTGACGTTCTTGCCCTTGATAAAGATGCGGCCTTCCGAAATGTCGAGCAGGCCGGCAATGCAGTTGAGCAAGGTCGACTTGCCGCAGCCCGACGGACCGAGCAGCACGACGAATTCGCCTTCGGCGACATCGAGATTGAGCGCCTGCAGCACCGTAACCGAGCCGAAATTCAGCGACAGATCCTGGATCGAAACGCTGGTACCGTTCTGCGCCATGTCAACTAGCCTTTCACCGCGCCAGCGGCGATGCCGCGCACGAACCATCGTCCGGAGACAAAATAGATGATCAGGGGCACCGCCGCCGTCAGGATGGTCGCCGCCATGTTGACATTGTACTCCCGCACGCCGGTGGTGGTGTTGACGATGTTGTTGAGCTGCACCGTCATTGGCCAGTTGGACCGCCCGGCGAACACGACGCCGAACAGGAAGTCGTTCCAGATGCCGGTCACTTGCAGGATGACGGCGACGACAGTGATCGGCACCGACATCGGCAGCATGATGTAGAAAAAGATCCGCCAGAACCCCGCTCCGTCGACGCGCGCCGCCTTGAACAGCTCGACCGGTATTGCCGCGTAGAAATTGCGGAACAGCAGCGTCAGGATGGGCATTCCGAAGATCGTGTGCACGATGATGATGCCGGGAAGCGAAGCGAACAGCCCGACCGAGCTCAGTCCGATGATCAACGGATAGATCACCACCTGATAGGGCACGAATGCGCCAAACACGAGCAACCCGAAGAGAAAGTTGGCGCCCTTGTATGGCCAGAAGGTCAGCGCGTAACCGTTGATCGACGCGCAAATGATGGAGATGGCCACGCTGGGCAGGGTGATCTTCACCGAATTGTAAAAGCCGGGGCTGAGGCCGTTGCAGTCGCGACCGGTGCAGGCATGCAGCCAGGCGTCGGCCCAGGGCTGAAAGGTCGGCTCGCCAGGAAGGTTGAAAAGGTGTCCGAGCCTGATCTCCGGCATCCCCTTCAGCGAGGTGACGATCATGATGTAGACCGGGATCAGGAAGAAGAGAGCCGCAACGACCAGGAAGACATAGAGGCCGATGCGGCCGGCCGATATCCGTCGCGGTTTCGGCCCGACAGGCCCCACGCCAGCCTGATCCGGCGCTTCCCGGGCAGGCTGAATTGCAGTGATCTGGCCGGCGGTCATGTGATCGCTTCCCGATTTCGCCGCCACAGCAGAATTCCGCCGAAGGCCAGCACGACCAGGACCGGCAGCAACATCATCGTTGCCGCGGCCATGCCCTGGCCGACGTTCTGGCGCACTGTGATGAGCTGGATGACGTAGACTGCCGGCATCGACGTGGCGATGCCGGGACCGCCGCCGGTCATGGCGATCACTAGGTCGTAGACGCGCACCACGCTTACGCATTGGAGAACGAAGGCGGTGGCGAAGGCGCCCTTCATCATCGGTGCCACGATGGAAAGGTGCGTGCGCCACGTCGGGATGCCGTCGACCCTCGCCGCTTTCCAGATCTCCTCGTCAACGCCGCGCAGGCCGGCAAGCAGGATCGCCATCGTCACGCCCGAGCCCTGCCAGATGCCGGCCACGACCAGCGCATATATGGCGGTCGAGGCATCGACCAGCGGCGCGAAGCTGAAGCTCGACCAGCCTAGATTGCGCAGCGCCGCCTGCAGGCCGAGATTGGGGTCGAGCACCCATTGCCACACCAGCCCGGTGACGATCAGCGACATGGCGAAAGGATAAAGGAAGATCGAGCGGAACAGGTCTTCCTGACGGATGCGCTGGTCCATAAAAACGGCGAGCAGGTAGCCGAACACCATGTTGCAGGTGATGGACATCAGGCCGAAGAACCAGATGTTGTTGACCGAGACGAGCCAGCGGCTGTCGGCCCAAAGGCGCCGGTACTGCGCCAGACCGACGAAATCATAGGTGGGGAAGAGCTTCGAGCTGGTGAAAGACCATAGCACCGAGAAGCCGATGCCGATCACGAACACGCCGACGGCAACGAGGATCATCGGTATCGTCCCGATGACGGCAGGCAGGTGAAATCTGTGCCTCCAGCTCTTCTGCATCGTCCGTCTTTCTCCGCTTCCACCGACGCGAAAGTCAGCGTTATCCGAACCACCGGCTCCGGACCGCCGCAGCTTCCCGTCCTGAGATTGTCAGCCCGTCGCCGAAGGAAGGCTTCTTCGGGTCGGGGGCGCGACCGAGGCGCCGCAAAGGCGGCGCCTCGGGATATTGATCGGGCTCCTAGTCGGAACTGCCGATGATAGTAGCGAACTTCGCAGTGGCGTCTTCAGCCGTCATGGTGTCATCCGCGAAGTACTGCGCGACGAGCTCATTGATCTGCTGATTGGTGTTCTCGGTGATGAACCGGTTCGTCGCCGTGACGATGTTGGCCGGGTCTTCCACCGCTTTCAGCGACTTCTGCATGCACGGATCGGCCGTCGACATGTCGACATCGGCCCGCACGGGCATGGAGCCCTTGGCGTTGTTGAAGGCGACCTGAACTTCCGGGCTGATGAGGAGTGCTGCAAGACGCTTCTGCGCTGCCTCGACATCCGCATTGCCCTGCTTGAAGAACAGGATGATGTCGCCGTCGGTGCTGACCACCGGCTTGGCCTCGTTCAGGCCGATCATGCAGCCGAAATCCTTGACCCCGGTCATGCCGGCGGCCGCGAACTCACCGCGCGCCCAGTCACCCATCACCTGAAGTCCGGCCTTGCCGGTGATGACCAGATTGGTGGTGTCGTTCCAGTTGCGGTTGGCATAGCCGTTGTCGGTGAACTGCTTCAACGCCCTCAACTGCGTGAAGACGCCCTTCATCTCGGGTCCGCCGGCAATCTCGGCGCTCTTCTTGGTATACATCTCGTCACGCTTGGCGACACCGAGAGCCTCGGTAACCATGTCCTGGAAGAGCAACTGGATCTGCCAGCCGTTTCCGTCGCCACCGATGGCGAAGGGAATGAAGCCCGCCTCCTTGATCTTCGGCGCGGCCGCGATGAAATCGGCCATGCTCTTCGGCTCTGGCACGCCCGCTTTCTCGAACACCGGCTTGGAGTACCAGGCCCAGTAGTTCGAATGAATGTTGACCGGAACGCACCACCAGTGGCCGTCGACGAGGCAGGCGCTGCCGATCGCCTTCGGGCGAATGATATCAGCCCACTTTCCGGCGGTGGCGACGTCCGTGAGGTCGAGCAGCTTCCCGCCCGAAATCAGTTCCTCGTACTGCCGACCGGGATTGAACTGCGCGGCACCGGGCGGATCGTTGCCGAGCACGCGCTGCATGACGGTCGAGCGGGCGGTTTCGCCCAGAGCGATGGCGCTGTCCACCCAATGGTCGCCCTTGCCGTCATTGTCGAAGGCTTTTGCGAACTGCGAGACCGCCGCCGACTCGCCCTTCGACGTCCACCAGTGAATCACTTCCAGATCGGTCGCGGCCGCCGGACCGGCAAACTGCAGCGCGACCGTCGCTGCCAGCGCAGCAGTCATAAGTTGATATCGCATTTCGGTTCCTCCCAGAATCTGAAACGTTACAGATTTTCGATACGGCAATTGCGCCGGGTGTGCAACCCCTCGGACAAAGGCAGTTTGATATTTTTTCGAGTCGCGAACAAATTCGCTCGACCTCGCTGAGCCTTGTTGCATCGCAATATGCGCAACTGCACTGCAAAAAACCCATGCTGCAACGCATGAAAGTTGACAAAAGGCCGGTAGAGACGTCGCTTCCTCAGCTTTTTGGCGGTTTTTCCACAGCGCCTTCGAGGCCTCTGACATCGCTTTGGAGCAACGATAGTGGCAACCTGTAACGTTTCAGTATATTGAGGCTCCCATCGGGCGGAGAGGGGTAATGCGCCGCGATGCCGGTGATTGCCGGCATCCCCGGCGACTGCTATGCGCCTGACGGGGCGGGATGATGGACAGGGATCAGACAGGCAAGGACGACGAGGCGTCGGCGCAAGAGCGGCCGACGTTGAAGACGCTCGCCTTCATGACCGGGCTGGGCGTCACAACAGTGTCGCGCGCGCTCAAGGACGCACCCGAGATCGGCGCCGAGACCAGGCGGCGCGTCCAGCTCGTCGCCAGGCAGATCGGCTACCGACCGAACCGTGCCGGTGTGCGCCTGCGGACCGGCAAGACCAATGTCATCAGTCTCGTGCTCAACACCGAGCGGGAGATCATGAGCTTTGTCTCCGATATCATCTATGGCGTCTCGGAAGTCATCGCCGACACGCCCTACCACCTGATCGTCACGCCCTATTCGCGCTCGCAGGATCCGCTGGATCCCATACGCTACCTGGTGGAAACCGGTTCCGCCGACGGCATCATCATTTCGCGCACGCAGCCGAACGATCCGAGAGCCCGCTACCTGCTGGAACGCGGCGTTCCCTTCGCCACGCATGGCCGCACCGACATGGGGTTGAACCACCCCTATCACGACTTCGACAATTACGCTTTCGCGGCCGAGGCGGTGCGCCATCTCGCGGGCATCGGCCGCCGCAGGCTGGCTTTGCTGGCACCGCCGGTTGGGCTGACCTACCACGGTCATACGCTGAACGGCTTTACCGATGCGCTGAGCGAGGTCGGCGCCAGCGAAATCGCCTTCAACACCGTTTCAATCGACCATTCGATCGAGCAGATCAGAATGAGGACCGCCCAAATCATGCGTCGCGATATCAGACCGGACGGTTTCGTCAGCAGCGCTGCCGCCGCGACGCTGGCCATCGTCGCCGGCATCGAGGATGCCGGCCTCAAGCTCGGCCGCGACGTCGACGTGGTGTCCAAGCAGTCGTCGGACCTGCTGCACCTGTTCCGCCCGGAATTGCTGGTCGTCAACGAGAACTTTCGCCTGGCCGGTGCCGAACTCGCCCGCTCCGTGCTGGGCTGGATCGGCGGTGCAGAACCTGGCGCCTTGCAAAGCCTGAGCGTGCCGAGCGAGGTTCTGGCCTCCAGCCGTTCCGTCGATTAGGAGGCGCTCGTCAGCCGGCAGCTCCACTTCCCCACGGCCCATGGAACGCGCCCGAGCCGTCGATGCGCTCAAAACCATGCGCGCCGAAGAAATCGCGCTGCGCCTGGATCAGGTTTGAGGTGCCGCGGCCCTGGCGGTAGCTGTCGAAATAGGCGAGCGCCGAAGACAGCGCCGGCACTGGCGCGCCAGCCTCGGACGCCCTTGCCACGATACGACGCAGCGACGGGTGCGCCTCCTGCATCAACGAGATAAAGGCCGGCGCCATCAAAAGATTGGTGGCTGCGCCGCCGGTGCTGAAGGCGTCCGCCATGGTGTCCAGCATTTGCGAGCGGATGATGCAGCCGGCGCGCCAGATCTTGGCGATGGTCGGCATCGGCAGGTTCCAGTTGAATTCCTTCGACGCGCCGCTCATCACAGCGAAGCCTTGCGCATAGGCGGCGATCTTGCCGGCAAACAGCGCCAGCTCGAGATCCTTGAGCAGCGCTGCCTTGTCTCCGGAGATCTTCGTCACGCCGCTGCTGCCATAGGCTTTTTCGGCGGCCAGCCGTTCGTCCTTGATCGACGACAGCACGCGCGCCGCCACAGCAGCCTCTATCGCTGTCGCAGGAATGCCAAGTTGCTGCGCCTCGATGACCGACCATTTGCCGGTGCCCTTCTGGCCGGCGCGGTCGACGATGATGTCGACCACCGGCTTGCCGGTCTTCGCATCGTCGGCGGCCAGCACCTTGGCGGTGATCTCGATCAGGTAGGAGTTGAGCCGGCCCTTGTTCCAATCGGAAAACACGGTGCCGATTTCCTTCGGCCCCATGCCGAGCCCGTCGCGCAGGATGCCGTAGATCTCGGCAATCATCTGCATGTCGGCATATTCGATACCATTGTGGATGGTTTTCACAAAATGCCCGGCGCCGTCAGTGCCGAGCCAGGCAGCACAGGGCTCGTCCTTGAATTTTGCCGAGATCGCAGTCAGGACGCTTTCAACGCGCTTCCAGGAGTCTTCGGTGCCGCCGACCATGATCGACGGCCCGTGGCGCGCACCTTCCTCGCCGCCGGACACGCCCATGCCGATGAAGGTGAGGCCGGAGCCGGACAGTTCGGAAAAACGCCGCATCGTGTCGCGGAAATTGGCGTTGCCGGCGTCGATGACGATGTCATTGGCCGACAGCACGCCGCGCAAAGCCGCGATCTGCTCGTCGACCGGCTTGCCGGCCAGCACCATGATGATGATCGGCCGCGGCGGCCGGATGGCGGCGGCGAGTTCCTCCAGGCTGTAGCAAGGCACAACCATGTTCTTCAGCGCGCCGGCATTCTCGACAAAGGCGTCGGTGCGCGCCCTGGTGCGGTTGAAGACGGCGATGCGGTGCCCGTGCTCGGCAATGTTGAGCGCCAGGTTGGAGCCCATCGTGCCAAGGCCGATCAGGCCGATTTCGGCTTTTTCCATCGTTTCTTCCCTGTTTTCGGATTTTGTTGAGGCCGCGTTTTGCCGGGATGATTGACGGGCCTTTCGCGCCGCGTCAACCGCCTCGCCGAATTGTGTTGCGGCCACGGCGTGTGGGATTCAGGTCAGGCCGAGCCGAGAATGGTGGTCTTCGAGAACCGGAGCGGAGCGTACTTTTGGGTACGCGAGCACCGGAAGCGCAGAAGACTGCCGTTCGCAGGCCGGCATCGCCTGAATATCACTCGGCGCGGATGTCGATCGGCGCCTCGATCTTCACCATGTCGAAGTCCGAGACGAGGATATCGAGCCGTGCCGTCCAGCGGCCGGGAAGCGGAATGACGAGATTGTCGACCCGCCAGGTGCCGTCGCCGGGTTTGGTCGCCGCGCGCTTCAGCGGCTCGATGCCAGAATCGGGCTTTGACAGCACCAAAGTCACCTGCTTGGCGTCGAGCGGGCCGAAATCGCCGGTCATGATGACGATCGAAGCGGTGACCGGCCCGGTATGGCCGGGGGTGATATCGAGGTCGGCCATCGCCTGCAGCGTATGGATGTGGATCGACGCTGGCTGTGCCGCGGCGATTGCCAGCGCGCGCGGCGGCGGCGTGAAGCGCCAGCCGGCGGCAACGCCGAAGATGGCCAGCACGATCAGCACCTCGATGCAGATCGAACGGACCAGCCTTCGCTGGACTTCCGTCTCCCCCGCTTCGGCCGGTGCGGTAAGCCGCCAGCGGTTGACGGCGGCGAGCGTGAACAGAAAAAGCAGCAGCGCCAGCTTGATCAGCAGCAACTCCCCATAGGCGGTATCGACCAACGCCGCTGGCGTCTGCACCTGGATGACGGCCAGCACGGTGCCGGCTGCCGCAAGCACCGCCACGACATAGGGAATCGCGCGCGAGAACCGGCGCAGGAATGGCCCGGCCGCGGCCGGCTGCTGCCGCAAGGCAAGACCGAGCGGCAGCAGCGCTCCGGCCCAGAAAGCGATGCCGGCGCCGTGCAGAAACACCATCGGCCTGGTCAGCCATTGCGGCTCGGCGGCACTGGCATGCCCGCTGGCGGCAAGGGCGGCACCGACACAGGCCAGTCCGGCAAGGGCAAACAGTTTTGCATCGGCGCGCGGCACGACCAGCGACAGCAGGCCGAGCCCGAGCGCCATCAATCCGATCAGCACCGTCCAGCCAAAACTGGTGGCGAGCGCCGTCTGCCAGATGATCGGCTGCGCCAACCGGGCGAGCGGTGCGCCGAGCGCGTCGAGCCCCTGCAAGCCAAGCGACAGCGGCGCTGCGACAAGCCCGCACAGCATTGCGGCGATGACAAAACGCTGCCCGGAACGCCCGCTCTGCGCCAGCCAGGCCAGCGCAAAGGCGCCACCAACGCCGAGGAACAGACCTATGTAGAGAAAAACCTTGCCGATCCAGATTGCCGCCCTCAGCCCCCAGTCGATGGGCTCGGCGACAGCCGGCGCTTCGCTGGGTGCGCCGAGGGAAAACAGCAGCGAGCCGCCGACCGGATGGCCGTCGGCGGAAATCACCCGCCAGCTCAGCACATGCGTGCCGGACTTCAGCACCTGCGGATTGTCGATGGCGACGGTCTGGTCGCTGAGGCGGAAGGTTGTCAGCGGAACCGCTGTGCCGTCAGGCCGGATCAAGGTCAGCACCAGCGGCGACACCGGTTCGCTGAAGGTCAGCGAGAACTGCGTTGGGCTCTGGGCCAGCACCGCGCCGTCGGCTGGCTCGGCCTTGATCAGTGCCGCATGGGCAAAAGCACGATCCGGCAAAGCAATGGCGGCCAACAGCACGAGCGCCGCGAGCAAGCCAAAGGCAAGCCGCGCCGTTTTGCCGGCCGTGCGGGCCGTTCGCAGGAAAGATGCCGTCCGCATACTACCTTCACAAAAACAGCGGCGCGCTCCTCGAACAGAGCGCGCCGCCAGAGAGATCATTTCTTCGGCAACAGCGTGATGCCTGGCGCCGGAAACTCTAACGCATCCTCATCCTGCCCCGCCGCCGGAATCTCTATCCAACGATCGGCAACGCCGTCGCATTCCTGCACCACCGGAAAATACAGCTTCTCGCCGGCGGGCAGATCCGCCGCCAGCGTGCCGCGAAAAACGAACTCGTCGTAGAATTCGTCCGGCAGGCTGCCGCCGCTCCAGTCGACTTCCTTGACGCCGTCGGTCACCGCCTGGCCGTAGAGCTGGTAGGACTTCTCGTACTTGCCCTTCTTGGTCTGCAGCGTCCAGCCGGGCTTGGGCATCGGCTTCACCGAAATCACCCCTTCCGGGATCTGCACGCGCACTGCGGTCGTTGCCTTGCCGTCGCAGCCATGCGGCACGCGCAGGATTGCCTTGTAGGTCGAGCCGACCGGCGCCTCCTGGGTTTCGAGCGTGATGTGAGCGAAGGCCGCGCTTGTCCCGAATAACAGAAATGCAGAGGCAGACAAAAGATACCTGTTCATGATGGTCTCACTTGAAAACTTGATTGGCAAAATGATTTGGTCAGTCGTTGTCTTCTTGCGGCGCCGGGCTGCCGATGGCTTGCACGGCGAATTTGACCGTCACCGTCCCGGCCTTCTCGAAGGTCAGCGTCGCGGCAAACATCTCGCCTTCCCTGGGCGGCTGCTTCAAATCCATGAACATCACATGATAGCTGCCCGGCCCCAGGGTGACCTTGCCGCCGGCTGGAATTTCAAGCCCACCGGTGACCGGCCGCATGGTCATGACACCGTCCTTCACGCCCATCTCATGCAGTTCGGCCTTGGCCGAAATGTCCGACGAGATCGATAGCAGACGGTCCGGCGAACTGCCGGTGTTGGTGATGGTCAAATAGCCGCCGGCCACTTTGGCACCCGCCGGCGTCGCGCGCGACCAGGGATGCCCGATCTCGATATCGCCGACCTTGAACTCATGCGCGAAGGCGGATTGGGCGCTGGCGAACAACAGGGCGAGAACGAAACCGGCAATGCCGAGGCGCGCTTCGAAGCTGCGTAGCAACCGCGCGTGGAATGAATGAGACATGATGGCTCCATGAATTGAATTAGGAGATCGCGCCGTTGCCGGTCGCGAACAATTCTGATGTTGGATGAATGCGCCCGCGAAAGGTTCCGCGAGGCGAACGGTTCAGGCCGTCGCCGGCGGTGCGCGCGGGTTCGACGGAGAGCGGTCGCGGGCAAAGTCGAGATGCCGGAATGCCGGCAGCAAAAAGGCGACGGCTTCGAAGGAAAGGCTGGCGGACACTGTACCGGCAGCGGGCGGCGGCGCGTGGGCAGCCGACACCTTGCTGCAGCCAAGCATGCAGCACGCCGGCATGTGCTGCTGGTGCGGGTCGCCACCGGGAATCTGGGCCGCACCCTCATGGGTGCAGATGACGTTGCCGAAGGCATCGAGTTGCGAAGCATCCGGGCCGGCGCCGAAGGCGAAGGCGCCAAACATCGACTGGAGCAGCAGCAGATAGGCCGCGGCGAATGCGACCGGTATGCCCCATCGTCTCCACCGGATCTTCAAAAACGGCCTCTCCACGCAACAGCGCAGATACCTAGCACGCGATCAACGGCCGGAAAATCGCCAAATCACAGCTGCGGCAACGCAGCGCGATCAGAAGCGCTGCGGCTGCCGGCTTCGGGGATCGAGGTCAAAAGCGTGTGGCGCGCCGATTTCAGGTGTTTGCGGCAGGCAGCGTCGACCTTGCCGAGATCGCGCGATTTCAGCGCCGCGATATAGGCCAGGTGCTCGGCGACAGCCACTTCGTTGCGCTCGCGCTCCTGCGCCTTGTTCCACTGATAATGGTAGTGGAAGATCATCGCGATCACATCGTAGAAATCGACGATGAAGCGGTTGAGCGATGCGCGGTGGATCAGCCGGTGAAAGCGCTCGTCCAACTCCGAGAATTCGTTGAAGCGGGTGGCGATCTCGCGCGCCAGCAGCCGATGCTCGTCTTCAAGCCGGTCGAGGTCGGCCCAGACCGGGCTGTCTTCCGGCAGGGCAGCAAAGGCGGCGGCCGAGCGCAGTTCGAACATCTCACGGATTTCAGTCAGCTCCAGTGCGAAAGCGCGGGTAAAGCCCTTCAACACCCAGTGGCTGTTGCGCCGCTTCTCGATCAGGCCGAAGCGGGAAAAACGGATCAGGAACTCGCGCACGCTGGTGGTGCCGACGCCGATCTCGCGCGCCAGTTCGAGCTCGTTGATCTGCATGCCGGCCTCGGCGCCGCCGGCCAGCAGCCGCCGCATGAAGGAGCGCTCGATGATCTGCGCCAGCGTGTCGGTCTCTTCCTCGGGGAAAAAGTCGTCCGGCCGCGGCTCGCGCAAAACCGTCTTGGCGCGCTTGTTCCAGGCAATCAGCCCGGTCTCTTCCATGCGCGCCAGGATGGTGCGCACCGTCGTGCGGCTGACCCCAAGCAGCGTGCCCAGCTCCGGCTCCGACGGCAGGCTCTTCGTTTCATCGAGTAGCCGCAGGCAGCGGTTGTAGGCGTCTTTGTAGACGTTGTTGCTCTTCGACATCCCCTGCCCCGTTGCGCGCCGGCGCTTGCGGCCAGCTTGAAGCGCGATATGACAGACATTCCCTAGCGCATGGCACCGAAAATCGGAATCGCTTTCGAAAAAGCACCATGCGCGATTCCAGCTTTGGTTGCAGCGTCGTGCGCCCAAAGGCCGCGCGACACCCAGCGAAAAAACAATTGACGCAAAAATGTTTTTTCACGATAAAAGACATTATCTGTTAAAAGGCGCGTGTCAATCCGCCCGCGCTTCCCAGGAACACCCAGGAAACTGCCCGTGAACGCCTCAAACAGCATTCTTCTGTCTCCCGCCGACAATGTCGCGGTCGCCAACGGCCGTATCGAGATCGGCACGGTACTGCCCGGCGGCGCCGTCGCCACCGCGCTGATCGAGCCTGGCCACAAGGTGGCGATCAAGCCGATATCAGCCGGTCAAGCCGTGGTGAAATATGCCCAGGCGATCGGTCGTGCCACGCAGGATATCGCGCCGGGCGAGCATGTTCATTCGCACAATCTGGTCTTTGAATCCGGGCGTTTGCCTGTCGTGCCGCCGAGCGAGGCCGTGCACGAGACCGAGGCCGACCGTAGCAGAACCTTCATGGGCTACCGGCGCGCCGACGGCCGCGCCGGTACCCGCAACTTCATCGGCATCGTCGCCAGCGTCAACTGCTCGGCCACCGTTTGCCACGCCATCGCCGACCAGGCGAACCGCGAGTTGCTGCCCAAATATCCAGGCATCGACGGCTTCGTTCCGATCGTCCATGGCCAGGGCTGCGGCATGAGCGGCACCGGCGATGGAATGATGGTGCTGCACCGCACGCTGGCCGGCTATGCCCGTCATCCGAATTTCGGCGGCGTGCTGATGGTCGGGCTCGGCTGCGAGGTCAACCAGCTTACCCTTTACGGCCAGAAGGGTGTTGCCGCGGGAAAGCGCCATTTCAACATCCAGGACGCGGGCGGCTCGCGCAAATCGGTCGAGAAGGCGATGCTGGTTCTGGCCGAAATCGCCGAGGAAGTCGGCAAGCTCGAGCGTGAACCGATTCCGGTCAGCGAGATCGTTGTCGGCCTGCAATGCGGCGGCTCTGACGGCATGTCCGGCATCACCGCCAACCCGGCGCTGGGCGCCGCTGTCGACATCCTCGCCGGCGTCGGCGGCATCGGCATCCTCTCCGAGACGACGGAAATCTACGGCGCCGAGCATCTGCTCGCCTATCGTGCGGCGACCCCGGAGATCGCCGCCAAGCTCGATGGCTTCGTGAAGTGGTGGGAAGACCACGTCGCCAAGCATGGCGCCTCCATCGACAACAACCCCTCGCCCGGCAACAAGCGCGGCGGCCTGACAACAATCCTGGAGAAGTCGCTGGGCGCGGTGGCCAAGGGCGGCCAGACGCCGCTCAACGGTGTCTTCGGCTATGCCGAAAAGGTCACCGGCCACGGTCTCGTGTTCATGGATACGCCCGGCTACGACCCGGTCTCGGCCACCGGCCAGGTTGCCGGCGGCGCCAACGTCATCGTCTTCACCACGGGTCGCGGCTCCTGCTTCGGCTGCCGGCCGACGCCGTCGATCAAGGTCGCCAGCAACTCGACCATGTATCACACGATGGAAGAGGACATGGACGTCAACTGCGGCGTCATCGCCTCGGGCGAAAAGACCATCGCCGGCATGGGCCGCGAGATCTTCGAACTGATCGTCGAGACGGCTTCGGGCCGCAAGACCAAGAGCGAGGCGTTTGGTTACGGCGACAATGAGTTCGTGCCCTGGCACCTCGGAGCGACTCTCTAGGCCAACAGTACTGACCAGGACAATTGCGAACCGGCAGACAGCCGGCAGGGGAGGGTTTGCATGAAGAAACGCCGCATCGGTACAACTGCCCTTGAGGTCACCGAGGTGAGCTTCGGCGGCGCGGCACTTGGCGGCCTCTACCGGGCCTGTCCGCGCGAGGCAGCGATGGACACGCTGCAGGTCGCCTGGGACGCCGGGCTGCGCTATTTTGACACCGCGCCCTTCTACGGCTTCGGCCTTTCGGAACGGCGCGTCGGCGATTTCCTGCGCGACAAGCCGCGCTCGTCCTACGTGCTGTCTACCAAGGTCGGGCGGCTGTTTCGACCGGTGCCGGAAGACCAGGTCCCCGATCACTCCTATGTAGATCCGCTGCCTTTCGCGCTCGACTACGACTATTCCTATGATGGCATCATGCGCTCGGTCGAGTTCTCCTATGCGCGGCTCGGCCTAAACAGGATAGACATCCTGTTTGTGCACGACATCGGCACCTACACGCACGGCGTCGAGAAGACCAAGCTGCACTTCCGCCAATTTATGGAGGGTGGGCTGAAGGCGCTGGAGGAGCTGAAATCGTCCGGCGTCATTTCTGCCTATGGTCTCGGCGTCAACGAGGTGCAGATCTGTCTTGATGTGCTGCAACAGGCGCCGCTCGACTGCATCCTGCTGGCCAGCCGCTACTCGTTGCTCGACCGCTCGGCCGAAGCCGAACTGCTGCCGCTTTGCCGCAAACAGCAGACCTCGCTGATCATCGGCGGCGTCTTCAACTCCGGCATCCTGGCGACCGGCCCGGTGCCGGGTGCGCATTTCGACTATGCTCCGGCCACAACGGACATTCTCGACCGTGTCGATGCGATGGAAAAGATCGCCGCCAAAGGCGGCTATCCCCTGGCGGCGGCCGCGTTCCAGTTTCCGTTGCACGAACCCGTGGTGGCCAGCGTGCTGACCGGCACGGCCAAACCGGCCAATCTGACGCGCAACCTCGAACTGCTCGGCATCGAGGTGCCGGAAACGGAATTCGCCCGATACGTGCCCTATACGATCGTGCAGAAACTTGGCTGACGCTCGAGGTCAATCAAGAGAGAATAAACATTCCATGTTGACATAATAATGGAATTATTGTTCCATATTGCTCGGAGGAGATCGGAAGCATCGGAACGTGACATTGGGCATCGGCCGGGAGGCCTGCTTATCTCAGGACCTCACGCAAACGGCACCAAACACCGCTTGCATCGACCGAACCGATGCACTATCAAAATCTGGTAAATGTTTTTTATTGATAAAGTTCTGTTTGGGCCCCGCCTATCCGAATGGAGCTTCCGTAACCTTCACCGGGCGTCCTAGGGAGGAATCCGCATGAAATTCGTAACCAGCATTCTCAACCGCCGCGCCTTTGTGGCACTCGCAGCCGCCTCGATGCTTGCCGGCGTGATGCATTCGGCGCCGGCTTCGGCGGCGGACGTGACCATTCCGATCATCGTCAAGGACACCACGTCCTTCTACTGGCAGATCGTTCTGGCCGGCGCCCGCAAGGCCGGCAAGGACCTCGGCGTCAACGTGCCGGAACTCGGCGCCCAGGCTGAGACGGACGTCAACGGCCAGATCTCGATCCTCGAGAACGCCGTTGCCGGCAATCCGGCTGCCGTCGTCATCGCCCCGACCGAGGCCAAGGCGCTCGGCAAGCCGATCGACGAGGCCGCCACCAAGGTCAAGGTCATTGGCATCGACTCCGGCGCCGACTCCAAGGCCTTCACCTCGTTCCTGACCACCGACAACGTCCAGGGCGGCCGCGTCGCCGCTGACGGTCTTGCCGCTGCCATCGGCGCCGCCAATGGTGGCAAGGTCGAGGGCAAGGTTGCGCTGATCACCGCACTGCCCGGCGCCGGCTCGCTCGAGCAGCGCGCGCAGGGCTTCAAGGAACAGCTCAAGGCCAAATATCCAGGCCTTGAACTGGTCGCCGACAAGTATGCCGACGGCCAGGCCACCACCGGCCTCAACATCGCCACCGACCTGATCACCGCCAATCCGGACCTCAAGGGCATCTTCGCGTCCAACCTGATCATGGCGCAGGGCGTCGGCCAGGCGATCGCCGAGAACAACCTTGCCGGTAAGGTCGGGCTGATCGGCTTCGACAGCGACGAGAAGCTGATCAAGTTCCTCAATGACGGCGTCATCTCCGGCCTCGTCGTCCAGGACCCCTACCGGATGGGCTATGACGGCATCAAGACCGCTCTCGCCGCCTCCAAGGGCGAAAAGGTCGAAGCCAATGTCGACACCGGCGCCAATCTGGTCACCAAGGCCAATATGAAAGAGCCGAAGATCGACGCGCTGCTCAACCCGAAGCTCGACTAGGCATCGGCATAGGCGCACTGTTTCCGGGGCCTCAACGCCCCGGAAACATCCAATGCCCGCTTGGATATCCGCCGGTTTGAATTACCTTGGCGATGCGGCGGAGCCGCATCGCCAAGTGCCAATTGCAAGGCCGATCTGGGAGGATTGTCATGACGTCGACGGCGCAGGAACTGCACCCGCACCCAACGCTGGAACCCGGCAGGACGATTCTCGAACTGCATGGGCTGGAAAAGCGCTATCCCGGCACGCATGCGCTGAAGCCGGTCCACCTCGCCTTCAAGGCTGGCGAAATCCACGCCATCGTCGGCGAGAACGGCGCCGGCAAATCGACTTTGATCAAGCTTCTGACCGGCGTCATGCCGCGCACCTCCGGCGACGTCATCTGGGAAGGCAAGCCGGCAGCTCTGGCGACACCGCACGAAGCGATGGCGCTCGGCATCAATGCGGTGCACCAGGAAGTGGTGTTGTGCCGCCATCTCACCGTTGCCGCCAACATGTTCCTCGGCGAGGAGGACTCGCGCTACGGCATCCTGCAGCAGCGCGCCATGGTCAGGGAAGCCCAGAAGATCATCGACGGTCTCGGCTTCGACCTGCCGGCGCATGTCACCCTCGGCGACCTCACCATCGGCCAGCAGCAGCTGATCGCCGCCGCCCGCGCCACCGTGCGCGGCACCAAATTCCTGATCTTCGACGAACCGACCGCCTATCTCACTCGCAAGGAGGCTGACCAGCTGTTCACGCTGATCCGCCGGCTGAAGGGCGAAGGCGTCACCATCATCTACATCAGCCACCGCATGGAAGAGGTGTTCGAGCTCGCCGACCGCGTCTCTGTGCTGCGCGACGGCACGCTGGTCGGCACAAGGAACATCAGCGAGACCAACGATGCCGAACTGGTCAAGATGATGATCAACCGCTCGATCGAGCAGGTCTACCACAAGGAGCATTTCACTCCGGGCGCGATGATCGTCGAAGCCCGGAACCTGTCGGGCAAGGGTTTTGAAGACGTTTCCATGTCGGTTCGGGCCGGCGAGATCGTCGGCCTCTACGGCCTGATCGGCGCCGGCCGCAGCGAGTTCGTCACCACGCTCTACGGCCGTCATCGCAAGTCGGCCGGCCAGATCCTGTGGGAAGGCAAGCCGGTCCAGGTCAACTCCGAGCACGATGCGATCAGGCTTGGCATGGCACTGGCGCCGGAAAGCCGCCGCGATCAGGGCCTTTGCCTCAATTTGCCTGTCGGCCTCAACCTCAATCTGCCGATCTACAAACGCATCTCCAAGAACATGCTGATCTCCGGCGCGAAGGAGAAGGCCGAGGCCGATCGCCAGATTGCCGATCTCAGGATCAAGACGCCGACGCGCAGCGCGCTCGCCTCCAGCCTATCCGGCGGCAACCAGCAGAAGATCGTCATCGGCAAATGGCTGGCGCACGGCGCCAAGCTGTTCATCTTCGACGAGCCGACGGTCGGCGTCGATGTCGGCACCAAGGCGGAGATTTACCGCCTGTTCGGTGCACTGTTGTCCAGGGGTGCCGGCATCATCCTGATCTCGTCCTATTTGCCGGAGGTCTATGAACTCTCCGACACGCTGCACGTCTTCCGGCGTGGCAAGCTGGTCGCCACGCACGGGTTCCGCACCGCCGACCACGAAGAAATTCTCACGCAGGCGCTCGCCGAGAAACAAGAAAAGCTGGGAGGACAGACATGAGCACGGAAGCAGCAGCCGTCGAAAAACCGAAACGCAATTACAATGCCCTGTTCGGGCTGACGCTGCTGGCGCTGCTGGTCCTGTTGTGGGTCATACTGTCGGTGTCGACGCAGAGCTTTGCCTCGGGCAACAACATCTCGAACCTTCTGCGCCAGGGCTCGATGATCGCCATCCTTGCGGTGGGTCAGACCTTCGTCATCATCACCGGCGGCATCGACCTGTCCGTTGGCGCCGTGGTCGGCTTTGCAACCGTCATCGCCGCCATGCTGATCAATGCCGGCGTGCCGGTCATCCTCGCCATTCTCATCACCTTGCTGGTCGGCGTCGGCATCGGCCTGTTCCACGGCTTCGGCATCGTCAAGATGGGACTGCCGCCCTTCATCATCACGCTGGCGACGCTCACCTCATTGCGCGGCATCGGCCTGTTGATGACCAACGGCAACTCGATCTCGATCAACAACGACGCCTTCCAGGAGTTCTCGCGCAACTCCTTCCTCGGTGTCCCCAATCTGTTCTGGATGGTGATCATGGTCGGCATCCCGGCCTATATCTTCCTCCACCACAGCCGCTGGGGCCGCTATCTCTTTTCGGTCGGTTCCAACGCCGAGGCCTCGCGTCTGTCGGGCGTCAATGTCCAGCGCACGATCTACATGGCCTACACGCTGTCGGGCCTCTGCGCCGCCTTTGTCGGCGTGCTGCTGGCCTCGCGCATTGGTATCGGCAACCCGACCCAGGCCGAGGGCTGGGAACTGCAGGCGATCGCCTCCTCGGTGATCGGCGGCACCTCGCTGTTCGGCGCCGTCGGCTCCGTGCACGGGCCGCTGCTTGGCGCCTTCATCCTAGCCACCATCAACAACGGCGCCAACCTCTTGAACGTCAACGCCTTCTGGCAGCGCATCATCACCGGCGTGCTGATCATTGTCATCGTCTACTTCGACGGCCTGCGCCGCCGCGGCGGCAAATAGTCCCACCGAAATTGATCGCCGGCCCGGCCTGGCCGAAGGCCGGCGATTTCATCAGTTCTAGGAAAAGTGAGAAGCGGTTCTCCCTAGGAATTGCGTCAAACAAAGAACCCGACTGGATTGAAGCATGAAAGCCGTTGTCTGCCGCTCGCCCGGCGACCTTGTTGTGGAAGATCGCCCCGCACCTGGCGCACCGCCCTCCGGCTGGGCGCTGGTCGCGGTCAGCCATGTCGGCATCTGCGGCACCGATTTTCACATTTTCGAAGGCAAGCACCCGTTCCTCGCCTATCCGCGCATCATGGGCCATGAGGTCTCGGGCACGGTGATCGCCACGGGCGACGGCGTCGAACTCGCCGTCGGCGAACCGGTGATCATCAACCCCTATCTGGCGTGCGGAAAATGCATCGCCTGCCGCCAAGGCAAGCCAAATTGCTGCGTCAGCATCGAGGTGCTCGGCGTGCATCGCGACGGCGCCATGGGCGAGCAGATCCTGGTGCCGGCGCAAAATCTTTATCCGGCAAACGGCCTGTCGCTGGCCGACGCCGCTGCCGTCGAATTCCTGGCCATCGGCGCCCATGCCGTGCGACGCGCGCAGGCTGAACCAGGCGCCCGCGCGCTGGTCATCGGCGCCGGGCCGATCGGGCTCGGCACGGCCCTGTTTGCCCGCATTGCCGGGCTTGACGTGACCCTGCTCGACATGAGCACTGAGCGGCTCAGCTTTGCCGCAAGCGAACTCGGCTTTTCGACACTTGACGCTTCACAGGCGACAGCGGCCGATCTGGTGCGAGAGGCGACCGGCGGCGAAGGGTTCGACGCGGTCTTCGACGCCACCGGCAACACCGCCTCGGTGCAGTCGGCCTTCGCCCATGTCGCGCATGGCGGGACGCTGGTGCTGGTCAGCGTGGTCAAGGACGACATCACCTTTTCCGACCCTGAATTCCACAAGCGTGAGATGACCCTGATCGGCAGCCGCAACGCGCTGCGCGCCGACTTCGACCATGTCGCCGCCTCGATCCGCAACGGCGCGGTGCCGCTGGCCAAGCTCGTCACCCATCGCACGACGCTCGGCGATACGCCGCGCGATCTTGCCCGCTGGGCGCATGAGAAATCCGGCCTGATCAAGGCCGTGATCGAGGTGGGGGCATAGCATGCCAGGCGGTGAATCCGGCCCGGATTGACGACGGCCCGCGCAGGTCGACCCCCACTCCGTCGAGCTTCGCAGCGACGGAGTGGGGGAACCACCTGGCAACCGCCGCGAACGCAAATAGAAAATGGACCAGGCGCAGGGCGCCTAAGCCGCCCTCTTCCACCCATCCCTGATATGCCTGTACCCCTCGCGATACACGGCCTCAGGACTCTCGGCAAAATCCCGCCACACCTTGGTCGCCGCGGCCAAATCCTTCAACGAACGCCCGAAGGCCTCGATCGTCAGCCAGTCGTCATAGCCGCTCTTGCGGATGGCCGAAAATGTCTCTTTCCACGGGATGTTGCCGCGCCCCGGCACACCGCGATCGTTCTCCGAAATATGGATATGCACGACATTCCGGCGATGCTTCGTATAGGCGCCGATCGGGTCGGCCTCCTCGATATTGGCGTGGAACGTGTCGTACATCGCCTTGATGTGCGGCCGGTCGATCGCGTCGATATGCTCCGACAGATCTGCCATCGTGTTGAGGAGATAGCACTCGAAGCGGTTGAGCGCCTCCAGCCCGATGGTGACGTTCTTCTTGCCGGCGTGGTCGCCGATGGCGCGTTGCGAGGCGACCGAGCGCTTCTTCTCGGCCGCCGTCGGCCCGCTGCCGGAAAAGGCGCCGAGCGTCGAATGCAGCGGGCCGCTCAGCTTGCTGGCGCCGAGCGCCTGGGCGCAGTCGATCGCCCATTTCATGTAGGCGATGCCAGCCTTGCGCGTTGCCCCATCCGTCGAGATCAGGTTCATCGCCGGATCGCCCATGGCTGACACGGCGGTGCGTTGCAGCCCGATACGGTCGAGCAGCTCGCCGAGCCTTCTGTAGTCGTCCGGCGTACCTGAGAAGATCGGTATCTCGACGCCGTCAAAGCCGGTCGCCTTGATGTCCCTGAGCAACGGCTCGTGCTTCTTCGACACCGCCGTCGTCCACAAGAACATGCACATGCCGATTTTCATCGACGCCCCCTCCCCATGTGACGGCGCGCCGGCTGTCCCGCCGGCTGCGCGATGTCCCCTTCCGGCCGCGTGTTTAGAGTTTGGTCCACGCCCCATTCTTCTTCGACGACTTCACGCAGGCTTCGATGAAGGCCATGCCTTCGACGCCGTCCTGGATGGTCGGGAAGACGACATCCTTGCCCGGTTTGCCGCCCTTCTTGCGTGCTGCCCGAATCGCCCGCGCGGCCTCCTGGTAGATGTTGGCGAAGCCTTCGAGATAGCCCTCGGGGTGGCCTGACGGCACGCGGCTGACGCGGCCTGCCACCGGCAGCGCACCGGCGCCATTGCGGGTGAGCAGCTGCTTCGGCTGGCCAAACGGCGTGTACCAGAGATAGTTCGGGTCGGCCTGCACCCACTCCAGCCCGCCCTTGGAACCATAGATGCGCAGCTTCAGCCCGTTCTCATGGCCGGGCGCCACCTGGCTGGCCCAGATCATGCCCTTGGCGGCGTGCGCCTTGCCGACCGGCTTGAAGCGCAGCAGCGCGTTGACGTTGTCGTCGAGCTGCCGCCCCGGCACGAAGGCGTCGAGATCGGCCGACAGCGAATCGAGCTCCAGCCCGGAGACGAAGCGCGCCAGATTGTAGGCATGCGTGCCGATGTCGCCCAGCGCACCGCCGGCGCCGGCCTGCTTGGGATCGGAGCGCCAGGCCGCCTGCTTCTGGCCGGTGGCGGCAAGATCTTCGGTCAGCCAGTCCTGTGGGTACTCAGACTGCACGATGCGAATGTCGCCGAGCACGCCTTTGGCCACCATCTCGCGCGCCTGGCGGATCATCGGATAGGCGGTGTAGTTGTGCGTCAGCACGAACACCTTGCCGGTCTTTTCGACCACTGCCGCCAGCTTCTTCGCTTCGGCAAGGGTGGTTGCCAACGGCTTGTCGCAGATGACGTGAATGCCGACTTCGAGAAACGCCTTGGCCGCCGGCACATGCACATTGTTTGGCGTGACGATGGCCACCGCCTCGATGCCATCCGGCCGCTTGGCCTCGGCCTTGGCCATCTCAGCATAGGAGCCGTAGCTGCGTGCGGGATCGAGCCCGAGTTCGGCGGCCGATGCCTTGGCACGCTCGGGATTCGCCGACAGCGCGCCGGCGACCAGCACGAAGTCATTATCCATGCGCGCCGCGATCCGATGCACAGCGCCGATGAAGGCGCCTTGCCCGCCGCCAACCATGCCGTAGCGGATCGGGCCGCCGCCTCCCGTTTCTGACTTCGATGCGCCAACCATTTTTTCGTCTCCCTCGTTGTTTTACCTCCCCCTTGAGGGGAGGTCGATCCGCGCGGCGGATCGGGTGGGGTCGCCGGGGTTGAGCTCGACTGGAACCGACCCCACCCGGCCCTTCGGGCCACCCTCCCCTCGAAGGGGGAGGGAAAGCCGCGCTAGATTCCCATCATCGCGCGCAGCAGCTTCTTGTCCGTGGTGCCGCTGGCAAAATCATCGAATGCCCTTTCCGTCACGCGGATGATGTGATGCTGGATGAAAGGCGCCCCTTCGGCCGCACCGTCTTCAGGATGCTTCAGGCAGCACTCCCATTCCAGCACTGCCCAAGAATCATAATTGTACTGCGTCAGCTTGGAGAAGATGCCGCCGAAATCCACCTGCCCGTCGCCGAGCGAGCGGAACCGCCCGGCACGGTTGGTCCAGCTCTGATAGCCGGAATAGACGCCTTGCCGTCCCGTCGGATTGAACTCGGCGTCCTTGACGTGAAACGCCTTGATGCGCTCGTGATAGATGTCGATGAATTCGAGATAGTCGAGCTGCTGCAGCAGGAAGTGCGACGGGTCGTAGTTGATGTTGCAGCGCTTGTGGCCGCCGACCGCGTCGAGGAACATCTCGAAGGTGGCGCCGTCGAACACGTCCTCACAGGGGTGAATCTCGTAGCCGACATCGACGCCATTATCCTCATAGACATCGAGGATCGGCTTCCAGCGTTTGCCGAGCTCGCCAAAGGCCTCCTCGATCAGTCCGGCGGGCCGCTGCGGGAAGGGATAGAGGTAAGGGAAAGCCAGCGAGCCGGTGAACGACACCGAAGCATTCAGTCCGAGATTGCGCGATGCCTTGGCGCCGAACTTCATCTGCTCGACCGCCCATTTCTGCCGTGCCTTCGGATTGTTGTGCACCGAGGCCGGCGCGAAGCCATCCATCTGCGCGTCATAGGCCGGATGCACCGCCACCAACTGCCCCTGCAGATGCGTCGACAGTTCGGTGATCTCGACGCCGGCGTCAGCGCAGATGCCCTTCACCTCGTCGCAATAGGCCTTGGAAGTGGCTGCTTTCTTGAGGTCGAACAGGCGCGCGTCCCAGGTCGGGATCTGCACACCCTTGTAGCCGAGCCCCGCTGCCCATTTGGTGATCGAGGCCAGCGAATTGAACGGCGCGGCGTCGCCCGCGAACTGCGCCAGAAACAGCCCAGGGCCCTTCATTGTCGTCGGCATCGGCATCCTCCAAAATCATTTTCCAGGGACCAAGCATAGCGCCTGATGAAGGCAGGGCCAGCCTCTTTGGTCTTTTCGCATCATGCGGCTGTGCATTGCCATTCTGGTATTACCAAATGCCAAATTCTGGTCAAGCTGTTTGATGCATGATCACCGCCAGTTGCGCACGCGGCATTGGCTCACATATTTCAATATAATCAATATGGTAGATCACGGTCGAGAGGGTGCGATTGCGCTTCTTGCCGTCCGCGGGAAATTGCTGTAGACCTCCCTTCAGGCCCAATTGGTCGAACCAGTTTGAGAAAAATACTGGAGCGCCTTGGGGAGGAAACTGGCCGCACGCTCCGGTGGGATGCGTCGCGGGCGAACTGGTACAGGCGAATCTGGGAAGGACAGACCATGCATCTTTCGACGCACAACTGGATGCGGGCGGAGCCATTGGAAACGACGCTCAAGCGGATCAAGAAATTCGGCTACGAGTCGATCGAGATTTCCGGCGAACCCGAGCAATACAAGACCAAGGAGACGCGCGCGCTGTTGAAGGAGCACGGCATCCGCTGCTGGGGTGCTGTGACGCTGATGCTGGGCGAGCGTAATCTCGCCGCCAAGAACCAGGGCCAGCGCGAGCGCTCGGTGCAGTACGTCAAGGACGTGCTGACCATGGTCAGCGAACTCGACGGCGAGATCATCACGCTGGTTCCCGCCACCGTCGGCAAGGTGGTGCCGGACGGCACCGAGGAAGAGGAGTGGAAGTGGGTGGTCGACGCCACCCGCGAATGCTTCACCCACGCCAAGAAAGTCGGCGTCAAGATCGCGGTCGAGCCGCTCAATCGCTTCGAGACCTATCTGTTCAACCGCGGCGCGCAGGCGCTGGCGCTGGCCGATGCCGTCAGCCCGGAATGCGGTGTCTGCCTCGACGCCTACCACATCCACATGGAAGAATTTAACGTCTATGAAGCCATCCGCCAGGTCGGCAAGCGCCTGTTCGACTTCCACGTCGCCGACAACAATCGCTTCGCCGCAGGCCTTGGCCAGATCGACTGGAAGAAGATCGTCGCCACGCTGAAAGAGGTTGGCTATGACGGCGCGCTGACCAACGAATTCGTCGCGCCCGTCGACCGCACGCCGGCCGCGCCCTATCCCGACATGGTCGAACGCAACCCGGTCGACATCTCGCCCGAGCAGCTCAAGTTCATCCAGGACCACGGCTCCAGCGTGCTCACGGAAAAATTCTACACCGACCAGATGCGCATCAACGCAGAAACGCTGCTGCCGCTGATCAAGTAGTCGATCCGTTTGGAAATGAGCCTTTCCGCCCAGACCGGCGGCAAGGCCGGGGATGAACATGCGCATCAGAAACGTCCAGGCCTGGTGGGTCCGCATACCGATCGAAGCCGCGAAGCAGCATCGCAGCGACTTCGGTCAGGTAGCGACCTTCGACGCCGCCATTCTGCGCATCGAGACGGACGACGGGCTGGTCGGCTGGGGCGAAGGCAAGAACGCCGCCGGCAGTGCCGGCAGCTATGGCGCGCTCGTCCATATGCTGAACCACGAGGTCGGCCCGCAATTGATCGGCCGCGACCCCGCCGACATCGGCGTGATCTGGGAGATGCTCTACAATGGCGTGCGCCACGACAGTGCGGCGCGCGCCGGCCACGCCATGCCGCAACTGGCGCGCCGTGGCATGAGCGTCGCCGCCATCAGCGCCGTCGATATCGCACTCTGGGATATACTGGGCAAATCGCTCGGGGTTCCGGTCTGGCGGCTGCTCGGCGGCCGTAAGCTCGATCGCATGCAGGCCTATGCGTCCGGCGGTTGGGCGCCCGCTGACACCATCGGTGAGCAGCTGAAATCCTACATTGCCAAGGGCGGCTTCAAGGCGCTGAAGATGCGGATCGGCGCCATGGATGGCGCCCCGCACATTTCCGCAGCCCGCGTGCGTGCGGCGAGACAGGCACTTGGTCCCGATGTCGACCTGATGGTCGATGCGCATGGCACCTATACGGTGGCCGAAGCCAAGCGCTTCATCCATCTCGCCGCCGACCTCGACCTCGCCTGGTTCGAGGAGCCGGTCATAGCCGACGATAAATCGGGCATGGCCGAGGTTCGCGCCTGTGGCTCGATCCCGATCGCCACCGGCGAAAGCGAGGCGACGCGCTATGCTTTCCGCGATCTCGCGGTGCTGAAATCCGCCGACATCTTCCAGCCGGATCCCGCCTTTTGCGGCGGCATCAGCGAAGCGATGAAGATCGGCACCATAGCCAGCGCCTTCAATTTGCGTTTCGCGCCGCATCTATGGGCCGGCGCCCCTTGCTTCTTTGCCGGACTGCATGTCTGCGCTGCTTCGCCGGCGAGCTTCACCGTCGAATATTCGCTCGGCGCCAACCCGATGATCCATGATCTTGTCGAAGAGACTGTCGAAGCAAAGGACGGTATGATAGCGATCCCCGAAAAGCCGGGACTGGGGTTCACCATTTCGGAGCGGTTTCTGGAGGCGCACGCGCAACGCAGTTGACGATGAAAGAAAAGAACCTTCTCGCCGAACTCGCCGCCTATCTCTTCTCCCATTCGGACAAGGAGACGGGCCGCACGCCGTCGGAGCGCGAACTGGCGGAGCACTTCGGCGTCAGCCGCGGCCAGATCCGCGAGGCGCTGGCCATTCTCGAAGCCATGCGCATCGTCGAGCGCCGCGCCAAATCCGGCATCTACATCGACACCAAGCAGGCCAGCGTGGAAGCCATGGCGCTTTTCGCCCGCGCCGGCCTGCCGCTTGACCCGATCCAGATCTACGAGACGGTCGAGCTGCGCAAGATCCATGAGATCAAGGCAGCCGAACTCGCCTGCTCGCGCGCCACCGAGGAGAATTTCGAGCGGCTGCGCGAAATCCTGAAGGCCTCGGAAGACCGCATTGCCGCTGGCGAGGGCCTTGCTAAGGAAGACCGCGAATTTCACCTCGAGATCGTGCGCGCGACCAAGAACAGCGTCTTCCACAATGTCTGCAGCGTCTACTACATGATGGGTGAGCTGCGCCTGCCGATCTATTTCAACGATCCCGAGCGCTCAGTGCGCTCGCATGCCGAGCACATCCAGATTTTCGAGGCGCTGCTACGCCGCGACGGCAATCTCGCCCAGGCGCTGATGAGCGCGCATCTGCAAGGCGCGGAGAGCTACTGGAAGGGCCTGATCGAAGGCCGTGAGGCAGACCCGCCAAGTCCGGCGCTCGAAAAGGCCTAGGCAACTCCAGGAAAAGTGTGAAACGGTTTTCCCGGGGAAGCGCGCAGCGCTGTCCCTGGGGACTTGCTGATAAACAAACGGGAGCCCTATGCCCAAGATCCTGTCGACGCACACGCTGCATCCGCGCGCCGCTGCCATGCTGGTGGGCGCCGGCGAGCTTGTCATCGCTTCCAATGTCGATGCAGCCACGCTGGCCGGCGAGGCGAGGGACGCCGACATCGTCATCGTCCGCGCCCACCTGCCGCCGGCCCTTTTCGAAGGCGCAACGAAGCTGAGGGCGGCCATCCGCCACGGCGCCGGGCTCGACATGATCCCGATGGAGGCGGCGGCCGCCGCCGGCGTGCTGGTGGCCAACGTGCCGGCGGTCAATGCGCGCTCGGTCGCCGAGCACGTGATGTTCGTGGCGCTGGCACTCTCCCGCCGCTTCCGCGTGGTCGATCGCGATCTGCGCGCGAAAGGCTGGCTTGCCGGCCGCGAGCACGCCAATTCCAACAGCGAACTCGCCGGCAAGACCGTCGGCATTGTCGGCCTTGGCGCAGTCGGCCACGCCGTCGGCCATATCGCCGCGCACGGCTTTGACCTCAATGTAGTGGCGACGACGCGCAGCCTGCAGCCGGCGCCCGAAAGGGTCGGCTTCCTGTCGATCGACGCGCTGGTCGAGCAGAGCGACATCATCGTTTTGTGCTGCCCGCTGACGCCCGAGACGCGCGGCCTGATCAGCCGCGAGCGCATCGCCCGCATGAAACCGCATGCGCTGCTGATCAATGTATCGCGCGGCCCGGTGATCGACGACGATGCGCTGATCGAGGCCTTGCAACAGCGCCGCATCGGCGGCGCGGCGCTCGACGTCTTTGCGACGCAGCCGCTGCCTCCAGGGCATCCCTATTTCGACTTCGACAATGTCATCATTACCCCGCATATGGCCGGCATTACCGAGGAATCGATGATGCGCATGGGCGTCGGCGCGGCCGGTGAAACCTTGCTGGTGCTGGCCAACAAACTGCCGGTCAACCTGCGCAATCCCGAAGTGGTCGAGCACTACCGCAAGCGGTTTCCGGCAGGCGTCTGAACGCGCCTCAATTTTCTCGAATTCGCCAGCGACCTTGGCGCCATGTCGAAGATCGTCGCATCAACGCTCATGGCTGTCAGTTTCTGCATTGCAACGGCACAGGCTGGGGCCGCTGGGCAGAACAGCTATGTGCCATGCGACAACGGCCTGCGTTGCGTTGTGGCGCCTTGCCCTTCCACCAGCGCGCTCGACCTCGCCACCGGCATGGTTGTGAAAGGTGTGTGGGTCGATATCGACGGCCTGTCGCAGCAGGACAAGGCACTCAACCTCCCCGACAAGCTCTATGCCGGCAAGCTTGTTGTCGCGGGTACGATCGAGAACCGGCCGCAGAGCTTCAACGGCAAGCAGTACAGCCTGCCGACACTGATCGTGACCGGCATCGAACGCACCGCCAAAGACAGCGAACGCAAGCACTGCTCGTCACGCTGAAACGCCGGTCAGCGGCCAAGCAGCCGCTCGACTCCGGCCGCGATGCGCAGCAAATGATGGTCATGGCCATTGCGCGCCACCAGCATCAGCCCCGCCGGCAGCGTCATATCAGGCATCGGCAGCGAGATCGCGCACAGGTCGAACTGGTTGGCGACCTGGGTGTTGCGCAACAGCAGGCCTTCGGCCTTGTTGCGTAGCGCTTCGTCACTGGCCATGGTGGCGATCGAGGGCGCGACGATCGGTACGGTCGGCAGGGCAAGCACATCGATCGACGCCAGGCGTTCGACCATGGCAGCGGCGAGTTCGCCGCGGCGGCGGATGGTCCTGATATAGACCGAGGCAGGAATGGCGAGCGCCCGCGAAAGCGGGCCGCTGACATGCGGGTCCACCGGCACCGATGCTCCGACGGACAGCCAGTTCGCATGAACCTCCGCGCCCTCCATCGACGCGATCGAGGCGCGTTTGGTCGCTGTGCGCATCTCGGCAATCAGATCGTCGATCGGCGGGTCGACGACACGCGCGCCGCTTTGGTCCAGCGCGCGAATGCATCGCTCGAAGCCTGCTGCGACCTCCGGTTCCGTGTCTTCGAACAAAACGCCGCGCGGGATGCCGATGCGAAGCCCGGCAAGTGAAAACGGCAGCAGTGCCGGCATCGCCTCGCCAGCCATCGCCGCGTCCGCAGCAGCGCATTGGGCGACGGTTCGAGCAAGCGGCCCGATCGAGTCCAGTGTGGCGGACAGTGGATAGGCGCCGGTGAGCGGCACCCGCCGCGCTGTCGGCTTGAAGCCGACAACACCGTTCAGCGACGCCGGAATGCGCACGGAACCGCCAGTGTCGGAACCGATGGAAATCTCGCACGTCCCCTCGCCTACCGAAACCCCGGCGCCGGATGACGACCCGCCCGGAATCCGGCTGGTATCAGCGGCATTACCTGGCGTGCCGTAGTGCAGGTTGTCGCCGATGGCGGTGAAGGCGAATTCGGTCATGTTGGTCTTGCCGAGGACCACAGCACTTGCCTGCCGCAGCCGGCTGACGACGGTGGCGTCGCGCAAAGCGGGCGCGGTGTTCCGCAGCATCAGCGAGCCGGCCGTGGTCGGCTCGCCGGCGACATCGAACAGATCCTTGATCGAGACAATTGTTCCGTCGAGCGGTCCAAGTGTCACGCCAACCTTGCGCCGCGCATCGGCGGAATCCGCCGCCACGCGTGCGGCTTCGACATAGAGCTTGGTGAACACGCGTTCTTCATCCGCACGAGCAGCGACACGGGCGAGGATCATTTCGAGGTGGTCACGGACAGATTGCATTTCGGTGTCGGACTCCTGACGCCCTGAACGTCATAACGGGGTGCGGCAGTTCATGGCTTGCCGAGACTTAACCCGGCGCAGGCGGTTTTGCACACCCCTGCCGGACGGAAGGAGGAAGCCGATGCTGTACAAAGGCAGCTGTCATTGCGGCAAGGTCGCCTTGGAGTTCAAAGTCGAACTGATCGGCGCCGTGCGGTGCAATTGCTCGATCTGCTCACGCAAGGGCGCCCTGCTGTGCGCCATCCCGCATGACAGTCTCACAGTCCTGGCCTGGGGCGATGATCTCGGCACTTACACATTCGGCAATCATGCGATGGCGCAGCGGTCCTTGATCTCGGCGTCGGGTCTTCCGGTCAAGCCGGAGGATGACGGCGTGAGAGTTGAGAGGGCGACGCAACCGACCGTCGCGGACCGGCGCGTGCGCGACCTGCCGGATAGCGTCAGCTGCTGATCATCGCGCTGTCTTGTTGAGAGCGGTGACGACCAGCGCGAGAACCACCGCCGCGGCGGCGATTTCCCACACGAAAGCCTGCTTGTAGAAAGGCGGCGTGGCGAGCTGCGCCTTGCCGGCGAGAGTGTTGGGGTCCGGTGGATTGAGGAAGAAGACGCCGTAGAGATGCGCCGCCGTGATCGAAACCAGCAGCACAATGCAGAAGACCAGCGCCACGACCAGCGCTACGGTCACCACACTGCGCACCTTGACGCCCGGCTGGGCCAACGGCAGCAGGTTGTTGATGAGTCCGGCAAGCACCACGAGACCGCTGCCGACCGCGTACAGGCCGATGGAAAAGGGTTGGAAGATCAGCACCAGCGCCATGACGCCGAGGCCAATGATGAAGACCTCGAGGGAGAACGCGCCGGCGCGGCTCATGCCGGAAGAACTGTCGCTCATGACCGCACCGCCTTTCCGGCGCCATCGAAGACATGGGTTTGCCTGGGATCGGGGCGTAGATTCAGCGCCTCGCCGACCTTGACTCGCTGGCTTCTCGTCACCACGACGCGGATGTCGGCGCCTGCCGCCGTGCGGGCATGAATAAGGGTTTCGGCGCCCATGGGCTCGATGAGCTCGGCCCGGGCGGAGATGGTGCCACGGTCCCCCGTATCGGTCGCGGTGAAGGCGCGGGGGCGGACACCGATCGTCACCTTGCCGGGCTGCAGGCGCGCGACCGCCGCGTCCGTGCGGATCGCCAGACTAGTGCCGGCCACGGTCATGTCCGCCATGCCATCGGCGAAGGTCTTGAGGTCGGCCTCGAGAAGATTCATCTGCGGCGTGCCGATGAAGCTCGCCACGAAAGCATTGGCGGGCTTGGCAAATACCTCGTGCGGTGAGCCGACTTGCTCGATCAGGCCGTCCTTCATGATGGCGATGCGGTTGGCCATGGTGAGCGCTTCGAGCTGGTCATGGGTCACGATCACGGTCGCTTTGGAGAGGCCCTGCAGCACTTCCTTGATCTGGCCACGCATGGTCTGGCGCAGTTCGACATCGAGACGCGACAAGGGCTCGTCGAAGAGGAAGCAATTGGGGTCGCGGACGATGGCGCGGGCCATGGCGGCGCGCTGCTTTTCGCCCTCGGATATCTGGTTCGGCAGCCGGTCGAGAACGTGCTCCAAGTGGAGGATCGCAGCGACGCGGTTGACGCGGGCAGTCCGCTCAGCCCCGGAAATGCCGTCATGATAGAGCGGGAAGGCGATGTTCTCGCCGACCGATGCCGACGGGTAGAGCGCGTAGAACTGGAACACCATGGCGATGTCGCGCTTTTCGGGCGGCAGGTTGTTCATCACCTTGCCGGCGATGACGACCTCGCCGTCAGTGACGCGTTCCAGCCCGGCGATGACGCGCAAGGTCGTCGTCTTGCCACAGCCGGACGGGCCGAGAAGGCAGACGACCTCACCGGCGGCCACCGACAGGTCAACGTCCTTGACCGCGGTGAAGGAGCCGAAGCGCTTGGTGACTTTGCGGAGTTCGATGGTTGACATCTCAGCGCTTCACTGTGCCGAAGGTAACGCCGCGCAATAGATGGTTTTGCAAGAAGAAGGTGACCAGGAAGACTGGGACGAGGAACAGGGTTTCGATGGCGGCAAGCAAAGTCCAGTCGGTGCCGCGTCCACCCGACGACACGGCCTGGTTCATGGCGACCGGGACCGTCCTGGTGTCGGGCCCCGAGAGCAACAGGGCGAAGAGGAACTCGTTCCAGGTGAGGATCAGGCCGAACACGAACGTGGCGGCGAGCCCGGCAATGACCTGGGGCAGGCAAATCTTGAAGAACACCCGCATTCCGGACGATCCGTCGATGCGGGCGGCATCCTCGACGTCTGGCGACAATTCATCGAAGAAGCTCTTCATCATCCAGATGGTGAAGGCCAGGTTGAAAGCAGTGTAGAGCATGATGATGCCGAGATACGAGCCCGACAGGCCCACTACGCGGAACATCAGGATCACCGGAATGATCACCACAATCGCCGGCAGCATACGCGTGGTCAGGATGATGAACAGGTAGGTGTCATTGCCTTTCAGCGGATAGCGCGAGAAGCCGAAGGCCGCCAGGGTGCCGATGACCAGCGCCAGCAGCACCGACGCCGAGGCGATGAAGATCGAGTTGAAGAAATAACGGTCGAATCCTGTCGCTTCCGGGGCACCGTCCGGCGTCATCGAGCGAGAAAAGACGGACCCAAAATTTTCGAGCGTGGGCTTGAACACAAAATGGTCCGGAATCAAGCCGAACAGCGACGTGGGCGACAGCGTCGGAGGCACCAGGAGCGCGTCGCCCTGCGGTTTGAAGGCGGTGAATATGATGAACAGCACCGGCAGAAAATAGATAAAGGCGACGACGGCCACGGCGAGCGTCCGCCCCCAGCCGGCCTCGTCTACTCCGCTGGCCCTGCGGAAGCCGAGCTTTCCCAATATCGATTCGGCCACGGGTTAGGCTCCCTTCGTACGGCGGTTTGCGAGGTACAGGTAGAGGTTGGTGAGAACGATCACCATGAACAGCATCAGATAGGAGATCGCCGCGCCCTCACTCGTCTTGTTCTGCTCGTTGGCGATGCGGATCAAGTGATAGGAGATCGTCAGCGTGTCGTTGCCGCCCTTGGTGAGGAGGATGACGAGATCCGCCAGCTTGAATGCCTCGATGGTGCGGAAGAGAAGGGCCAACATTAGAAGGCCTCGGATGTAGGGGAAGGTGATCATCCAGAATTGCCGCCAGCCGGAAATACGGTCGATGGCAGCGGCCTCGTAAAGGTATTTCGGCACCGAGACGAGGCCCGCCAGCACAAGGAGCATGACGAAGGGCGACCACATCCATGCGTCGGCGAAAACGATTCCCGCCACGGCACCGACTTTGTTGCTCATCAGGATGAACTGGTTGCCGGAGATGGAATTGATGACGTAGCTGAGAATCCCGAATGTCGGGTCATAGTAGTAGGTGAAGAACACGCCAGAGGCGACAACCGAAAGCATCATCGGTGTCAGCACCAGGATCAACAAATACTTGCGCAGCGGAAATTGCTTGGCGAACAGGATGGCCAGCAGAAAGCCGACGATCATCTGCGCGGAGACGGTGAACACGACGAACATGGCGGTATTGATCAGCGCGCCCCAAGTCGCGTGAGCAGCGAGATCGTTGGTAAGGATCCGGACGTAGTTCCCGAGTCCGACGAAGCGGATCGTCTGCTGGTTTGCCTGGTAGGCGAAGAACGAAAGGCCCAGCGACCACAGCAGGGGGAAGATATTCATCACAAACAGGACGGCGATTGCCGGAGCGACCAGCAAGGCGCCGAAGTAGTGGCGGCGATACGCGTTGACGGTAAATGCGGCCGCGACCAACGCCGCCATGGCACCCACCACCCAGAAGGAGACAGCCGCCGGCAAGCCCGCCATTGATATGGCCGACACGACGACAGCGACAGCGATGGCGAGTTTCCAGTTGTGGGCAACAACCGCGGTAAGGCGTGGTGTCTGCAGCGTGCTTGAAACAGCGGTCATGGGAGTCCGAAATATGGAGCGCCTGACGTGGCAATGACGGGGAGCGGCTTTTGCCCGCTCCCCGCAGCTATGTCGGAAGGTTACTGGATAAGGCCATCGTTCTTCAGGAGGTCCTCCTGGAACTTGGCGATGTTATCCAGGGTGGTCTTGGCGTCCTGCTTGCCAGTGATGGCTAGGTCGTACTGGTCCTGCTGCTGGGTGAGCAGTTCGAAGAACTGCGGCACGTGCCACATGTCCTTCTGCCAGTCGAGCGAATTCGCCCAGGCGCGGTCCCACGGACGATAGGTCGCATACTTCGGATCGCTGTAGACCGACTTGATCGCGGACTGGCCGCCGGCGGCGGCGAACTGGTGCTGGATATCAGGCGAGAGCCACCACTTCACGAAGCCCACCGCTTCCTTGATTTGCTCAGGCGTCGTCCAGGTGGTGAGAACGAAAGGCTGTCCGCCGATCTGTGACGTACGATTCACCTTGCCGTCGGCGCCGCGCAGGCCTGGCGCCAATCCGAACACCAGCTTGTCGGAAACCTTCGACGTCTTGGGATCGAGCGAGGCTTCGGCGAGACCGATCCAGTCGATGTTCATGGCCACCTTGCCTTCACGGAACAACTGGTCCGAGACGAAGATGTCCATGGTGCCGGTCTTGACCACCGGCGGCATGTACTTCAGCAATTTGAGGAAATGCTCCATGCCCTCGATGGACTTCGGGGAGTTTACGACGCCTTCGGCATGTCCGGTCGGGGCCTTGGTTTCATCCCAGATGCCGCCGCCATGCTCCCAGACGAACGTGTGGACCGAGCTCGTCGAGAAGTCGTAGCCTTTGCCTGCCTGATAGGCGATGCCATAGAAATCGTCATCCAGCACTTGGCCGGCGAGCTTGTCGCCCTTCTTGCGCTGGAAGAATTCGCCAACATGCTCGAAGGTGTTCCAGTCCATGGCGTCGATTTCTTCGCCGGTGCAGGGCAGCTTCTCATTGTACTTCGCCTTGTAAGCGGCCTGCTCGTCGGCGTTGCAGAGCACGTCCTTGCGGCCGTAGGTGACCAGCACGTCCGGGAACTGCGGGAAGCCGTAGTAGTTCGGCGTGCTGTTGGGATAGGTCGAGTAGGCGTTGAGCACGGCGGGATGCATCGACTCCATCGTCGCCTTGAGTTCCGGGTCGGCATCGATGAGATCGTTGATCTTGCGGAAGTAGCCGCCTTCGACGAAGGCGCCCAGCCACTGCGAGTCCGACACGATGAAGTTGTACTTCTTTTCGCCCGAGGTCAAAGAGGCGTTGACGCGGGTGTAGAAATCCGGCCACGGAATGAAGTCGACATCGAGCTTCACGGTATTGCCAGACTTTGGCTTGTACTGCTCGTCGAAGAACTTCTTCATAATGCGGGTCGGGGGCCAATCCGGCACCGCCATCGTCAACGTCACTTCTTCGGCAGAGGCATAGGTCACGCCTCCCACCAGTAGCGTGGCAGCGAAGCTTGCGGCTGTCGCTAGGCCTTTCACTTTGGTCATCGCCGTCATTCGCGTTTCCTCCCTTGGTTAACCGTATTGCTTCTCGCCGTTCGCGTCAGGTCATTGCCTGGCCGCTCGCGGCGCGGAAGACGTGGATTTTCCTGTTATCGATGGCGATCGATGCCGAATCGCCGGTCCTGATGCTGGCGGCGATCGCTTCCGGCAGCACCATGCGCAACATCTGGCCGCCGGCCTCGACCGAGACGATTGTGATGTCGCCGAGGGGTTCGACCAGATGCACCTTCGAGGCAACCCCGGCTTCGCCCTTGGCGGCGAGCCGAATGTCGCTCGGGCGAATGCCGATCAGCGCGGCCTCGCCGGCATCGGCAGTCTCTGGCGCCGTCGCCGGAACCAGAGTCCCGAGCGGCGTGTCGAAAGACCTGGTGTCGGCGCGCACCGAGGCCGTGAACAGATTCATGTGCGGCGAGCCGATCTTGCTGGCGACATAGGTATGGATCGGCTGCTCGTAAAGCTCGTCCGGCGTGCCGATCTGGACGATGCCGCCATCGCGCATGACGGCGATCGTCTCGCCCATCGAGAGAGCCTCGAGCTCGTCGGGCGTGGCATAGATCACGGTCATGCCGAACTGGCGGTGCAGCCGCTTCAGCTCGGCGCGCGTCTCGTGCCGAAGCTTGGCGTCGAGATTGGTGAGCGGCTCATCGAGGAGAAGAATCTTTGGCCGGCGGATCAGGGAGCGGCCGAGCGCGACGCGCTGCTGCTCTCCGCCGGACAGGGTTGCCGGCTTGGCCTTCAGGCGGTGTGTCAGCTTCAGGATCTCGGCGGTCTCTTTCACCCGCTTGTCGATCTCGGCGCTCTCGGCTTTCTCCTCGCGCAGCGGATAGGCGAGATTGTCATAGACCGTGAGGTGGGGGTAAAGCGCGAAAGACTGGAAGACCATCGAGATGCCGCGGCCGGCGATCGGCGCATGGGTCATGTCGCGGCCGCCGATCTCAAGCGTGCCGGAGTCGGCCTGGACGAGGCCGGCGATAGTGCGCAGCGTCGTCGTCTTGCCAACCGAGCTCGGCCCGAAGAGTACGAAGAAGCGGCCTTCGTCGACGGCGAAGCTCAGGTCGTTGATGGCGCGCACGGATCCATAGGCCTTACTGAGCCCATCGAGGCGCAGCGCAATCCCCTTGCCGGCACTGGCGCGAGGCGACGTCTGCGTCACGATGCGCCACCTCGTGCGGACGGAACACGCGCCATCCGTATGATCCTCCTCGCCCTGCCGAAATAGACTGCGGCTGTCATTCCCGATCCGCCTTTTCTTTCCTAATCTGGTATTACCAATTTAAGATGCCCGTCAAGCGCTTTCTTGAAATTCGCCGTCACCAAAATAAGCTGGAAACGTCCGCTATATGTTCGTATTTCCTTCATTTTTGGCAGTTCTCCACCTTCATCCAGTTCGCAAAACGCCAATCCCCGGAATTACTGAAATCGCCGACCTTCAAATCTGGTCGAACCAGATTCGCTCCGAGCTACCGCAGCGACCGCCCCGGATTGCCCTCGACAACCCCCCAATCGGTCCGCATCGGGAGAAGTCTCATATCCTGCATCCGCCTTCGTCCAGCCCTCCTCCATGCCCAATTCACGCCGCCACCACCCCTGGTCAGGATGGCGTCCGGAGTCGCGCCTGCCGCACCAGCGCTGAGGCCGCCCATTGGGCGACGGCCAGGGTCTTTCCGCTGTCCAGGCCCCAGATGTCCTTCAGCACAATCAGCAGTTCGACGCCGAAAATCAGCGACAGCGCCTGCGCCAGGCGCTCGAATTCGCGCGGCGGCAGCTCGCCCCTCAGTGGCGCAAGCGCATCCTCCAGCAGGCCCATGCGATGGCCGCGGGTAAAGGCCGGCTCGCCACCCAGCGCGCCTGCCTGCTGGCGGGCCCACTGGTCGAGCGACAATTTCAGCGCCGCCTTGAAGGTCGCCTCGAAAGCCTCGATGCGCGGCATCGCGCTGTCTATTAATTCCGCCAGGCGGCGTTCGGCATCGGACGAATCGGATCGCCACTCGAGTATCGGGCCTAGCCCCTCGTCGACGACCGCCTGCACCAGGGCTGTCTGGCTGGGGAAATAGCGGTAGGCGGTGGCGCGCGACACTTCGGCCGCTTCGGCAACCTCGCTGACCGAAGGCGTGACGCCAGCCTGCATCAACCGCGTTGCCGTCTCCAGCATCAGCCGCTTTGTGCGCGCACGGGGCCCACGCTCGGCGGCCTGGTCAGCATCGTCGTTCGCTGCGGCTTGTTGACGTGAGACATCCATGTCAATACGATACGCGCGTCTCAAAAATTTGCAATGGCCTTCGCTTGCCGACGGCTGGCAGAAGCCGACGACAAACGTCGGCCGCGTGACGACCGGGGAAACGCCATGAAGCGCATCTATGTGGTGGGCACCGCCGATACCAAGGGCGAGGAACTCGCCTTCCTGGCCGACGCAATCACCGCGGCCGGTGCGGCTGTTGCCCGCGTCGATGTCGGCACGCGGGGCGCGACCGTGCCGGTCGACATTGCGGCACGCGAAGTCGCCGACCATCATCCCGCTGGCCGCGGCGCCGTGCTTGATATCGACGACCGCGGCACCGCCGTCGCGGCCATGGGCATAGCCTTCGCCCGCTTCGCGCAGTCGCGCACCGACATATCAGGCATCATCGGCCTCGGCGGTGGTGGCGGCACCTCGATCGTCACGGCAGGCATGCGCGCTTTGCCGCTCGGCCTGCCCAAGATCATGATCTCGACGCTGGCCTCCGGCGACACCGCTCCTTATGTCGACGTCTCCGACATCGTCATGATGCCGGCGGTGACCGACATGGCCGGGCTGAACCGGCTGTCGCGTGTCGTGCTGCACAACGCCGCCCAGGCGATATCGGGCATGGCGGCGAAACCGGCACCGCCGCCCGGCGGCAAACCATCGATCGGCCTCACCATGTTCGGCGTCACCACGCCTTGCGTGACCGCCATCGCCGACCAGCTGCGCTCGACCTATGACTGCATGGTCTTCCACGCCACCGGCACCGGCGGCCGTTCGATGGAAAAGCTCGCCGACAGCGGCCTGCTCTCCGGCGTCATCGACATCACCACCACGGAAGTCTGCGACCTCCTGTTCGGCGGCGTGCTGCCGGCGACCGACGACCGTTTTGGCGCCATCGCCCGCACCGGACTGCCCTATGTCGGCTCTGTCGGCGCGCTCGACATGGTCAATTTCTGGGCGCCGCCGACCATTCCGGAAAAATATCGCGGACGCCTGTTCTACGAGCACAATCCGAACGTGACGCTGATGCGCACAAACGCCGAGGAGAGCCGAGCCATCGGCGAATGGATCGGCACGAAGCTGAGCCTTTGCGAGGGTCCAGTCCGCTTTCTCATTCCCGAAAAAGGTGTCTCGGCGCTCGACATCGAGGGCGGCGCCTTCTTCGACCCGGAAGCCGATGCCGCTCTGTTCGACGCCATCGAGCGCACGATCAACCCAAGCGACGCCCGTCGCGTGACGCGCTTGCCGTTGCACATCAACGACCCCGAATTCGCCAAGGCTGCGGTCGCTGCCTTTCTCGACATCGCCAGACAGTGAGATACGAAGACATGGCCGCCATACCGCGCAAGAAAATCCTGGAAAAGTTTCGCAAGATGATCGCCGACGGTGTGCCGATCGTCGGTGGTGGCGCCGGTACCGGTCTGTCGGCCAAGGCTGAGGAGGCCGGCGGCATCGACCTCATCATCATCTACAATTCCGGCCGCTACCGCATGGCCGGGCGCGGCTCGGCCGCCGGTCTGCTCGCCTATGGCAACGCCAACGAGATCGTCAAGGAAATGGCCTACGAGGTGCTGCCGGTGGTCAAGAAGACGCCGGTGCTGGCCGGCGTCAACGGCACCGATCCCTTCGTCATCATGCCGCTGCTTCTGGCCGAACTGAAGACAATGGGCTTTTCCGGCGTCCAGAACTTTCCGACCATCGGCCTGTTCGACGGCCAGATGCGGCAAAGTTTCGAGGAGACCGGCATGGGCTACGGCCTTGAGGTCGACATGATCGCCGAGGCGCACAAGCTCGACCTCTTGACCACGCCCTATGTGTTCAGCCCGGATGAGGCGCGCGCCATGACCAAGGCCGGCGCCGACATCGTCGTCGCCCATATGGGCGTCACCACCGGCGGTTCGATCGGCGCCACGTCAGCCAAGTCGCTCGACGACTGCGTGCAGGAAATCGACGCCATCGCCAATGCCGCGCGCTCGGTGCGCAAGGATGTCATCCTGCTTTGCCATGGCGGGCCGATCTCGATGCCGGACGACGCGCGCTACATTCTCGACCGCTGCAAGGGCCTGCATGGTTTCTATGGCGCGAGCTCGATGGAGCGGCTGCCGGCAGAAGCCGCAATCGCCAAGCAGACCGCGGATTTCAAAGCGGTCACGCTTGGCGGCAAGACGGCTGCAAAGAAAAAGAAGGGATGAGAGATGACCGACAAGAGCAAAATGTTTGTCTACCCCAGGGATGTCAGCGCCTTCGGCTTCGACTGGGGCCGGCTGGCGCTGACCGTCGCTCCCGAGGTGAACGGTGCGGAGCGCTTTTCCGGAGGGGTCGTCGACTTGCCCTCCGGCAAGGGCCACACGCGCCACAATCATCCGGGCGCCGAGGAAATCATCTTCGTCATTTCGGGGAATGGCGAGCAGATGGTCGAGGATGAGAAGGGCAATCCGGTGGTTGCCAAGGTCGGCCCTGGCTGCACCATCTACGTGCCGGAAAGCCGTTTTCACTCGACGCTGAACACCGGCGACGGACCGATGCAGCTCTTCGTCGTCTACTCTCCGGCAGGGCCGGAGCTGGTGCTGCGCGAGTTGCCGGATTTCAGGCTGATTCCGGCGGGGAAGTAATCTTCCTCCCATCCGCTCAATTGCGGGGAGGCCCCCTCATCCGGCCGCTTCGCGGCCACCTTCTCCCCGAGGGGAGAAGAGACTGGCGTTCGTGCCGGCCCTCCTCTCCCCTCGGGGAGAGGTCGGATTGCCCTGAATTGCCCTTCGCAATTCGGTTGGCAATCCGGGTGAGGGGGCCGCGCTCAGCTAAGCGACCCCACCCCTGTTCCACCCCCGACCCCGATCCCCGAACATCACATAGCCGGTCTCGGTGACCGCCAGCGTGTCCTCCAGCTTGATGAAGCCGCGCGTCGGGTGAAGCATCGTCGTCTCGACCGACAGCACCATGTTCCTCTCCAGCGGCTTTGCCGCATAGGTGCCTTCATAGGTCACCGGATGGTTGGTCATCAGGAACGGCGCTTCATGCGTGATCAGCCCCATGCCGTGGGCGAAGAAATCTGTATAGGGGGCGACCTTCGACGCCTTCAGCACGCCCTCGGCGTAGGAGATCATGTCGCCGCCCAGCGTGCCGGCTCTGACCTTGGAGAAGGCCGCCTGCTGCACCGTCTCGACCTCGGCCAGAAGATCCTCCAGTTCGGCGTCCAGTTCGCCCAGAATGCCCATGCGGCAGAGGTCGCCGATATAGCCGTGATAATTGCCGCCGGAATCGATCGACAGCACCTCGCCTGGCTTCCACGCCTGCGGTGAGGCGGCACGGTTGTGGCTGGCGCCCAGCGTCAACAGGCAATATTCGAAATGCGCGCCGCGATTGGTTTCCTCGCGCCGAAGCTGTTCGATGATTTCGCTCTTGGTCGTGCCTTCGCGGGCCCAGCCAATGGTCGCCAGCATGGAATCGGTGATCAGTTCGGACGCTGTGCGCAGCTTGTCCAGCTCGGCGTCCGTCTTGATGGCGCGCATGCTCTCCAGCATCGCGGTGGCGTCGATCAGCTTGGCATCCGGCAATGCCTTGCGGATCAGCGTATAGGCGTCCGAAGGCAGAAAACTCGGCTCGATGCCGATGCGGGCGCCCGCCTTGCCGATCTTCGTCAGGTGCTGGACCGCGAGATTGGCGGCGTCGAGTGTGCCCCAGCAGGCGGCATGCAGCGTCGGCGTCCAGAACGGATTGTTCTGGTGCTCCGCGCCCTCCATGCGGTTGCCGATATAGGCGGCGTGATCCAGCCCACCCTTCTCGTAGACGACGACAGGCAGATAACGGCTGTGGCCGATCGCATCCATGGCAGCGAAGAAGATGAACTTGTAGCCGCCGAGCAGATACTGCGTGTTGTGCTTGGACGTGGCGAGCAGCACGTCGATGCCCGCCTCCTCCATCAGCCGGTCGACCCTGGCGTGGTCGAACGGGATGTTGCTGACGGCAGTCTTGCCCGGGGCGACGTTCATCTCTCTCTCCCTGAATTCGCCAGCCGGTCGGTCGGATCGCCGGCTGTTTTGGTCCTGATCTTCTGGCTGTCCGCCAAATCTGCACCATTTTGCCCGGTCTGGTCCAGCCAGAAATAGGTTGTTCTGGCTCAACGGCTCAAGCTGCGGGCTCCGCCAGCCGCTTTCAGCCAAATCTGGTCTTACCAGATCGGGCGCATTGAGCCACTCCCCTGTAACTGGTCCAGCGGATGGAATTTTCAAAGCCACATGAAGATGCGCCAATTCCGTCTCTGGCGAAACCCTCGGCAAGGCCCATAATCTCCGCCGCATGGATGCTCGCGAGCGTCCTAGGATATTGGCGCACCCGGCCGGGTCGCGGAGAGGACGGAGTTCGATCATGTCAGATTTCACGATTTCCAGACGCACGATGCTTGCCGGATCAGCCTTGCTGCTGGCCTCCACCGCCATGCCTGATATCGGCTGGGCGCAGACGCCGAAAAAGGGCGGACGGCTGGTGCTTGCCGCCGATTCCGAGCCGCGCAACCTGAACCCGGCGATCGTCGCCTCCAACGGCGTCTTCTTCATCTCGAGCAAGATCGTCGAAACGCTGGCGGAAGCCTCGTTTGACGGCAAGGACGGGCTCGACCCGCGCCTGGCGCTCAGTTGGGAAGGCGCTGCCGACGGCCTGTCGGTGACCTTCAAATTGCGCGACGGCGTCAAATGGCATGACGGCAAACCCTTCACCTCCGCCGACGTCGCCTTCTCGGCGCTGCAGATCTGGAAGCCGCTGCAGAATCTCGGCCGCACCGTGTTCAAGGATCTGGCCGCCGTCGACACGCCGGACGAGCTGACCGCGGTGTTCAAATTCGCCAAGCCGACACCATTCCAGCTGATCCGCAATGCCCTGCCGGCGCTGTCGAGCGTGGTGCCGAAGCATATCTACGAGACCGGCGACATCGCCACCAACCCGGCCAACAATGCTCCGGTCGGCACCGGCCCGTTCAAATTCGCCGAATACAAGGCCGGCGAATATTACCTGCTGGCCAGGAACCCCGACTACTGGGGCAAGGACGAGCCCTGGCTCGACGAAATCATCTACCAGGTTCTGCCCGACCGCACCTCGGCGGCCAGCGCGCTCGAAGCCGGCGAGATCCAGCTCGCCGCCTTTTCCGCCGTGCCGCTGGCCGACCTCGACCGCATCTCCAAGGTGCCGGGCCTCAAGGTGATCACCAAGGGTTATGAAGGCCTGACCTACCAGCTGGTCGTCGAGATCAACCATCGCCGCAAGGAGCTGGCCGACCTCAAGGTGCGGCAGGCGATTGCACACGCCATCGACAAGGATTTCGTCGTCAAGACCGTTTTCCTCGGCTATGCCGCCACCGCCACCGGGCCGGTGCCGAAGAACGATCCGCAGTTTTACACCGCCGACGTGCCGACCTATGCCTTCGACGTCGCCAAGGCCAACGCGCTGCTCGACGAAGCCGGTTACAAGAAGGGCCCGGACGGCAAGCGCTTTACGCTAAAACTCTTGCCGGCACCCTATTTCAACGAGACCAAGCAGTTCGGCGACTATCTGCGCCAGGCGCTGGCGGCCATCGGCATCGACGCCGAGCTGGTCAACAACGACTCGCCCGCGCACATCAAGGCCGTCTACACCGACCACGCCTTCGATCTCGCGGTCGGCCCGCCGGTGTTCCGCGGCGACCCGGCGATCTCGACCACCATCCTGGTGCAAAGCGGCATCCCAGACGGCGTGCCCTTCTCCAACCAGGGCGGCTACAAGAACGACGATCTAGACGCCCTCATAGCCAAGGCCTCGGAGACGCTCGACACATCAGCCCGCACCGAGCTTTACAAGGAGTTCCAGAAAAAGGTGGCCGCCGACCTGCCGCTGATCAACGTCGCCGAATGGAGTTTCATCAGCGTCGCCAAGGATACGGTGGGCAACATCGCCAACAATCCGCGCTGGGCGGTCTCGAACTGGGCGGACACGTATCTGGCGGGCTAACCTCCAGACTTGCAGATCATCTGTCCGGGTGCTCAGGTTCGACAATGAGAGTCCCTTCGCGCCCCCCTCTGTCCTGCCGGATATCTCCCCCACGAGGGGGGAGATCGGCTGTCATTGTCGCCTTCGCAAATCGCCAACGTCGCAGGATGGAGCGCCGCGCTGAAACTGCCAATCTCCCCCCTCGTGGGGGAGATGTCCGGCAGGACAGAGGGGGGCGCCCTAGAACGCGACCTCAAATGCTCGCGAGCGGCGTCTTTACGCCATGACCCGCGCCCTCACCCTCCTCCGTCGCCGTCTCGTCGGCAGCATCTTCGTGCTGGCGATCGTCATCATCGGCACCTTCCTGCTGCTCGAACTGGCACCCGGCGACGCGGTCGACGCCTATATCGTCTCGACCGGCGGCGATGCCGGCATGATCGAACTGCTTCGTCATCGCTGGGGCCTCGACCAGTCGGAACTGACGCGTCTTGCCAACTATCTCTGGGCGCTGCTGCATCTCGATCTCGGCCAGTCCGTGACCTTCTCACGACCGATCCGCGACGTCATCCTCGAGCGCCTGCCCAACACCCTGCTTCTCATGGGCAGCGCCACCGCGCTTTCCTTCGGCCTCGGCTCGGCGCTCGGCATTTATGCCGGCGCCAGACCCGGAAGTTTTCGCGACCGTTTCCTGTCGATCGGCTCACTGGCGCTCTATGCCGTGCCGGGCTTCTGGCTCGGACTGGTGCTGATCGTCGTCTTTGCCGTCGACCTGCGCTGGTTTCCGATCGGCGGCATCGAAAGCATCGCCTCGAACAAGACCGGGCTTGCCCGCGCCGCCGACATCGCCACCCATCTCGTCCTGCCGGTGTCAGCACTCGGCTTCATCTACCTGGCGCTCTATCTGCGCATGATGCGCGCCGGCATGGCCGAGGTCTGGCGGCAGGATTTTGTCCTGGCCGCTCGCGCCAAGGGGCTGTCGCGCCGCCGCATCGTGCTCGCCCACGTCGCCCGCAACGCGCTGTTGCCGCTGGTCACCGTGCTTGGCCTGCAGTCGGCGCAGATGCTGGGCGGCAGCGTCGTCATCGAAAGCGTCTTTGCCGTGCCAGGCCTTGGCCGGCTGGCGCAGGAAGCGGTGGCCGGGCGGGACACGCCGCTGCTGCTCGGCATCATTCTCGTCAGCGCCGTGCTGGTCATCGTCATCAACCTGCTCGTCGACATAACCTACGCCTTCCTCGACCCGCGCGTCGGCGCCAGCGAGGTCGGCGCGTGAGCCCGCTCCGCCGCTTTCTGCGCACCCCGGAGGCCGTTGCCGGCGCCATCATCCTCGCCGCGCTGTTCGCCATAGCGCTGTCGGCGTCGCTGTTTTTTCCCGGTGACCCGCAAGCCATTGCCGGACCGGCGCTGCTGCCGCCGTTCCAGGATTGGTCGCTGCCGCTCGGCACCGACCGGCTCGGCCGCGATGTGCTGGCCGAGCTTTTCCATGGCGCCCGCACCTCGCTGGCGGTCGGGCTGGCGGCGGCAGCTGCATCCCTCTTTATCGGCGCTGTTGTCGGCACGCTGGCCGGCTTTGCCGGCGGTCTCGTCGACGAGGTGCTGATGCGCATCACCGACGCTTTTCAGACCGTGCCGAGCTTCCTTTTGGCGCTGGCCTTCGTCAGTGTCGTCGGGCCGTCGCTCGGCGTCGTCGTCGTGGCCATCGCGCTCAGCGCCTGGACCGGACCGGCGCGTGTCGCGCGGGCCGAAGTGCTGTCGATCCGCGAACGTGACTTCGTCGCCGGCGCCCGCGTCATCGGCATGCATCCGCTGCAGATCGCTTTTCGCGAAGTGCTGCCCAACGCGCTGCCGCCGGTGCTGGCGCTGTCGTCGGTGATCGTCGCCGCCGCCATCCTCACCGAAGCAGCACTTTCCTTTCTCGGCCTCGGCGACCCCAATCGCGTCACCTGGGGCGGCATGATCGCCGAGGGCCGCGCAGTGCTGCGCACCGCGCCCTTCCTGTCGATCATTCCAGGCATTGCGCTCGTGCTGACCGTGCTCGGCGTCTATCTCGCCGGCGAAGGCGTCGTCGAGACGACAGCGGTGCGAAGGAGCCTGTCGTGACGGCGCTGGCTTCGATCCGCGACCTGACGGTGACTTACCGCCGTGATGGCAGCGAGGTGGCGGCCCTGAAAGGGATCAGCCTTGATGTTGTTGCCGGCGAGCGCCTGGCCATCATCGGCGAGAGCGGCTCGGGCAAGAGCACGCTGGCGCTGGCGATTGCGGGGTTGTTGCCAGCTTCCTCCATAATCGGAGGGCGCATCGAATGGCCTGCGATGGATTTTCAATCGTCGAAGGATCGCCAACCTAAATTCGTCCCCCTCCCCGGTCGCGATATCGGCTTCGTCTTCCAGGACCCTTCGGCCAGCCTCGATCCCGTCATGCCGATTGGCAAACAGATCGCCGAGGTCGCCCACACCCATCTCGGCCTCGGTTGGGGAGAAGCCTTCGCCAAAGCCAAAACCCTGCTCGCCCGTGTCCGCTTGCCTGATCCAGGCGCCGCCATGCGCGCCTTCCCGCATCAGCTGTCCGGCGGCCAGCAGCAGCGTGTGGCGATCGCCGCCGCGATTGCGGCAGTCCCGAAACTCCTGATCGCCGACGAGGCAACCAGCTCGCTCGACACCATCGTCCAGGCCGAGATCGCAGCACTCATCCGGCGACTGGTGGCCGAGGACGGCATGACGCTGCTGTTCATCACCCATGACATCGCGCTGGCCGCCGAGCTTGCCGAGCACATTGCGGTATTTCGGCACGGCGAACTGGTCGAGATCGGTGCAATGACGCAGATCGTCAACGCGCCGCGCCACGCCTATACGCGTTCATTGCTGGATGCCAATCTCGGCCTCGATGCCGAGCCGCTGCTTGGTCGAACAGTCAGGCTCCCGGCATGAGCCTGCTGACGGTTTCCAATCTCGCCAAACGATACCATCGCAGCGGCAAATCGATCGCCGCGGTCGATGATGTCTCCTTCCACATCGAACCCGGTGAGACCCTGGCTCTGGCCGGGCCTTCCGGCAGCGGCAAGTCGACCATCGCGCGCCTGGTGCTGCGGTTGATCGAGCCTGATTCCGGTCACATCGAATTCGAGGGTAGCGATTTCCTGGCCTTGAACGGCGCAGCCTTGCGCGCGCGGCGTGCCCGTCTGCAGATGGTATTCCAGGATCCGCTTGCCGCCTTCAATCCGCGCGCCACCGTGGCGCGTGTGCTCGACGATCCCTTGCGCATCCATGGCATCGCTCCTCGGGCCGAGCGCCCGCGCCGCATCGCCGCTTTGTTGGACCGCGTCGGCCTGACCGCCGACCTCGCCCCTCGCGCCATCCATGAGATCTCCGGCGGCCAGCGCCAGCGCGTCACCATAGCCCGCGCCATTGCGACAAAGCCGTCGCTGATCGTGCTCGATGAAGCCGTGTCGGCGCTTGATGTATCGGTGCGTGGACAGATCCTGGAGTTGCTGCTTCACCTGCAGCGTGAGGAACGCATCGCCTATCTGTTCATTTCGCATGATCTTGGCGTTATCAGAGCGATCGCCCATCGCATCATCATCCTCGACGCCGGCCGCATTACCGAGAGCGGCGACGCGCGTGCCGTGATCGAAGCACCGCAATCGGCGATCGGCAAAGCGCTGGTGGCGGCAGCCCCGAAATTGAAAAGAAGCCAGGACGCATCATGACCGACCTCGAAGCCAGGGCCGAGAAACTGTCGCGCGAACTCGATTCCGCCTTCCGCAACCGCGCCGACCTCTACCGCCTGTTCCTCGATGAACTGACGGAAGAACTCGGCGCCGAAAAAGCCGAAGCGATCATGATCCGCACCATCGAGCAGCGCGGTAAGGAGGTCGCGGCCGCCGCCTTCGCCGCCTTTGGGCCCAACGACGCCCGCGCCATAGGCGAGGCATTTCTGGCCATCAGTCCGGATGGCGGCCGCATGTATCCGACCGATGTCGAACGCAGCGACGAGCGCATTGCCTTCAAGGTCAAGCGCTGCCCGTTGAAGGATGCCTGGGTGGAGGCTGGTGTTGGCGACGAAAAACTCGCCACGCTCTGCCGCATCGCCGGCGCCTTCGACCGCGGCCTGTTCGAGGCGACCGGCGTGCACTTCGACAATGTCACCTGGACGCCGGGCCACGGCTCCGGCTGCTGTCATATCGCCTTGACCAACCGGGATGCGGGCTAGACGAGATCAGCGGCTGCGAAAACGTGGATTTCCGTACCGGCCTCTTCGCTGGCCGCGCGCAATTCGGCCTGCGGTTCGCGGTCGGTGACGATGTCGGAAATGTCGCGGAGCGCGCAGACGCGCTCGAGGCTGGCGCGGCCGAACTTGTCATTGGTCACCACCAGGACCGTCGACAGCGATCGCGACATCATCGCGCGCTTGACCGCCGCCGCACCCGAGATCATGTCGCTCGGGCCATCCGCCGTCACCCCAGATGCACCGATGATGGCGACGTCGGCATTGTAGCGGTTGACGAACTCGACCGTGTCTTCGCCCAGCACGCTGCCTTCGCGGCTGTCATAGGTGCCCGGGCACAGGATGACGCGAAAGGTCGGATTGGCGCCGGCCACCGATGCCACACCGGTCGAGTTGGTGATTATGATCAAATCCCGCTTCAGTTGGGAAAGGTTGCGCGCCACCTCATAGGTGGTCGAGCCGCCGTCGATCATCACGATCTGGCCTTTCTCGACCAGGCTTGCCGCGCCGCGCCCGATCCGCGCCCGTTCCTCGACCATGGTCAGGCCACGCTCGGAAATCACCGGCTCCGACGTCACCAGAGAGATCGTGGCGCCACCATAGGTGCGGTTGAGAAGCCCGGCCTCGCCCAGTTCGATCAGATCGCGGCGGATCGTTTCGCCGGCGACGCCGATGCGTCTGGCCAGCTTTGAGATGCGGATGGAGGCGGAACGGCGCACTTCCGAGAGGATGAGCTCGTGCCGCTCCTTCTTCGTCAGTCGGCCTGGCTCCATGGCTATTCCCGTTCCTTCACTGCAATCAGCGCCTTCGCAAGTTCGGCAAATCCGTCCGCGCCGCGTCCCCCTGTGACGAAGGCGGGCGACGCCGGAAGTTCGCCGGCGAAGTCGAGAACATTAGCGACGCCGACGCTGTTGGGGAAGAAGCCGAACATCGGTGCGTCGTTTGGACTGTCGCCGACAAAAACAACACTGTCCTTGTCGCGGTCGATGTCTATACCGAAACAGTCCCGCAAGAATAGCCGGCTTGTCGACAGTTTGTCATAGCCGCCGAACCAGCCATTGACGTGGATGGACGAGATTTTTGCCGTCGCGCCATGGCGCCGGAAGATGTCGACGATCCTCAGCACCTCGGACTTGTGAAGTGGCTGCACATCCTCACGGAAATCGATCGCCAGATCGGCCTCGCGATAGGCTTGATCGGCCGCCACCGCGGCGCCTGGAATTTCCGCGAGCACATCCCTCTCGATCTGCCGAAGCTTCGCGGCATCGGCCTGCCGCTCGGTGGCACTTTTGGCGTAGTGGCGAACGATCCGCTTCCTGGCGTCGTCGTAGCGAAAGTAGAAAGCGCCGTTCTCGCCGATCACGCCGTCCACGGGCCATTGCCGCGCGATCAGGTCGCACCAGCCGGCCGGCCGGCCCGTGACCGGGGCAACGATGAAGCCCGCCTGCTTCAGCCGCTCCAGCGCCGTATAAGCTATGGCCGGCAGCCGGCCCTTGTCGGTCAGCGTGTCGTCGATGTCGGTGAGCACGACTGTGATCTTGCGTCGGTCCTCAACCGTGAAATCCGCGAGCGGGCGCAGCACCCGCTCAGGCCCCTGCCGGCACTGGCGCGAGCGACGCCGCCGCAACATCGAGCATGGTGAACCGGTCACGGATCAGCCGCGCATTGGCGACCGCCTCGTCGTAGAACGCAGGCGGTATCGCCACGTCCTCGGGCGTGGTCGGTGCACCCACAGCAAGCAGGGCCTGCGCGATATCGCGCGCCGGCCGCGCCGCCTTGGTGAGCTTTTCACGATGCGCCGGCCAATGCCTGGCCAGCATGGCGTTGATGGCGGCGGCTCGTTCGAGTTCGAGGATCTTTGGCTTGAACGCAGCCCAGCAGGAGCGCCCGAGCGTCGCGCCGAAGATCGCGGTGAAGCGATCCGGTGTGTCTGATGTCGGCGATAGCTGCAGCTCCGGCAGCGCCAGCACCCGTTCCTGCAGCCTTGCCATGGTCAGCGTCGTCACCGCGATGTGTTCGCCGTGATGCGCCTCCGGCAATCCCTGGCCGCGCATGTCGATGTAGTGCGCGATCAGATGTTCGCCCTGGCTGGCCGGATAGGAGCCGCCGCACAGCGTCATGCCGAGGCCCGACATCACGAGCGTGCGCACCAGCACTTCCATCGCCGCCAGATCGCCTGTCCTGAGGTCGCCGGCCTTTGCGATGAGCGCCTTCTCGTCTTCCGCCAGAAGCATGAACGGCGCTTCCCGGTACGGCGTGCCGATCAAAAGATGCGCCATCAGCCAATCGGTCTGGGCGGTTGGCCGGGCCATCGAATCGCCGAAACCGGCGGCGATCAGCCGATGCGGTGCCCGCGCCATCACGTCGAGATCGAGGAAGACGCCGACCGGCAACGTCGCTGTCAGCGACTTCTTCAGCCCGTCCTCGGTGATCGCCGCCGAGACCGATGTGTAGCCGTTCATCGACGGCGCGGTGCCAAACACCGCATAGGGTTTCTTGGAGAGATGCGCGGCATATTTGGTGATGTCGTTGATCGAGCCCGACCCGACCGCAACGAGGCTGCTGGCGTTTTGCGTGCGGGCGATGACCGATCGAACCGCCTCCATGTCGGGATGCGGATGGCGCGGCAGGATGATCTTGTCGACATCGCCCGTGCCGCGCAGTGCGATCGACACCCTTTCGCCCAGCGCCAGCCTTGTATCGGGATCCATGACGACGGCGAGCTTGCGGCCGAGCGGCAGCGGCGCCACCAGCGTGTCGGCCTCGTCGCCAAGGCCGCGGCCGATGACGATGGTCTTCAACGGCACCGACAGCATGCCGCCGCCATCCGGATCAGGCAGCGTGCCGGCGATGAGGCGATCGAGCATTTGTCTGGACATGAGATGCCGTCCGGTCAGTCGTGGAGTGGTGCCAGCGCATCGAACAGCGTTCGATAGCGCCGGTAGCTTCTGTCGTAGATTTCCCCGGCTACGGGGTCTGGGTCGATTGTCTCGATGCGGCCGGCCAGCCTTTCGGCGGCTTCCTGCACCGAGGTGGAGAGGCCGATGGCAGTGGCGGCCAGGATTGCCGCCCCGATCGGCGAGGCGTCAGTGGCGCTAGTGATTTCCACCGGCCTGGCGCTGACATCGGCACGGATCTGCGCCCATACGCGGCTGCGTGCGCCACCGCCCGAGAGCCTAATGCGTCGGGTCGCAATGCCGAGTTCGCTCAGCCGGTCGACCACGTCGCGCATGGCGAAGGCACAGCCTTCGAGAACAGCGCGGGCGCAAGCTGCTTTGCCGTGGAAGGAGGTCAGCCCATAGAAGGCGCCCCGCGCGCCGGCAATCCAGCGCGGCGCCATGGCACCGGACAGCGCCGGCAGGAACAAGAGATCGTCGCTGCCGGGAGCGATCGACGATGCCAGTTTCGACATCGCCGCCGGCGAGCTGACGCCGAAGGTCGACAGGAACCACGTCACCGCGCCACCCGAAAGCCATCCTGGATTGGAGACGAAATAGCGATCGCCGAGGAAGCCGTGTGTTTCGACCAGACCGTTCGAGTCGAGGCGAAGCGTATCTGAAATCGCACCGACCACTTCGGCGGTGCCGAGATTGCAGGCGACGACGCCAGGCACGACAACGCCGGCGCCGATGGCTGCGGAAAAATCATCGCCGGTGCCGACCGCCAGCGGTATCCCCTGGGGAAGCCCGGTCAGCTCCGCGCCGTCGCGCGTCAAGGTTCCCGCGACCGCCGACGCGTTGTCGATCTCCGGCAGCCTTGTCACGTCGATGTCGAACGCGGCCAGCAGATCGCCGGCATAGGCCCGATCCTTCAGCCCATAGAGCATGGTCGTCGAAGCCAGCGCGTGGTCGATGACGGCGCGGCCACACAGAGCGGCGACCACAAACGACACTGGCTGGTGCCAGCGCACGGCGTGGCGCGCTTCGGGCAGGTTGCGCGAGGCCCAGCGGATCTTGGCCGCCATATGCGTCGCGTCGAGAACGAGGCCGGTGCGTTCGCGGATGAAGCCGGCATCGATGCCCGCGGTTTCCGCCCCTGCCCGGCGATCCATCCAGATGATGCAGGGCGCCAGCGCTCGCCCGTTGCGGTCGACCGCAACGCAACCATCGAGCTGGCCGGCAATGGCCATACCCCTAACGTCGGAAGCGGTCAGCCCGGCCTTGCCGAGCGCATTGGCAATGGCGGGCTTCAAGGCAGCGAGCCACAGCGCCGGATCCTGCTCGGCCCAGCCCGGCGCCGGGAAGACCGGCTGGTAGGGCACGCTTGCCTCGCCACGCAGCCGCAGATCATCGTCGACGACGACCGCTTTCAGGCTCTGTGTGCCGAGATCGATGCCGACGACTGCCATGATGCCTCAGACGCGTTCGCAATCCGCGAGGACATCCCGCAGCTGCGAAAGGATAGAACCTTTCGTCGGCGAATAGGAACCGTCGAAAACCGCGGTGCCGATCGTAAAGGCATCGGCGCCAGCCTGCTTGATCGCCTTGATCCGCTCGGCCGAGGCAACGGCGCCGGCAACGATGAGATGCGCCGCCTGGCCAAGCCCGCGGCGGGCGGCGCGAACCAGCTCGATCGGATCGGCCTCGGTTGCGCGGTAGGCGAGGACATCGCATCCGGCACAACCTTTTTCGGCGAAGGAACGGCAATCGGCCTCGACATCGGCGGCAGAGCCGCCGAGCTTGGTCGGGTGGCCGACCGGCTTGCCCGGAAACGGGTAGTATTGCGTGTCGCTGCCTTTGAGCAGCTGCATGATCTCGTCGACCTGCGTGCCGCCCAGCAACCGGTGGATGCCGAGATCGCGGGCGATGCGCGCCGAGTTCAGGCAGGCTTCGGGCGTCGTCGAAACGACTTCCATATAGGAGGTCGCGCCGGTCCGATGGATGGCGCCGGCCAGCGTCTTCAGCACCTGAGGCGCAACACCGATATCCTTGAAGCCGACATGCTTCAGGCCGACCGGCTCGATCAACTCGACGAGATCGAGACAGTCCTCGACCGTGCGATCGTTGCGCGTCAGCATGAAGATGAAGTCCATTCCGAAATCCCTTGCCGCGGGTGGAGTGCCGGCTCGCTGCCGGTCTGTTAGCACCACCCTTCCAATTGTTGCAAGGTGCCACATTTTGATTTGCAGTACTACACATTTTGTGACAGAACGGGCGCCAGCTTCGCCAGGCACGCTCCGAGGAGAGAGAAGAATGCTCAAGTTGCTGACACGCGGGAGTACCGCATCCGGACTGCTCGTTGCCGCAGCCCTTTTGTGGCAAGTCACACAAGCGGCGGCGTGGAGTTTGGAAGAGGCGTCAAAGCCTTACAGCGGGCAGACCATCCGCATGGTCGGCGAGTCGCTGCCGCCGCTTGAAGCGCTGAAGAAGATGGCACCGCAGTTCGAGAAACAGACCGGCATCCATGTCGAAGTCGAGATGTACGAGCATTCGGAAGCCGTCAACAAGGTCCAGCTCGATCTCAACTCACACCGCGGCCGCTACGATGTCATCATCCAGCCGCACCGCGAACTCGGCAAGTTCGCCACCAACAATCATCTCATTGAAATCTCCAAGATGATGGCCGATCCGGTGCTGCGCGATCCGACCTTCGAGCCGGAAAAGCAGCTCTACCAGACCGCCTGGCACGAAATCTCCTGGTATGACGGCAAGGAGTACGGCTTCCCCTTCACCGTGCTCAACATGTTCATGTGGTATCGCTCCGACCTGCTGGCCGATCCCAAGGAACAGGCCGGCTTCAAGGCCAAATACGGCTATGACCTCGCCCCCGCCCAGGACTGGAAGCAATACCGCGACATCGCCGAATGGTTCTATCGCCCCGACCAGGGCTTCTACGGCACCGCCTTGCAAGGCAAGCGCCACGAGGCGCTGTGGTACGAGTGGCTCAACTTCCTCTATTCCTTCGGCGGCGACGTGCTCGACGTGAAGAGCGGCTCGGCCTGCGGCCCTGTCATCGTCAACAGCCCGAAGGCCGTCGCCTCGCTCGAATACTATAAGAGCCTGCTGCAGTTCTCGCCGCCGGACAGCCTCAACTATTTCTGGGACGACGTCATGGCGCTGATGCAGCAGGCCAAGGTCGCCGAGCTGATCATGTGGAACGACGCCACCTATGCCGTGTCGGTCGACACCACGGCATCGACGGTCGTCGGCAAGGTCGGCTTCGACCTCGTGCCGCAAGGCGATGGCGGCAAGATCGGCCAGGTCGAGGGCTGGACCTACCTCATCCCGGTCTATTCGAAGAACCCGCAGGCGGCCTTCCTCTTCGTCCAGTGGATGATGGGCTATGACCGCCAGCTCGAACAGCATCTCAACGGCGGCGCCTCGGGCCGGCCCGACGTCTATGCCTCGCCGGAGGTGCAGAAGCTGCCTTACGCCAAGGCCTCGATGGCGGCCAATGAACATGCGGTGCCGAAGGCGACGTTGCCGCAATCGGCTGAGATGACCGACATACTGGTGCGCGAACTCTCCTCCTACCTCGCCGGTGAGAAGGAAGCGCAGGCGGCACTCGACACCGCGGCGACCGATATCTCGACGCTGCTCGGTTCTTGCGCACCAATGACCTATCCGGCACGATAGGCCCCAAGCGTCGCGCAGAGGCTACCCGCAGCAGCGGGTAGCCGTTCTTGTACCCAGGAATTGCCCGTGACCAACCGCACTTCATTGCCGCGCGGAATGCCGCTCCTTGACCGTGGCGTGGGGCCGCTGCTGATGCTGCCGGCGACGCTGCTGGTTGTCGTCTTCCTGGTCGGCCCGTTCTACTACATGGTCTATACGGCGCTGACCGATCTCAGCTTCGCCGATGCGAGCCATTCCGGCGCCTTCATCGGCTTAGACAATTTCCGCAAGCTGATGCGCAACGATCCGTTCTTCTGGGCGTCGTTCCTGCTGACGCTGAAATTCGTCGTCATCGCCGTGCTGCTCGAATTCCTGATCGGCTTCGCGCTCGCCTTCCTGATCTTTCGCTTTGTCGCCAGCCAGCGGCTTTTGACCACGCTGCTGCTTATCCCGATGATGATCGCGCCGGTTGCCGTCGGGCTGATCTGGCGCCTGCTCTTGCAGGGCGATTTCGGCATGCTGACTTTCTACATGCGCAAGATCGGCCTGCTGGCGCAGAACGCGGCGGTGCTTTCGGCCCCCGACCTGGTGTTCCCGACCATCGTCGCCATCGATGTCTGGCAGTGGACGCCCTTCGTCACGCTGATCATGCTGGCCGGTATGATGAGCCTGCCGAGAGCACCGTTCGAGGCGGCGATGATGGACGGCGCCAAACCGTTTCAGATCTTCCGCGATGTCATGCTGCCGCTGCTCAGGCCCGTCATCGCGCTGGTGCTGCTTTTGCGCGGCATCGATGCCTTTAAGGAATTCGACAAGGTGTTTTTGATGACCGGCGGCGGTCCGGGAACGTTGACCGAACTGGTGTCGATCTACGCCTACCGCGTCAACTTCCGCAACTGGGACCTCGGCTACGGCGCCGCTGTCGCCTTCATGATCTATCTGGTGGTGCTGATCCTGTGCTCGGTCTTCTACAAGGCCGTCTACTGGACGGGCAGCAAGCCGGCGGCTGCGTTTTGAGGGCTCGTCGATGATCGATCAATCCACCAGCCGCGCCTGGAAGAGCTTCGCCTGGGCGGTGCTGCTGGTTGCCGTGGTGGTGGCGCTCACGCCTTACGTCTGGATGGTGCTGGCCTCGTTCAAGAACCGCGTCGACCTATTGTCGTCGGTGCCGAAATGGACCTTTGCGCCGACGCTCTCCAACTACCCGGCCGTCTTCATCGACAAGGAATACTGGCCGCTGGCCATCAACTCGGTGCTGATCTCGGTGTCATCGACCGTGCTCTGCATCCTCATCGGCGCGCCGGCCGCCTATGGCTTTGCCCGTTCCGATTTTCCCGGCAAGGAAGACCTGTTCTTCTTCTTCCTGACCACGCGCATGGCGCCGCCGATCTCGATCGCCGTGCCGCTGTTCCTGTTCTTCACCTCGCTTGGCCTGATTGACACCATCTATGCGGTGGTCATCGCCCACACCTCATTCAACCTCTCGCTGGTGGTCTGGATGATGCGCGGCTTCTTCGCCGAAATTCCGAAGGAGATCGACGAGGCGGCAATGATGGACGGGCGCTCGCGGCTGGGCGCATTCTTCTTCGTCGTCGCACCGCTGGCGGCACCCGGCATCGGCGCGACAGCGGTGCTCTGCTTCATCCTGTCCTGGAACGAGTTCCTCTATGCCTTCATCCTCGTCGCCTTCGATGGCCGTCCGCTCACCGTCGGCATACCGGGACTGGTGACGCCGCACGGCACGCTCTGGGGCCAGGTCGCGGCGGTTGCCATCGTGGCGACGCTGCCGATCGTCCTCTTCACCTTCCTTGTCCAGAAACAGCTCGTGCGCGGTCTCACCTTCGGCGCGGTCAAAGGCTGATCTCAGGAGTTCGCATGGCAATCGTTTTCGACGGCGTCACCAAGGCCTTCCCGGACGGGACGGTGGCGCTGCAGGCGCTGGACCTCGCCTTCGAGCCGGGCGAGTTCCTCGTCCTGCTCGGCCCTTCGGGGTCCGGCAAGACGACGGCCTGCCGGCTGCTCGCCGGCCTCGAACGTCCGACAGCCGGCCGCATCATGGTCGAGGGCCGTGATGTCACCGACCTGCCGCCGCGCCTGCGCGGCATGGGCATGGTGTTCCAGAACTACGCGCTCTACAGCCACAAGAGCGTCTACGAGAACATCGCCTATCCCTTGCGCATCCGGAAGATGCCGGCCGCCGAACTCGACCGCAGTGTGCGCGCCATGGCCGAGCTCCTGGAAATCACCCGTTATCTCGACCGCCGGCCGTCGCAACTGTCGGGCGGCCAGGCGCAGCGTGTTGCGGTTGCCCGTGCACTGGTCTGGCAGCCCAGCCTGTGCCTGATGGACGAACCGCTTTCCAACCTCGATGCGTTGCTACGCCTTCACATGCGCACCGAACTGAAGCGGCTGCATCGCGAGTTGAAGAAAACCTTCGTCTTCGTCACCCACGACCAGGAAGAGGCGATGACTTTGGCGACAAGGGTCGCGGTGCTGCGCGAAGGCGCGCTGATCCAGTTCGACGATCCGCGCGAAATCTATCGCCGGCCCGCCAATCGCTTTATCGCCGAATTCATCGGCCGTCCGGCGATGAACACCTTTGACGGTCATGTGCGTGGCGGCGTCTTCCACGCCGACGGTTTCTCCTGCCCTTTGCCCGGCCGGCCGGATGGTCCGATCACCCTCGGCATTCGTCCGGAGCAGATCCAGCTCGTCGATGCCTCGGCTGGCGATGCGATCAGCTTCGCCGTCGATGTCGTCGAACTGGTCGAGCCGGATGTGCTGATCTTCGCCAGGAGCAAGGCCGACTCTCTGATCGTCAGGACCGTCAACAACGATCGCGCCTACGATCCCGGCCAGACGCTGCATCTGCGCTTTCCCGTGGCGGCGCTGCATGTCTTCGACGCGGCATCGGGAGCACGGCTGCCGTGAGCACGCTGCTTGCGTTTGTCCCGCTGGTCGCGGCAGCTTTCGTCTGGTGGCAGTTCCACCGCTTCAACAATTCGAGGCGCTGGTTCTCGACCGGTGAGCTGATCTTCTGGGACGCCATCGCGCTGGTCATCCTGCAACTCGTCTGGCTGATCTGGTTCTGAAAAAGACGCTTCGTCAGTAGCCCAGTGCGCAACCGTCCTTGCGCGGATCGGAAGCGCCGGTCAGCGTTCCCTTCTCCCAGTCGATCAGCACCAGTTGACCACCGCCATGCGGCTCTTCCGCAATCGATACCTGATGGCCCCGCTGGCGCAAGCCGGCGATCGCGTCAGTCGGAATGCCACGCTCCGCCAGCACTGCGTTCTCTTTGTAAAACACCCTTGGCGCATCGAGTGCCTGCTGCGGGTCCATGCCGAAATCGAACATGTTGGTGAGCAGGTGAACATGGCCGAACGGCTGGTAGCCGCCGCCCATCACCCCGAACGGCATCACCGCCCGGCCATTTTGCGTCACCATGCCCGGCATGATGGTGTGCATGGGGCGTTTTCCCGGCGCGATGCGGTTCGGATGGTCCGCTGCGAGCTGGAAGCTCTTGCCGCGATTCTGCAGCACCACCCCGGTCTTCGGCCCCACCACGCCGCTACCGAACGAGCCGTAAGTCGAGTTGATGAAGCTGACCGCGTTCCGATCGCGATCGACCACGGAGATGTAGACGGTGTCGCTCGGCTGCAGCTCGAGCCGCGGCAAATGCGTCATGGCGCGCGCCGGATCGATGGCGGCGCGCAGCCGGTCCGCATGGGAGCTGGACAGTAACTGTTCCACAGGGACGTGGACGAAATTCTGATCGCCAACGAAATTATCGCGGTCCTGGTAGGCGAGCCGCCCCGCTTCGATCTCGAGGTGAAGCCGCTCGGCGCCGTTCGGTTCCAGCGAGCCGAGCGCATAGCCGGAAAGCACATTGAGCATGATCAGCGCCGTCATGCCCTGATTGTTCGGCGGCATCTGATGGATGTCGTAGCCTCGGTAGGATGTGTTCGCGGACTTTGCGTAGTCGCCTCTGGTTGCGGCGAAATCCTCCAACGCATGCAACCCGCCGAGGGCCTTGAGACGCGCCACCATGTCGTCGGCGACCACGCCTTCGTAGAACCCGGCGCGCCCTTTGCTCGCCACGATGCGCAAGGTTTCCGCCAGCTCGGGTTGTCGGTGCAGGTCACCGGCCTGCGGTGCCCGGCTGTTCGGCAGGAAGATCCGCGCGGCATGTTCGTCGGCGGCGAGCAGGGCGACCTCGTCAGCCCAATCGAAGGCGACGCGGTCGTGAACGATATAGCCCTGTTCGGCATAGCGTATGGCGGGCGCCAACGCGGCGTCGATGCCCTTCCTGCCATGATCGTCGAGTAGCCGGCACCAGGCGTCGATGGCGCCGGGTACGGTGACCGCATGCGGGCCGGTCTCGGGCAATCCATCATACCCCTTGCCCAAATACCATTCGGCCGTCGCCGCAGCGGGTGCGCGGCCCGAACCGTTGAAGGCCAGAACCTCACCCTCGCCTTTCGGGCAATAGAGAACGAAGCAGTCGCCGCCGATGCCGGTCGATTGCGGTTCGACCACCGCTTGCACCGCTGCCGCGCACACGGCCGCATCCATCGCGTTGCCGCCGGACCGCAGCATGTCGACCGCCGCCAGCGTCGCCAGCGGGTGCGAAGTCGCAGCCATCGCTTCCGTCGCGCGCACCGGCGAGCGGCCGGGGAACTGAAAATCACGCATGCAAACGCCTCCGATGGTCCCCGCCCGCCAACAGTAACGTCAATGCTTGATGCGGTCGCGCATCGCGTACCACAGCATGCCGAGCACATAGAGCGGACCGCGCAGCGCCGTGCCGCCGGGGAACGGCATCGGGGTCAGCGTCGAGAACAGATCGAGGCGTGACGAATCTCCGGTGATCGCTTCGGCCAGCAGCTTGCCCGACAGCGTCGACAGGATGACGCCCTTGCCGGAATAGCCATGCGCGAAATAGACCTCGCCATAGTGCCCAACATGCGGCAGCCGCGACGTTGTCACCGAAACCAGCCCACCCCAGGCGTGGTCGATGCGACAGCCCTTCAGTTGCGGAAATGTGGCTTCCATATGCGGCCGCACGAAGCCGGCAATGTCGGCCGGCGGCGACGGCGTGTAGCGTTCGCCGCCGCCGAACAGCAGGCGCCCATCCGCCGACATGCGGTAATAGTTGACGACGAAGCGGGTGTCGGACACCGCGACATTGGCCGGGATGACATTGCGTTTGCCCTCCAGCGGCTCGGTGGCAACGATGTAGTTGCCAACCGGCATGATGCGGCTGTTGACGCGAGGCTCCAGCCCGTTGAGCAGCGCATCGCCCGCCAGCACGACATGCTTGGCACGGACCGAACCTTTGGCCGTAGAGACGCGGATCGAAGGTTCGCGCTCCAATTTCACCACCACCGAATTTTCATGAATGACGACGCCGGCCGCGACTGCCGCGCGGGCAAGGCCGAGCGTGTAATTCAGCGGATGCATATGGCCGCCAAGCGGCTCGTACATGGCGCCGTGATAGGGCGTGTCGACCTTGCTTCGTGCCTGCGCAGCAGACAGGATCTCGACGTCACGGAACTTCATCACGCTCTCAAGGCACTTGGCCTCCTCTTCGAGATCCCTGAGGTCGGAGCCGTTGACGGCACCGACGAGATGGCCGGTCAGCCTGAGATCGCAATCGATGGCGTGGCGCTCGATGATGTCGAGCACCAGCCCGCGCGCCTCGAAGGCAAGATCGAACAATGCCTTTGCCCGTTCGGGCCCGTAGAGCTTGACCAGGCCCTTGGCGCCCTTGCGCAGGCCGGGGATCATCTGGCCGCCATTGCGCCCGGAGGCGCCCCAACCGATCTTGCCGCCCTCGAGCAGCACTACCTTCAGCCCGCGCTGGGCGGCGTGAAGGGCGGCGGAAAGGCCGGTGCAGCCACCACCGACCACCACCAGGTCAGCGTCTCCCTCACCTTGCAGCGCCGGATAATCCGGCGCCGGGTTGGCAGTGGCGACATAATAGGATTTGCCGATATCCAGGCCGGAATTGAACCCCATGATTACACCTTGAGCAGCAGGTGGTCGCGTTCCCAGCTCGTCACCACGCTCTGGAACAGGTCGAGTTCGACGCTCTTGACGCGCAGATAGGACTGGAAGAAATCCTCGCCGAGCAGCGCCCTCACCGGGTCGCAAGCGGTGAAACGATCGAGAGCCTCCTCCATGGTTTTCGGCAGTGTGCTTTTGATCTTGTAGGCATTGCCAGACGCCTCGGCCGAACGCGCGAGCTTCTGCTCGACGCCGAGATAGCCCGCGAGCAGCGAACCGGCGATGGCCAGATAGGGATTGGAATCCGCACCGGGCAGCCGGTTCTCAATTCGCCGCGCCGCCCCACCGCCGGCCGGCACGCGCAAACCACAAGAACGATTGTCATGCGACCATTCGATATTGGCCGGCGCGCTGTGGTTCGGCCTTATCCGGCGGAACGAATTCACGTTGGGCGCAAACAGCGGCATGATTTCGGGGACGTACTTCTGCAGGCCGCCGATGAAATGCCCGAACATCTCGGTATCAGCATCGTCGCTGCCGGCAAACAATGTGTTGCCGGCCTCGTCGATGACCGACATGTGCAGATGCATCGAGCTGCCGGCCTGCGCGGCGATGGGCTTCGCCATGAAGGTCGCATGCATGCCGCTCTGCTGCGCGGCCTGCCGCGTCAATCGCTTGAACAGCAGCACCTTGTCGGCCAGCGGCAGTGCGTCGCCATGCAGGAAGTTGATTTCCAGCTGCGCCGTGCCCGATTCATGGATCAGCGTGTCGAGCGGCAGTCCAGCGGCCGCCGCGTAGTCATAGATGCGCCGGATCACCGGCTCAAACTCCTCGAGCGCGGCCATGTCATAGGGATGCTGTGAGCCTTCGGCGCGGCCATTGGCGCCGACGGGCGCGGTCAGCGGCCGGTCGGGATCGGGATTGGGCGCGGTGAGATAGAATTCGAGCTCCGGCGCCACCACTGCCCGCCAGCCGCGCTGGCGGTAGAGATCGAGCACGGCCCGCAGCACATGACGCGGCGAGGCCATCCACGGCCGGTCGTCCATATGAAACGCATCGGCAAAGACATAGGCCTTGCCCGGGCCGCCGCCGGGCGCCAGGCAGAGCGTCGACACATCGGGCACCATGCGCATGTCCGGATCCGCATAAGCAAAACCTTCGTCGATCGAACCGGAATAGCGGCCATCGATGCTGACCAGAAAGGCGCTGCTCGGCAGATAGAGCGCGCGGTCTTCCAGCGCCTTGAGGAATTTGGCAGCCGGCAAGGCTTTGCCGCGCAAAACGCCATTCAAGTCGGGCACCAGGCACTCGACTTCGCTGATCGCATGCGCGGCCAGCCAGCTTTTCGGGTCGATGGTACCGCCCATAGGCGGAAAATTGATTGTGTGGTCTTCAGGCATTTTGGTCATGTCCGTACAAGAGAAAGAATGGCTTCAGCGGCCACATCCGTTCCGGGTTTCAGCGCCATCTCGGCTGCATTCTCCTTCAGGCGGGCGCGCATCGCATCGTCGGCCAGCAGGCCGAGAATGGCTCTCTCCAATCCTCCTTCGGTCCAGGCGTCACGGCCGATATGGTCGCCTACGCCGGTCTCTCGCGCGCGGCGCGCATTGTCGTGCCCGTCCCAGCAATAGGGCATGATCAGTGACGGCACGCCGAAGCGCAGCGCTTCGCAAAAACTGTTGTTGCCGCCGTGATGGATGAACAGGTCGGATTTCGCCACCACCGAGGGCTGCGGAAACCAGGCATCGAGATAGACATTGTCGGGAACCGCGCGATAGGCGTCGCGCAGGCCACCGACATTGACGATGAAGCGCGCCGGCAGCCTGTCGAAAACGGTAAGCATCCGCTCGATCAGCCCGACATCCATGGCGCCCAGGCTGCCGAAGCTGACATAGACCAGCGGCCCACCCTTGCGCGGAAACACCGGCACCTCGAATGGCCCTTCCGAACGCACGCAGCCCTCGAGATAGATGAAGCGGGAGGGGTCGAGCGGTTCGGCGCGCTGGCGGCGCACGATCGTCGGTGTCAGCAGCAGATTGAGGTCGGGCGAGGTTTCGAGGAACAATCCCTTCGGCAGCGGCGCAAGGCCGGAATCGACCCGGAAGCGGTTGAAGCGGTCATGTGCTGGTGCCGAGGCCGAAAGATACCGAGCCTCGAACGCCGCGCGTTGCGGGTCGTCAGTGCCAAGTCCCGAGAGATACGGAGGGACTTTTGCGTCGGGAAGTTCGGTCTCGGCGCAGGAGACGACACGCACCCACGGACAGCCGGCGGCGGCCAAGGCCGGAAACATGATGACGTTGTCGAGCACCACCGCGTCCGGCTTCAGCCGCGCCAGCAGCTGTCGCAGCGGCACCTCGGCACTGACCGCGGTGTCGACGATCGCCTCCCAGGTCGGCGCGACATAGGTTTCAAGCTGGTCGATCGGGCTCAGCCTGAAATGCGGCAAATGCCGGCGCACGAAGGCTTGCCAATAGCTCTGCCGCTCGCTGTCGCTCAGCGGATCGTCGGTCGGCAACTGGTATTCCTGAAAACCGTAATCGGCAAAGACGCCGGAGAAGCCGGCATGGCAGATGAAAACCGGCCGCGCGCCGCGGGCGCGCAAGGCTTGCGCGATGCCAACGCAATTCAACGCCGCGCCAAAACTCGCTTCGGGAAACAGCGCGATGGTCGGGCTGGCTTTGCGCGTCAACTCGTCCTCATCAATCCGGCCGGCTGATCATGCCGAACAATGCGGGAGCCCCGCGACTGGCCGCCTGCGGGCGCTGGCTGCGCGACAAGCGCAGATGCACGCGAAGCAGATCGGCGGCAACCTCATACTGCCGGCTTTCGAGATGGTCGAGTATCGTCAGGTGCTCGCGCAGCGACTGCTTCAGCCGGAAGACGTTGACGCCGGCATAGGTGCCCGGCAGCCGGCGCAGCCTGAGATGATCGGACAGCGCATCGGTGACGAAGCGGTTGCCGGCGCCATCGGCGATCATGCCGTGAAATTCGATGTCCAGCCGCTGGAACTCTCTGCCGTCGAACGCCGCATCAGGCAGTGCCGCCAGCGCTTCCATGCCCTGCCGCAGCGCTGCCGCACGCGCACCATCCAGCCGAAAGCCGGGCGCCACAATGGCGGCAGGCTCCAGCAGCAGACGGAACTCGTAGCTTTCGCCTTGCGCCTCGGGATCGTCCGGTGCCCGCCGGAAAAGCCAGGATTGCCCCGGCGCGCGGTCCAGAAGATTCTCCTCCGTCAGTCTCTGAAGCGCTTTTAGTACCGTCTTGCGTTCGGAGTTGTACCGCTTCATCAGCCCGCCGACGGTCACCGTCTGATCGAGCCGTCGTGCTGACCGGTCGCGCAGGATCGCTTCGGTAAGCTCATCCTCCTCGGTAACAGGCAATTCCCTTGCGATCGCCGCCTGCGCGGCAAGATCGACGGCCAGGCGGTAGCCGGTTTCGGCCTCCCAGCGCACCACGCCCTGTTCGGTGAGCAGGCGCAACGCCGCTCGCACGGGCGTCCGCGAGACATTGCAGAGCGAGGCGATCTGCTGTTCCGGCAAATGCGCACCAGGCCCAAAGCCGCGCTGCCGGGCGACATCCAGGATGCGCTGTGCCAGATCGAGATGGTTGGTGCGGGGGCGTCGGGCTGCGGCTTGCATGACTGGTCTCGGGGAACGGACGTGACGGCCAAGGTTTGGACGATCGCCGTCGCCGACGCAATCAGCCAGATTCCTTGGTCGTTTGTCAGATTATGGATTGACGTACTTTTTTCTGCAATAGTACTGTCAGCTCAATCGGCGATAAAGACCGGGGAACTGGATCGAGGCAGCGGCACGGGCCGCAAACGCCGGTCCGACGAAAGAAATTCGACGATCAACCGGAATGGGAGTCTGTCATGACCGCCACTTTTCTGCGGCACCGTTCGCTGAAGATGTCTTCAATCGCGCTTGGCCTTGGCCTGGCGCTGTCGGCGCCAGCCACTGCGGCCGACCTCGTCATCTCCAACTGGGATGGCTATATGGCGCCCGATGCCATGGCCGCCTTCAAGACCGCCACCGGTGTTTCCGGCGAAGTCGTGGTGCACGCCACCAACGAAGAGATCATGGGCAAGCTCATTGCCGCCGGCGGCAAGGGCTATGACGTCGTCTTCGTCTCCTCGCCCTTCGCCGAGGTACTGAACAAGCTCGGCCTGACCGAGCCGATAGACCACGCCAAGGTCCCCAACCTTGCCAACCTCTATCCGGAGGCGACCAAGCTGCCGCACGATGTCGGCAATGCTTTTTCGGTGCCCTACACCTGGGGCACCACCGGCCTCTGTTACCGCTCGGATCTGGTGAAGGTGGCGCCAACCAGCTGGAGCGATCTGCTGGCTCCCTCCGACGACCTCAAGGGCAAGACCACCATGCTGGCGACCGATCGCTGGCTGCTGGCCGCCGGCCAGCTCGACAAGGGCTATTCGGTCAACGAGACCGATCCGGCCAAGATGGCCGAGGTCAAGGACCTGCTGATCTCCGCCAAGAAGACCTTGCTCGCCTATGACGACACCACCTTCTATTCGAAGCTGGTGTCAGGCGAAGCGTTGATGGTGCAGGCCTGGGACGGCTGGTGCAACTACGGCATCGCCGACAAGCCCGAGATCAAATATGTGATTCCGAAGGAAGGCTCGGACCTGTGGGTCGACACGATGGTGGTGATGAAGGCTTCCGAGCACAAGGACGCCGCCTTCCAGTTCATCAACTTCATGCTCGACGCCAAGAACCACGCCTGGGCTGCGCAGAACATCGACTACAAGGTGCCGAACAAGCCGGCGATGGAAAGCCTGCCGGCCGATTTCCTGGCCAAGTTCCCCAACATGGCGATGCCGGTGGCCGACCTCGTCAAGTTCGAACAATTGCGTGACGTCGGCGAAGCCCAGCGCGACTATTCCAAGATCGTCAGCGAGATCAAGGCCGCGCAGTAAGCCGCGGCAAATCAGAGATCACAACCGACGGCGGATTTCCGCCGTCGGCTGCTGAATGCGGTACCCCAATCGTGTCCTCAACCAGACTTCGCTCCTCCTTGCTGATGGCGCCGGCACTGGCCTGGCTGACCGCCTTGATGGTGGTGCCATGCGCGCTGGTGCTGGCGCTCGCCTTCTTCCGGCGCGGCATCTATGGCGGCATCGAATACACCTTCACGCTGGAGAATTTCGGGCTGGTCTTAGACCCGCTCTATGCCGGCATCTTCTTGAACTCGGCGCGCATTGCCGGCACCGCAACCCTGATCGCGGTGGTGATCGGTTACGCCGCGGCTTATGCCATCGCGGCTGCGCCCCGCCGGCTGCAGCCGGTGTTCCTGTTCTTCGCCGTGCTGCCCTTCTGGTCCAACTATCTGATCCGCACCTATGCCTGGATCGTGCTGCTCAACCGCGAGGGCCTGATCACCCAGCTCTTGCGCTGGTTTGGCTACACCGGCGAGCCGCCGTCGATGCTCTATACCGAAGGCGCTGTCATCGCCGGCCTCGTCTACAACTATCTGCCCTTCGTCATCCTCGCCTGCTACGCGCCGCTGTCGCGGCTGAATCCCGAGCTTGCCGAAGCCTCGCGCGACCTAGGCGCCTCGGCCACAACCACATTTCGCCGTGTCATCCTGCCACTCACCGTGCCCGGCATCGCCGCCGGCGCGGTCTTCGTCTTCGTGCTGTCGATCGGCAATTTCGTCACCCCGGCGCTGCTCGGCGGCGGCCGCTTCCAGATGATCGGCAACCTCGTCTACGACCAGTTCCTGACCGCCAATGACTGGCCCTTCGGCGCCGCACTCGCCATGGCGCTGATCGCCATCATGCTGCTGGTGCTGATGGCGCAGGCGCTGGCCGCCAATCGCGCCTCGGGCCAAACCGCGCAAGCCGGGGGCGACGCCGATGGCTGAGCACATCTTCCTACCCTTCTCCCCGTTCACGGGGAGAAGGTGCCCCGAAGTGGCGGATGAGGGGCGGCGCCAGCGCCTGCGAGGTTGGGCGCTGCCCCTCATCTGCCTGCCGGCATCTTCTCCCCGTGAACGGGGAGAAGGACGCTGGACGCCTGCTTGCCTCCCAATTATCGGAGGGCAGCCATGACCCATACCTTTGCCCGCACTTGCGGCATGCGCACAATCCTCACCCTCGTCTTCGCCTTCCTCTACATCCCGATCGCCGTGCTGGTGGCGCTGTCGTTCAACGAGGGCGGGCTGCCGACCGCATGGTCCGGGTTTTCGCTGAAATGGTATGTCTCGCTCGCCGGCAATTCCGCGATCCTCTCCGCTGCACTGAACACGCTGATCGTGGCGCTGGTCTCGACCGCCATCGCCACCTTGCTCGGCACGCTGCTGGCGATCGGCGTCGAGATGCGCCGGCAGTACGGCAAAGGACTGGAAGCACTGATCTTCGCGCCGATGATCATTCCCGACATCGTGCTGGCGATCGCGCTGCTCTCGTTCTTCTCGATGCTCAACATCACCATGGGCCTGCACACCATCATCCTCGCGCATGTCGTCTTCAACCTCGCCTTCGTCTGCTCGGTGGTGCGCGCGCGGCTGAAGAGTTTCGACTGGTCGATCGTCGAGGCCTCCGCCGATCTCGGCGCCTCCGCCATCACCACCTTTAGGCGCGTCACCTTGCCGGTCATCCTGCCGGCGGTGATCGCCGGCGCGCTGCTCGCCTTCACGCTGTCGGTCGACGAGTTCATCGTCGCTTTCTTCACCGCCGGCGCCGGGCGCACCTCGACCACGCTGCCGATGCAGATCTACGCGATGATCCGCTTCGGCATCACGCCGGAGATCAACGCGCTGGCGACCATCGTCATGGCTGTCTCGATCACCGCGCTGACCCTGTCGCAGCGGCTCAACCGTGGGATCATCGGCCAATGAGCGAACCGCGTACGCTGCTGGCCATCGATCATGTGTCGAAGAATTTCGGCCGCGTCACCGCGGTCGACGGCATTTCGCTCGACATCCGCGAGAACGAGTTCTTCGCGCTGCTCGGTCCGTCCGGCTGCGGCAAGACCACGCTGTTGCGCATGCTGGCCGGCTTCGAGACGCCCAATGACGGGCGCATCCTGCTCGATGGCAGGGACATCGCGAAAATCCCGCCCAACAAGCGGCCGGTCAATCTGATGTTCCAATCCTACGCGCTGTTTCCGCATATGAGCGTCAGGGCCAATGTGTCCTACGGCCTCGAAATGGAGCGCTTGCCGACCAGCGAAATCCGCTCCCGTGTCGACGCCATCCTGGCGACCACCGAACTCGTCGCCTTCGCCGATCGCAAGCCGGAGCAATTGTCGGGCGGCCAGAAGCAGCGCGTTGCGCTCGCCCGGGCCTTGGTCAAGCGGCCGCGGCTGCTGCTGCTCGACGAGCCGCTCGGCGCGCTCGACAAGAAACTACGCGGCGCCATGCAGCTTGAGTTGAAGCGCCTGCAGCACGAGGTCGGCATCACCTTCGTCATCGTCACCCATGACCAGGAGGAGTCGCTCGTCATGGCCGACCGCATGGCGGTGTTGAAAGACGGCAGACTGCTGCAATGCGATACGCCACACGCGATCTACGAACATCCGGCAGACCGTTTCGTTGCCGACTTCATCGGCGTGATGAATTTTGTTCCGGGCAAGGCCACGGCTGACGGCGTGGTGGCGGCCAACGGTGCACGGATCGCTGGCAAACTTCCCGCCACGCTTTCGCCGGGCGCCGCTGCGGTCGCGTCGGTGCGGCCCGAACGTATCCGGCTGTTTCCGTCAGCTGAGACAGTCAACCGTGTTGCCGGCACCGTTGAGGCGCTCGCCTACCACGGGCTCGACCTGCAACTGCATGTCCGCACCGATTTGTCGCCAAAACCATTCCTGGTGCGCGTCACCGCTGACGCCGCCGACCGCCGGCCGGTTTCATCAGGCGACGCTGTCGAACTCGGCTGGGACGCCGCCGACGTCAGAATTTTCGCAGAGTGATTGAAGGAGAGCTTGATGGCGCAGAAGACGATCGCGTTTTTCCCCGAAGCGGCCTTTGGCCCGGCGCTCAATTCCGTCGGCATCGCCCAGGCGGTCGAGGCGCGCGGCCACAGGGCGGTGTTCCTGTCCGATCCCGGCTTCGTCGATGTCTACAAGGGTTACGGCTTCGAGGCCCATCCGGTGAACCTGTCCGAGCCGATGCCGCCCGAACAGATGGCCAAGTTCTGGGAAGACTTCATCAACGGCCACATCCCGAATTTCCGCAAATCGCCCTACGACCAGGTCGACAACTACGTCAAGGATTGCTGGACGGCGATCGTCGACAGCGCCAAATGGGCGCAGAAGGATCTGCCGCGGGTTCTCAACGCCATCAAGCCAGACGTGATCTGCGTCGACAACGTCATCCTGTTTCCGGCGATCAAGCAGTATGGCAAACCCTGGGTGCGCGTCATCTCCTGCTCGGAAAACGAGATCGAGGACGAGGATATCCCGCCGCATCTGTCCGGCTGCGGCGAGAACGACCACGCCGGACACCAGCGCTACCGCGATCATTTCAACGCCGTGATCAAGCCGATCCATGACGACTTCAACGCGTTCCTCAACGCCAACAACGAGGCGCCCTATCCGATCGGCCAGTTCTTCGAGGCTTCGCCCTACCTGAACCTGCTGCTTTATCCAGAGGCAGCAAAATTCAAGCGCCGCCATCCGCTCGATCCGGCAAAATTCCAGTATCTGGAAGGCTGCGTGCGGCAGGAGAAGCCCTACACTGTGCCGACTTTTGCTGAGAATAATGACGGGCCGCTGCTCTATGTTTCCTTCGGCAGTTTAGGGGCCGGCGATGTCGAGCTGTTGAAGCGCATCATCGCGACGCTGGGCAAGACGCGCTACCGCGCGCTGGTCAATGTCGGCGGCTACAAGGACCAATATACCGACGTGCCCGGCAACGTCATCGTCGACAGCTGGTTCCCGCAGCCCTCGGTCATCCCGCAGGTCGATGCGGTGATCCACCATGGCGGCAACAACTCGTTCACCGAGTGCCTCTATTTCGGCAAGCCGGCCATCATCATGCCCTATGTCTGGGATGGCCACGATAACGCCACGCGCGTCGAGGAAACCGGCCACGGCTTCGGCATGCCGCGCTACGACTGGACCGATGCCGAGCTGGTCGCAAAGCTGGAAGCTTGCCTGACCGACCCGAGAATGAAGGCGAAGCTGGGGAAGACCTCGGCGCAGATGCAATCGCAGAATGGACCGGAGAAAGCCGCCTGCCTGCTGGAGAAGCTGCTGTGACCTCCTCCGTGCCACACCTCTACCAAGCCTCCACCCGCACTGACCTGGTCGACTGGGGCGCGCAGCCGGATGCGCTGGAAGGCGCTTCGCACTCGACCGGCAGGCTGGTGCACAAGGGGCCGAACAACCAGCCGGAATCCGGTATCTGGGTCTGCACCCCCGGCCGCTGGCGGCTGGCGATCCCGCGCGACGAATTATGCCATTTCGTCGCCGGCCGTGCGACCTACCGATCTGATGTCGGCGAGGTGATAGAAGTCGCCGCGCAAACCGTGGTCATGTTCCCTGCCGGCTGGGCCGGCGAATGCACCGTCCACGAGACCATCCGCAACATCTACATGCTGGCCTGAAACATGATCCCGAAAAGTGGGAACCGGTTTTCGGACAAGATCATGCTCAAGCAAGAATCAGCGACTGGAGCTTCATGACATGCCGACACCTTATTGGCCGAACGTCGCCTCGGTAGCGCTGGACGATTGGGGCGCAAGCTCGTCGCCGCTCGCCGGTTCGCCACACGCATCGGGCAAGATCCTGTCCCAGAACTCGGACGGATCGAGCGAATGCGGCCTGTGGTCATGCACGCCGGGCACGCGCCACATAATCTTCGCAGCCGATGAGTTCTGCCATTTCCTGTCTGGGCGCGGCAGCTATATCAGGGAGAATGGCGAACAGGTCCCGGTCGAGGCCGGCACGCTGGTGTTCTTCCCCGCCGGCTGGACCGGCATCTCCATCATCACCGAAACGCTGACCAAGGCCTTCATGTGCCGGTGAGCACCCAGCAACAGTTTCAAGGAATATTTGTATGACCACGCCGATCATGAAATCGCCGCTCACTATTACCGACCTCGTCGACTGGGGCGTCATTCCGACAATGATCGAAGGCGAATCCCGCACCTCCGGCAAGCTGCTGCACAAGGGGCCGGAGGGCCGTTCCGAATGCGGTCTATGGGTCTGCACGCCCGGCAAATGGCACTGCCATGTCACCCGCGACGAGTTCTGCCATTTTCTCGAGGGCCGCTGCACCTACGTCCACGAATCCGGCGAGGTGATCGAGATCGAGCCCGACACGGCGGCGTTCTTTCCACAGGATTGGAAGGGCATCTGCACCGTCCATGAGACGATCAAGAAGGTCTACATGATCCGCTGAGCGGATCTGAGAGGATGTCCATGGATTTCTCCGCTGACCGCCCAACCTTCTTCGTCAATCCGGACTACGGGCCGATGACCGGCTCGAACAAGCCGGTGATCGATCCGGCGACGCTGGAAACGGTTGGTGCCATCGCTGCGGCAACAGACGGCGAGATCGATGCCGTGCTGACCGCGGCGACTACGGCGCAAGCGGCGTGGAAAAGGCTCGACGCCAAGAGCCGCGCCAAACATCTGCATGCCGTCGCCAATGCCATCGAAGCCGCCGACTTCACCCGCTGTGCCGAGCTGATGGTCCGCGAGATGGGCAAGCCCTATCCGGAAGCCATCGGCGAGATCGCCAATTGTGCACCGATCTTCCGCTACTATGCCGAAATGGCGCGCGACGATGCGGGCAAGATTGCCGGCACGACGCAGGCGGGTTCCTTCCAGTATGCGCGCTACGAGCCCTATGGCGTCTCCGTCCACATCATGCCGTACAATTTCCCGATCCTCTTGATGTGCTGGACGGTCGCCGCCTCGCTTGCCGCCGGCAATGCCTGTGTGATCAAGCCGGCCGAAGCGACGACGCTGTCGACGCTGGACTATATGACGGTGTTCCGTTCCCTGCCGGAAGGCCTGGTTTCCTGTCTGCCCGGCGGGGCGTCCACGGCGCAGGCTTTGATCGCCTCCGGCCGCACCCATGCCGTCGCCTTCACCGGCTCGGTGGCTGCCGGCAAGGCCGTCGCCGTGGCTTGCGCCGAACGCATGAAGCCTTGCGTCATCGAGGCCGGCGGCAGCGATCCCCTGATCATCTCCGCGCACGCCCCACTGGACATTGCCGCTGCAGGCAGCGTCACCGCCGCGTTCCACCTCACCGGCCAGGTCTGCACCTCAGCCGAACGGTTTTTTGTGGTCGATGCCGTTCATGACCGCTTCGTCGAGCTATTCGCCGAAAGGACGCTCGCGCTGCGGATCGGCAACGGGCTGGACAAATCCGAGATCGGACCGCTGGTCAGCGAGGCGGCGCGGGCGAAGGTCATGCGGCTGGTGGACGACGCGGTCGCGCACGGCGCAAAGGCGGTCACCGGCGGGCGCATTCCGCCGGCGCACACTATCGGCTGGTTCTACGAGCCGACGATCCTGACCGGCGTCACCCCCGATATGGCGATCGTGCGCGAAGAGTGTTTTGGGCCGGTCGCCGCGATCTGCCGGGTGAAAGATTTCGACGAGGCGATCAGGCTCGCCAATGACAGCCCGTTCGGGCTCGGCGCTTCCGTCTTCACCACCGACCTTGCCGAGGCGCATGAGGCGGCCGAACGGCTCGAGGCCGGCATGGTCTGGGTCAACAATCCGCTGATCGACAATGACGCGCTGCCCTTCGGCGGCTGGAAGGCCTCCGGTCTCGGCCGCGAGCTCGGTCGCCAGGGTCTGGACGCCTTTCGTCGCTCGAAGATGGTGATCATCGACCACAAGCCCGAGATCCAGGGTTGGTGGTACCCCTATCCCGACAGCTGGTTCCGCGAAGCCGGCGGCCGCAAGCATGTTTGAGATGAAGGGTGAAGGGTCGGGTTCGTTAGCGGGATAGGCCGGCCAAATCGGGGGCCGGATGCACCGGGTCAACACTGGCAAAAACGGCGCTCGCCTCACTGACGATGGAAACATGATCCCTGGCGGCTTTGCCGGCGGCAGTGCCGTCACCACGCATGATCGCGGTTACGATCGCGTCATGCTCCTTCCAGGATTTGGCGAGGCGGCCCGGCAGCATGAATTGAGCACGGCGGAAGGGCGCCAGGCGGCTGCGTGTCATCACCGTCATTTCGTAGATATGCGTGTTGTGGGCGCCCCGGTAGAGCCGGCTGTGGAACTCGGTGTTGAAATATTCATAGTCCTCCTCGGCGCCTAGCTGCACCAGCCGCGCCGAGCCTTGATGCTCGATCTCGAGCGCGCGGCGCTCGCCGCAGGTCATCCGCTCGGCGGAGAAGCGGGCGCAGATCGCCTCCAGTTCGGCCATGCTTTCGAACATCGAGGCGAGGTGCTCCTGCGTCACCACGGCGACGATGGCGCCCCGGTTGGGCCGTCTTTCGACCAGGCCCATGGCGCTGAGATGACCGAGCGCCTCGCGCACCGGCGTGCGCGAGACGTCGAAGCGGGCCGCCAACGAAGCCTCGTCGAGCTTTTCGCCGGGGCGCAGGAAGCCGGTAACGATGCGGTCGCCGATCGCCCTCACCATCTGATCGACGGTCGTGCCCGCCCTGATCAAGCTGCGCTTTCCCGACACGTCTCCTCCGTCCAGCCTTTTTGCAGGGTTGGCTCGCGGGCCAGTCCCGACTCGGGTCGCCTCACTCTATGCCTTTATTTTAATCTACATGTCAAACTGGCTATTTCCAAGGCAAAAAGTGTATGCAATTGCCTTTCGCTTGAGCAGGCAGCCTCGGCATTATAACTGATTTTATTGCATAAATTACGATTTTAGAACTGGCACGTTGATTGCATGCACTTTCCTGACAAGGCGTTAACCGACCCGGAAAAGGGTCCTAGAGGGGAGCATAAGAGATGACCGACAGATTCATGCTTAGCCGCCGCCAGCTGCTCAAGACCTCCGCCGCCGGAGCAGCCCTTGGTCTTGCCTCGGCAGCCTTTCCCATCAACAGGGCCTTCGCCGCGGCCGCCACCGTCGGCTTCATCTATGTCGGGCCGAAGGACGACTACGGCTACAACCAGGCGCATGCCGAGGGTGCGGCGGCGCTGAAGGGCATCGAGGGCATTTCCATCGTCGAGGAGGAGAACGTCCCCGAGACGGTCGACGTCCAGAAGACGATGGAATCGATGATCAATCTCGATGGCGCCTCGCTGATCTTCCCGACCTCCTTCGGCTATTTCGATCCGCATATGCTGGCCATGTGCGCGAAATTCCCCGACGTGCAGTTCCGCCATTGCGGCGGCATGTGGAACAAGGACAAGCATCCGATGAATGCCGGCTCCTATTTCGGCTATATCGGCATGGGTCAGTATCTCAATGGCGTCGTCGCGGGCCACACGTCGAAGACCAAGAAGCTCGGCTTCGTCGCCGCCAAGCCGATCCCGCAGGTGCTGCTCAACATCAATTCGTTCCTGCTCGGCGCACGCTCGGTCGACCCGACCATCACCTGCCAGGTGATCTTCACCGGCGAATGGTCGCTGGCGGTCAAGGAAGCGGAAGCCACCAACGCGCTGGTCGATCAGGGTGCCGACGTCATCACTTGCCATGTCGACAGCCCGAAAGTGGTGGTCGAAACAGCGGCCGGACGCGGCGCTTTCATCTGCGGCTATCACGCCAACCAGAGCCCGCTGGCGCCGGAAAAATACCTGACCGGCGCGGAATGGAACTGGGCCAAGGTCTACAAGATGTTCGTCGACGACCTCATCGCCGGCACACCGCTACCCAATTTCACCCGTGGTGGCCTGGCCGATGGCTTCGTCAAGATGAGCCCGCTCGGCCCTGCTGTGAGCGAGCCGGCCCACAAGCAGTTCGACGCCACGCTGGCCGAAATGATGAAGGGCGGCTTCTCCGTCATCAAGGGTCCGTTGAAGAGCAACAAGGGCATTGTCGTCGCCACCGAAGGCCAGGCCTTCGTCGAGACCGCTATCGAGCTCGAAAGCATGGACTATCTCGTCGAGGGCGTCGTCGGTTCGACCGCCTGAAGCTGAACGCGCGCACGGAGACGGGCCATGGCAGATACGGTCAGCAGCGCACCGGCGGTGTTCGGCGCCAGGGGATATTCGGCGGCGCTGGAATGGATCGCCAGGCGGGCGGAAGCCTTCGTCATTCCGCTCGCGGCACTGATCGTCGGCATGGTGTTGTTCAGCCTGTTCATTGCGTTGGTCGGCAAGTCGCCCGTCCAGCTCTATGAAACCATGTGGCGCGGCGGCTTCGGCTCGTGGTTTTCGATCCAGAACTCGCTGTCGCGCGGGGCACCCCTGCTGCTTGCCGCCCTCTGCGTGGCGCTGCCGGCCCGGCTCGGCCTCGTTGTCATCGGTGGCGAAGGCGCCATCGTACTCGGTGGCGTCGCCGCCGCTGCCACAGGCGTGGCGCTGAGCGGCGCGCCATCATCAATCGTCATTCTTGCCATGGGCGTGGCGGGCATGGCCGCCGGCGGCATCTGGATCGGTGCCGTCGGCGCGCTTCGCCACTACCGCGCCGTCAACGAAACCATTTCCAGCCTGCTGATGGCCTACATCGCCATCGCCCTGATGAACCATCTGGTGGAAGGGCCGCTGCGCGATCCCGCCTCGCTCAACAAGCCTTCGACCCAGCCGCTGGCCGACGCCTATCGCATCGGCAACATTCCCGGCATGGAGGTGCATTGGGGCCTCGTCGTCGGCATCGTCGCCTGCATCCTGTCCTGGCTGCTGATCGAAAAGACCCGCTGGGGCTTTGCCGCCCGCATCGCCGGCGGCAATGTCAGGGCAGCCCAGGTGCAAGGGCTGGCCGTCGGACCGCTGATCGTCGGCTTCACCGCGCTTGCCGGTGGCTTCGCCGGCCTTGCCGGCATGCTGGAAGTCGGCGCCGTGCAAGGCAGCGCCAATGCCTCGCTCGCCGCCGGCTACGGCTATACCGGCATTCTTGTCGCCTTCCTCGCCCGCCACAACCCGTTGGCGATCATCCCGGTCGCCATCCTGCTTGGCGGCATCAACGCGTCCGGCGGCCTGATCCAGCGCCGCATGGACCTGCCCGATGCCACCGTACTGGTGCTGCAAGGCATGCTGTTCGTCGTCATTCTGTTCAGCGAAACCTTCTACGGCCGCTTCAAGGCGTTCAATCCCGACCTCTGGAAGAGAGGCGCCTGATGGACGCGACCGAGATCGGCCTCTGGGGCGTTCCGCTCGCCATCCTTGGCGGCGCCATCCGGGTTTCGACACCCTTCATCTTCGTATCGCTTGGCGAAGCCATTACCGAACGCTCCGGCCGCATCAATCTCGGCCTTGAAGGCACGCTGGTCTTCGGCGCCATGACCGCCTATGCGGTGGCGGTGATGACCGGTTCGCCCTGGCTCGGCCTGCTGGCGGCCGCCGCGGCCGGCCTCTGTTTCGGCCTGTTCCACGGCTGGATCTGTAAATTCCCTGGCGTTAACGACATCGCCATCGGCATCGCGCTGATGCTGCTCGGCTCCGGTCTTGCCTTCTTCTTCGGCAAGCCGTTCATCCAGCCCTCGGCGCCCGACCTGCCGGCCATTCCCTTCGGCGGCTGGTCCGACATTCCGCAGGTTCAGGCGGCACTCAACGTCAATGTGCTGTTCCTGATCGGCGCGGCACTGGCGGTGTTCCTGTGGTGGGCTTTCCGCAACACCCGCGCCGGCCTGATCCTGCGCGTCGTCGGCGACAGTTCCGATGCCGCGCGCGCCATGGGCCTCAACCCCAACACCGTGCGCCTCATCGCCACCGGGATCGGTGGCGCGCTCGCCGGCATCGGCGGCGCCTATCTCTCCCTCTACTATCCCGGCAGCTGGACCGAACGCATCTCGTCGGGTCAGGGGTTGATGGCGGTGGCGCTGGTCATCTTCGCGCGCTGGAATCCGCTCGGTTGCTTTGCCGCCGCCTTGCTGTTCGGCGGCGCCGGCGCGCTCGGCCCGGCGCTGCAGTCTGTTGGCGTCACGCAAGGCTACTATCTGTTCTACGCCGCTCCCTACATCCTCACCCTGATCATCATGATCGCCACCTCATCGCCAAGCCGTTCGCTTGCCGGCGCGCCGGGCGAATTGTCGATCACCAAGTAACTGGAGTTTTTGCCATGAACGCCAGAGCCGAGATCACCCAGCGCTACATCGACGCCGACCCCTATCCATGGCCCTACAATGGCGAACTTCGCCCCGACAATACGGCGCTGATCATCATCGACATGCAGACCGATTTCTGTGGACCGGGCGGCTATGTCGACCATATGGGCTACGACCTCTCACTGGTGCGGGCACCGATCGAGCCGATCAAGTCGGTGCTGTCGGCGATGCGGGCGAAGGGCTACACCGTCATCCACACACGCGAAGGCCATCGGCCCGACCTCGCCGACCTGCCGGCCAACAAGCGCTGGCGCTCGCGCCGCATCAATGCCGGCATCGGCGATCCCGGACCTTGCGGGCGCATCCTGGTGCGCGGCGAGGCGGGCTGGGACATTATCCCCGACCTCTATCCGGCCGAAGGCGAGCCTATCATCGACAAGCCGGGCAAGGGCTCGTTCTGCGCCACCGACCTGGAGCTGATCCTCAACCAGCGCGGCATCGAAAACATCGTGCTCACCGGCATCACCACCGATGTCTGCGTGCACACCACCATGCGCGAGGCCAACGACCGCGGCTTCGAATGCGTCATGCTGGAGGATTGCTGCGGCGCGACCGACTACGGCAACCACCTCGCCGCGATCAAGATGATCAAGATGCAAGGCGGCGTGTTCGGCGCGGTGTCGAATTCGGTATCCTTCGTCGCCCAACTGCCATGAGGTTCGACCATGAGTGAAGGCGGCAGGAAAGCAGTCGGTGTCGAGACCATCGGCATGACCATGCGCTTCGGCGCCTTCACCGCGCTCAGCGAGGTCTCGATCAAGGTGCCAGCCGGATCCTTCCATGCGCTGCTGGGCGAAAACGGCGCCGGCAAGTCGACGCTGGTCAAATGCATGATGGGTTTTTACCACCCGACCTCCGGCGACATCCTGGTCGACGGCCGCGAGGTGGCGATCACCAGTCCCCGCGATGCCTCGGCACTCGGACTCGGCATGGTCTACCAGCACTTCACCCTGGTCCCGTCGCTGACCGGCGCGGAAAACCTGGTTATCTCGCGCGAAAAGGTGCCTGGTATCATCGACTGGCGCAAGGAGCGCGCCGACCTTGCTGCCTTCATGGAACGGATGCCGTTCAAGCTGCCGCTCGACGTCAAGGTGGCCGAACTCGCGGCCGGCGAAAAACAGAAGCTGGAGATCATCAAGCAGCTTTATCTCGGCCGCAGCTTCCTGGTGCTGGACGAGCCGACTTCCGTGCTCACCCCCGGCGAGGCGCAGGAAGTGCTTGGCCTCGTGCGCGACATGACCAGGGCGGGCGGCCTCACCGTGCTGATGATCTCGCACAAATTCCATGAAGTGACGGCGTTTGCCGACGACATCACTGTGCTGCGCAAGGGCAGGTTGACCGGAACCGGAAACGTGTCGGCTCTCTCGCACAGGGAGATGGCGGCGATGATGATCGGCGACCAGCCGATCGCCGCGCTCGACAGCCGCGCGCCGGTGCCGACCGACGCTAGGCAGATCCTGACGGTGAAGGCGCTGAAGGCGCCGGACCGGACAGGCCTGAAAACCATCAACATCGGCGAACTCGATGTGAAGTCCGGCGAAATCGTCGGCGTCGCCGGCATCTCCGGCAACGGCCAGAAGGAGTTTCTCGAAGTCCTGGCCGGACAGCGCACGCGCGACGGCGGCGACGTTCTGGTCAAGGGATCGCCCTACGGCGCCAGCCGCAGCGAGGCGCGCACGCTCAATGTCCGCTTCATTCCCGAGGAACCGTTGCGCAACGCCTGCGCGCCGAAGATGACGGTGGCCGAAAACATGGCCTTCCGGACCTTCGATTTGAACGACGCCGGCAAGCCGATCAGCTGGATCAGGATGAGCGCCATCCGCGACTATGCGACCCGCCTGGTCGAGCAGTTCAAGGTCAAGACCGCTTCGCTCGCCTCGCCGATTTCGTCGCTGTCGGGCGGCAATGTGCAGCGCGCCGTGCTGGCGCGCGAACTCACCGGCGAGGTTGACCTGCTGATCGTCTCCAACCCCTGCTTCGGCCTCGACTTCTCGGCGGTGGCCGAAATCCGCGCCCGCATCATGAAGGCGCGCAATGCGGGTGCCGCCGTGCTCCTGATGTCGGAAGACCTCGACGAACTGCTGGAGCTTTCCGACCGTATCTTCGTCATGTCGGATGGCGCTTTGGTCTATGAGACGCCGATTGCCCAAGCCAGCGTGCAGACGATCGGCGAGCACATGGCGGGACATCACTGATGGCGGAAATAGACGCGCTGCCGTTTTCCTTCACCTTCAAGCCGCAGACCATGGCGCTGGTCGTCATCGACATGCAGCGCGACTTCGCCGAGCCTGGCGGCTTCGGCGCCAGCCTCGGCAACGACGTCAGCCGGGTCGTGGCCATCGTGCCGACGGTGAAGCGGTTGATCGAAGGGTTCCGCGCAGCCGGCCTGCCGGTGATCCACACGATGGAGTGTCACCGGGCCGACCTTTCGGACCTGCCACCGGCCAAGCGCAATCGCGGCAATCCATCGATCCGCATCGGCGATGTCGGCCCGATGGGCCGCGTGCTCATCGTCGGCGAGCCGGGAACGGCGATCCTCGACGAGCTTGCCCCGCTGCCCGGCGAGATCGTCATCGAAAAGCCCGGCAAGGGCGCGTTCTATGCCACGAGCTTCGGTGAAGACCTCATGCGGCTCGGTGCGCAACAACTCGTCTTCGCCGGCGTCACCACGGAGGTCTGCGTGCAGACGACGATGCGCGAGGCCAACGACCGCGGCTATGAGTGCCTGCTCGCTGAGGACGCTACGGAAAGCTACTTCCCGGAGTTCAAGGCGGCCGCCTTGGCTATGATCAGGGCGCAAGGCGCCATCGTCGGCTGGACGGCGACGACCGACCAGGTGCTTCAGGGAATTGCCAATGCCTAATCTTGCTTTTGCTGGCCTCGTCAATGGCGGCTGGCGCGATCTGGCATTTGAGCATTTCCGGGACGGCATCTCCGTGCATTGGCTGCTCAAGGGCGGGCCTGTCGAGCCGTCGGTTGCCATCCTCAACTACCGGCCCGGCGCCGGCGTGCCGCGCCACCGCCATGTCGGGCTGGAAACCATCGTCGTGCTCGAAGGCATACAGAGCGATGAGAACGGCGACTATCCCGCGGGCAGCGTCATCCTGAACCCGGTCGGGACCGAGCATTCGGTGTGGACGAAAGACGGCTGCGTCGTGGTGATCCAGTGGGATCTGCCGGTGATCATTCTGGGGGAGGCCAAATGAGCGACATCCGCTTCGACATAGGGAGTTTGCACGCGGCCTATCAGGCCGGCGTCAGCATCAGTGAGATGATCGATACGGTCTACGCCCGTATCGCGGCGGCGGAAGACCCCGGCATCTTCATCCATCTCGTGAGCAAGGCAGAGATGCTCGCGGAAGCAGAATGGCTCGGCCCCTTCGATCTCCAGGCAAAGCCGCTGTGGGGCATTCCCTTCGCCGTCAAGGACAACATCGACGTTGCCGGCATGCCGACGACGGCCGCTTGCGCCGAATATACCTACACACCGGGGATGGACGCCACGGTCGTGGCGCGGCTGAGGGCAGCCGGCGCGCTTGTCGTCGGCAAGACCAATCTCGACCAGTTCGCCACCGGCCTCGTCGGCGTCCGCACACCCTGGCCGATCCCTCGCAATGCAATCGCTCCAAGACTGATCCCGGGTGGATCCTCGTCCGGTTCGGCGGTAGCGACAGCCGGCGGCATCGTCTCGTTTGCGCTCGGCACCGACACCGCCGGTTCCGGCCGCATCCCGGCCGGCCTCAACAACATCGTCGGGCTGAAGCCGACCGTCGGCGCGCTGTCTACAACAGGCGTCGTGCCGGCCTGCCGGACGCTCGACTGCGTCTCGATTTTCGCATTGACCGTCGATGATGCCTATGCGGTCCTCGCAGTGGCTGCCGCAAAGGACGACGCCGATTCCTATTCGCGCGCCATCGACATCCTGCCCCTTGCCACGCGCCCGCCGGTGCTGACAGTCGGCGTGCCGGCCAGGGCCGATTTGAAGTTCTTCGGCGACACCTCGATGCAGGCCGGCTTCGACGCGGCTCTTGTCTCGCTGGAGACGCTGGGCTGCAGGCTGGTCGAAATCCCCTTCGGCGATTTCTACGCCACTGCCAATCTTCTCTATGAAGGCGCCTGGGTCGCCGAACGCTACGCAGCGATCCGGGAGTTCATGGACGCCAGCGAAGCGGCGCTGCATCCGGTGACGCGCAAGATCATTGGCGGCGCCCGCAATCTTTCGGCGGCCGACGCCTTCAAGGGCCTCTATGCCTTGCAGGCGTACAAGGCGAAACTCGCCCCTGTCATCGCTTCGGTCGACCTGTTCTGCGTGCCGACCGCGCCGACCCACTACTCGGTCGATGCGGTGCTTGCCGATCCGATCGTTACCAACAGCCGGCTCGGCACCTACACCAATTTCGTCAACCTGCTCGACATGTGTGGCATCGCCGTGCCGACGGGACAGCGCGATGACGGCCTGCCGATGAGCGTCACCTTGCTGGCGCCTGCGGGAAGGGATGCGCTGACGGCGGCGCTTGCCCGCGACCTGCATGCAGCCAGCGGCCTCCCGCTCGGCGCGACGGGCTGGCAGCAGCCGCCCCCTCTCCCGGCTCCGTCGCCAAGCGCCGACGGCATGATCGACCTGGTGGTGGTCGGCGCGCATCTCTCGGGCATGCCGCTCAACGGCCAGCTGAAACAGCTCGACGCGCAATTCTCGAGAGCCGTGAAAACAGCGCCCGCCTACAAGCTCTATGCACTCGCCGGCCAGTCTGTGCCCAAGCCGGGGCTGGTGCGGGTCGCCAATGGCGGGACAGCAATTGATGTCGAGGTCTGGCGGCTTGCGACAGACGCGTTCGGGCGCTTCGTCGCGGCGATCCCGTCGCCGCTCGGCATCGGCACAATCGACCTTGCAGACGGCACGTCGGCCAAGGGTTTCCTGGTCGAAACCGCCGGGCTGGCGGCAGCGACCGACATCTCGGCCTATGGCGGCTGGCGCAGCTTTGTCACCAGCGCCCGCGAACCGCAACAGCGCCTGGAAGGCGTTCCTGCCAATTGAACGACGGTCGCGCGTCCAAGACCCGTTTCCCTGTCCTGACTTGGGACCGCCTCTGACGGAACTACCTGATGCCTGCGCCTTTGCGGAAATCGGAAGGCGACATGCCGGCAAGCTTGCGGAACGACTTGTTGAAGGCGCTGAGCGAACCGAAACCCGAGTCCATGGCGACCCTGAGCACGTTGGCGTCCTGGTGCATCAGCATTGCCTGTGCGTAGCTGAGCCGCAACAGATTCACATATTCGTTGAGCGTCATGCCGGTCGATTTCTTGAACGTGCTCATGGCGTATTTGGGATGGATGTCAGCTGCGGCCGCGATGTTCACGCAGTCGATGTCGTAGAGAAAGTTCTCCGCGATAAAGTCGCACATACGCCCGACATTACGTGAAGACTGCTGATCGAAGGGGCTGCCGGCTGCCTGTCCGATCGCCGTTTCCGGCACCAGCCGGTACGGCTCGAACCGCATCCGCTCCAGCCGCAGCAGCAGTTCGTTCACGGCATGCTCCGCCTTTGCCGGATCGCCGGAACGGACATAGCGGTTCCAACGCTCGAAATTGTCGTCGTCCGACCGGTCGGTCGCATTGCTCACCAGTGTCGCGCCTGTCATCAGCCGATGCCGGACATCGGTCGGCAGGTGCAGCCGGAAGAAATGCACCAGCGGCAGATGCGCGCCGGCATAGACGGCATCGTCGCTGAGATCGTCCATCTGGTGCGGCAGGCCGCCCCAGAACAGGCACATCTCGCCGGCCGACAGCGAGATCTCATGGTCGCTCATGCGGTAGTGCACGCTGCCGCGCACAATGAAATTGACCTCGACCTGGGCGTGCCAATGCGGCTTGAGCATAACCAGGGGCTGTGTATGAAACATCTGCAGCAGCAGCGGCAGGCCTTCCACGCTGCTGGCGCCAGGCTGATAAAACGGCCGATCCGGCATCTTACTTTCCGCCAATTCCGTATTCCCTTTGACGGCGACAAGCCTTCCGCACCGCATAGTCTACCCACGCTCACCAAGACAGAGCAAATGAAATGGGAGGATTTCAATGCGCACCCTACTGACCTGCGCCGCGCTCGCGCTTGCTCTGGGCTCCGGCCCGGCCCTTGCGCAGTCTGGCGAAATCACGATCTGGAGCTGGAACATCGCCGCTTCATCGTTGAAGGCGACCGTCGCCGGCTTCAACAAGCAGTACCCCGACGTCAAGGTGACGGTCGAGGATCTCGGCAACCAGCCGACCTATGACAAGTCGATCGCCGGCTGTGCCGCGGACGGCGTCGGCCTGCCCGATATCGTCTCGATCGAAAACGGCGAGGCCGAGAATTACTGGAGCCAGTTCCCCGACTGCTTCGTCGACCTGCATACGCTCGGCTACACCGCCGAGGACCAGGCAAAATTCCCCGACTTCAAGCGCACCGAACTCGAAGTGGGCGACAAGGCCTATGCAATGCCATGGGATTCCGGCCCGGTCGCCGCCTTCTACCGCCGCGACTTCTATGAGAAGGCCGGCGTCGATCCCGCCTCGATCAAGACCTGGGACGATTTCATCGCCGCCGGCAAGAAGATCCAGGCCGCCAATCCGGGCGTGACGATGACCAATGCCGACTTCAACGGCGACTCCGAATTCTTCCGCATGATCTCGAACGAGCAGGGCTGCGCCTACTTTGCCGCCGACGGGCAGTCGATCACGGTCAACCAGCCCAAATGCGTCGACTCCATGACCAAGCTCAAGGAGATGAAGGACGCCGGGATCATCTCCTCGGCCGACTGGGGCACCAAGATCACCAACAACACCGCCGGCACCGTCGCCACCCAGATCTATGGCGGCTGGTATGAGGGCACCGTTCGCACCGAATCGGCGGGGGAAAACGGCAAATGGGGCGTCTATCTCATGCCGAGCCTGACAGCCGACGGCCCCCGCGCCGCCAACCTCGGCGGCTCCTCGCTTGCCATCACATCGGCATCGAAGAACAAGGAGGCCGCCTACGCCTACTTGAAGTACACGCTCGAGACCAATGAAGGCCAGATAACGATGCTGAAGGACTTCGGCCTCGTACCCTCGCTGATCTCGGCGCTGAATGACCCCTATGTCTCCGAAGGCCTGCCCTATTGGGGTGGCCAGGCAGTGTGGAAGGACATACTCGCCACCTTGCCCAAGGTCGTTCCCAGCCGCGGCACGCAGTTCCAGAGCGACGCCGAAATTATCGTCCGTGCCGTGCAGACGAAATATCTGGCCGGCGGCTATCCGGACGCCAAGGCAGCGCTCGACGATGCCGCCAATCAGATTGCGGCAGCGACCGGACTGCCCGTCAAGTCCTGATCTGGACGAGATGGTCCCGGGCGGCATCGATGCTGCCCGGGACCATTTCCAACGCGCTGCGTGTTTGAGCACGCGTGCTCACCCGCCAATGCGGAAAGGAGGCAACCATGCGCTATCAGAACGCCACGGCGTATCGCTTCCTTGCGCCTTATCTGCTGATCTTCGCGATCTTCTGGCTATGGCCGATCATTGACTCTTTCCTGATCTCCTTCCAGGCGACGCGCACCGTGCCATGGCGGTTCGCGCCCGGCTTCAACTGGGGCCGGCTGATCGGCGACCCCGCCTTCTTCAATGCGCTGGAGAACACGCTGCTCATCCTGGTCATCCAGGTGCCGGTGATGATCGCGCTCGCCACGGTGATGGCGGTGCTTTTGAATTCGCCGCTGCTGAAAGCCAGGGGCCTGTTCCGCTTCGCCTTTTTCGCCCCGGTCGTGGTCGGCGAAGTGGCCTACTCCGCGGTCTTCCGGCTGATGTTCAACCTCAATTTCGGCATCATCAACAAATTGCTGAACAGCGTCGGCCTGCCCAGCGTCGACTGGTTTTCCAACGTCACGCCGGCGATGGCGCTGATCATGATCGCGGTGACCTGGCGCTGGGCCGGCTACAACGCCATCATCCTGCTGGCCGGCATGCAGTCCATCCCTCAGGATGTCTACGAGGCGGCGACGCTCGACCGCGTCAGCAAGGTGAAGCAGTTCTTCTACATCACCCTGCCATTGCTGAAGCCGATCATCGTCTTCTGCTGCGTGCTGTCGATCATCGGCACCATGCAGCTGTTCACCGAACCGTTCCTGATCACCGAACGCGGCGGCCCAGGCGGCGGCACCGAAACGCTCGGGCTGCTGCTTTACCGCCAGGGTTTCAGGTCGCTGAACTTCGGCTACGCCTCGGCCGTCGCCTACACCATGGCCGGGCTGGCAATCGCCATCACGCTGGCGCAACTCTGGCTGACGAAGGAGCCGAAATGAGCTCGCGTTCGCAAGCCAAACTGGGCCGCAGCGTCGCGCTGCATCTCTTCCTGACGCCGCTGGCGCTGATCTGGCTGTTTCCGCTGTGGATGATGACCATCTTTTCGACGATGCCCGACAACGGCATCTTCAGCCCCGGCATCGAGCTTCTGCCGCACGGCAATTTCATCGAGAATTTCAACAATCTGCAGCGCGACACCGATTTCGTCCGCGCCATCGGCATCTCGGTTTCGGTGGCCGTGACCTATACGGTGCTGTCGGTGCTGCTCACCTCGATGGCCGGCTGGGCGCTGGCGCGCTACCAGTTCTTCGGCAAGGGCGCGGTCGTCGCGATCATCCTCGGCACCATCACACTCCCCTATGCCGTCGTGCTGATTCCGCAATTCATCATGGTGGCGCGCGACTTCAAGCTCGCCAACACCTGGGTGGCGCTGGTCGTGCCGCCGCTTTTCAATTCGCTGGGTGTCCTCTTCATGCGGCAGAGCTTTTCGATGATGCCGGCCGATCTGTTCGACGCGGCGCGCGTCGAAGGGGTCAAGGAATGGCGCATCTTCCTGTTCGTGGCGCTGCCTTTGGCGCGGCCGACGCTGGCAGCACTTGCCATCATCCTGTTCCTCGCCTCTTGGAACAACTACCTCTGGCCGTTGCTGATCAACAGCCAGCCCGGCTCGATGACGGCTCCGGTGGCTCTCGGCACGCTGATCGGCCTGACCAAAGTGTCATGGGGCGGCATCATGGCAGGCTCGATGATGCTGACGGCGCCGATGCTGGTCGTTTTCGTGCTCTTGCAGCGTCATTTCATCGCCGGCATTGCCGCCGGCGCCATCAAGTAAGGATCGGCAATGGCGGCGGTTACACTCAGCAATGTCGTCAAGCGCTTTGGCAACTTCGAGATCGTTCATGGCGCGAACATCGATGTGAGCGACGGCGAATTCGTCGTCTTCGTCGGCCCCTCCGGTTGCGGGAAGTCGACGCTGCTGAGGATGATCGCCGGCCTTGAGGACATCAGCGGTGGCGAGATCGCCATCGGCGGCAAGGTGGTCAACGATGTCGAGCCGGCCGACCGCGGCATCGCCATGGTGTTCCAGTCCTACGCGCTCTATCCGCATATGACCGTCGAGCAGAATCTGAGCTTCGGCCTCAGGATGACCGGCAATCCGAAAGCCGATACCGAGCGGCGGGTGAAGCGGGCGTCCGAAATTCTGCGCATCACCGAGTTGATGGCGCGCCGGCCACGCCAGCTTTCCGGCGGCCAACGCCAGCGGGTCGCCATCGGCCGCGCCATCGTGCGCGAACCCCAGGTGTTCCTCTTCGACGAGCCGCTGAGCAATCTCGATGCCGAACTGAGAGTGCAGATGCGCGTCGAGATCTCGCGCCTGCACAAGGAACTGGGCACGACGATGATCTACGTCACCCACGACCAGACCGAGGCGATGACGCTGGCCGACAGGATCGTGGTGCTGCGCGGCGGCCATGTCGAGCAGATCGGTCGTCCGCTCGATCTCTACGACAATCCCGACAATCAGTTCGTGGCGGGATTTGTCGGCTCGCCAAAGATGAACTTCATCAACGGCCGCGTTGTCGGGCGCGACACGCACGGCATCGTCGTCGAGCTGGCGGGCCAGGAAAAGACCCGCATCACGCAGCCTCTGGCCGGCGCAGCACCCGAAACGGGAAGCCAGGTGATCGTCGGCGTGCGGCCGGAGCATTTCGGCAATGCCGGAGAAGGTGATGCCGACCTTGTCGTTCGCATCGACGTGGTCGAGCACCTCGGCGGCACAAGCTTTCTCTATGCCAGGACGACCAACGGCGAAGACGTGGTGATCCAGCGCGACGCGGCAAAGGTTCCCGTCACCACTGAGGTCACTGTTTCCATTCGCAAATCCTACCTGTTCGACGAAAACGGGCTGCGGCTGCGCTGACCGTTTTCCCTTTCCAGCTTTAAGGAGAATGACAATGACTTCAACCGCGCCCATCCGCTGGGGCATTCTCGGGCCGGGCAGCATCGCGCTCGCCTTTGCCGGTGGCGTGGCCCAGTCGCGCACCGGCAAACTGGTCGCCCTCGGCGCCCGAAACCCCGGCAAATCGGGCCTTGCCGAAAGCTTTCCCGGCGCCCGCATCCTTGACGGCTACGACGCTTTGCTCGCCGACCCGGATGTCGATGCGGTCTACATTTCGATACCGCATCCCGGCCATGCCGAATGGGCGATCAAGGCGGCCGAAGCCGGAAAACATGTGCTTTGCGAAAAGCCGATGGGGCTCACCGCCTTCGAGGCCGACGCGATGATCCATGCGGCGCGCAAGGCCGGCACCTTTCTCGGCGAAGCCTTCATGTACCGGCTGCATCCGCAGACGCTGAAGCTGGTGGAGTTGATCAGGTCGGGCGTCATTGGCGAGGTCCGCATGATCAAGTCCAGCTTCGGTTTCGCCATGCCGGGCTTCATGCCGGAGCACCGGCTCTATGCCAACGACCTCGCTGGCGGTGGCATTCTGGATGTCGGCGGCTATCCCGTGTCGATGGCGCGGCTGATTGCCGGCGCCGCTGCAGGAGTTCCCTTCGCCGAGCCCGACAAGGTGACCGGCGCCGCGCATCTTGGCCCCTCCGGGGTCGATGAATGGGCCTCGGCGCTGCTGCATTTTCCAGGCGGCATCGTCGCCGAAGTCTCGTGCAGCATCTCGCTCAACCAGGACAATGTGCTGCGCATCCTTGGCACCAAGGGCCGCATCGAGGTACCGGATTTCTGGTTCGCCGGCGGCAACCGCGACGTCGGTCTGGGTCAAATCGACGTGATCCTGTCTGACGGAACGCGCGACACCATCAGCGTCAATGAAACGCGCCATCTCTACTCTTTCGAGGTCGACGCCGCCGGCGAGGCCATCCTGGCCGGTAGCAAGGAATTTGCCTGGCCGGGCATGGGCTGGGCCGACAGCCTCGGCAATCTGCGCGTGCTCGACAAATGGCGCACTGCCGTCGGGCTCGAATACGAGATCGAGAAGCCAGCAAAACGCATCAACACGATTTCCGGCCGGCCGTTGCGCTCTAACGGCACCGCCATACCGAAGCGTCAGATTCCGGGCTTGCAACGACCGGTCTCGGTGCTCGCGCTCGGCTTTGAGGATTTCCGCACGTTTTCCTCGGGCTCGATCCTGCTCGATGGTTTTTTCGAAGCGGGCGGCAATCTGTTCGACACTGGCTATGTCTATGGCGCCGGCTATACCGAAGCGCTGCTCGGGCAATGGTTGAAAAATCGCGGCGTGCGGGAGCAATCGGTCGTTATCGGCAAGGGCGCTCACTCCCCGCTCTGCTATCCCGATGTGATCGGCAAGCAGCTTGCCCAGTCGCTCGACCGGCTGCAGAGCGATTATGTCGATATCTATTTCATGCACCGCGACAATCCGGATGTACCGGTCGGCGAGTTCGTCGACGCCATGGACCAGGAGGTAAAGGCCGGGCGCATCCGTGGCCCGTTCGGCGGCTCCAACTGGACGATGGAGCGCATGGATGAAGCGATTGCCTATGCCGAGCGGACCGGCAAGCAGAAGCCCGGCGCGCTCTCCAACAATTTCTCGCTGGCCGAGATGCTGGAGCCGATCTGGGCGGGCTGCGTCACCTCCTCCAGCGACGAGTGGAAAGCCTGGCTGACATCCAGGCAGATGCCCAATTTTGCCTGGTCGAGCCAGGGGCGGGGTTTCTTCACCGACCGCGCCGGCCGCGACAAGCGCGACAGTGAAGAGCTTGTCCGGGTCTGGTACTCGGAGAAGAACTTCGGCCGCCGTGACCGGGCGATCGAACTCGCCGGCAGGCTGGGCAAGAGCCCGATCCACATCGCGCTCGCCTATGTGCTGGCGCAGCCCTTTCCGTCGGTTCCGCTGATCGGCCCGCGCACGCTCGGTGAACTGGAAGACAGCCTGCAAGCGATCGACATTTCGCTCTCACCGGAGGATCTCGAGTGGCTGGACGGCGGTTCGGATCGAAACCAGCCAGCCAGAGCCCAATCATCCCGATAGGATCGGGACGAGGCTCACTTTGCTGTTCGACCATGATCCCAACCCGAGGGGTGGGGTCATGGTCTATGTCTGCAGCGTTTCCAGAGGCGGGGTCCCGGCAAGATGGGCCGCGTGCAAATCGCCAACGTCCGCCATGCATTTCGCACGCAGCGCATTTGCATAGAGCCGGGCAATGCCCTTGTGTCGCCGCCGCAAATAATCCGATTGATCGAGCCGCCAGTGCCGCTCGATATCCGCCATAATCGCCGGATTGCTCCAGACGGAGTAGCCGCCCCCCGTATAAATGGTGACCTCGCCGGCGAACAGCCGCTCGTTGGTGACCAGAAAATCGACACGGGCATAGTCGAGGTCGCCAGCGATGCGCGGCGCGATGGCGACTGCCTGACGAATGTACTCGACCAGGCGCGCTGTCACGGGCAGCGCCTGGTCCTCGCGCGGATAGTCGACATCGCGGCCGGCCAAGGGATTGCCCTCAGGGTCGAACAACCGCGACATGTGCGCCTTCTTGTCCTCGGCCCTGACATGGCACACAACACCGCTGCAGATCTGAACCTTGATCTCGGTGGCAATCTCGCCGCCGCTGAGCGGCAGGCGCTGTTCAACGAAGACCGTCGGCGTAATCGACCAATAGGCCCATTCGCCGTTGTGCCGTCCTTGACGTTTCCTGAGCCAGCGTTTCGTCTGGCTCACGATGGTTGCGCGCTCCGGCTGGCCGCCGGAAACGAATATGTTCATGTCGCAGCCATGGTTCGTCTTGACCACCACGTCTTTGGCCAGCAGGTCGAGCGGGATGTCATCGGGATCGTGGCCCGACCACAGCGTCTCCGGCACCATCAATTCCGGGCAAACCTCGCGGATGTAATCCTTCACAGCGAGCTTGTCCGACAACGTCACGAACAATGGATTGTGGTCGACGATTCTTCGCCACAACATCCGCTCGTGATAGCTCTCCGGCGCCGCAGGGTTGGGCAGATAGCCAAACCTCCTGGCAAGTCGCATGACGAGCATCGGGTGTCGAACAGTCAGCAGCAGCCGCGCGACTGCCAGAATAAGGCGGTGTTTCGCGGGAATATTGGCTCTCGACTTCATTGAAAGGATTCAATCACCCTGAACAGAGCGCTTCTGCTGCCAAGCAGATTGTTGGGCCACGGTTTGCCTCGCCCTTTGGTCATGCAGCTAGCATCGACCGAGCGTGCCGACAAGCGCGCCGGCCAAAGCTCTATCGGTTCGAACGGCCATAGCCGCATAGCAAAACGGCCCGCACAAGGCGGGCCGTTTTGGATTTGGTTGCGGGGACAGGATTTGAACCTGTGACCTTCAGGTTATGGTCCGAAGGACGAGGAGCTACCATCGCCAGGGAAGCGGAGCTTCCCGCCAGCGATCGAGCTCGTGGATTTGAGGAAGGTTGGTTGCGGGGACAGGATTTGAACCTGTGACCTTCAGGTTATGAGCCTGACGAGCTACCGGGCTGCTCCACCCCGCGTCAACCTTAGAGGTAAGTTTTACCTTACCGGAATCAAGAGCCCCCAAATGAAAGGGCCGCTTGCGCGGCCCGTGTTCCCGTTGGCGGGCCTGTTCGTAAGGAGAAGATTTCACTGACATCCGATTGGATGTGAGTTCAACGTGCGTTTAGCAGACCTGGCAGCGACCTACTCTCCCGCGTCTTGAGACGAAGTACCATCAGCGCTGGAGCGTTTCACGGCCGAGTTCGGAATGGGATCGGGTGCAGCCGCTCCGCCATAACCACCAGGTCGGCAAAACGCACGTTGTTCGAGAAGCTTTTTGAGCGATTGGCCGCGACAATGCATCAGGCGTTACGCCTTTGGCTCTGTCGGAGCTGTTCGCTGGTCTTTGTCGTGCCTGTCACCTCGGCGCAATCCAAAGGATTGTCGCCAATCAGTGAGCATAAGGAATGAGAACGATCAAGCCGATCGAACTATTAGTACCGGTAAGCTTCAAGCGTTGCCGCTCTTCCACACCCGGCCTATCAACGTGGTCGTCTTCCACGGTTCTCAGGGAATACTCGTTTTAAGGTGGGTTTCCCGCTTAGATGCCTTCAGCGGTTATCCCGTCCGGATATAGCTACCCTGCTATGCGGCTGGCGCCACAACAGGTCCACCAGAGATCCGTCCATCCCGGTCCTCTCGTACTAGGGACAGATCCTTTCAATATTCCTACACCCACGGCAGATAGGGACCGAACTGTCTCACGACGTTCTGAACCCAACTCACGTACCGCTTTAAATGGCGAACAGCCATACCCTTGGGACCTGCTCCAGCCCCAGGATGCGATGAGTCGACATCGAGGTGCCAAACAACCCCGTCGATATGGACTCTTGGGGGTCATCAGCCTGTTATCCCCGGCGTACCTTTTATTCGTTGAGCGATGGCCCTTCCACGCGGGACCACCGGATCACTATGACCGACTTTCGTCTCTGCTCGACTTGTCAGTCTCGCAGTCAGGCAGGCTTATGCCATTGCACTCAGCGACCGATTTCCGACCGGTCTGAGCCCACCATCGCGCGCCTCCGTTACTCTTTAGGAGGCGACCGCCCCAGTCAAACTACCCACCATACATTGTCCCGGACCCGGATAACGGGTCGCGGTTAGACATCCATAGTAATAAGGGTGGTATTTCAAGGTTGGCTCCACCTGAGCTGGCGCCCAGGTTTCAAAGCCTACCACCTATCCTACACATGCCACTACGAATGCCAATGTAAAGCTATAGTAAAGGTGCACGGGGTCTTTCCGTCTAACCGCAGGAACCCCGCATCTTCACGGGGAATTCAATTTCACTGAGTCTATGCTGGAGACAGCGGGGAAGTCGTTACGCCATTCGTGCAGGTCGGAACTTACCCGACAAGGAATTTCGCTACCTTAGGACCGTTATAGTTACGGCCGCCGTTTACTGGGGCTTCGATTCAGAGCTTGCACCCCTCCTCTTAACCTTCCAGCACCGGGCAGGCGTCAGACCCTATACGTCGTCTTGCGACTTCGCAGAGCCCTGTGTTTTTGATAAACAGTCGCTACCCCCTGGTCTGTGCCACCCTCCTCTACTTGCGTAGAAAAGGGTCACGCTTCTTCCGAAGTTACGCGTGCAATTTGCCGAGTTCCTTCAGCATAGTTCTCTCAAGCGCCTTGGTATACTCTACCAGTCCACCAGTGTCGGTTTCGGGTACGGTCTATAAGGAGGAGCTATTTCCTGGAACCACGCAGCAGCCCTTTCAATCCGATAAGATTGGACTACCTCAATGATCCGTCACTTCCTCCAGGCCCACGAATATTAACGTGGTTCCCATCGTCTACGCATTTCTGCCTCGACTTAGGGGCCGGCTAACCCTGCTCAGATTAGCTTTAAGCAGGAACCCTTGGACTTTCGGCGGGGGAGTCTCTCACTCCCCTTACGTTACTCATGTCAGCATTCGCACTTCTGATACCTCCACCACCCCTCACGGGTATGGCTTCATCAGCTTACAGAACGCTCCGCTACCGCTTGGCCCTTGCGGACCAAACCCTAAGCTTCGGTGTATGGCTTTAGCCCCGTTACATTTTCGGCGCAAAGACCCTTATTTAGACCAGTGAGCTGTTACGCTTTCTTTAAATGATGGCTGCTTCTAAGCCAACATCCTGGTTGTTTTGGGATCCTCACATCCTTTCCCACTTAGCCATAACTTGGGGACCTTAGCTGTAGGTCAGGGTTGTTTCCCTTTTCACGACGGACGTTAGCACCCGCCGTGTGTCTGCCGACTAGTACTCCCAGGTATTCGGAGTTTGGTTAGGTTTGGTAATCCGGTGAGGACCCCTAGCCCATCCAGTGCTCTACCCCCTGGGGTATTCGGTCGACGCTCTACCTAAATAGATTTCGCGGAGAACCAGCTATTTCCGAGTTTGATTGGCCTTTCACCCCTAGCCACAAGTCATCCCGAACTATTGCAACAGTTATGGGTTCGGTCCTCCAGTAAGTGTTACCTTACCTTCAACCTGCTCATGGCTAGATCACTCGGTTTCGGGTCTAATGCGACGAACTGAACGCCCTGTTCAGACTCGCTTTCGCTGCGCCTACACCTAGCGGTTTAAGCTTGCTCGTCACACTAAGTCGCTGACCCATTATACAAAAGGTACGTGGTCACCCAGGACGAACCTTGGGCTTCCACTGTTTGTAGGCAATCGGTTTCAGGTACTCTTTCACTCCCCTTGTCGGGGTGCTTTTCACCTTTCCCTCACGGTACTAGTTCGCTATCGGTCATGCACGAGTACTTAGGCTTGGAGGGTGGTCCCCCCAAATTCAGACAGGATTTCACGTGTCCCGCCTTACTCGAGGACGATTGATTGCATTACGCGTACGGGGCTGTCACCCACTATGGCCCTACTTTCCAGAAGGTTCCGCTTGTCTCTCAATCGCCACTGGCCTGGTCCGGGTTCGCTCGCCGCTACTTCCGGAGTCTCGGTTGATGTCCTTTCCTACGGGTACTTAGATGTTTCAGTTCCCCGCGTTCGCCACTTTACCCCTATTTTATTCAGGGTAAGTTACCTATTATCGATACTTGGAAACCACAGCAGCAAGTCTGCGCGATCTCAAAGAGATCGTCGCTTAACACTCAATCCTTTTGGGATTTCGCGTCGCCCTGCTGCTCTGATTTTCCAAGTACCTTAGGTGGGTTTCCCCATTCGGAAATCTACGGATCAAAGGGTATTCGCACCTCCCCGTAGCTTATCGCAGCGTATCACGTCCTTCATCGCCTGTGCATGCCAAGGCATCCACCAATTGCCCTTAAGACACTTGATCGTTCTCATTGCCAATGCCCACCTGCGCAATCCCGAAGGGATTGTCGCTTCAGCCTTCCCCTTGCGAGGTTGGCGTCAGCGCAATCTCGAAGAGATTGTCGCCTGGAACAGATCCTGTGCAGGATCCGATCCGATGTCATTGGCACAAAAAGACCAGCTTCTCGAGATCGGTTCGAGGGTGCGGTTAGGCAAACCCATCATATGCGGGAGAT
>NZ_JBFUGR010000008.1:0-289375 GCF_056402815.1 Mesorhizobium sp. P3_B5 | reverse complement strand
TGCCTCATCAAAAAAGTCGAGCCGCTGCTTGGAGATGTCGCAGCCGACATAGTTCTGCACTATCATGTCCAGGCCTCTTCCTGTGGTGCGGGGTCTGCTGCTAACAGCCCCGTGCAACTGTTCAGGTTGATGGTTCAGTGGTGGGAAGGGACCGAGCCATGCCGCGGACTATCCCGAAAGGGATGACCAGGATCCTCTCGGCCTCCTTCCCACTTCAACCATACACCCGAACCAACACACAGGATCCTATGGTCTGCGCCGCGTCGCTGCGCTCCTTGCTTCGCCATAGGATGACGACTGCACGGAGGCTTCAGCCAATCGCCAACGCATGCGACCTGCCCGCAATCCTTCCGATGCGTCACTCTTGCACGAACTACAAAATCTCGGTCTTGGCGATATGGATGCCAAAGCCTTCGAGGCCGACATAGTGGCGCTCGCGCGAGGCGATCAGGTTGATTGAGGAAATGCCGAGATCCTTCAGGATTTGCGCACCGAGGCCGATCTCGCGCCATTCGTTTTCGCGGCGGCGCGCCTCTTCGTGATCCTCGCGATCGGTGGGTGCGGGCCGCTTGCGCTCCTGATGGGCGACGCCGACCGAGCCCTCTCTGAGATAGACGATGACGCCGCGCTTGCGCTCGCCCATCGCTTGCATGATGCCGTCGAGCTTGTGGCTGGTACCGAACACGTCGCTGACAACATCCTCGGAATGCAGCCGCACCGGCACATCCTCGCCGTCGCGGATGTCGCCGAAGACGATCGCCACATGGTGCATCGAATCCCAGGGCAGCGTGTAGGTGAAGACCTGCGCCTTGCCACCGGGCGTGTCGATGTCCGAACAGGCGACACGCTCGACCAGCGTTTCCTTGCGCTGGCGGTAGGCGATGAGGTCGGCGACCGAAATCTGCTTCAAACTGTGCTTTTCGGCAAAGGCCTGCACCTGCGGGCCGCGCATGACGGTGCCGTCATCGTTGACCAGCTCGGAAATGACGCCGACCGGCGGCAGGCCGGCGAGCTTGCACAGGTCGACCGCGGCTTCGGTATGGCCCGAACGCATCAGCACGCCGCCTTCGCGGGCGATCAGCGGGAAGATGTGGCCGGGGCGGACGAAATCGGAGGCGCCTACATTGCCGTTGGCGAGATTGCGCACGGTCAGCGTGCGGTCGTCGGCCGAAATGCCGGTCGTGGTGCCGTGCTTGAAATCGACGCTGACGGTGAAGGCGGTGGTGTGGGCCGAATCATTGTCGGCAACCATCGGCGACAGGTTGAGCCGCTTGGCCTCCTCGCGCGGCATCGGCGTACAGACGATGCCGGAAGTGTTGCGGACGATGAAGGCCATCTTTTCCGGCGTGCAATGGACGGCGGCGACGATCAGGTCACCCTCGTTCTCGCGCCCGTCATCGTCCATGACGACGACGATCTCGCCGCGTTCGAAGGCGCGCAAGGCTTCGACAATCTTCTTCTGGTCGTAAGGCATGTCGTCCCGCTTCCGCTGGCAAGGTTGAAGGTCAAACGCGTCCGGTCTGGCCGCGATGACGCAGATAGTGATCGGCAATGGCGCAGGCAACCATCGCCTCGCCGATCGGCACGGCGCGGATGCCGACGCAAGGGTCGTGGCGGCCCTTGGTCATGATCTCGACGTCGTTGCCGTCCTTGTCGATCGATTTTCGCGGCGTCAGGATCGACGAGGTCGGCTTGACGGCAAAGCGCGCAATGATCGCCTGTCCGGTCGAGATGCCGCCAAGAATGCCGCCGGCATTGTTGGACAGGAAGACAGGCTTGCCGTCATTGCCCATGCGCATCTCGTCGGCATTCTCTTCGCCGGTGATGCGGGCGGCCTCAAAACCATTGCCGATCTCGACGCCCTTGACTGCGTTGATCGACATCAGGCCCGAAGCGATGTCCTGGTCGAGCTTGGCGTAGATCGGCGCGCCAAGGCCCGCCGGCACGCCGTCGGCGACAATCTCGATCACCGCGCCGACCGAAGAACCAGCCTTGCGTATGCCGTCGAGATATTCGGTGAAGACTGCGACCGAGGCCGGATCAGGAGTGAAGAACGGGTTTTCGGCATCGCCGATGAAATTCCAGTTCCAGTTGGCACGATCGATCGATTTGACGCCCATCGACACCAGCGCGCCGCGCACGACCATGCCGGGCACCACCTTGCGGGCCAGCGCGCCGGCTGCCACCCGCGCCGCCGTCTCGCGGGCCGAGGAGCGGCCGCCGCCGCGATAATCGCGCACACCATATTTGGTGTCGTAGGTGTAGTCGGCATGGCCCGGCCGGTACTGGCGGGCGATCTCGCCATAGTCCTTGGAGCGCTGGTCGACATTGTCGATCTGCATCGACACCGGCGTGCCGGTGGTGATCATCGTCTCGCCATCCTCGTCGAGGATGAAGCCGGACAGGATTTTCACCTCGTCGGGTTCACGACGTTGGGTGACGAAACGCGACTGGCCCGGGCGGCGCTTGTCGAGATCGGCCTGGATTTCGGCACGGGTGAAGCGGATGCCGGGCGGACAGCCGTCGACGACGCAGCCGAGCGCCGGGCCATGGCTTTCGCCCCAGGTGGTGACACGGAAAAGATGGCCAAACGTGTTGTGAGACATGGAAGACAGCCCTGCCCGGCATCGGAGCCGGCTCAAGCCTGCCTTCTATTGGCGTTTTCCACAGGGGTCAAACTGTGATCTGGCGGATTTAGTTTTGACACATTCGGTTGGTTTCTGCTCTGTTCCATTCACCCGTTGGACACTCGCCGCCATCGTGCCGGCGCAATGACAAGAGGACGATGATGCGTAGCCTGATTGGCGCTGTTGCCGCCGTGTTGCTGATTTCCACCGCCGCCTATGCCGGCCAGACCGAAGGCCTGATCAAGACGATCGACAAGGACGCGCTGACGCTGACGCTGGAGGACGGCAAATCCTACAAGCTGAACGCTGAAACCGATCTCGATGCACTGAAGCCGGGCATGGATATCGTCATCGCCTATGACGTGAGCAATGGCGAGAATGTCGTCACCGACATGGAACTGCCGGATACCGAGTAAGATTTTCCGACACCAGCCTTTGCAAGGCGCTTGCGCCATTTTGGAACGGCTGAGCCTTCGTCTGTCATCACCCCGTTTCGACTCCCGGCGCTGAAGCGCTTGGGTAAAGGCTGACCCTTGCCAGCGCCGTTTCTTGGGCGCAATCTCAGTTCGCAGATAAAGCCACGGTGGATTTCTACCACCATCAGAAGATCGGCGATGGGCCCGAACAATGTGCAGCGACTGCAAGCGCAAAGGGGTCGACCGGAGGGATTTTCTCAAGGTCGGCGCGGGGCTCGTCGCGATCGGTTTTGGTGGGGTTTCCTGGTCGGCACGCGCCGCAGAAGCTGAGCCCGCTCTGCCCCCCGATGAAGCGCTTGCCGCGCTGAAATCCGGCAACGAACGCTACGTCAGCCACCCGGAACTCTGCTCGATCGACCTTGCCGCGCAGCGGAACGCTGTCGCCGCACATCAGGCGCCCTGGGCCACGATCATCAGTTGCGCCGACAGTCGCGTTCCGCCGGAGTTGATCTTCGGCGGCCACGGCATTGGAGAACTGTTCGTCGCCCGCAATGCCGGCAATCTCGCCGACACAGCCACGCTCGGCACGGTCGAATACGGCGCGGCGGTACTCGGCTCGCCGTTGATCGTCGTCCTCGCGCACACAAGCTGCGGCGCCGTCAAGGCGGCTTGCGACGTGGTCGCCAAGAACGCCACCTATCCGGGCGCGATCGGCCCAATGATCGAACCAATCCTGCCGGCGGCGATCGCCGTGCAAAGCGAAAAGGGCGATTTCGTCGACAACGCCGCCAAAGAGAGCGCGCGCAGGACCGCGCGGCGGCTGACCGTTTCGAGCAAGCTGTTGGCCGGTCTCACCGCGGCGGGGACGCTGAAGATCGTCGCGGCGATCTATGACCTACAAACGGGTGAGGTGACCTACATCGATTGACAGCTACAGCCACTCCAGGCTCCGGCCATCCAGCCGGAGCAGCCGATCCTGCGGCACTTCCAGGCGCGCCGCCTCTCGTTCGGAAACACCTTCCACCAGACGAAACAAGGTCCGTATGACGCCGCCATGGGTGACGCAGACCGTCTGGCGGTCGAGCGCATCGAGCCACGGCCTTATCCGTTCGAGCAGCATCTGGTAGCTCTCAGCGCCCTCGCCCGGCGGCTGAAAATTCCATTTGTCCCGACGGCGCGCCTTGGTCGAGCCGGGATTCCTGGCCTCGAGTTCGGCAAAGGTGAAACCCTGCCAGTCGCCAAAGTGCACCTCGACCAGCCGCGGATCGGTGCGGTAGCCGTGCGGATCGAGATGCATCGCCGCACGGATGCGCTCCATCGTCTCGCGCGTGCGGCGCATCGGGCTGGCGACAAAGTCGAAATCTTCGGGGTTATGGACAAATTCAGCCAGATGTCGGCCATTTTCAGTCGCCTGCTCGCGGCCGAGCGCGTTGATGTCTGTATCGGCCTGCCCTTGTAGCCGGAAGTCAGCGTTCCACTGCGTCTGGCCGTGGCGCACGATGTAGACGAGCGGATACATCAGGTCTTTCGGAGATACGTCGTTCAGGCGGAGGCGGAGGGCTAGTCCTTGACGGTCGAAATATCCGGTGCGTCGACCGCCTTCATGCCGACGACATGATAGCCGGAATCGACATGATGGATCTCGCCGGTGACGCCGCGCGACAGGTCGGACAGGAAATAGACGCCGGAATCACCGACCTCCTCCTGCGTCACCGTCTGCTTCAGCGGCGAATTGTATTCGTTCCACTTCAGGATGTAACGGAAGTCGCCGATGCCGGACGCGGCAAGCGTCTTGATCGGACCGGCGGAGATGGCGTTGACGCGGATCTTCTTGCCGCCTAGGTCGACGGCGAGATAGCGCACGCTGGCCTCCAGTGCCGCCTTGGCGACGCCCATGACGTTGTAATGCGGCATCACTTTTTCGGCACCATAGTAGGTGAGCGTCAGCAGCGAGCCGCCATCGGTCATCAGCGCCTCGGCGCGCTTGGCGATGGTGGTGAAGGAATAGACGGAAATGTCCATGGTGCGCAGGAAGTTGTCGCGCGTCGTCTCGACATAGCGGCCGGTCAGCTCGTCCTTGTCGGAAAAGGCGATGGCGTGGACGAGGAAATCGAGCTTGCCCCAGTGCCTGGCGATGTCGGCGAACACCGCATCGAGGCTTGCCGGATCGGTGACGTCGCAATGGCCGGCGACATGGGCGTTAAGCTCCGCTGCCAGCGGCTCGACGCGCTTCTTGAACGCCTCGCCCTGATAGGTCAGCGCGATCTCAGCGCCATGGTCGACGCAGGCCTTGGCGATGCCATAGGCGATCGACCTGTTGTTCGCGACGCCAAGGATAAGCCCGCGTTTGCCGGCCATAATGCCCTGTCCACCCGCCATGTGAGCGCTCTCCGCAAGATTTTCTGCTTTGTGGAGAGAGCCTATCGCACAGGCACAGAGTCCCTTCAAGCGCACAAAACCGACAGTTCGGGGGAGAAAATGCCGGCTCTAGCCTTTTCGACCGCGCATCAGCGCCTCGAGTTCGCTGTCGCCGCCCTCCGGCAGCATCAGCCGCACATGGGCATAGAGATCGCCGTGACCACCGGCTTTTTCCGGCAGGCCACGGCCCTTCAGCCGCAAAACCTTGTCCGAGCTCGACCAGGCGGGAACGTTGACCGCCAGCTTGCCGGTCGGCGTCTCGACCGGCACCTTGGCGCCCAGCACGGCATCGGCCAGCGTCACCGGCAGGTCGGCATGCAGGTCGCGGCCCTCGACGCGGTAGCGCGGATGGCGGCGGATGTGGATCTTGACCAGCGCATCGCCCGGCTGCCCCGGTCCTTGCTCGCCCTGCCCCTTCAGCCGGATGGTCTGTCCTTCCTCGACATAGGTGGGCAACTTGACCGCGACCTTGCGGCCGTCCGGGAACATCGCCGTCACCTTCTCGGCGGTCGCCGCTTCCTCGATGGTGACGTCAAGCGTCACGTTGAGGTCGGCGCCGGTCGGCGCCTGGCGGCGGTCGCTCGCGCCGGCACCGCGCTGCCCGGAGAAGGCATCGCCGAAGATCTGGCTGAAGATGTCGCTGTTGCCGTCGAACGGATCGCCGCCCGGACGCCCCGAACGAAATTCGAATCGCGAGCCCCCCGCGCCACCCTGCTGGCGGCGAAAACCGGCGAAGGGATCGCCGCCGCCCGCCGCACCCTCAAAACCCTGGAAGCGCGGCTTGCCGTCGCCGTCGATCTCGCCGCGATCGAAAGCGGCGCGGTTCTTCTCGTCGCCGACGATCTCGTAAGCCTGGTTGGCAGCGGCAAACCGGTCCTTCGCCTTGGGATCATTCGGATTCTGGTCCGGATGATGCTTCTTGGCGAGTTTGCGGTACGCCGATTTTATGTCCTTGGCCGATGCGTTCTTGGCAACGCCCAGCACCTCATAGGGGTCGCGCATGATTCCTGCCTGCAAGAGGGGTGAATTTACAGTCGCCTTTTATATGCGTCTGTATAGGAAGAAATTCCAGTGCCGTGAACCTGATATCGACGTGAATATCAGAGCGCCTTGAAGTCCTGCACGCGCCAGGCACCGGCACCGGCCAGGCACACCTCGCCCTGGAACATGGTGACGCCGTCGAAGCTCTCTCGCGAGGCTTTGAAGCGGCGGCACGTCTGGCCCTTGTCCTTGAGTTCGACCAGCTCGGTGATCGAACCGCGCGACCCGGTGCCGGAATTCGCCCAGGGCACCGCCTGTCCGGCAAGTTCCTCGATGTCGGCGGAAGACACGGCGTTGCGGATGGTAGTCTGGTCGGAGGCGCGGTCCTGATCGAGCGGCGCGGTCGGGTCAGGCGCACTTGAGGTGAGGAGCGAACGGTCGACCTCGGCCTTTTCGAGGCTGAAGCCGCCTGCCCCGCAAGCGGCGAGCGGCAAAGCGGTCGCCACGATCGCAGCCCTCATGATCGCAGCTTTGGCGCTGGCCGAAGCGATAACGCTCCAGTGCCTGCTGTCAAAAGCTTGCGCGATACGCGACAACAGGCAATCTCCTCCGCCAACTGTAATTATTTGGGAAAACTATGAGCGACTCAGAGTTAACAAGCGGTGACTTTACCGAGGCCGGCGAGCCTTTCCGCCTCTTTGCCGCATGGCTGGACGATGCGACGAAAGGCGAAGTCAACGACCCCACCGGCGTGGCGCTGGCGACCGTCGATGCCGATGGCATGCCGAATGTGCGGATGGTGCTGCTCAAGGGGTTCGATGAGGAGGGGTTTGTGTTCTACACGAATTTCGAGAGCGCCAAGGGCCGCGAGATTCTTGGCAACATGAAGGCGGCGATGTGTTTCCACTGGAAATCGCTGCGCCGGCAGGTGCGCATCCGCGGGCCGGTGGAGATCGTCAGCGATTCCGATGCCGATGCCTACTATGCGACGCGACCGCGCGGCAGCCGCATCGGCGCTTGGGCCTCGAAACAGTCGCGGCCGCTGGAAAGCCGCTTCGCCCTGGAAAAGGCCGTTGCCGAATACACGGCGCGCTATCCGATCGGCGAGATTCCCAGGCCAAAGCACTGGTCCGGCTTCCGCATCGTGCCGCAGACGATCGAGTTCTGGCACGACCGGCCGTTCCGGCTCCACGACCGCGTCGTTTTTTCCCGTAACGCCAAGGGCGGTTGGGACAAGACGAGGCTTTATCCATAGGTGTTTCCTAAAAGCCATCTCGGCTGAAAGGGTGTCCCCATGAACCTGTTCCTTGCCTTTCTCGGTGTCTCGTTCTTCGTGATTGCCACGCCCGGCCCCGACACCGCCATCACCATTCGCAACACCTTGCTCGGCGGACGCATGGGCGGCGTGTTTACCGCGCTTGGCATTTCCAGTGGCCAGATAATCTGGGCTCTGGCCACCAGCGCGGGCATCGTCGCGCTGCTCGTCGCTTCAGAACCTCTGTTCCTTGCTGTCAAATATGTAGGTGCCGTCTATCTCGTCTATCTCGGCTTCAAGGCGTTGCAAGAAGCGGTTCGACCATCACATCGCCAGGGTGCCGGCGCTGTTGTCGGACCAGCACGACGGCTGACGGCGGCAAACGCCTATCGGCAGGGTTTGATCAGCGATCTCGGCAATCCCAAGATGGCTGTGTTCTTCGCCAGCCTGTTGCCACAATTCGTGCCGTCGGGCGGGGAGAGTTTTTCAGCGTTGCTCGGTCTCGGAGCGGTCTTCGCCGTCATGACGTTCACCTGGCTGGCACTCTACGCAACGCTGGTCGCCAAGGCGGGAGATTTCCTGCGCCGCCCATCGATCCACCGTTGCATCGAAGGCGTGACCGGCTTCGTGCTGATCGGGTTGGGCATCCGTATCGCGACCGAGCACCGGTAGGCTGGCCAGCTAGAGCAATTCCAGGAAAAATGTGAAACGGTTTTCCCGGGAAAAGCGCGCAGCGCTTTCCCTTGGGAATTGCGTCAAAACAAAGAGATAACGCGGTTCTGCGTTTCCGTGAAACGATGAACCGCTCTACTCGCGACTGAGCTTCAAGGTGCAAATCGGCGCTTCACCCACCCGGCCCTGCGGGCCGACCTTGATCTACCTCTTTCTGGTCATGAACGCGGTGAGCGCTGCGCGCGCCTCGTCCGACTTCAGCCGCTCGCGAAAATGCGCGCTTTCCTCACCAATGCGGGCGACGAGGTCGTCGCGCGAGCCGCGCATGAGGTCGCGGGCAATCTTCAGTGCCTGCGGCGGCTTGGCCGCGATCTGGCCGGCCGCGGCGAGAACCGAGGCTTCGAGCCCATTTTCCTCGACCACTTCGTAGATCAGTCCGGCGGCTTTCGCCCGTTCGGCCGAAAAACCCTCGCCGAGGCCAAGCAGTGCGAAGGCGCCCTGCCGTCCAAGTATTTGCGGCGCGAGCAGGCTCGACCCCGCCTCGGGCACCAGGCCAAGATCGACAAAGGGTGTGCGGAAGACCGTGCGCGGCGTGGCGAAGGTCAGGTCACAATGCAAGTTGAGGGTCGTGCCGATGCCGACAGCAATGCCGTCGACGCCGGAAACCATCGGCTTCTCCGCCTTGGCCAGCGCCAGCAGGAAGTCCCAGACCTCGGTGCCACCATCGCCGCCGGTGGCGACAACCAGGAAATCGGCGAGGTCGTTGCCTGAGGAGAAGGCGCCGGGAACACCGAGAAAAACATGCACTCGGACCGCCGGATCGGCATCGCCTTCGGTCAGCGCCGCCGACATCGTCGCGTACATGGCGCGCGTCAGCGCGTTCTTCTTGTCGGGACGGTTCATGCGGATGATCTGGATGGCGCCCTGGCGCTCGACGAGGATGTGGTCTGTCACGGTCTTTTCCTTGTAAACGTCAGGCGGAGATCAGTGTCTTGCCGGCAAGAGCAAGGCTTTCGGCGCCGTCGAGAATGCGTGCCTTCAACGCCTGTGCCTCGCCAAGCAGGTTTTCAGCGAAGAAGCGGCAAAGGGCGATGCGGCTCTGGTCGGCAAGCGCGCCGCGCGCCAGATAGGCGCCGCCAGCGGCAAGCGAGATCAGCCTGAGATAGGGCGTGGCGCCGGCCAGCGCCTCGTCGGAGCGACCGTCGGCCAGCAATTTCTGCAGGAAGCGCGTCGCTTGCGTGAGATCGTCGAGCGCCTGGTCGAGCGTATCGGCGGTGCGGCCAAAACCCTCAAGGTTGGAGGTGCGCACAGCATTGGCAACAGCGGCCAGTTCTGCAATGTAGCCATGCACGTGCTCGCCACCGCCGAGCGGCAGTTTGCGCGCCACCAGATCGATCGCCTGGATGCCGTTGGTGCCCTCATAGATCGGTGCGATGCGGGCGTCTCGATAGAGCGCTGCCGCACCCGTCTCCTCGATGAAACCCATGCCGCCATGGACCTGCAACCCAAGCGAAGCGACATCGACGCCGACATCGGTGGAAAAGGCCTTGGCCAGCGGCGTCAACAGGTTGGCGCGGTCGCGCCAATGCGTCGCCGCGTCGCCGATCGATACACGCGCGCTGTCGATGGCGTGGGCGCAGGAATAGCTGATGGCACGCGCGATCTGGGTCAGCGCCTTCATGGTCAGCAGCGTGCGCTGCACGTCCGGGTGGTGGACGATCGGCGCCATGCCGGCCCCACTGTAGCTTGCGGCCTTGCCTTGCCGGCGGTCATTGGCATAGGCGATCGCCTTTTGCGTCGCGGCTTCGGCGACGGCGACGCCCTGCATGCCGACGCAAAGCCGGGCATTGTTCATCATGGTGAACATGCAGGCGAGGCCCTTGTTCTCCTCGCCGATCAGCCAGCCGATCGCGCCGGGTACAGCACCCTCAAAGCCATCGCCATAGATCATGGTGCAGGTCGGCGAAGCATGGATGCCCAGCTTGTGCTCGAGCCCGGAGCAGAAGACATCGTTGCGGGCGCCGAGCGAACCATCGTCGCCGACCAGGAATTTCGGCACCAGGAACAGCGATATGCCGCGGGTGCCAGCGGGTGCATCGGGCAGCCGCGCCAGCACCAGATGGATAATGTTGTCGGTGAAATCGTGCTCGCCATAGGTGATGAAGATTTTCTGGCCGAAGATGCGATAGGTGCCGTCGCCGACTGGCTCGGCGCGGGCGCGCAAGGCAGCGAGGTCGGAACCCGCCTGCGGCTCGGTCAGGTTCATCGTGCCCATCCATTCGCCGGACACGAGTTTGGCCAGATACTTCGCCTTCAGCGCCTCGGAAGCATGCTTGTCCAGCGCTTCGACCGCACCCATGGTCAGCGTCGGGCCGATGCCGAAGGCCATGGCGGCGGAGTTCCACATTTCGAGCGCGGCGACGCCGAGCATGGTCGGCAGCGCCTGGCCGCCAAACTCTTCAGGCCCCGACAGCGCGTTCCAGCCGCCGTCGATCCAGTGGCGATAGAGCGCCTTCCAGCCGGGCGGCATGGTAACGGCGGCGCCCTTCAGCGCGGCACCTTGCTCGTCGCCGATCTTGTAGAGCGGCGCCACCTCTTCGCTGGCAAAGCGGCCGGCCTCGGCCAGGATGGCGTCGACAAGATCTTCGCCGAGATCGCCAAAAGTGCCGGCATCGAGCGCCGGCTTGAGCCCGGCGACGTGCTTCAGCGTGAAGGCAATATCCTCGACCGGTGCCTTGTACATGCCGCTTGCTCCTCCCTACCTTTGCGGGCCGACCCTAGGACCAGCGCGGCCGCAAAACCATCCGCCTTTGGGCGGTCTCCCATCTTCTTTTTACGTAAACGTCAAACTTTGTCACGCGGATTTTGCAAAAGAAGCCTCCCTTGAAATGTACGGTCAATCACCGTACATTCATGCCTAAGAGGTGAAATGATGCCAAACCAACAGACCCGTACTGCCCGTCTTGAAGCTCGTATTTCGCCAGATATGCTGAGTGTGGTGAAACGTGCAGCCGAAATCCAGGGCCGCAGCGTCAGCGACTTCGTGGTCTTCGCGGCACAAGAAGCTGCACAACGCACCATTGAGGAGACTGCTATCATCCGCCTGTCCATCGAGGATCAGCGCGCTCTGGTAGAGGCCATTCTCAATCCGCCCGAACCCAATGAAGCGTTGCGTAAGGCGGCCGCCGCCTACAAGCGACTTGTCGTCGAATCCCGGTGAGCCTCAAGCTGATCATCGAGCCGCTCAGCGGATCGCATGATCGCACGACTTTCAGTTGTGGTGTGTTGGCGCTCGACCGCTATCTCAGTGAACAAGCGAACCAAGACATCAAACGTCGGGTCAGCAATTGCTTCGTTGCCGTTGATGGCAACGGCAGTGCTGTTGCGGGCTACTACACCCTGGCGGCGTCAAGCGTGCCCATCGCATCGTTGCCGGAAGACTTGACGAAGCGCCTGCCCCGCTATCCCGTCCTGCCCGCGATATTGATCGGCAGACTGGCGGTCGACACCCGATACCAAGGACGGCAAGTCGGAACGGCGCTGATCGTGGACGCGTTTCGACGCAGCGTCCAGGCAGCGCCTGCGTCCTTTGCGTTGATCGTTGATGCCAAGGATGATCAGGCTGCCGCTTTCTATCGCAAGCATGGCTTCATGCCATTTGAGAGCCGCCCGCTGTCGCTGTTCCTGCCCATAGCCACAGCGTTGAAGCTCTTTGGCTAACGTCGCCGTGCTCTGAACGGCCCCCTCCTCTGCTGATCCGCCGATAAGCATTTCCTTAACCATAGCGGTTCACCATCGGTGTTTGGTCAGCGGGGACACCCTGTTTGAAAACGCCGGCGCATCTTTTTCGCCGCTCAGCGCTCGCTCTCGCGGCGATGGTGGCGCTGACATCGGCCGCACAGGCCTCGGATTTCGCCGAGCCGTGGAAGAACGCCGACCGCGCACTGGTCATCGACGCCTACGAATACAATTCCATCGACTGGGCGCAAATGGCCACCGACAAGCGCGTCGTCGGCTTCATCAACAAAGCCTCCGACGGACTGCCGCCGCCCTATTTCTGCTCCGGCGACGAGACCGAGGTGCGACTCTGCAAGACGCTGTGGAAACGCTATGCGGTGACCCGCGAACTGTTCCAGACGCGCAAGGTGGTGGCCAAGGCGCTCGGTCTGAAATGGGGCGCCTATCACCTCGCCCGCCCCGGCAATCCGGTCGATCAGGCCAACAGTTTCATCGATTTCGCCGAACCGGCGCCGGACGAGCTGATGGCCCTGGATGTCGAGGGCAACGACCCGACGCAATGGATGTCGCTCGAGGATGCCGAGGAGTTCGTGCGCCAGGTGCATCGACGCATCGGCCGCTTCCCGGTGCTCTACACCAATGGCAAGACAGCCCAGTACATCGCCGACAACCGCTACAAGTACCGGCTGCTGTCGCGGCTGCCGCTCTGGTACGCGCGCTACAAGTCCGACATCGACGTGCATTTTCCGATGGGCAACTGGCAAGGCTACGCGCTGTGGCAGTTTTCGGCGCAAGCCAATTGCGGCCGGTTGCGTTGCCCCTACCGGGTCGCCGGCACGCCCAACGATATCGATGTCAGTGTGGCGCCGATGGATGCAGCTGCACTGCGCCAACAATGGGCCTTTGGCGGCCTGATCGACGTGCCGGCGGACTACCTCGCTTCGATACCGGTGCCGGTTTCGCGCGAGGCGGGCCTGGCCGGCAATGTCACCATCACCTACGCATCGGTGGCGACACCACCGACGGTCGAGGAGATGGTCGCGGTCATCGGCGCACGCTGGTCGAGGTTCCGCGACGGCTTCCGCATGCCGGTGGTGAAGACGGTACCGCGGCGGCCGAATTTCGGTATTGTCCAATATGTCGCCTGGAAGCGGACCGAGCAGCGTTCGCCGGCACAGCTCGAGGCCGCCTTCACCGCGGCGGCCGACCCGGTCAGCACGGCTTCGACGGGACTCGACCGCACCAGTGGCAACGGCCCGTCTCGCCCATTTTAGAGCCGTGTTGAGGTTCAGCGAACCTTTTCACGCGCGATCGCCTGCCAGCCGATGTCGCGGCGGCAGAATCCATCCGGCCAGTCGATGCGGTCGAGCGCGGCATAGGCTTTTTTCTGCGCCTCGCCGACGGTCTTGCCGGTCGCGGTGATGTTGAGCACGCGGCCGCCATTGGCGACCAGCGCGCCGCTGTTGATGGCGGTGCCGGCGTGAAAGATCTCGACGCCATCGCTGGCGGCTCCGCCGAGCCCGCGGATGACCGAGCCCTTTTCCGGTGTGCCGGGATAGCCCCTGGCCGCCATCACCACGGTCAATGCCGCCTCGTCGCGCCAGCGCACCGAGGTATGGGCAAGCTGACCATCGGCGGAAGCATTGAGCAGAACCAGGAGATCGTCCTTCAACCGCATCATCAGCACCTGGCATTCCGGGTCGCCGAAGCGGGTGTTGTATTCAATCAGTTTCGGGCCCTGGTCCGATATCATCAGCCCGGCAAACAGCACGCCTGAAAACGGCGCGCCTGTTTCAGCCATGCCGCGCATGGTCGGCTCGATGATCTCGCGCATGGTGCGGTCGATCATCTCTGCGGTCATCACCGGCGCCGGCGAATAGGCGCCCATGCCGCCGGTGTTGGGGCCGGTGTCGCCGTCGCCGACGCGCTTGTGGTCCTGCGCAGTGCCGAAGGGCAAGGCCGTAACGCCGTCGCACAGGCAGAAGAAACTCGCCTCCTCGCCGGTGAGGAACTCCTCGACCACCACTTCGGCGCCGGCCTGGCCGAAGGAGCCGTCAAAACAGGCATCGAGCGCCGCCAGCGCCTCATCCAGCGTCATGGCAACGGTGACGCCCTTGCCGGCGGCGAGACCATCGGCCTTGATGACGATCGGCGCACCCATCTTTTCGACATAGGCTTTCGCCGCAGCCAGATCGCCGAAGCGGCCATAGGCAGCGGTCGGGATGTTGTATTTCGCACAAAGATCCTTGGTGAAGCCCTTCGAGCCTTCCAGCCGCGCCGCAGCCTTCGAAGGGCCGAAGACGCGGATATTTGCGGCGCGCAGGTCGTCGGCAATGCCGGCGACCAGCGGCCCTTCCGGCCCGACCACGACGAGGTCGATTTTCTTCTCCGCGCAGAAGGCTGTCACCGCCGCATGATCGTTGATGTCGAGCGTCACCAGCTCGGCTTCGCGGCCGATGCCCGGATTGCCGGGCGCGGCGTAGAGTTTGGTCAGCAGCGGCGACGCGGCAAGCTTCCAGGCCAGGGCATGTTCGCGGCCGCCGGAGCCGATCAGTAAAACGCGCATGCCAACATCCCTTGCCATTCCAAGACAAGGACTGCGCTATTGCCCGCCGGGCGATGGGTCAAGACTTTTGCGGCCCTCAAGACCAATTGCGCACGGGAACGTTGGGCATCGACGTCCCCGATGCATGGAACTCGCCAGCTTCCGTCAGCTCTGGAAGACGACTTAGCTGCTGAAGATGGTGGGGAACCAGTCCTCGCGCAGTTTCTGTCCCGGCTTCATGTCGTGGCCGGGATAGGGCGGAGAGGTGCGGCCGGGCCGCTCGACATAGCGCGCATCGTCGCCGACCCAGCGCAGCGACAGCGCCCGGCGCCGGGCCGCGGTCATGTTGCCGCGCGCGCCATGCGCGGTCCGGAAGTCGAACAAGATGGCGTCACCCGGTTCCATCTCCCATTCGAGAACCTTCAGGGAAGGATCGTTGTCGGGATCGGGCACCGGGAGATAGTCGCCCTCGCCGGCATAGAAATTGCTGTCGTCGAGCCAGCGCACCGGCAGGATCATCTTGTCCCATTTGTGCGAGCCGGCGATCACCCGCAATGTCGCCTCCTTCACCGGGTCGATGGGAATCCAGAAGCTCACGGTCTGCTTGCCATCGACAAAGTAGTAGGGAATGTCCTGATGCCAGGGCGTCGGCTTCTGCGTGCCGGGTTCCTTGACCAGCACGTGGTCGTGGAAGAATTGGGCGGAGCGCGATTGCATCACCGCCGCGGCCAGTTCGGCGGCCGGCGATTCCCGCACCACTTTTGCGAATTCGGGAATGCGCTCCCAGTTGCAATAATCGTCGAAGAAACTGCCGCGGCCATTGGCGATGTCCGACGCGGTGGCGCTTCGGTTCTGGATGTTGCGCTCGATGCCGGCGGCGATGGTGTCGACCCAGTCCTTGAAGGCGCCACGGATGCAGACCGCGCCATCGCGCTGGTAGTCGGCAATTGTCTCGGCATCGATGTGTTGGGCAGCCATCGGTTCGCTTCCTTCTCAAGGGATGGCCGACTATCGCAGCCGCTGCCCATCAGGTAAAATAATAACTTTCCATGCAACACATAGAAACAGACTATGAATTTGACCTTGATACAGCTGCGTTATCTCGTCGCCGTGGCGCGTCGCGGCAGCGTCACCGCGGCGGCGCGAACGCTCAACGTCTCGCAGCCGTCGATTTCGGTGGCCATCGACAATGTCGAAAAGAATTTCGGCCAGAAACTGTTTGTCCGCCAGCGCGGCAGCGGCATCTCGCTGACCTCGTTTGGCCGGACAGCGGTGGCGAAGGCGAAGCAGGTGCTGGCCGAGGCGGACGAGCTTGCCGGCTTGGGATCGCGCGAGGCGGCTGTCGCCGGCGAGCTGGTGCTGGGATGTTTCGAGGACCTGGCGCCCTATTTCGCGCCGGCTCTCATCCGCGCCTTCTCAGAACGCTGCCCGGGCGTCGAGATCGTCGTCCGCGACGAGACGTTCGAGACGCTGGGACGGCGGCTGAGCGACTCTGCCATCGATCTCGGCCTCAGCTATGATCTTGGCCTGCCCAGCCATTTCGCCCGCATCCTGCTGCACGAACTCAGGCCGCATGCGCTGCTGCCGGCCGGGCATGCGCTGGCCAGCCGTGCGACCGTCAGCCTGGCGAATCTCGCGGCCTATCCATTGATCACCACCGACCAGCCGCACAGCTGGCAGCATATGCTCGACCTGTTCAGCAGCCGTGGCCTGTCGCCGGTGGCTGACACCAGGACAAGCTCGTTCGAACTGCAGCGCAGCATGGTGGCCAATGGTTTTGGCGTGGCCGTCAGCTACACCAGGCCGCATGGTGACTTGAGTTATGACGGCCTGCCGCTGATCTGCAAACCGCTCTCTGACCCGCTGCCCATGCAGCGGATCATCCTGACCCACGACACGCGCCAGCGCCTGTCGAATGTCGCGCTGGCCTTCATCGATGTGGCGAAAGGCTGGTTCTCCGCCCACGATATTTTCACCTGATCAGATCGGTCTTGACGGCTTTCGCCGCTGCTGCCACTCCAGCGGGATGGAAACCGTGCAATCGAAAGCTGCGCAGGGCCGCGTCGCCGACGCCCCGAGCGGCCATTGGGTCTACCGCGTTCTGCCGCGCTGGCTATGGCCCTTTGCGCAGCTCGCCCGATGGGACCGGCCGATCGGCTGGCAGTTGCTGTTGTGGCCCTGCTGGTGGTCCGCCGCCCTTGCGGCAACCGCCTATCCCCGACCCGGCGATCCACTGCTCTCGCTGCTGCCGGCACCATGGTATCTCGTGCTGTTCCTGATCGGCGCCATTGCCATGCGCGGCGCCGGCTGCACCTACAACGACCTGGTCGACCAGGACATCGACAACCAGGTCGAGCGCACGCGCTCGCGGCCGCTGCCGTCGGGCAAGGCGACACGCCGGCAGGCCTGGATATTCCTCGTCATCCAGGCTTTGGTCGGCCTGACGGTGCTCTTGCAATTCAACGACTTCGCCATCCCGCTCGGCATTTCTTCGCTGGTCATCGTCGCCGTCTACCCGTTCATGAAGCGGTTCACCAACTGGCCGCAGCTGGTGCTTGGCCTCGCCTTTTCCTGGGGCGCGCTGATGGGATGGGCGGTGGAGTTCGGCGATCTCGATGGCCCTGCCGTCATGCTCTATATCGGCTCGATCCTGTGGGTGATCGGCTATGACACCATCTATGCGCATCAGGACAAGGAAGACGACGCCATCGTCGGCGTACGCTCGACCGCGCGTCTGTTCGGCGACAACACCAAGACCTGGCTCGTCGGGCTCTATGGCGGAGCGCTGGTCTGCTTTGCCATCGCCTTCGCCTCGGCGCAGGCGCCGGTGCCGGCGCTGGCCGGGCTGATTGCCGCCGGCGCCCATATGGCGCGGCAGATATCGAGGCTGGATATCAACAATCCGGACCAGTGCCTGCTTCTGTTCAAATCGAACAACCAGGTCGGCTGGCTGATCTTTCTCGGCCTGCTCGGCGGCGCGCTGTGGGTGACGCTGAAGCCGCTGGTGTAAGGGCCTATTCGCGCGAAATAATCTCCAGGCCGTCGACGACCAGCCTGAGGCCGAGGTCACCGGCCCTGCGGCGGGCAAGGAAGCGCGGGCGGCGCGTGGTCGAGACGCGGCCCTTGCGGCGGTCCTGCGGCGGCAGCGCCTTGATGGCGGCGCCGAGCGATTCCTCCAGCGTGCGGGCAATGCCGTCGGCTTCGATCAGCAGCATCTGCAGGCGATAGGCGTCGGCCCAGGCGCGCCAGTCGGCGGCGACATCGTCGAGATCGTCGGCGACCAGCAGCGGCACCGACAGCATCGGATCATTGTGCAGAAGTTCCAGCGTCACCGTGACATTGCCTTCCGGATCCTCCATCGCGCGGGCGGCGACGCCGCGAAACGCGTTGGCGGGCAGAGCGATGATCGCCGGCACGCCGCTCATCTCCAGCGTGCGACGGATGACGGCGCCACGCTGGTCGATGGTGAAGGTCACGTCGCCATAGTCGTCGCGGGTGGCATAGCTTACCACTTGCGGCAGGCGGAATGGGTCGAGACGCATGTTGCGCCCAGCCCAAACGGGCTTCAGTACACTGTTCATTTAACGCCTTCCTGTCTTCTCCTGAGAGCCGTTTTGCGGGTCTCTCCGGGCCGGTTTTCCCTGCCTCGTTGTGGAGAATATTAGGCCGGGCTTCTTACCGCCCGGCTTAAGAAAGTCGGTTAAATTTTGCTGATCTCAGGGGATGGTTATCGGAATGAGACCGAACACAAGATGTCGAAAGGATCAGATAACCTTACCGGGATTCATGATGCCGGCCGGGTCGAAGGCCGCCTTCACCCTGCGCATCAAATCGATCGCCATCGGCGGCGCGGTCGCGATCAATTCGTCGCGCTTCAACTGGCCGATACCGTGCTCGGCCGAGATCGAACCGTGAAAGGAGCGCACGACATCGTGCACCGCATGGTTCATGGCGTGGTAGAGGCCGAGAAAGGCCTCGTCGTCGCCGTCGATAGGCCGCGAGATGTTGTAGTGCAGATTGCCGTCGCCCATGTGGCCGAAGCAGACCACGCGCGCACCGGCGCTGACCGAAGCTACGGCGCCAGCCGCCTTTTCGATAAACCCAGGGATCGATGCCACAGGCACCGAGATGTCATGCTTGATCGAGGCCCCCTCGGGCTTCTGCGACTCGGGCAGCACCTCGCGGAAATTCCAAAAGGCGTCGCCCTGCGCCAGGCTTGCCGCAATCACCGCATCGCCGACGATGCCTTGCTCGAGGCCGGCTGACAGCATCTCCTCGATCAGCGCCTTGGCATCATCGGCCGAGCGGCCGGAGGAAACCTGCATCAGCACATACCATGGCCAATCCTCGGCCAGCGGCCTTGTAACGCCTTGCGCGTGAAGAAGTGTGAAGTCGTAGGGCCGCCTGCCGATCAACTCGAAGGCGGTGAGTGCGGCGCCGGCATGGCCCATCGCCAGGCTGAACAGGGCAAGGGCTGCTTCAGGCGACGACAGGCCGGCAAAGGCCACTTCGCGACCCTTGGGCTTGGGGAACAGCTTGAGCACGGCGGCGGTGATGACGCCAAGCGTGCCTTCGGCGCCGACAAACAGGTTCTTCAGATCGTAGCCGGTGTTGTCCTTCTTCAGCTTGCGCAGATCGTCGAACACCTCGCCGGTCGGCAGCACCACTTCGACGCCGAGGCAGAGTTCACGCGCATTGCCGTAGGCAAGCACGCCGGTGCCGCCGGCATTGGAGGAGAGATTGCCGCCGATCTGGCAGGAGCCTTGCGCGGCGAGCGACAGTGGAAACAGCCGGTCGGCGGCATCGGCCGCTTCCTGCAGCGTCTGCAGGATGACGCCGGCCTCGACGGTCACCGTGTTGGAGAGGACATCGATCTCGCGGATGCGGTTCAGCCGCGACAGCGACAGCACGATTTCGCGACCGGAGGTGTCCGGCACCTGGGCGCCGACCAGGCCGGTGTTGCCGCTCTGCGGCACGATGGGCGTTCCCGTCTCGCTCGCCAGGCGCATGATGCGGCTGACCTCGTCGACGCTGCCGGGCCTCAGCACAAGTGCTGTCCTGCCGTGCCACAGTCCGCGCCGCTCGGTGAGGTAAGGCGCGATATCCTGCTGGTCGCGCAGCGCATATTTGTCGCCGACGATGGACGCGAAGCGATCGATGAGGGCGGGGTCGAGATCTGCGAGAATTTTGGTCATGGCTGGAAGCTATGTCTCGGATGCGGAGATGTCACGCGGGGCGGCGGCGCGCGCAAGCCGGTCGTTGATCGCTTCGCCCAACCCGTCGAAAGGGATTGGCTCGACGGCAATGCTTGTCGCGCCGCTGCGGTCGAGCTCCTGAAGGTGTGCGAAGAGATTGCTGGCGGCTTCGCGCAAATCGCCTGATACAGAGAGGTTGCGCACAGCCGCCGCGCCTTGCCAGCCTTCGGCACGGCGGCCGCCAAAGGCCAACAGTGCTTCGTCCCTGGTGATTTTTTCGGCATTGAGCCGCACCGCCGCACCCGGCGCATAATGCGAGGCCAGCATGCCGGGCGCCTCAATGCCCGCTGTCGCGCCGCGCAGCAGTTTTGTCCCCGCGATCGCTTCGATCTCCTCGGCGGCGATGCCGCCCGGTCGCAGCAACCGCACTGTTGCGCCTTCGACCTTGACGATGGTCGATTCCAGCCCGACCGGCGTCGCGCCGCCATCGACCACCAGCCTGATCCTGGCACCGAGATCGGCGACCACGGCCTCAGCCGTGGTGGCGCTGATTTTTCCAGAGGAATTGGCGCTGGGCGCCGCCAGTGGGTGGCCAAGCCTGGCGATCAATTCGCCGCCAAAGCCTTTCGGCATGCGCAGTGCGATCGTGTCCAGCCCGGCGGTGACCAGCGGATGGATGCCGTTGCCGGGCCGCTGCGGCAGCACCAGCGTCAGTGGCCCGGGCCAGAAGGCCTGCGCCAGCCTTTTCGACAGGGGATCGAACAGCGCAATGCGCTCGGCCATCGCCAGATCGGCGACATGGGCAATCAGCGGATTGAAGCGCGGGCGGCCCTTGGCCTCGAAAATGCGCGCCACGCCGATGCCATTGGTCGCGTCGCCGGCCAGCCCATAGACCGTTTCGGTCGGGATGGCGACGACGTCGCCACCTTCGAGCAACGCCAGCGCCCGCTCCATCGCCTCGCCGGCGGCAACTATCTCAGCCACTGTCATCACCTCGCAGATGCCGGGTGCGTAGTACGCTGGCGCTTATGGGGCAAGTCCGGGCGTTGGCGAATTATCAATCCCTAAAATGCTATGCTTCCTCGCAAGCCGGCATCAATTCCCTAACGCTATGGTGTCGGCTTCATGGGCAAGGGGAGTATCATGGTGTCGGTGCGTATGCTTGGAGCGCTTGGTTTTACCCTGGCGGCGATGACCGGCGGGGCACAGGCCTCTTCAATTCTCGTTCTCGGCGCATCGACGTCGACGCCGTCCGTGGTCAGGCTTGGCTCGGCCGAACCGGTGAAGATCGCTGCCTACACCACGCCATCGATCGTGGCACTCGGCGACCCTGAGCCGGATGTCACCTTTGAAAAGGTCGCGGCGATCCCGGAAAAGCCCAAACACAAATCCGGCTCCACGCAACCTCCGATGATCATTCGTGGCGGCGTTGTCGGCGGCGCCTTCGCGTCGCCCGCCGCACCGGCCAAGGCCACGACAGCGGCCGCGCCGGCAACCGGCACCAAACCTGTGGCTGATACCAAGCCTGCAGGAGAAACGACCGCAACGAACGGCAAGCCACAGCCTGAAACACAATCGCAGCCTCAACCGGCAGCGACGGTTCCGCCAGCGACACCGCCGGGACCCCCTGCAGAGAAACTCATGTAGACTGTTCGGCTTGACGCCGATCCGCCGGCCGGCGCACCATCATGCCAAAGCGCCGCGCCGGGTTTCCCGGCTCAGGACACAGGGGGCTATCATGAAGGCTAGATCATTTACCGTCGCCGGCCTGTTGCTGGCATCATTGCTGGGCACGGGAGCTGCCCGCGCCGATGACATGCTGGGGTCCTATGTCGCGCGCATTTCCGATCGGGACCACCATGCCAGCGATGGCTACGAACTGGACAGTGCCGCGCAGATGGTGCGGCAGGACCGCGCCAACTGGCACAAGTTTCACCGGCGCGACGCCGATGATCAGGGTGACGACTGGTTCAGCAGCAATGACGACCGCGCGAATTTGCAGCGCATGCTGCAGCGCGGCGGCGCGATGAGTTCCTCGACCAAGCGCGCCATCGTCAATGGCGAGCCGTTGATCCAGGTCGACGTCTACGAAGACAGCGTGCACGTCAGCATTCTGGAGGATTGACTTCGTCAACCTCGGGAAGACTGACAAGGTCAGCATCCGGGACTGAAAAAACAGGGCGGCTGATGAGCCGCCCTGTTTCGTCACTGCAGTCGGTCGAGAAATCTCAGGCCGCTTCATCCTTGTCGTCGGCGGCCTCGTCGGACTCGTCCTTCTCGTCAGCGTCGTCGCCTTCGGCCTTCACGCTGTCGTCGTCCTCGTCGTCATTTTCTTCGTCGTCGTCTTCGTCCTCGTCGTCGCCTGAGAGGACGGCAGCCTTGTCGTCGTCTTCGTCGGTGTCTTCGCTGCCTTCGTCATCGCCATCCTCGTCGTCATCCGACAGATCGGCAGCTTCGATCGCAGCGGCAGCGGTTTGATCGAGGGTCGTTTCGGAAGCGGATTCAAGCGCCTCGGCGTCGCCCGAGGTTTCTTCTGTCACTTCGATTTCGTGAGCGGAATTCATGGAAGCCTCCGTGGGGTTGGAGAACATGTCCCTTTTGCCACGGAGAGATCATCGTCATATGACTGTAAGCCGGCTCGAACGCCCGGCCGGCAGATTTTTTTCAGCTGTTTTGTTTGAGCATGATCTTGTCCGAAAACCGGTTCCCACTTTTCGGGATCATGCTCTTAGCCAGCTATCTTCGAGAAATCCGCGACCTGATCGGTCGCCGCGCGGATGCGGGCGAGCAGCGCCAGGCGGTTGGCGCGCACGGTCTGGTCCTCATCATTCACGAGAACACGCTCAAAGAATGAATCAACCGGTTCACGCAACACGCTAAGCGCCAGCATGGCGGCGGAAAAGTCTTCATTCTGAATCGCTTCGCCGGCTTGCCTCTCAGCCTGATTCACCGCCGCAAACAGCGATTTCTCGGCATCCTCCCTGAAAAGAGCCGGCACAACAGTGCTTGCAATCGCCGTTTTCTTCTTCTCCTCGGCGGCAAGAATGTTGGCCGCGCGCTTGCTGCCGGCGAGCAGGTTTCTGCCATCCTCGGTGTCGAGGAAGGAGCCCAGCGCTTCGACGCGGCGCACGATCTGCAAGAGGTCGTCGGACTGCGGCGTGATCACCGCGTCGATCAGATCGTGCCGAGCGCCCTGGTCGCGGAGGTAGACTTTGAGGCGGTCGTGGAAGAAGGCGAGGAGGTCACCAATGAATGGGACCAACGAAGCTTGCAGCTCCATTATGCGCTGACCGTCGAAGAATTCTCGCTCCGGATCGGAAGCGCCAAAGGTTTTGGCAATCGCCTTCTCGAGGCCGTCCTTCACCAGCTCAGCGACAAGACCCGCTTCCGGCAAGAGACAGCTCGTGCCTCTGTAGTCGCGAATGCGAGAATCCAGCATGGCCACCACGCCACGACTTTCGGCGCCCTCACCGAGACGTTCATATGCGGCGAGCGCCGATGAAACCGTCGCCGCTATGGCAACGCCAAAGGAAAGCTTGATCCTGTTTTCGAGTACGATCCTGACCACTCCCAGCGCCGCCCTTCGCAGCGCATAGGGATCCTTTGACCCCGTCGGCTTTTCGTCGATGGCCCAGAAACCGACCAGCGTATCGAGCTTGTCGGCGAGCGCCACGGCAATCGAGACCGGATCGGTCGGCACACGGTCGGACGGACCTTGTGGTTTGTAGTGCTCCTCGATCGCCGCTGCGACGGACGCGTGCTCGCCCTGGAGCAGCGCATACTTACGGCCCATGGCGCCCTGCAGTTCCGGGAACTCGCCCACCACTTCGGTGGTGAGGTCGGCCTTCGCCAGCACCGCAGCGCGCTTGGCGAGCGCGGGAATCTCCCCCCTCGAGGGGGAGAGGTCGCCGAAGGCGACAGAGGGGGTCGGCACGACGGGGTGCGACTCCTTCTCGCGGACAGAAGATGCCGGCGCTTCACGCGCGGCAACCCCCTCTGGCCTGCCGGCCATCTCCCCCTCGAGGGGGGAGAGCGACTTCGCCACGATCGGCGCCAGTTCTTCAGCGAGCCGGGCGATCCGCTCCACCCGCTCACCCTGGGTGCCGAGCTTGGCATGGAAGGTAACGCCGAGATGGTCGAGGCGGGCCATGCGCTGGTCGAGCGGCTTTTTCAGATCGAGGGCGAATTTTGCCGCCGACGCCTGCAACTGGTCGAGATCGGGAACGTTGCCCTGGTCGGTCTTCCAGAAATACAGCGCATCGGACAGGCGGGCGCGCACCACCTTGCCGTTGCCGTGGGCGATCTCCTTGCCGCCATCCTTGGCCTCGATGTTGGCGGTCAGGATGAAGCGGTTGGAAAGGCCTTCACTGGTGCCTTGCGGGCGCGTGACAAAACACTTCTGGTTGGCGCGGATGGTCAGCCGTATCACCTCGGCCGGAATGGCGAGAAAATCCTGCTCGAACTCGCCCATCAGCACGACCGGCCATTCGACCAGGCCTGACACTTCCTCCAGCAGCCCCTCGTCCTCGACCAGGTCGAGCCCGTTGGCGAAGGCGAGGTTCCTGGCATCGGCGAGGATGATCTCCTTGCGCCGGTCGCCATCGAGCACGACCTTGGCCGCCTCCAGCTTGGACACATAGTCATCGAAGCGACGCACGGTGATGGCATTCGGCGCGTGAAAGCGATGGCCGTAGGTGACATTGCCCGCACGAATGCCGTCGATCTCGAAATCGACCACCACCGGCTCCTCGGTCTCCGGGCCGAAGGTGCACAGGATCGACTGCAGCGGCCGCACCCAGCGCAAAGAGCCGGGTTTCGCCGAGGCCGGCCCCCAGCGCATCGATGTCGGCCAGGGGAAGCTGCGGATGATAGCCGGCACCAGTTCGGCGATGATTTCTTCCGCCGCCCTGCCCGGCTTGGAGATGTGGGCGACATAGAAGTCCCCCTTCTTCGGGTCGGAATGAACATGCGCCTCGGCAATCGAAGCCAGCCCGGCCTTGCGCAGAAATCCCTGCACGGCCTGTTCCGGCGCCGTCGTCGACGGCCCCTTGATCTCCTCGTGAATGTCCTTCGAGCGCGCGGTCAGGCCCCTGATGTCGAGCGTGAGCCGCCGCGGCGTCCAGTATTCGCGCGCGGCGTCATAGGTCAGCCCGGCCTCAACCAGACCGTCGGTCAGCATCTTCCTGAGATCGCCCGCCGCCTTGCGCTGCATGCGGGCAGGGATCTCTTCCGAGCGGAGTTCTAGAAGCAGGTCAGGCATGGATAGGGCTCACGCGGCAATGGTCCGGGCGGGGCATAGCAACTCGGCTGGCCGCTGTCACCCTTTCCAGAAATTTTGACCGTGCTGTCGGGCTGCGGTCAGCCCACCCGTCCTTGGATCAAAGATTTCCATGAACCGAACGCAGCGCTGAAGCGACACACGCTCAGGCAGAGAACTATTGGCTGAACGACCATGAAGACGATATCGACATTGCTGCAGATCCTCGCACTCAGCGCCTGCTTTACCGCGCAGGTTCATGGCGCGTTCGCGATGCCGGGCGTTCGCCGCGCCTTGCAGACGATGGACGCCTTTACTCTCTCAGCAAGGAACTAGGCGGCCAGGCCACCTGCCTGCGTCAGCAAAAACGCCTCGCCGCAGGCTTTCGCCAGATTGCGCACCCGCAAGATGTAGCTCTGCCGTTCGGTGACCGAGATCACGCCGCGCGCGTCGAGCAGGTTGAAGACATGGCTGGCCTTGATGCACTGGTCGTAGGCCGGGAAGACCATCCGATGCATCGGCAGATTGTCGTTCGAGGCCGGCGCGCCGGCATCGAGCAGCGCCTTGCACTCGGCTTCGGCGTCTTCGAAATGGCGCAGCAGCATCGCCGTGTTGGCGTATTCGAAATTGTGGCGCGAATATTCCTGCTCGGCCTGCAGGAAGACGTCGCCATAGGTCACCTTGTCGGTGCCTTCGCGGCCGTTGAAGTTAAGATCGTAGACATTGTCGACGCCTTGCACATACATGGCCAGCCGCTCCAGCCCGTAGGTCAACTCGCCCGCCACCGGCGCGCATTCGATGCCGCAGACCTGCTGGAAATAGGTGAACTGCGACACTTCCATGCCGTCGCACCAGCACTCCCAGCCCAGCCCCCAGGCGCCCAGCGTCGGGCTTGCCCAGTCGTCCTCGACGAAGCGGATGTCGTGCAGGAGCGGGTCGACGCCGATGGCCGCTAGCGAGCCGAGATAGAGCTCCTGCAGATTGGGCGGATTGGGCTTCAGGATCACCTGGTACTGGTAATAATGCTGCAGCCGGTTCGGGTTCTCGCCATAGCGCCCGTCCTTGGGCCGGCGCGAGGGCTGCACATAGGCGGCGTTCCAGTGTTTTGGCCCGAGCGCGCGCAGCGTCGTCGCCGGATGAAATGTGCCGGCGCCGACTTCCATGTCGTAGGGCTGCAGGATAACGCAACCATAGTCCGCCCAGTAATTGTGCAAGGTCAGGATCAGTCCCTGGAAGGAGCGGCTGGGATGCATGTGGGCGGGAATATTGACGGTCACGGCGGCCTCGACGGAGCGGCGGAATGCGGCATTCCCTAGATGCCTGGCCGGCAAGCGTCAAGGCAAGGCCTGCCGGCATGGGATCGCTGCGACGGCGCAAAGGGCACGTTGAAAGCTTTGCGGGCGGCTGGCCCATTGCCGGCCATGGCAGCCTGCGGTCTGTTCGACGCTCGCATCGCCAGTGTCAACGACAGCAGGTCCAGCAATGTCTAGCCCAATCACCGTCCGCCCCGTCACGCGACAGGATTTCGAGCAATGGCTGCCGCTGTGGGACGGCTACAATGCCTTTTACGGCCGCTCGGGCGAGACGGCCCTGCCGCGCGAAATCACCGAGATGACATGGTCGCGCTTTTTCGATGCCTATGAGCCGGTGCATGCGCTGGTTGCCGAGAGCGGCGGGCAGTTGCTCGGCCTCGTGCACTACCTCTATCACCGCAGCACCACGGCGATTGCGCCGAACTGCTATCTGCAGGATCTTTTCACGTCAGAGGCTTCGCGTGGCAAGGGCGTCGGCAGGGCCCTCATCAATGGCGTCTACGACCTTGCCAAAGCCGCAGGTTCAGGCCGGGTCTACTGGCTGACGCATGAGACCAACCACACGGCGATGAAGCTGTACGACAAGATCGGGGATCGCTCCGGCTTCGTCGTCTATCGCAAGCTGTTCTGATCAAGAAAACGGGGCCGACATCGGCCCCGTTTGTTACGAAAAATCAGGATGGGCCGCTCAGCCTTTCGGGGCAGTCGCCGGCTCGGGCTTGACCTTCGGGGTTTCCTGCGCCGTGTTGGATACGATCGGCGGCAGGCCCTTCAAGAGCTTCTGCTGCAAGGTGGCGAGCACATCGGGGTCCGGCTTCAGGTCGCGGGCCTGGTTCCACTGGAAGGTGGCTTCCAGCTTGCGGCCGACGCGCCAGTAAGCGTCGCCGAGATGGTCGTTCAGCACCGGATCTTCCGGCTTCAGCGACACGGCCCGCTCCATTTCGCGCACGGCATCATCGAACCGGCCCATGCGGAAATAGGCCCAGCCCAGCGAATCGACGATGTAGCCATCGCTCGGTCGCAGGTCGACGGCCTTCTGGATCATCGCCAGGCCTTCCTTGAGGTTCATGTTCATGTCGACCCAGGAATAGCCGAGATAGTTCAGAACCTGCGGCTGGTCGGGCAACAGTTCCAGCGCCTTGCGGAAATTCGGCTCGGCCTTCGGCCATTCCTTCAGCCGCTCATAGGCGATGCCACGCTGGTAGTAGACGTTCCAGTTGGCCGCGCTCGGGGTCTTCAGCACCGCGACCGCCTTGTCGTAGAGGTCGGCGGCCGAGCGGAAATCGTCCTTCGAGGAATAGACGCCGCCGAGCGCCAGATAGGCGCGCATGTCGTCTGGATGGGCGGCGACGAACGCCTTCAGATGGGCGATCGCCTCGTCATGACGGTCGAGATCGGCAAGGTTGAGGCCGAGCTGCAGGTCCGAAAGCTCCTTCAGCGGCGAAGAGTCAGGGATACGGCGATAGAGCGCAATGGCGCCTTCGCCGTCCTTCAGCTGCTCGGAAACGGCGGCGAGTTGCACCAGGGCCGCGTCGCTCTCGGGCTTCAGCGCCAAAGCGTATTGCAGATAGAGGCGGACGAATGGCTCGCCGCCGCCGCGATTGAGCGCGGTGGCGAGGTCAAGCAGGATTTCCGAGGCGCCGTCCGACGGGCCGGCAACGAAAGGCTCGATCTTCTCGCCCTTGCCGATCTTGTCGCGCAGCGCCGTTATTTCCAGCTTGCCCGGCGAAAACGCCTCTGCCTGGTCGAGCACCGACAGTGCCTTGTCCTTGTCGCCCTTGCGAGCGAGGAAAGACGCGTAAGCCTGCGCATTGCGCATCCAGGTTTCGGGCGAAGCGCCACCGGCGGTGGTGTCGGCCAAGGTCGCGGCGTAGATCGCATCGGCTTTTTCGGATTGGCCCGAGGCGTCGGCGATCAGCGCGCGATGGAAGGATTTGAACAGGCCGAACCAGTCCGGACCCTGGAGCTTGTCGACGGAGGCCATCGCTTCGGTGGCGTCGCCGGCACCTTGCTGCGCCCAGCCGGACATGACACCGGAGATGAGCCGGTCGAGATCGGATTCGAGCGACAGCTTGAGCCAGTACTGGGCTTTGGTAAAATCCTTCTTGTGGAAGGAATCGACCGCCAGCGCCAGGCGCGAGAAGCGCTCGACGTCGGGAACTTCCTTGAGCTTGTCGGCATAGGCCAGGGATTCTTCGAAGCGGCCTTGCGCGATCAGCGACAGCATCAGGCTCTGCTGCAAGGAGGTGTCGCCGGGAGCGAAGGCGAGCGCCTGCTTGTAGTAGGCGATGGCATTGTCGAGGTCATTGTCGCCTTCGGCGATCCGCGCGGCCAGATAGGCTCCCGAAAACGACGTGATCTTGACCGGTTCGGTGGTCTGTTTGGCATAGGCCGGCAGACTGGAGATCGCCATGCCCGTCACAATTGCCAGCCCTGTCAGCCAGCGCGCACGTCCTTGCCGCATCGTATCCCTTTCAGCCAAACGCGAGCCCCGCGTCAGCGGGATCGCCGTAGACTCGATCTTTTCCCGACAAAGCATGGCCTTTTTGGGGTCAGGCTTCAATCCGCCTCAAATTCACAATCGGGTCATGCGATTAACAAACCATGGCGCGGAGGTCATAACCAGGCAAGATTGCGCCCCCGGAAGCCGAATTGAGAGGCGGCCTGGCGCAAGAAGCACCAGCCAGCGCTTCCTCAGTTCACCCGGCTAATGCAGAAATCGATGACGTCGATCAGCGCCGATTTCTGCGGCGTCTCTTCCAGCGGCGCCAGCGCGTCGCGGGCGATCTCGCCGAAATGACGGGCGCGGCCAATCGTGTCGGCAATGGCGCCATGGCGGGTCATCAGGCCGATGGCCTTTTCCAGCCCGGCATCGTCCGTGACATTGTCCTCGATTGCGCGCTTCCAGAAGGTGCGCTCGGCCTTGGTGCCGCGCCGGTAGGCGAGGATCACCGGCAGCGTCACCTTGCCCTCGCGGAAATCGTCGCCGACATTCTTGCCGAGATCCTTGCTGGAGCCGCCATAATCCAGCGCGTCATCGATCAGCTGGAAGGCAAGGCCGAGGTTCATGCCGTAGGAGCGCAGGGCCGCGCGATCGTTGCGCGTCGCCAAGGCGATGACCGGACCGACCTCGGCAGCGGCGGAAAACAGCGCCGCGGTCTTGGCTTTGATCACCGCAAAATGCTCATCCTCGGTGGTTTCGAGGTTCTTGGCGGCGGCAAGCTGCATCACCTCGCCCTCGGCGATGATGGAAGCCGCGCTGGACAGGATGTCGAGCGCCTCGAGCGAGCCGACATCGACCATCATGCGGAAAGCCTGGCCGAGCAGGAAATCGCCGACCAGCACGCTCGCCTGGTTGCCCCAGATCATGCGGGCGGTCTTCTTGCCACGCCGCATGCCGCTCTCGTCGACGACGTCGTCATGCAAAAGCGTCGCCGTGTGCATGAACTCGACCGATGTGGCGAGCTTGACGTGGCCCTCGCCGGAATATCCGAACATCTGGGCGGCGGCGAGCGTCAGCATCGGCCGCAACCGCTTGCCGCCAGACGAGATCAAATGGTTGGCAACCTCCGGGATCATCTCGACGTCGGAGCCGGCCTTGGACAGGATCAGCTCATTGACGCGCCCCATGTCGGCCGCCGTCAGGTCGATGAGATCCTTGATGGAGGCGGCTTCCCGCTTCCCGTTTTCGATGTTGAGAACGACACCCACTACAATCACTCCCGTCTGATAGCACGCGCGCGACGGCCCTTGTCCCTGCATGACTCTAGGGCTGCACCCACGGGCACGGCAAGAGGCGAATTGGCGCGGTTGCGGTGACGGCGTGTCAATATTCGAGAGAGAGCATGGCGTTGACCGAAAACCGCTTCACACTTTTCGGCACCATGCTCCAGCGTTTACATCGACGCCGCAAGCTGCGAGTTTCATCCGATGATAGAGCTCATCCGCACCAACGACGCCGTCATCATCTCCTTTGTCGAATCGCTGATGCGCGATGCCGGCATCGGCTGTTTCGTCGCCGACCAGAACATGAGCGTGCTCGACGGGTCGATCGGCATCCTGCCGCGGCGCATCATGGTCGACGCCGATCAGGCCGACATGGCCCGGCGCATCCTGACGGATGCCGGCATCGCCAACGAGATCCGTCAAAAATAATGGCCGCGTCACCAGCCGCCTCCGTCCCGGATACGCCGGCCCACACGGTCGACGCCTTCCACCGCGGACGCTTCTGGCTGGTGCAGCCGCGACAGGCAGGCCACCGCGCCGGGATGGACGCCATGATGCTGGCGGCTTCCGTGCCATCCGCCTTCGCCGGGCGCCTTGCCGATTTCGGCGCCGGTGCAGGTGCTGCCGGGCTCGCGGTGCTGTCGCGCTGTCCGGCAGCCGATGTGGTGCTGGTCGAACGCTCCCCTGAAATGGCGGCCTTTGCCGCAACCACGCTTGCCCACCCCGGCAATGCGCATCTCGGCAACCGCGGCTCGGTGCTGACGGCCGATGTCACGCTGTCGGGCCGGGCGCGAACGCTGGCCGGCCTTGCCGACAATTCCTTCGATTTCGTCATCATGAACCCGCCCTTCAACGCCGCCGAGGATCGCGCCACGCCCGACCGCTTGAGGAAAGAGGCGCATGTCATGGAGGACGGGCTGTTCGAGAGCTGGATCCGCAGTGCGGCGGCTGTCGCCAGGCCGCGCGGCGGGCTTGCCGTCATCGCGCGGCCGGAGCAGCTCGGCGTCCTGCTCGAAGCGATTTCAGGCCGCTTCGGCGATGCCGAGATGCTGGCAGTGCATCCTCGCCCCGAGGCGGCGGCGATCCGCATCGTCGTCAGGGCGGCGCTCGGCGCGCGCGGCAAACTGTCCATCCGCCCGCCGCTGATGCTGCATCAACAATCGGGCGATGGGCCATCGGAGCGGACCGAGATGATCAACAACGGGCTGGCGTCGCTGTTCGGCGACTGATTTTGCCCAGCCGGTGCGGCGGCATTGCCGTTGGCCGGCGAATCCCTACATGCGCTCGAGCAATTGACCGGAGATAGTGCCCTCGTGAAACGCCTTTTGAACCGCCTGCTGCCGAAATCCTGGCGCTCCACCGTCGTCACCATTCCGGTCATCCGGCTGCACGGCACCATCATGTCGGGCGGCGGCCAGTTCCGGCAGAACCTGTCGCTGGCCTCGACCGCCGGTCTCATCGAAAAGGCATTTTCCTTCGACGCGCCCGCGGTTGCCATCTCGATCAATTCGCCGGGCGGCTCGCCGGTGCAGTCGCGGCTGATTTTCAAACGCATCCGCGACCTGGCGAGCGAGAAGAACAAAAAAGTGCTGGTGTTCGTCGAGGACGTGGCGGCGTCGGGCGGCTATATGATCGCGGTCGCCGGCGACGAGATTTTTGCCGATCCGTCCTCCATCGTCGGCTCCATCGGCGTGGTGTCGGCCTCGTTCGGCTTTCCCGAACTGATGAAGAAGATCGGCGTCGAGCGGCGCGTCCATACTGCCGGCCAGAACAAGGCGGTGCTCGACCCCTTCAAACCGGAGAAGAAGGAAGATGTCGAACGGCTGAAGGCGCTGCAGCTCGAAGTTCACGACACCTTCATCGACCTGGTCAAGGACCGGCGCGGCAGCAAGCTCAAGAACGACCCGGACTTGTTCACCGGCCTGTTCTGGACCGGCAAGAAAGGGCTGGAGCTTGGCCTCGTCGATGCGCTGGGCGATATGCGCACCGTGCTCAAGACGCGTTTCGGGGCCAAGACCCAGCTCAAGCTGATCACCACGCCGCGCGGCTTCCTCAGCCGGTTCGGCCTGTTCGGCTCGAGCCAGGGCTTTTCCGCCCCCGACATCGCCGCCGCCGCCGCGACCGGCGTGGTCGACGCGGCGGAAGAACGCGCGCTGTGGGCGCGCTTCGGGCTTTGAAAAGCCGGTGAAAACGGCTAGCATGAGTGGTTGACCGACCCCACCGGCCGCGTTTGCCAGCCCTGCGAGGGAGGAGTTTTGACATGCCACAGATCATTTTCTTCGCCGCCGTCGGGGCGCTGGCCTATGTCGGATACCGCTCTTTCGTCAGGGAAGCGCAGCGCGTGACGGCCAAGATACGGCGCACCGAAAAGCAGGCGGCCAACGGCACGATGGGCACGCTGGTCAAGGATCCGAAGACCGGCGAATACCGCCTGGCCAAGGACTGACCGCCATCTCCCTCGCCGCCGAGACCGTGAATTCCGACGCCCGGACGTGGCCTGCGCATGCCAAGATCAATCTTGCGCTGCACGTCACCGGCAGGCGGCCGGATGGCTATCACCTGATCGAAAGCCTGGCCGTGTTCACCCGTTTCGGCGACAGGGTGGAGACGGCGCTTGCCGACAGTGATCAGTTTTCGGTGTCTGGCAAGTACGCAGCCGCGGTGCCGTTCGACGGCGACAATCTGGTGGTGAAAGCGCGCGACGCGCTGCGCAAGGCGGCCGGCCTGCAGCACACGCCGCCGGTGACCATCCGGCTTGAAAAGAACCTGCCGGTCGCCTCCGGCGTCGGTGGCGGCTCGAGCGACGCCGCGGCGGTGCTGCGCGGTCTGGCGCAGGCATGGCGACTGGATATCGACGACGCCGAACTGGCGCGGATCGGTCTCTCGCTTGGCGCCGACGTTCCGATGTGCCTTGCGGCAAAACCGCTGATCGCGCGCGGCGTTGGCGACGAGCTGTCGATGGTGCCTAGCTTTCCCGCCCTTGGGCTGGTTCTGGTCAATCCCGGCACCGCCGTCTCCACCGCCGAGGTGTTCGCAGCCCTTGCCCGTCGCGACAATGCGGCGCTGCCGCCGCTGCCGCGTAATTTCGATTTTCACAGCGTCCGCAACTGGCTGGAGATCACCCGCAACGATCTCGAGCCGGCGGCCAGCGCCATCCTGCCCGCCATCGGCAGGGCGCTCTCGGTGTTGAACAGAGCCGGATCGGGATTCTCGCGGATGTCGGGTTCCGGTGCAACCTGCTTCGGACTGTTCGAGACCGGCAATGTGGCCAAGCGCGCGGCTGCCGAAATCCGCAGCCGCGAACCGGACTGGTTTGTCGCCGCGACGCGCAGCATCGCATCGGAGGGAGCTGATGGCCAGAATTGACGAAAGCCGTTCCTTCATTCCAGTGCGCATCGCGGTGCTGACGGTTTCCGATACGCGCAGCCTTGCCGACGACAAATCCGGCCAGACGCTGGCCGATCGCATCGCCGAGGCCGGCCATATCCTGGCCGCCCGCGACATCGTCACCGACGACCGCGACAAGATCCGTGACACGGTATTAGGCTGGTCGCGGGACAAGGATATCGATGTGGTGATCACCACCGGCGGCACCGGCTTTACAGGCCGCGACGTGACGCCGGAAGCGCTGGAGCCGATCTTCGAAAAGCGCATGGACGGCTTTTCCGAAGTGTTTCACCGCATTTCCTACGACAAGATCGGCACCTCGACGATCCAGAGCCGGGCGACCGGCGGCGTCGTCAACGCCACCTTCGTCTTCGTGCTGCCAGGCTCGCCCGGCGCCTGCAAGGATGCCTGGGACGGCATCTTGAAGCCGCAGCTCGACTACCGGCACATGCCCTGCAACTTCGTCGAGATCATGCCGCGCCTGGACGAGCATCTGCGGCGCGGCAAGAGCGGATAAGAGCCCAGATCAGCGAATGACCGGTTCGCCATGAAAGCGCCGGCGCGAGGGCGGTGACACGCCGAAGCCGACTTCCATCATCAGCCGCGGCGTGCGCGTCGGCACGGTGCCCATGTGGAAACCGAACGGGTCCTCGACAAAGCCGAGACCTGCCTCGCCGGTCAGCGTCACCGGGCTCTCGTCGCCATAGACGCCGAGCACGTCTTGCGCCGGATGGCCGACGAGCAGCGTCAGCTGATGCTTCAGGGCGCGGCGCTTGTGGCTGCCCCTGACATAGACATGCGGACCGGTGCCGGCATCGACGGGCTTCAGATAGAAGAAGAATTTCAGCATCCGCCAGTCGTCGAGATCGAAATGGTATTTGCCGAGCGACGCCAGGTTCTTGTCGGCGTCCGAGGCAGCCCCGGTCGGAAAGCTCCACCAGACGCGCGTGGTGATCAGTTTTGCCTGGCCGCCGAGATAGTTCGCGGCAATGTCGAGAAGCAGCGGATCGCGCTGGATTGCAAGAGCTGCGTCGCAGTCCAGGATGCGCTCGAAAAAGTGGCCGCTGAGCAAGGAGCGGCCAAAACGCTTTTCAGCCTCGGCATGATCGTCGGCCAAGAACTCGAGACGGCGGTCGAAATTGCCGAAGCAAGGCGTGCGCTGCGCAAAGCTGGTGATTTCCTCATGGATCGCCTGCGGCAGGACAAACCCGGAAAACAACCCATCCGATTTCAGCGCGTTGACGACGGCGGTGCGGTCGACGCCGGTAAACATCGTATCCCCTGCCTCGCCTGCCGGCTTGGCCGCTTTGGCGCCAAGCCAGTGCAGGCGCCGCCCCGGCATGGTGCGGGCCAGCATGAACATCGGCAGCCAGGCCGGGTTCTCGCGAAGATCGGTCAGATAGGTCGGAATACGCGCTGCAATACGGCGCAGCAGGCTGCCGTTTCGCGCAATTGCCTCAAGGCTGGCGGCGCCGGATTTGTCAGGGCTTGTAAAGGTCATCGGGTCCTCGGGTATGAACGCGGCACTGACGCGCGTCGGTGCTCACCGCTCCGGCATTACCCAAACCCTGATGTCCCGCATCGATGAAATGTTAGCCTCACGTCATATTTTGTGCAATGCACAATAATGTGTGCCCTGCAAAATCTGGAGGAGGCGCAGGCCCTCACTTCGCCGGCGCCACCCAGATGTCGGCATTGAGCCGTTTGGTCGCAAGGCCGCGCGCGATGGCCTCGGCGCTGCGCGCGTTTTTCGACAAGGCGGTGGCCTGTCGCTTGCTGATCACCAGCCCTTCGGCGAGCGCCCGGTTTCCCGAAAAGAGCCGTGACAGGAACGGCGTGCGGTTGCCGCGGGCGCGTGAGAACCGCGCCGGCATGGTCTGCTTGGCCGTGTGGGCGACGACTTCGTCGATCCAGCCTTCCGCCAGCCGCGCGCCCGGTTCCAGCAACAGCAGCCACTCGCCTTTCGCCTGCCTGATGCCGGCCGCAATGCCGCCGCTGAGATAGTGGCAGCCGGCATGTTCGGCGACGCGGTGCGTCTGGTCGGTGGAACCGGTGTCGCAGACGATGACATCGCGCACCACGCCCTCGACCGCGCCGCCGATCAGCGAGGCAAGCGTGCGGGCAAGGCCCTCTTCGTCATCAAGGGTTTCGATCAGGACGGTGAGCATGGTTAGCCGCATAGCGGAAAGCTGCGTCCGGCGCCAGTTTTCGCATCGCGGCATAAAAAGTTCTTGCTTTGTTCTCATCAACAAAATAGGAATAGTTTCATGAACAGAGCGATTCGACAGCCGACCGACAGTCCCTGGGAGAGGGCAAAAATGGAACATATCGTGCGTGCGGACATTGCAGCCTTCGGAGCAGGAAGAGCCGAGATGGCCAATGCGATGATCGAGCAGAGCGGCATGCGCGTCCGCCCGGACCGCAATCGCGGGCGCTCGGCCGGCATCAATCCGTCGGGCCGCTTCGAGCCGGTCAGCCGGCATGTCTTCGATGACGGCTGGAATTCGCTGGAAGAACTGCCGCCTTTCAAGACCGAAGTGCAGGTGGAGAAGCCGCGCACCATCATCACCCGCAACGAATCGCCGGACATTTCCTTCGACCGTTCGATCAATCCCTATCGCGGCTGCGAGCATGGCTGCGTCTACTGCTTCGCGCGGCCGACGCACAGCTTCATGGGGCTGTCGCCGGGACTGGATTTCGAATCGAAGCTGTTTGCCAAGCCGGATGCGGCACGGTTGCTCGACAAGGAACTGTCGAAGGACGGCTACCAGCCGCGCACCATTGCCATCGGCACCAACACCGATCCCTACCAGCCGATCGAAAAGCAGTACCGGATCATGCGCGAGATCCTCGAAGTGCTGGAAGCGCGCGGCCATCCGGTCGGCATCGTCACCAAATCCGCCTTGGTGACGCGCGACATCGATATCCTGTCGCGCATGGCCGAACGGGGCTTGGCCAAGGTGGCGCTGTCGGTGACGACGATGGACCGCATGCTGGCCAGAACTATGGAGCCACGCGCCTCGACGCCGACCAAGCGGCTGGAGGCGATCAGGCAGCTTTCGGACGCCGGCATTCCGGCTTCGGTGATGGTGGCGCCAATCATCCCCGGCCTGACCGACCAGGAAATGGAGCGCATCCTCGATTCGGCACGCGCTGCCGGCGCACGCGAGGCCGGCTATGTCGTGCTGCGCCTGCCGCTGGAGGTCAGCCCGATCTTCAAGGACTGGCTGCTGCGCCATTATCCCGACCGCTATCGCCACGTGATGTCGCTGATCCGTTCGATGCGCGACGGCAAGGATTACGATTCGGAGTGGGGCAAGCGCATGAAAGGTGCTGGCCCCTATGCCTGGCAGATCGGCCGGCGATTTGAGATCACCGCCAAGCGGCTCGGCCTGAATGCCGAGCGGCGCACGCTACGGACCGACCAGTTCGTCGCCGCAGCCAACGCAACCGAGCAGTTGATGCTGCTTTGAAAATTATCATCTGTCTGACCCTTTCGGGCCGGCAGATGAAGAAATCCCGTCCGGCCTGTCCCCCGGCCTGCAGACGGTGCCCTCCCGGTCTTGCCCCACCTGACCCTGGAGGGACTTGCGGAGAATCGGAGCCGATGCGAACCTCGCCGCAACATGGCTCGCGCGCGTTCCGATTCTCCGCTTCTTTTCGAAATCGTCGAGAAGCCCGACTTCTCCTTCGAGACGAAGGCGATGGCCGAAGGCCTGTGGCCGGTGGCGGGGATGGACGAGGCCGGTCGCGGTCCGCTCGCCGGGCCGGTGGTCGCGGCAGCGGTGGTGCTCGATCCCGCCAACATCCCTGAGGGGCTCGACGATTCCAAACGGCTGAACCATCTGCAGCGCGAGGCGCTGTTTCTCAAAATCCTCGGTTCCGCCTTCGGCGTTTCGATGGCCTCGATCAGCGCGGAAGGTATCGACGGCAGCAATATTCTCAAGGCCAGCTTAGAGGCGATGCGCCGCGCGCTGGTCGGCCTGCCCATACAGGCGAAGCTGGCGCTGGCCGACGGCCGCGACGTGCCGCCGGGCCTGCCTTGCCTGGGCCGCGCGCTGATCAAGGGCGATCAGCGCTCGCAATCCATCGCCGCCGCCTCGATCGTTGCCAAGGTGATGCGCGACCGCATGATGTGCGGCTGCGGCAGCCACCACGACCGCTACGGATTCGAGATTCATATGGGCTATGCCACGGTCCGGCACCGCACGGCGATCGAAGCACATGGGCCGGTGGCACGGCTGCACCGCGTGTCGTTTGCGCCGTTCAGGCTGGGCGGGGTTGAGGTGATCGAAGAGGAGAGTTTTGCCGGGCTGGAATAACGCGACGGTCGCGCCAGCCAATTTCCCCCCTCGTGGGGGAGATGTCCGGCAGGACAGAGGGGGGCGCTGTCCCGCCGACATCTCAGTTGATCCACCCGACTTCCTGAGTGCTTCTGGCCTTAAGGTGATTCTGAATTGCCAGTGGGCAATCAGGGCTTGGCGATCCTTCGCGCCCCCCTCTGCCCTGCCGGGCATCTCCCCCACGAGGGGGGAGATTGGCAGCTTCGGCGCTCCGCTCCGTCCTGCAAAAAAGCCGCCAGGTTGCCCGGGCGGCTTTCGATGATCCGATTGATGCGATCGTCTAGTTCAGCTTGGACTTCACGTCCTGCAGAGAGGCCTTGAAAAGCTCCGCGCCGGCCTTGGCGTCGATCTTGCCGGCGAGCAGCGCGCGGGCGGCTTCGACGGCGATGTCGACGGCGCTGGCGCGCACTTCGGCGACGGCATCGCGCTCGGCCTGGCCGATCTTCTGCTCGGCAAGTGCTGTGCGCCTGACGACATAGTCCTCGGTTTTCTTGTGCGCCTCGGCGGCAAGCAATTCAGCTTCGCGCTTGGCGGCAGCGACGATGCTTGCTGCCTCCTGCTCGGCTTCCTTGCGCTTGCGCTGGTATTGGCCGAGCAGCTGCTGGGCCTCCTCGCGCAGCCGGCGTGCTTCCTCAAGCTCGTTGCTGATCTTGGCGGCGCGGGCATCGAGCGCCTTGGCGATCAGGCCCGGCACCTTAATGTAGACGGCAACGCCGAGGAAAATGACGAGGGCAACCGTGGCCCAAAGCGTCGCGAGAGATGTGGCGTCCATAATGCGCTCCTCACCGGGCCACGGATTTGACCGCAGCCGCGATCTCGGCCTTGCTGGTCTTGCCGCCGACAAGCGCCTCGACAATGGCCGAAGCCGTATCTTCGGCGATGCTGCCGACTTCCTTCATGGCGTTGGCCTTGATGGAAGCAATGCTGGCTTCGGCCTCACCGAGCTTCTTGTCGAGGGCTGCCTCGACCTTCTTGCGCGCGGTCTCGGCTTCCGCCTTGGCCGCATCGCTGGCCTGCTGGCCGATCGCGTTGGCCTTGGCCTTGGCTTCCGCCAGTTCCTGCTCATAGGCAGCAACGGCGGCGTCAGCCTCGCCCTTCAGCCTGGCGGCATGGTCGAGATCCTGCGAGATGCGATCGTTGCGCACGTCGATGATGCCACCAAGGCGCGGCATCACCACCTTCTTCAGGAACAGGTAGAACAGCCCGAAGGTGATCGCCAGCCACAGAAGCTGCGACGGGAACGTCGCCGGATCGAATGGCGGGAACGCGCCGTGCGCTTCGGCAGGCACGCCGGTGCCGGAATGCGTGTCGCCTTCCGTCGCGGCGGGCGCTGTCTCTTGCGCAAAGGCAGATGTCACGAACATGGACTATCCCCGAAATTCAGGCTTGGCCGCAGGGTTGCGGCCGGCCTGTCCAATCTTCTCAACGCTTGCCCGATAGGGGCTCAGCCGAACAGGGCCAGAAGCGCGATGAGAAGCGAGAAGATGCCCAGAGCTTCGGTCACGGCGAAGCCGAAAATCAGGCGACCGAACTGGCCATCGGCGGCCGACGGATTGCGCAGCGCGCCCGCCAGGTAGCTGCCGAAGATGTTGCCAAGGCCAATGCCTGCGCCACCCATGCCCAGGCAAGCGATGCCGGCGCCGATGTACTTTGCTGCTTCTGCGTCCATTTGTTCAACTCCTTTGGATCTGAAATTCCGTTGCGATTCCATCCGGCACGACTGCCGGAAACTCTTGGTCAGTGCCCCGGGTGCAGGGCGTCGTTCAGGTACATGCAGGTCAAGACGGCAAAGACGTAGGCCTGCAGGAAAGCGACCAGCAGTTCCAGCGCCGTCAGCGCCACCGCCATGGCCAACGGCAGGATCGAGCCGGCGATGCCGACGGCGCCAAGCGCGCTCAGGCTGACGACAAATCCCGAGAACACCTTCAGCGTGATGTGGCCGGCCAGCATGTTGGCGAACAGACGAACCGAGAGGCTGACCGGGCGCGAGACGAAGGAAATCACTTCGATCAGCACCACCAGCGGCAGCAGGAAGACAGGAACGCCATGCGGCACGAACAGCTTGAGGAAGCCGAGGCCGTGCTTCATGAAGCCGTAAACGACCACGGTTCCGATCACCAAAGCGGCGAGGCCGAAGGTGACGATGATGTGGCTGGTGACGGTGAAGAAGTAAGGGAAAAGCCCGAGCAGATTGGCGACCAGCACGAACATGAACAGCGAAAACACGAAGGGGAAGAACTTCAGCCCCTGGGTTCCGGCGGCATCCCTGAGCATGTTCGAGACGAACTCATAGGCCATTTCCGAGACCGACTGCAGCCGGCCGGGAACCAGGCTGCGGCTCGACGTCGAAAGGTAAAGAAAGGCGGATGCGACGGCCACGGTCGCGACCATGAACAATGCCGAATTTGTGAAGGACAGGTCATAGCCGCCGATGTTGATCGGCAGCAGTTTGATGATATGGAACTGGTGGATCGGATCGACCTTGTCAGCAGCCACTTTACATCCCCGTCAAAGCCGCGCGCGGCTTGAGTGTCTTGTTCATCGCGCCGGCAAGCAGCGCCTTCATTCTTTCGGATCGCGCGGTTTGTCGCTCTGTCCGAATTCCGCCACGACGCCCGCCGAACGCAGGACATTGAGCACACCGGCTCCAAATCCCAGCAGCAGACCCACGATCAGACCCCATGGCGATGTTCCCGCCACACGATCCAGAAACCAGCCAAGGCCCACGCCCACCACTATACCGGCGATAAACTCGCTGGACAGCTTCAGGGCCTGGCCATATCCGGCCACCGCTTTCGCGTCGTCTTTCCCCTCGCTCCGGTCCAGCCGTCTTGTCGCAAGCGTTGCTTCAAGGTCGCGCCGGCGGCGCTCAAGTTCGTCGTCGCGGATGTCGGCATCGTGCTGTTTGCCGCGGCCGGTTTCTCCGGTTCCGTCTGGCCCGTTCTTGTCGGCCATCGAACCCCCCTGCCCGGTCAGAACGTCGCCGTCCGTCCGCTTCTAAAGTCGCCGGCAACATAGTTAGAGGGTTTGCGCCCGTCAAGCCACGGGCGGAACTTCAAAGCCATGTATTTTCTGCATTGAAATCAATGGCTTGGAAAGGTGCGACATCGTGCCCGGCGCAGCAGCGGGGATGCAGGCCCCGAATCCTCTAGGCAATGGCGGTTTGACCGACCGGGCATCGGGGAAAAGATAGGGCGGTTGCCGGGCGCTCAGCTCCAGCCGCCGCCATAGGTGCGATAGAAGATGTGCAGGCCGATCTTGGTCATCTTCTGCATCGTGCGCGCCCATCCCGGATGGACATAATTGGCGTAGTAATGGGTCGACGACCCGACTTCCGGAATGAAGATCTTGCCGGCGGTGACCGCCATGGCGACTTCCTGCGCGGTCTTGTAGTTGGCGGGGCTGTCGATACGCTTCTTCCTGCCGTCGCAGGCGAAGGAGAACTGGCAACGGTTGAGCCAGTTGTCATTCTGGTAGACGACGCCGCAGATCGAATTCGGATAGGCAGGGTTGCGGACGCGGTTGAGGATGACCTGGGCAACAGCCGCCTGGCCGCGCACGGTTTCGCCGCGCGCCTCGAAATAGATGCCGTTGGCGAGGCATGTCTGCTCCTTGGCGGAGAAGACGCTCGCCGGCAGCGGGTTCTGGATCCACGAATGATCGCCCTTGGCCATCGGTGGAATGAAGCGGCCGTTGTTCGGCTCCTCGTCCTGCAGCAGGGCTTCGAAGGGCGAGGCCTTGGCATAGTCGGGCTCGGCCTGTGCATAGGCGGTCGCCAGAACGTCCGGGTGATCGTTGTTGACCAGCGCGGCAATCATCGCCGGCATGCCGGGATCGGGCTTCTTGTCCTCACGCGTATGGAACGCCTGGGCGATCTGGATTTCCTTGCCTTTGATCTGCGGCCTGGCGAAGGCCATCTTGAGGCCGCTGTCCATGCTGGGGCGTAGCAGCGAGGAGGTGCGCTGGAAGATCGAGCCGGCGTTGAAGTCCTTCGGCGGCGACACCGGCGAGACCTGGATGATGCGGCCCTTCTTGTCGGCGCGCGTGACGCGCTCCTCGTCGGGCGTCACGCCGGCGACGCTGCCCTTGCCGCGAAACGAGACGGTGCCGATGCCGGGCAAGCGCACGCCCGAGCCCGAGATCGAGCCGGTGCTGATGGAATCGACGAACGGCATTTCGGCGGCGTGCACCGAGCCGGCGACGGATTTCTCGACATAGGAGTTCCAGCGGGAATTCGGCGCCTCGAGACCGGAAACAAGGCTCGTCATATCCTGGTAGGCAATATCTGTGGGAAAGCCGACCCAGATGCCGAGCCCGATAATGAACGGAGACAGGAAGGAACGATTTTTCTCACCGGCGGCGGCGACAAGCCGCTTCAAGACACGTCGATGCACTGAACTCTCCAGAAACGCAGACCGAACCCACTGGAGAGGCACAATGATGCATTAACCTTGATGGGGCGTTAACGGATCCGATCGTGTTTTTTTCATGTTGGAGCGACCCAAGACAGGGAAAACCGACGAAGGATCAGGCCGGCCGAAGGAAGATCGGCCAGGCGATCAGCGCGCACAATGCTGCCGCCAGCCAGACGCCCGTCCATGACGCGATGGCCAACAGGCCCGGAATGGCGATCGGCACCAGAAAGAAGGCGACGAAGACGAAGCTGTTGGCGAGGCCGAGCGCCGTTCCGGCCCGGCTCACACCGGCAAGCGTTGCCATTTCGGTGTAGGCGACGCCGTGCCAGGCGGAGACCGAGATGCCGGCAGCGACCAGCAGCACAGCAATCGCCGGCATCAGCGCCGGATGCGCGCCCGGCATGGCCGCCGCCAACACCAGCAGGCCGAGAGCCGCGAAGCCGGCTGCACTCGACACGCTGCACAGGAGCAGGAACGGGCGGCGGTTGCCATGGCGGTCGGTATAACGGCCGCTCCAGACGCGCATGACCATGGCGCCGGTCTGGACAGCGGCGAGGCTGGCGCTGATCACCAGCGTGCCCATGCCGGCGAAGTCGTGCAGGAAGACGGAAGCGAAGGTGAGCACCGCCACTTGCGGAAAGCAGAGCAGGCCGATGCCGATGGCGATGCGCCAGACTTCGACATTGCGCAACGGCGCCGGATCGGTCGACATTGCCATGGCATTGCTGCCGGCAATGCTGATCTGGGGGCCGATCTCGGGCGGCTGGTGCAGCCAGCGCCAGGCGAACAGAGCCGAAACCAAGTTCGAGGCCGCCAGCAGCCCGAACACCGGCGCGAAGCCATGCACAGATGCCAGCGACGGCAGGACGAGCGCGCCGAGCCCGCCGCCGAGCGGCACCGCCGTCTGCCTTATGCTCATGGCAAAGCCACGCTCGCCCTCGCGGAACCAGGCCATGATGGCACGGCCGCTGGAGCCGTTGACACTGCCGCCGAGCAGGCCGGTGACCAGAAGGCATGCGGCCAGCATCGCTACGCCAGGCACATAAGCCGCCGACGGCACGATGAAGAATGCCATGAGCAGCAGCCAGGCCGCCGTCGCGCCGAGACCGGTCAACAGCACGCCGCGATCACCCCAGCGGTCGGTAAGCAAGCCCCAGGGCAATTCGCTCAAGGCAACGCCCAGCCCGAGAAGGCCAAGGACCAGGCCGAGATTGCCGTTGGAGAGATGATAGCCTGAACGTAGAAACACCGCTGTCGCCGGGATGCCGGCAAAGGTGGCGGAGAAACTGGCATTGGCGGCAACGCCGATACCGAGCACCTTCCAGCGATGGTTGCTGGCAAATGCCGTGACGCCGGATGGCGTGACGGTCATGGCCGGGTTGCAATCGGAATCGGAAACGACAGCTGACATGGGACAGGCTCCACAGATGGACCGGCAAGCGCCGGACCTTGACGCACTGTCTCTACCGCCATAGTTTCGTCCTGAATATCGGGAAGTTTTTGACATTAAATCCCGAAAAACAGGATCATTGCCGTGCGACGCATAACACTCGATCTCGACGTTCTCAGAAGTTTCGTCACCGGCATGGAGCTGGGCAGCTTCGCCAAGGCCGCCGAGCGGCTCGGCCGCTCGACCTCGGCGGTGAGCGCGCAGCTGAAGAAGCTGGAGGAGCAGGCAGCGACGCCGATCTTCCGCAAGTCGGGACGCGGCCTGGCTTTGACGGAAGCCGGCGAGACCATGCTCGGCTATGCGCGCCGGCTGCTCGAGCTCAACGACGAGGCGGTGTCGGCCATCCACGACGTCGAGTTGGAAGGCTGGGTGCGGCTCGGCCTGCAGGAGGATTTCGGCGAGGCGGTGCTGCCGGAGGTGCTCGGGCGCTTTGCCCGCGCGCACCCCAAGGTCAAGATCGAGGCCAGGATCGCGCGCAGCCACGAGCTTGCTGAACGGATCACTTCAGGCAGCCTCGATATCGCACTGGCCTGGCACAACGGCACGACGCTGCCTTACAGCCGGCATGTCGCCGATGTTCAGATGCGCTGGGTCGGCCCGGCAAAGCTGATTGAGACGAGCCTGAGCGATGGCGAGGCGTTGCCGCTGGTGGCGCTGGAAGCACCATGCCTGCTGCGCACGGTGGCGACCGAAGCACTCGACCGCGCCGGCCTGTCGTGGCGGATGGCCTTCTCCAGCCCGAGCCTTGGCGGCGTGTGGGCGGCGGTCGCGGCGGGGCTGGGCTTGACGATCCGCACCGATATCGGACTGCCGGCCACTGTCAGGGCGATGACGCCGGAGATTGCCGGACTGCCGGCCCTGCCCAAGATGGCGCTGGTGCTGCATCGCAAGGAGGCCGAGCTCGATCCGGTGGCGGCGCGGCTGGCGGACATATTGTTGCAGGCGGCGATAGAGGCGCTACCGGAAGGCTCTCGGGCAAATGAGAGGTTGAGAGAGGTCGCTTAGGTTCTTGGCCGTAACGCCATCTCTTCGTCATCCTGGGGCGAAGCAAGGAGCGAAGCGACGCAGCGCAGACCCCGGGATCCATGCCGCGACTTCAAAGCGCTGCTGCGGTGCAGAAATTCTGCTCCGCTGTATCCTTCGGCAAGGGTAACGGAATGGATCCTAGGGTCTCCGCGACGGAGCTTCCCTCCTGCTCCGCCCTAGGATGACGAAGCCGAGGGCCGTCGGCCAGCCGCGCAGCTCACTTGCGCTTGCTCGCCCGACCCGCGAACGGATTGTCCGAGGTGCGCAGCGCTATCCTGATCGGCACGCCGGGCATGTCGAAGGCCTCGCGTAGGCTGTTCGAGAGATAGCGGACATAGGATTGCGGCATCGCATCGGGCCGTGAGCACTGGACGACAAAGCCCGGCGGCCGCGTCTTGGCCTGCGTGACATATTTGATCTTCAGCCGGCGCCCGGCAACGGCGGGCGGCGGATGATGCGCCAGGATGCCTTCCAGCCAGCGGTTGAGCTTGCCGGTAGAAACGCGGCTGTTCCAAACCTTGTGCGTCCGGATGACGGCATCCATGAGCTTGTCGAGACCGCGCCCGGTTTCGGCCGAAACCGTTACCGCTTGCATGCCGCGGGCCTGCGGCAGCAGCCGCTCGGTCTTCTCGCGTAGTTCCGCCAAGAGTTCCTGCGGATTGTCGATCAGGTCCCATTTGTTGAAGGCGATGACCGGCGCGCGGCCCTCGCGGATGATCAGGTCGGCGATCTGCAGATCCTGCTTCTCGAAGGGGATGGTGGCGTCGAGCACGATGATGACGATCTCGGCAAAGCGGATGGCGCGCAAGCCATCCTGCACCGACATCACTTCCAGCTTTTCGTGGATCCTCGCCTTGCGGCGCATGCCGGCGGTGTCGAACAGTTTTAGCCGGCGGCCATGCCAGTCCCAGTCGACGGAGATGGAATCGCGGGTAATACCGGCTTCCGGTCCGGTCAACAGCCGCTCCTCGCCGATCAGCGCATTGATCAGCGTCGACTTGCCGGCGTTCGGGCGGCCGACGACGGCGATGCGCATCGGCTTGGTGTCGTCATAGGCGGGAACATCTTCGGCGTCCGGGTCGAGGATGTCCTCGCCGATCAGCACTTCGCCGGCGGCAACCTCTTCGTCGCCGCCCTCTTCGTCGAAGGCACGCGCCTCGCCGAGGGCCAGGATCACCGCGTCACGCAAATCGGGCATGCCCTGGCCGTGCTCGGCCGAGATCGGGATCGGCTCGCCAAGGCCAAGCTCCCACGCTTCCAGCATGCCGGCCTGGGCGCCCTTGGCCTCGGCCTTGTTGGCGACCAGCACCACCGGCTTGCCGGACTTTCGCACGATTTCGGCAAAGGTCTTGTCGTCAGGCATCAGGCCGGACTTGGCATCGACGGTGAAGAAGATCAGGTCGGCCTCGCGGATGGCGATCTCGGTCTGCGCGCGCATGCGGCCCGGCAGCGTCGAGGCGGCGGCATCCTCGAAGCCGGCGGTGTCGATGACGTCGAAATGCAGGTCGTAGAGCTTGGCGGCGTGGACGCGGCGGTCGCGGGTGACACCCGGCGTGTCGTCGACAAGCGCCAGCTTCCTTCCCACCAGCCGATTGAAAAGGGTCGATTTGCCGACGTTAGGCCGGCCGATGATGGCGACTTTGAATGTCATCCGACCCTACGATCTATCATGCATGTCGTTGTCCCAAAACCGCTGCGCACTTTTGGGCGACATGCACTACGACGCGCTGCCCGACCCGCGGATCAATTCGGACATCAAGGTCGCCCGTTCGCGCGTGTTGCGCGGGGCACCGTCATCCGAAGCGATCTGGTCGAACAGTTTGAGTGCATCCTGGGTCTTGCCTTCCTTCCAGGCGGCAAGGCCGAGTGCTTCGCGCGCCGTATGGCGCAGCGTGTTGGTGTCGGAAGTCAACGCCTCGACACGGCTGGAGACATCGGCAAAGGAGCCATGATCGACAAGCAGGAGTGCTGCCCTGAGGCGCGCCATGTCGCGAATGCCGGACGGAATGGCGGTGTCGGCGGCAACGCCGTCAAAATCCTTGACGGCGGCATCGACGTCGCCCTTGTCCGCCTTGACGGTCGCCGCGCGCATGCGGGCAAGCAGCGGATAGGCGCCGTAGCCGTCCGTTTCCAGCGCGGCGAGCGCCGTCAGCGCATCGTCGCTCTTGCCGTCATTGGCAAGCTTCAGCGCCTGCGTGAAGGCATCGCCCGAGCGGTTGGCGCGGGTCTCGTCCCAATAACGATAGCCGACGACGGCGGCGGTGCCGAGCACCACCAGGATGGCAAGGACAAGCAGAGCAGGGCCAAAACGGTCCCACAGCGCCTGCGCCTGGTCGCGCCGCATCTCTTCGTTGACTTCGCGGATAAAACTGTCGTCCGACATCGATCAAAACCATTCCTGCCCGATCCGGGCCCGTTCTTGAGCCCGCGTTTTAGCGAAATTTTGCCGGCATGGAAGGGGTTCGGCAGGAAAATCGGCTAATCGCCGCTCCGGCCGCTTTAAAGGGCAACGATGGGTGCGACCGCACCCACGCCACATTTTCACGATAGCCGGCCTTTGACCCTCCAGATGCAGATCAGATTGCCGATGCCCCGTTTGTCTCGCGTTCTTGCGTTTTCCGTTGCCGCGCTCGCCACGGCGGATGTTGCTTACGCCGATCCGCCAGCGGCGCCATCGCCGGCAAAGCCGAAGCAGATCGTCATCATCTCGTTCGACAGCGCCCGTGAGATTTCGCAATGGCAGCGCAGCCGCGCGCTGGCGCAGCGCACCGGCGCCCACTTCACCTATTTTCTGTCCTGCGTCTTCCTTTTGTCGCAGCAGACCCGCGCGGAATACACGGCGCCCGGCAAGACTGCAGGCAAATCGAACATCGGCTTTGCCGCTTCCCAACAGGAAGTGGCGGATCGGCTCGAACAGATCGGGCTTGCCGCCTCGGAAGGCCACGACATCGCCAGCCATGGCTGCGGCCATTTCGACGGCAAGGACTGGAGCAAGGCCGACTGGCTGCGCGAGTTCACCTCGTTCAAGCATATTTTCGAGAACGCCTATTCGATCAACGGCATTGAGCCGGAACCCAAAGGCTGGCGCGACTTTGCGCGGCACGCGGTGATCGGCTTTCGCGCACCCTATCTGTCGGCCAACAAGGCGCTCTACGAGGCGCTGCCGGCGGCCGGCTACCAGTTCGACGCCAGCGGCGTCTCACAAGGGCCAGCGGTGCCACCGACCCGCAAGGGTATCACGCGCTTTTCGCTGCCGGAGATTCCGGAAGGTCCTGGTTCAAGGCCGGTGATCGCGATGGACTACAATCTCTTTGTCCGCCACTCCGGTGGCTTCGAGCGGCCGAGCGGAGCGACGGAATTCGCTGAGCGGAGCTATCAAGCCTTCCGCGCCGCCTTCGATGCGCAATACCGGGGCAAGCGCGTTCCGCTGGAACTCGGCTTCCATTTCACGCAGATGAACAACGGCGCCTACTGGAACGCGCTGGAGCGTTTTGCCGGCGAGGTCTGCGTCAAGGCTGATGTCGAGTGCATCAGTTTTCGCGACTATGTTTCGCGGCAAGGCGAGAAACAGGCGCAGGTAGGCGGCTGAGCCGCCCACCATTTTCCAGCCAGCAATCAGGCCGGATCGGGTTCCTGAGCCTGGCGTTCGAGGAATCGCCGATCGATGTCGGGCAGCGGTCCGCCGTCTAGCGTTGCTTCGAAGGCGCGAAGACGCTTGTAGATGGAGATAAGCACAACGATGTCGCTCCATGAACTTACCAGATACTGGAACGACGAAGCCACTTCTGAAAATGCAGAAACAATCTGCTGAAAAATTCCCAGTGTTATCTTACCAGCGGCAATCGTCGGAATAAGAATGACGATCGCAAAAACGCTATCAGCTTGCCCGTAGAAATATCTTGCTACGTTAAAATATGAGTAGTGGAAATACAGCCTGAAATAATTCAAGCGCACATTTCTAAAAAGCTCCTTTACAGTAACTGGCTCAGCGCGATCAGCATTATCTTCACCGTATACCAATTCTTTCCGATACGCTGCTTCAACTCGTTGGTTTCGAAATTCCAAACCCGGGAGCTTGACACCCACCGTAGCGAGGAGAACTGTTCCAAAAGCTGACCAGACCAAAGCCGCGACAACAAGCGAATACGGAATCTGGCCGACTATCGGGAGCTCGGTTATGTGATGCGAGAGCCCTGCCAGCACAGGCAAGAAGGCGATCAGGGTCATGACGGAGTTGACAAGACTGACGCCAAGATCCTCCACGTTTGTCGAGAACCGCATCGTGTCTTCCTGAACGCGCTGCGATGCGCCTTCTATGTGCCGCAGCCTCGTCCAATTGCTCATGTAGAAATCGTTCATCGCCATGCGCCAGCGAAAGATGAAATGGCTGACGAAAAACCGCGTCACGACGAGCACCGCGATCCAGCAAAATGCGATCTCCATGAAGATCAATATGCCAGCGAACAGTTCGCCCGGACTGACGGAGCCCGGTGGCGGCGTAAGCGCCTTCTGCACCAGATTAAAGAAAGGTCCACGCCATTCGTTCAGCACCACGCTGACCTGGACCGAAAAATTGGTGGTGAACAAAATGAATGCCGACCCGAGGATCGCCCAGTTCTGCCAGGGATGAGGCCGATAGAGCGCCCAGAACGCATAGAAAATGAGCACGACCGCCGCGAAATAGATGTAAAACCAGAGGAATGGCTTCGACCAGAAAGCCGTCACGCCAATGATAGGCTCGGCATCCGGAAGGGCTGGTGGCAGTCCAAAGACCGCGCCCAATTGCTCGCCGCCCAAAAACCAGAACAAAACCGCGGCAAGGCTCCAGACGATCACCGAAGTGAAAAACAGCTTCGGCTGCGGAAAAAACGATACGAACACTGTGGTGAAATCCTCGGGTCGGGGGCAAATCAGCTGGGTTCGGCGGGCATAAGGTCACACATTAGTTGGAAAGAAAATGCCCGTGCCCGATGCCCGGCATCGAGCAAGACCACAATCATGGCGATTTTGGCGCAGCCGACCAGGTGATCGCGCCCGAGACGAGCAACACAGCAGCAGCTACGATCGAAGCGAGGAAGAAGTTGCCCGATGCCTGTGCCAGCAGCCCGGCGACGATCGGGCCGACGATTTGACCGAGGCCGAAGGCAGCCGTCATCACCGCGAAGATCCGGCGTGGCGCCTGCGGGACAAGCTGCCTCGCGGTCTGCAGGCCAAGCGCGGTGATGGCGATAAAAGTGCCGCCGAGCAGGAGGCCGCCGAGCAACGGGCCGACGACCCCGCCCATGGCGACGCTGGCGGTGACGCCGACCACCTCGATGAGGCAACCCACGGCGTAGGCTGCGTAGACGCCGATCCGTGCTGCAACCTTCTGCCAGAGCCAGACCGAGGGAAAGCCGGCAAGGCCGGTGACCATCCAGACCGCGGCCTCGAAGACGCGGCCGCCGCCACCCTGGCGGACGATGGCGACCAGGAACGTCGCCGTCACCACATAGCCGAAGCCGAACAGGCCGTAGGCGACGATGATCTTCAGCAGCGAACGGTCCTTTGGCAGCATCGGTTCGCGGTCGGTGACGCCATTGGCGGGCGCCGTGCTGCCGACCAGCAAGGCGACGATGGCAAAACCGCAGGCCGAAAGCAGCGCCGACCACAGCCAGCCCGCCGCCCAGCCGGCGTGTTCGGTGACGAGGAACGCCATCAGCGCCGAGGACGCCGCAATGCCGAGGCCGACGCCGCCGAAATGCAGCGCCTGCATATCGTTGCGGCTGGCCGCCAGCAGATGGCCAAAGACGATGCTGGACATGAACACCATGACGAAGGCGCTGGCCAGACCGGCAACAAAGCGGATGGCGAGAAAGGCGGCCATGTTCTCGGTCAGGCCCATCGCGCCGGCGAGGATGGCGCTGGCGGCAAGACCGCAAAACATCAGCAAACGCTCGCGCCTATGCGCCCATGCGCCGGCGGCGGCAAGTGCCCCGACGAGGTAACCAAGGTAGTTGGCCGACGCGATCCAGCCGGCATCGGCCGTCGACAGGCCGAGCTCTTCCATCATGCCGGGCAGGATTGGCGTGTAGACGAAGCGCCCGATGCCCATGGCGACGGCCATGGCAATCATACCGGCCACGGCGAGACGCAAGGGTGAAGCGGCTTTCATCGCGGCGCAGAATAGATTTGCCGGGCGCCGAAACAATGCGCTTTTGTTGGGCCAGCACGGCGCCGCGACCAGGAGCCCGCAGCTATCGCTTCAGCAATTCAACAGCAGCCGGCGCCGGCCACCTCATAGGCGGTGCGCCGGGCCGTCAACCGGAACGGCACGTCGCCGAGTTCGCGCTCCGACATGGTCTCGAGCGCGGGATGCGACAGCGGATCGGTCACCCATCTCGTGATCTCGCCTTCATGCCGCCGGGCTTCCCGTGTGTCGGCGGCGAAAAGGACCCTGAGCAACGATAAAATCTTGACCATCCTTACCTCCTCGGTCTGACTGGCCTCCATAAAATCTGCCTTTCCGGCCTGTCTTTCAATTGAGATTTCGGCCGCGTCGGTTTAGAAAAACTGTATGGCTATTTTGAATCGCGTCCACCTCAACGGCTTGCGCGCCGTCGAAACCGTCGCCCGGCTGGGGTCGCTTGCGGCAGCGGCCAGAGAGCTCAACGTTTCCGTCAGCGCCGTTAGCCAGCAGATCAACCGAACGGAAAAGCAGCTCGGCCAGGCCCTGTTCGAGCGAACGGCGAGCGGGCTGGTGCCGACCGAATTCGGCACTGTCTTCACGGCCCGGTTGGGCGCGGGTTTTCGCGAGATCGCCCAAGCGGTGGCGCTGGCCGACGAAGGGTCGGAATGCACGCTGGTGGTTTCGGTGGCGCCGGCCTTCGCCTCGAAATGGCTGTTGCCGCGGCTGTCGCGGCATTTCGCCCGGCATCCCAACGTGCTGTTGCGCATCGACGCTTCGGTGCGGCTTGCCGATCTCGACCGTTCCGACATCGACATCGCCATCAGGCTTGGCGACGGCAAGTGGCCAAGCGGGCGGGCGGAACTGTTGCTGGCGCAAGAAATCTTCCCGGTCTGTGCCCCGGTGATTGCCGAGAAGCTGAAGTCGATCGACGATCTCGCCTTGACCTGCGCCATCACCGACGAACGGGCGATGATCAATTGGGAAAGCTGGTTCGAGGCCGCCGGGGTCAAGCCGGTCACCTTCCTCAAGGGTGCGCGCATCACCGACCCGATGCTGTGCCTGGAATCGGCGATTGCCGGCCACGGCGTCATGCTCGGCTGGCAATTGCTGACCGCCGACGCGCTGGCAGACGGGCGCCTCGTCGCGCCCTTCGGTGTGCGCGCCCAGAGCGGGCTCGGCTACTGGATGGTGACTTCCGCCGCCAAGAGCGAAAGCCGCAAGGTCCGGGATTTCAAGGTCTGGGTGCGCGAGGAAATCGAGGCGACGATGGCACAGTTCAGGTCGCTTGAAAGCGCGGCGTAGTTCTGAGCCAGCGCAATCGCGGTGGAAAGGTCGGTGGTGCCGGTCTATGTAAAGTGTCGGACCCACACATCACGGCAGGCAAATTCATGACCACACATTCGCGCGGCGTTTCCGCATCGATAGACCCGGTGAAACTCGACAGGCTGGCCGAGGTCGCCATCAAGGTCGGGCTGCAGTTGCAGCCTGGACAGGATCTGGTGCTGACCTCGTCGATCGCGGCGCTGCCGTTGACGCGGCGGATCGTCGAGCATGCCTACAAGGCCGGTGCCGGCCTGGTAACGCCGATCTTCAACGACGACGAGATGACGCTGGCGCGCTACCGCTTTGGCGCCGATGCCGGCTTCGACCGCGCCGCCAGCTGGCTCTATGAGGGCATGGCGAAAGCCTTTGCCAACAATGCGGCGCGGCTTGCCGTGCGCGGCGAGGACCCGTCGCTGCTGTCGGCGCAGGACCCGTCGAAGGTGGCGCGCGCCAACAAGGCGAATTCGATGGCCTACCAGCCGGCGCTGGAAAAGATCACCGGCTTTGATATCAACTGGAACATCGTCGCCTATCCTGATCTCGCCTGGGCCAAGCAGGTTTTCCCTGATGATGCCGACGATGTCGCGGTTGCCAAACTCGCCGATGCGATCTTCGCGGCGTCGCGGGTGGATGTCGAAGACCCGATCGGCAACTGGAAAGCGCAAAATGCAGCGCTGCGCAGCCGCACCGAATGGCTGAACGGCCACAATTTCCATGCACTGCATTTCAGCGGTCCGGGCACCGACCTCACCGTCGGGCTGGCCGACGGCCATGAATGGATGGGCGGCGCCTCGACCGCCAAGAACGGCGTCACCTGCAACCCGAACATCCCGACCGAGGAAGTGTTCACCACGCCGCACGCAAGGCGCGTCGAGGGCCATGTCTCCTCGACCAAGCCGCTATCCTACCAGGGCACGCTGATCGACGAGATTTCGGTGCGCTTCGAGGGCGGCCGCATCGTCGAGGCCAAGGCTTCAAAGGGCGAGGACGTGCTGAAGAAAGTGCTCGACACCGATGAAGGCGCGCGCCGGCTCGGCGAGGTGGCGCTGGTGCCGCATTCGTCGCCGATCTCGGCCAGCGGCCTGTTGTTCTTCAACACGCTGTTCGACGAGAACGCCGCCTGCCACATCGCGCTCGGGCAGTGCTATTCGAAGTGCTTCGTCGACGGCGCCTCGCTCAGCCAGGATGAGATCGCGGCACGCGGCGGCAACAAGAGCTTTATCCACATCGACTGGATGATCGGCTCGGACAAGATCGACATCGACGGCGTGCACAAGGACGGCCGCAAGGTGCCGGTGATGCGCAAGGGCGAGTGGGCCTGAGGTTTCGGCGCAGCGCTGGCTTTTAGACGTCGGCGGGACAGCGCCCCCTCTATCCTGCCGGACATCTCCCCACATGGGAGAGATCAGCTGTTGTCGCGGCCTTCGCCAACAACATCGTAGCGAGATGAATGGAGGCGCCTGAACTGCCAATCTCCCCCCTTGAGGGGGAGATGTCCGGCAGGACAGAGGGGGGCGCGAAGGATCGCGGCGGTGAAGGCTTACTTCACCGCGGCTTCATAGACATCCGGCTTGAACCCGACCAGCATCCGATCTCCCAGCTCCAGCACCGGCCGCTTGATCATGGTCGGGTTGGCCAGCATCAGTGCCTTGGCCTTCTTCTCGTCGAGGCTCTGCTTGTCCTTGTCCGACAGTTCGCGAAACGTCGTGCTGGCCTTATTGAGCAGGATCTCCCAGCCAACCTTGCCGACCCAGCCATCCAGCCGCTTGGCGTCCAGCCCCTCTGCCCGGTAGTCGTGGAAGCGGTAAGGCACATCATGACCTTCTAGCCAGACGCGGGCCTTCTTGATCGTGTCGCAGGTGGTGATGCCGTACATCGTGGTCAAAGGCGTGCTTCCTTGGCTGACAGTCGAATCCGTTCTGCAGCCTAAAACCGCCCTTCCCGCTTTGCCAGCACCCTGGCCGACATCTCAGGATTTTGGGACTTGCCAATACTAAGGAATTTTCCTAAGTATTACCCAGCCGCTCTTTGACAATGGTTCGGGACCGACCGATGACAAGCCTCCACACCGCAAACCCGAACCCGCCGCCGATCGACGGCATCTTCCGCGCACTTGCCGATCCGACGCGACGACGCGTGGTGGAACGGCTGAACCGCAGCCCGGCCTCGGTCAGCGAACTGGCGCAGCCTTTCGAGATGGCCCTGCCTTCCTTCATCGAACACCTCAAGGTGCTGGAAGGTTGCGGGCTGGTGCGTTCTGAAAAGATCGGCCGCACAAGGACCTATCAGCTGGCGCCCGAGCCGCTGCAGCTCGCCGAAAACTGGCTGGCCGAGCAGCGTACGCTGTGGGAGCGCCGCCTCGACCAATTCGACGCCTATGTGATGACCCTCAAGGAGACAGACAAGTGAGCTATCCCTTCAAGCCCGACCCAAGACTGGACCTCGTGCTGGAGCGCGTACTCGACGCGCCGCGCGAACTGCTTTGGCGCGCCTTGACGATGCCGGAGCATGTCAAGCAGTGGTTCACGCCAAAGCCCTGGATGATCACCGACTGCGAGATCGACCTCAGGCCGGGCGGGCTGTTCCGGACGCGCATGCAGTCGCCCGACGGCAAGGAGGTCAACGACCGCCATTGCTGCTATCTCGAAATCGTGGAGAATGAGCGGCTGGTGTGGACGGATGCGCTGCTGCCGGGCTACCGGCCGTCAGGCGAGCCCTTCATCACCGCGGTGATTTCCCTCCAGCCGGACGGCAAAGGCACGCGCTATACCGCCACCGCCATTCACCGCGACGAGGCCACCCGCAACAACCATGAAGAGATGGGTTTCTTCGACGGCTGGGGCACAGTGGCCGATCAGCTTGCGCAGTATGTGAAGACGATTTGACTTTTCTCGCATGGCATCCAGAACATCGTCCCGGCCGCCATGTTCATTTTTCGCCCCTACAGCGGCAAGAGCAGGCTCCCGGAAACGAGGGGGCTTGCGGTCTCAACAATAAGATCGCTCTTCGGTGATCTTGCCGTTCTTGACCGTGTACAAGCCAACTTCGTCCATGGTGACACGCTCGCCTGTCGCCTTGGGCGTTATGTCGAACTTGAAGCGCACTGCGAACTGATCGCCATTGACATAGGGGCCTTCGACCGAGCCGCCATGGACTTCGTTGTTCTCTTGCCACCACTGGCCCTTCTGCTTGAGGGCCGCCTTGCCATGGGCGATGGCCATCGGCCCCTCCATGGCTTCATAGCTGGCGATATCATCGGCATTGTACTTTTCAGCTGCACCCTGGTGATCGCCCTGCTTGAGCAGTTCGGTGAAATCCTTGGCAATTTCCGTGATGGTCATGGGGATTCCTCCTGTTGAGACGCATTGCAATTAGGGGACGGCGCGCTGGCCTGCCATCGTCAATCCCGAGGTAGCTGACAAGGCATGTCAGGTGATGAAAATCGTGCGGACTGTGTGACGACGCCTTCTTACATGCCGGCCAGGGAATCGTCCTGGCCGGTCAATCGCCAACGGGAGAAATGTCCCGCAGGACAATGAGGGGCAGCGCAAGCGCCCGGCAAGTTTCAATTGCCGGAACCGTTCAACCGTCGATGCAGGGCCTGAACCCTAAGCCCCGTAGCCGATGATGCCCTTGACCTCGAGGAAGTCGTGGATCGCCCAATCGGCATATTCGCGGCCGTTGCCGGACTGCTTGTAGCCGCCGAAGGGGGCGAAGGTGTCCCATTCCGGATAGTTGATCGAGACCTGGCCGGCGCGCAGCTGTCCGGCAATTTTGCGCGCATGCTCGATATCCTGCGACTGCACATAGGCGGCGAGGCCGTAGACGGTATCGTTGGCGATCTTCACCGCGTCGTCATCGTCGCTGTAGGAAATGACCGACAGCACCGGGCCAAAAATTTCTTCCTTTTCGATGGTCATGCCTGGCGTGACATGGCCGAACACGGTCGGGCGGACATAGTAACCGCGGTTGAGGTGTTCGGGCCGGCCGGGGCCGCCGGTGACCAGTGTGGCGCCTTCCTTGATGCCGGCTTCGATCAGCCGCTGGATCTTGTCGTACTGGATGTTGGAGACGACCGGGCCGAGCTTGGTGTCCTCCGAGCGGGGATCGCCGACATTGTGCGCTTCGGCGGCTTTCTTGGCGATGGCGAGTGCTTCGTCATGACGGGCAGCCGGCACCAGCATGCGTGTCGGCGCATCGCAGGACTGGCCGCTGTTGCCAAAACAGGCGTTGACGCCCTTGCGCACCGCTCTCTCGAAATCGGCATCCGGCAGCACGATGTTGGCGGACTTGCCGCCAAGCTCCTGCGCCACGCGCTTGACCGTTTCGGCCGCCGTCTTGGCGACGATGATGCCGGCCCGGGTCGAGCCGGTGAAGGAAACCATGTCGACATCCGGATGGCCGGCCATGACCTGGCCGACATCGGGGCCGTTGCCGTTGATCATATTGTAGACGCCCTTCGGCACGCCGGCGGCCTGCATGACTTCCGAGAAGACGATGCCGCTGATCGGGGCGATCTCGGAGGGCTTCAAGACGATGGTGCAGCCGGCGGCGATGGCCGGCGCCACCTTGCAGACGATCTGGTTGAGCGGCCAGTTCCACGGCGTGATCAGCGCGCAGACGCCGATCGGCTCCTTGACCACCATGGTGCCGCCGCGCTTTTCTGAGAATTCATAATCCTCCAGCGCTTTGATGGTGGCTTCCATATGCGCCCTGCCCGCCCAGGCCTGCGCCTCGCGGGCCCAGGTGATTGGCGCACCCATTTCCTGGCTGACGGCCTGGGCGATATCCTCGTAGCGCTCATTGTAGACTTCGAGAATACGCTTCAGGAGCTCCAGGCGCTCGGCCTTGCTGGTCTGCGAAAACGACGGAAAGGCCGCCTTGGCCGCTGCCACCGCCTTGTCGACATCAGCCTTCGAGCCGACGGAAATCCTGGTGTAGGCCTCTTCTGTCGACGGATCGGTGACATCCAGCGTTGCCGGCACCATGGGGGCGACCCATTTGCCGTCGATAAAGAAGTTCAGATGATTGCTCACGGGGGACGCTCCGGTTTTTCTGGAAGATGAGTATCAGATTATGCTGAGAGCATAGGGCAGTTAGCGCCACGGCGCAGGCTGATATGCGCCACGTCGCCGACGCTGAATTGAAAGCCCTCGGCCTGGCGTGGTGCGTCGATCACCACTGGTGTCCCCTGCCCGAGTTCGGCATGCAGACGCAAGGTGCGGCCGTGAAAGACGATGCTGTTGACCCGCACCGGTGCCGTGCCGGTCGAGGCTTCGGTCGCCGCCAGCAGATCTTCCGGGCGCACACCGATGGTGCGCACGGCGCCTTCGGCAGGCGCATCGCCGGTTTCCGAAATGGCTTCCAGCGGCAGAGCGCCGGCGGTGAAGCGCAGCCGATCGCCATCGCGGCCGACAAAGCGCGACTGCAAAAGGTTCATCGTGCCGATGAAGCTGGCGACGAATTTGGTGGCGGGCCGGTCGTAGAGCGTCGCTGGTGCTGCGATCTGCTCGATCCGGCCCTTGTTCATGACGACGATGCGGTCGGAGATCGACAGTGCCTCGGTCTGGTCATGGGTGACCATGACGAAGGTGGTGCCGAGCCGCGACTGTAGCCGTTTCAACTCGACCTGCATCTGTTCGCGCAGATGCGCATCGAGCGCCGATAATGGCTCGTCGAGCAGCAGCACGCGTGGTTCGCAGACAATGGCACGAGCGAGCGCGACGCGCTGGCGCTGGCCGCCGGAGAGTTCGGAGACGCGGGCGCCGATCTTGTCGACGAGGCCGACCATGTCGAGGGCTTCGCCGACGCGCTTGGCTTGCTCCGTGCCGGACAGTTTTCGCAAGGACAGGCCGAAACCTACATTTTCGGCGACGTTCATATGCGGGAATAGTGCATAGTCCTGGAACACGGTGTTGACCGGCCGGTCGAAGGGTCTCAGCGCCGTGATGTCGCGGCCGTCAAGCAACACCTTGCCGCTCGACGGGCTTTCGAAGCCGGCGATGACGCGCAGGCTGGTGGTCTTGCCGCAGCCGGAGGGGCCGAGCAAGGTCAGGAACTCGCCGCTGGCGATGTCGAGGTCGACGGCATCGAGGCCGACGATGCCACCTGGAAAGACCTTGGAGACAGCCTGCAGCTGGACGAGAGGATCAAGCGCCATCGCGAACCTCTGAGGGTTTTGTCGTGTTGACCCAGAGGATCTGGCAGCGCTTGGAACCCGGATTGCGGAAGGCGTGCAAAAGCGTGCTTTTGAAGGCAAAACTGTCGCCGGTCTTCAGCCCGTAGGTGGTGGAATCGACAACCAGTTCGACCTCCCCCGACAGCACAAAGCCGAATTCATGGCCGGCATGGGCGTAGGCTTCGGCGGTGCCGCCGCCGGCATCGACGCTGACCAGCATGCCGGTGAGCGTTGCGGCCGGCGGCGACAGCAGCGCCTTGGCGATGCCTTCCGACTTCACCGGGATCTGCCGCCGGCTGTTGGCACGCACGCAATAGAGATCGTTGACGGCATCGTTGCCGTCGGCGATCAGCGCCGACGGCTCGATGTCGAGGGCGGCGGCCAGGGGCCAGATCACCCTGACACGCAATGACGACATGCCGCGCTCGATCTGGCTCAGCGCCCCGATCGACACACCGGCCTTGGCGGCAAGATCGGCCAGCGACAGATTGCGCTCCAGCCGCAACGCCCGCACGCGCCGGCCGACGCGAACGTCAGCGTCGTCCTTGGGCTTTCCAGCTGTCTCGTCAAGCATGTCCATGCATACATCCTTGTTGCAGTCTCTTCATCGGCGCGGCGCAGCGTCGATATGCTCCCCTTCTCCCCTTGTGGGAGAAGGGAAGATCAACTCACCCCCCCGCCTTGACCTTCTCGAACATCTTGGCGAGGTCGTCATTCTGTTTCATCGGTCCGGTGAAGACGGTGGTCTTCAGCATCACTTCGGGATCCGACGGCAGTTGCAGCTTGTCCAGCTCCTCCTTCGGCACCGCGGCGAAGGCCGAGCTGGTCGACGCGCCGTAGCCATAGGCCTCGATCAGGTATTTTCCGGAATCGGTTTCCAGCCGGCTGTTGATGAAGTCGTAGGCAAGGTCGACATTCTTGGCGTCCTTGAGCATGACGAAGCCGCAGGACCAGGTCAGCATGCCTTCCTTCGGCTTCATGAACTCGACCGGCACGCCCTGCTTCTTCAGCGAGGTGGCCGATGCGTTCCAGGTCATGGCCGCGACCAGCTGGCCGCTCGACAGCGCCTGTTCCACCGAGGTCATGTCGGTGGTGTAGTTGGAGAGCAGCGGGCGCTGCTCGCGCAGTTTCTCCGCCACCTTGTCCATTTGCTCCGGCGTCATGTCGAACGGATTGACGCCGGCGAGAAGTGCGGCCACCACCGGTGTGTCATGCACGGCGTCGATGGTCGCCATGCGGCCGGCATATTGCTTGTCCCAAAGCAGGTTCCAGCTGGCCTCGGGGTTCTTCACCAGATCGGTGCGGTAGAGGATCGAGGTGTTGCCCCAGTCCCACGGCACCATCCATACCTTGCCGTCGCCGGCCTGAATGTCGGGTAGGTTCTTGAACACCGGGAAGATCGAATCCCAGTTCTTGATGCGCTTGGTGTCGATCGGCTGCAGCAGGCCTTCCTTGTTCCAACGTGCCACCTTGTCGTAGCAGGGATGCGCAATGTCAGGACGGAAGCCAGCTTTGACCTTGGTAAAGGCATCGTCGTCATCGCCGAACATCGAGGCCTCGACGCCATCGGGGTGTGCTGCCAGGAAGCTCTTGTTGAAGTCGGGCAGTTCATAGCCCGACCAGGTGAAATATTGCAGCTTGTCGCCCGCCAACGTGACGGTCGACGACAGCGCCAGTGCCAGGGCGGCCAGTCCGGCGCGGGCTTTGTTTCCTGATATCGATTTCAAGTCGAATGCCATTGCAGTTCTCCTCTCTTGGTTTCTTCTGGTTTGGATGGAATGGCGGGCGCCGGCCGTTGAGCGGCGGTGAGCCCGCGATGGCGCAGGAATTCGGCAAGGCCGGCAATGACGAAGGACACGGCGAGGATCGCCGTGCCCAGTGCCATGACGGTCGGCAGCGATTTCGGGAAACGCAGCTGGGCCCAGATGTAGAGCGGCAGCGTCGGCTCGGTGCCGGCAAGGAAGAAGACGACGATGAACTCATCGAAGGAGATCAGGAACGACAGCATGAAGGCCGAGGCGATCGCCGGCAGGCTGAGCGGCAACATCACCCGCCTGAACGTCGTCCAATCGGAGGCGCCGAGATCGAGGGCCGCCTCGCGGATGGTCTTGGGGATGACGGCGAAGCGGCTGCGCATGACCACCACCGTCGTCGGTAACCCCACCAGTATGTGGCCAAGCACGATGGCGATGCGCGACGGGCCGAAGCCGACGAGATTGACCAGGATCAGCAGCGATATGCCGACAATGACGCCGGGGATCAGGATCGGCAGCCGGGCGATGGCGCTGATCGTGGCGGCCAGCGGCGAGCGGCCGTAGAGGTCCATATAGGACACGGTGATGCCGCACAGCGTGGCGCCAGAGGCAGCGATCACACCGATCACCAAGCTGTTGGCGAGCGCGCCGGACAGCGTCGGATTGCCAAGCAGGGTCGCATACCATTGCAAGGTAAAACCTTGCAGCGGAAACGCCGCCTGGATCGAATCGTTGAAGGAAAACAGCGGGATCAGCAACACCGGCAGATAGAGAAACACCAGATAGACAAGCACATAGACGCCGAGCCAGCGGCCGCCATCTTCTGTCCGCGCCGCGCTCATGTGCGGCTGCCAAAGCGGCGGTCGGCGAAGCGCACGACCAGCACCACGCAGAGGATGACCAGCATGACGGCGACCGAGAGTGCGGCGCCGAACGGCCAGTCATTGGCCTTGCCGAACTCCGACTGGATCAGCGTGCCGATCATGGTGCTCGCCGGGCCGCCGACCATGGCCGGCGTCACATAGTCGCCGATCGTCGGCACGAAGACGACGAGGGCTGCCGCCAGCACGCCCGGCATCGAGTTCGGCAGCACGACGCGGCGGAAGCTGGTGAAAGGTTTTGCGCCAAGGTCGGACGCGGCTTCGAGCAGCGATTTCGGGATCGTCTCCAGCGCCACATAGATGGGCAGGATGGCGAAGGGCGCATAGGCGTGCGCGAGGGTGACGACCACCGCAGCCGGCGTATTGAGAAAGGCGAGCGTCGGCTCGGACCAGATACCGCTTTCGATCAGCGCCGAGTTCAGCACGCCATTATACGCAAGCACGATCTTCCAGGCGAAGACGCGCAGGAGGTAGCTGGTCCAGAACGGCAGCGTTACCAGAAACAGCAGCAGGCCGCGGCGCCGACCGGCATGGAAGGCAAGGTAGTAGGCGACGGGATAGGCGGTGATGACCGTTGCCAGCGTCACCAGTCCGGCAATCGTCAGCGAGCGCAGCGTCACAGTCCAGTAGAGAGGATCGGACACCACGGTGACGAAATTCGCCAAAGTGAAACCGGCGCCGAGCAGCGAACCGTCATTGTTGCGGAAGGCAAGGAAAAGCACGAGGCCAAGCGCAAACAGGATCAGCAGGAAGGTGACCAGCGCGCCCGGCAGCAGCATGGCGAAGCGGAACCCCGAAGACGACCGGGATGCTGCCGGCGCTTCTGTTGCAACGATGGTCGACATCGGACTGTCCATCGGAATTTTGAAATTATCTAAGCTTTTTTCATATTCATGAAACTGTCAAGATAAATCAGCGCTCGAACGCATCCAGCATGCGGTACCAGGCGATCGTCGCGGCAACGCCGACCTGCCGGAAGGCGTGGAACGGGATCGGCCGGATCGGCGAGATCGGGAACGGCAACTGCCTGGCATCGCCACTGTGGAGGTAGCCCGCAAGGCGCGCGCCAAGCGCGGTCATCAGCCCAAGGCCACGACCCTGGCAGCCGACCACGGCCAGCAGGCCCGGCTCGGGCTCATGAATATGCGGCAGATGGTCCGGCGTCATCGCCACCCGGCCGAACCAGCGCTTCTCGATGGCGACATCGGCCAGTGCCGGATAGAGCCGCCGCAAGGCGCGCTCGAGATGCGCCCAGTCGGCCGGGCTGGTCGGCAGCGCCATGCGGCCGCGGCCGCCAAGCACCAGCCGGCCATCGGCGCTCTTGCGATAGTAGACGAGGATGCGGCGCGAATCCGACACCGCTTGCCCTTCCGGCAGAATGGTGGCCGCCAGATGGGACGACAGCGGCGCGGTGGCGATCTGGAACGAATGCAGCGGAACGATCGTCTGAGCCAAGCCTGGGATCAGACCGCCGGTATAGGCGTTGGTCGCCAGGACAACCGCCTTGGCCTGCAAGTCCGTGCCGTTTTCGGTCGAGATGCGCCAACCACCGGTATTCTTGCCAAGCCGCACCACCTTCTGGCGCTCGGCTATCTTCACGCCCGCCGTCGTGGCGGCCCGGGCCAGTTCCGAGGTATAGGCGAGCGGATCGATGACACCGGCGCGGCGGTCGAGCCAGCCGCCGAGATAGCCCTTTGCGCCGGTCTTAGCTGCGATCTCGCTCTGGCTCAAAAGCCGGACATCGGCGCCCCGCGCCCGCCATTGCCGGTCCCGGTTGGCGGCCGCCTTCAGCGCCGTCTCGGTATGCGTCGCCTGGATCCAGCCGTTGCGAACGAACGGCACCGCCAGTTTCTCGTCGCGGATCAAATCGAAGACGGCGTCCGCCGTCGAGGCTGCGAAGTTGACCAGCGCCTCACCGCGTTCGGGACCAAAATTCTGCAGCAGCCATTCCGGATCGTATTTGAGGCCAGGGATGACCTGGCCGCCATTCAGGCCGGACGCGCCCTGGCCGATGTCGCCGACGTCCAACACCTGCACGGACATGCCGAGACGGGCGGCATGCAAGGCCGTCGACAGGCCCTGAATGCCGCCGCCAACAATGACGACATCGGCAGTTTGGCCACCAGGCAAAAACGACTGGAATTGGGCTGCCGTTTGCGGCTTCTGCCAGATCGGATCGGAAAACGGCATGGACAAGGGATCACCTGGAATGCATGTCACGAAATGAAAATCCTAGTGACGATTTCATTATTTTGAAAGAGGGTATTCACCCCGGTGTCGACAGATTGCTGTGTATGGGCAGCCCGCGAAGCGAAATGTGGCTGAAAAACAGGGCGCGTCTGGATCGCCAGGACGGGTAGACCTTTGCCGGGAATTTGTTGAAAGTGCCGCCGCCGATCCGGCCGCCTTTCCATCAAGCAGAGGACTGCAAGCCATGACGAACCCGACGCAGCTGCCGACTGAGGGCCTTTTCGTCGGCCGCGCCAGGGCCAGCGATGCCTCGCATCCGCTGGTGGTCACGGTGCGCGACGGCACGGTCTTCGACATCACGTCAAGCGCGGCACCCACTGTACGCGACGTTTGCGAGCTGCCGGATCCAGCCGGCCATGTCCGCTCGGCCAAGGGCAGACCGGTCGGTTCGCTCGACGCGACCGCCGCCAACAGTTTTCAGGCCGTTCGCGATCCGAAAAGGCCGTATCTGCTTTCCCCGGTCGACCTACAGGCGGTCAAGGCGTCGGGCGTCACCTTCGTCGTCAGCCTGCTCGAACGCGTCATCGAGGAGCAGGCGCGCGGCTCGGCGGAGAAGGCAGATGCCATTCGGGCCGACATTGTCGGGCTGATCGGCCATGATCTGTCGAAGCTGAAACCCGGCTCGCCGGAAGCGATGGAGATCAAGGCCAAACTCATCGCGCGCGGCGCCTGGTCGCAATATCTGGAAGTCGGCATCGGCCCGGACGCCGAGATCTTCACCAAGTGCCAGCCGATGGCCTCGGTCGGCTTCGGCGCCGATGTCGGCCTGCATCCAGTTTCGACCTGGAACAATCCGGAGCCGGAAATCGCCATGATCGCCGCCAGCAGCGGCCGCATCGTCGGCGCCACGATCGGCAACGACGTCAATCTGCGCGATGTCGAAGGGCGCTCGGCACTATTGCTCGGCAAGGCCAAGGACAACAACGCCTCGGCCTCGCTCGGACCGTTCATCCGGCTGTTCGACGACAATTTCTCGATCGACGATGTGAAGCAGGCCATCGTGCGGCTGAAGGTCGAGGGCGAGGACGGGTTTTCGCTGGAGGGCGCGAGCTCGATGGCCGAGATCAGCCGCTCGCCGGAAGAACTGGTCGCCGCCGCCATGGGACCACATCACCAATATCCCGACGGGCTGGCGCTCTATCTCGGCACCATGTTCGTGCCGTCCAAGGATCGCGGCGAAAAGGGCAAGGGCTTTACCCACAAGGTCGGCGACATCGTCACCATCTCGTCGGAGAAATTCGGTGCGCTGGTCAACCGCGTGCTTCTGTCGCCCGACTGTCCTCACTGGACTTATGGCGCCAGCCATCTCATGCGCGACCTCGCCCGGGCCGACCTCATCTAGCGGCGGCGAAGAACCGGAGGCAATCAACACAATATTATGTTGTACCCCGGTGACTGCGGACGCAAATCACTCCAAGATCGCTGCGCGGTCGGGGGGCCGCTCATATGTCAGATACGCCGCTGGTCTTGGTACGCAACGTCGCCAAACGCTTTGGCGGCACCATCGTACTCGAAGACATGAGCCTTGCCGCCAGGCGCGGCACCATCCACGCCATTGTCGGGGAAAGCGGCGCCGGCAAATCGACCCTGGTCAAGCTCCTGGCCGGCATCTTGAGGCCGGGCAGCGGCACGATCGAGATAAACGGCCGGAAGGTGGCCCTCAACAGTCCGAATGCCGCGCGCAAGCACGGCATCGGCGTGGTGCTGCAGCAGTCGGCGCTTTTTCCCGACCGCCCCGTGCTCGCCAATCTCTTCGTCAACCGGGAGCCGCTGCGCAGCGGCCTTGTCTCGGGCCGCGAGATGGCGGCGCGCAGCTTCGACCTGCTTCGCCAGCTCGGCCTTTCCGTCGACGTCCGCGCTCCGCTCGGCGAACTCGATGCGGCCGAACGCCAACTGGTCAACATCGCCCGGGCGCTTCTGGAGAACCCGAGGCTGCTCCTGCTCGACGAGCCGACCGAAACGCTCGACCGGCACCAGAGCGAGCGGCTGTTTTCGGTGCTCAACGGGCTGAAGGCCAGGGGCATGACCATGCTCTTTGTGTCGAACCGGCTGGAGGAAGCACTTGGCCTCGCCGACGAACTGACGGTGATGCGCAACGGCCGCGACGTGCTGTCGAAGGCGCGGCAGGAGCTGACGGCATCCGAGGAAACCATGATCGGCCGATTGCGCCACGCGCTGTTCCCGGTGCCGTTGCGCTCATTGTCGACCATCGCCGGCACGCTGCGGCCGCAGCTTACAGTGACAGCCTTGAGCGGAGGCCGGCTTGCCGGTGCCGACTTCAGCGCCCGTGCCGGCGAGATCGTCGGCCTTGCCGGGCTCGCCGGCTCCGGCGTGTCGGATCTGCTTGCCATGCTGTTCGGGCAGCGCAAGGCGCGCAACGGCAAGGTGCGTTTTCCGGATGGCGATGGCCTGCCTAAGAACCGGACGGAAGCGGCGCGCCGCAGCATCTGCCTGATCTCGAACCAGGGCGGCGACGGCTTGATGCCCGACAGATCCATCGCCTTCAACCTCTCCAGCGTGGTTGTCGGCGCGCGCGACTGGGGGCGGCGCTGGTATTCGCCGGCGGCGGCAACCGAGCGCGCGGCGCGGCAGATCGAGGCACTGCGTGTCCGCAGCGGTCCCGATGAACTTGCCGGCAGGTTGTCGGCCGGCGGCCGGCAGAAGGTGGCCGTCGCCAGGTGGCTGGAGATCGGCCCGCAGGTGGTGCTGCTCGACGATCCCGCGCGCGGCATCGACATTTCCAGCAAGCAGGAGATCTACGGCTTGATCCGTCAGATGGCGGCGAGCGGCTGCATCGTGCTCATGCACTCGACCGAGATGTCCGAACTGGCTGGGCTTTGCGACCGCGTGCTTGCCTTCCATCGCGGCCGGCTTGCCGGCGAAGTGGCGGGCGCGGACATGGATGCGGGTGCGGTCCGCAGGCTGATCACCGGTGACGAGACAGCCGTCCCGGCCGAGCCGGCGGCGACAAGCCAGAGGGATGCGGCATGACCGAAACCGTCACCGCCCCGCGGCTGGCGGGGTCGCCCCTGCCCAAGCCAAGGCGGGGTTTTCGCCTGCCCACCGAGACCGGCGTCGTCCTTATGCTGGCCGTGCTCATCGGTTTGCTCGGCTGGCTGCACCGACCCTTCCTGGAGCCCGCCAGTCTCGTCGCGCTGCTGGAGCAGGCCGCCCTGCCCGGCCTGCTCGCCATCGGCATGGTGTTCGTGCTCGCCGTTCGCGGGATCGACCTGTCGGTGGCTGCCGTGTTCCACATCACGGCGCTGCTTGCCGCGCTGCTGATGAGCGCTGGCCTCGATCCCTGGCTGTCCGCGGTGGCCGGCGTCGCGCTCGGCGCCGGCATCGGCCTCGTCAACGGGCTGCTCGCGCTGGCACTGCGCGTCCCGGTCCTCATTGTCACGCTCGGCACCTGGTGGATGATCGACGGACTGTCGCTGGTGCTCGGCAAAGGACAGGCAATTGCCCCACCGGCGGGAGGCAGCAGCCTCTTTGCGACGCTCTCCGGCAAGGCCTTCGGGATCGTGCCGGCGACAGTCGTGATCTTTGTCCTGCTGGCGCTTGCGTTGCAGGTGGTGCTGCAGCGGACCCGCTTCGGCTACAGGGTACAGGCGACAGGGAGCAATCCGGAAGCCGCCGCCCATGCCGGCATCGCGACCGGCAAGGTCCGGCTGACGGCGCTGGCGCTGATGGGCGCAGTTGCGGGGCTCGCCGGCGTCGTCCATCTCGGTGCGCAGGGCTCGATTTCGCCCAATGATGGCAATGGCTTTGCGCTGCTGGCAATCGCCGCAGCGCTGCTTGGCGGCACGAGGCTGTCGGGCGGCCACGGCAGCGTCATCGGTGCCGCCATCGGCATGCTGGTCATCCAGGCGGTGCTGAGCGGGACCGCTCTGCTCGGCATCGATGCCATATGGACCAGTTTCGCCGTCGGCGCGCTGCTGGTGCTGGCGCTGGCGGTCGACCGGCTGGGCAGGGCATGGCGCGGCTGGCGCGCCGAGCGCCGGCAGAACGGCGCGCGCGGCTGAGGCCGGCCGCCGCCAACCTCACACAAATATCAGCCAAACTGATGCAATCTGATGGGCCCGCTGATGGCGCCTGCGATTGCGTTGACTTTCACTGATCGATGGAGGCTTGCCAACCGTCGAAAAAGGGAATGCTCTGCTGCGTTCCAGATCGGCGCTGGCAAGAGAATGCGATCAGGGCTTTGCCGTGATCAAACGTCGGATGCGGAGGTCATTTCAACATGGGAGGAAAGCAAATGCTGGCGAGGCTACGATTACTTGTGCTAGGCTTGATTGTGGCGCTGTCCATTCCGGCAGCGGCACAGGCCAAGACCTTCTACTGGATTTCGCATGGCGGCCCGGCTGACCCGGTGTGGACCTACTTCCTCGCCGGCGCCAAGCAATGGGCGAAGGACACCGGCAACACCGTCAACACCTCGTTCCACAATGGCGACGTGGCATCGCAGCAGGAAGCTGTTCGTGCCGCCATCTCCGCTAAGGCCGACGGCATCGTCACCACCAGCCCCGATCCGGGCAGCCTGGTCGAGATCGTCAAGGAAGCGCGGACGGCGAAAATCCCGATCATCAATTTCAACACGCCCGACCCGAAGGCGAACTTCAACGCCTATGTCGGCGGCGACAACGTCACTTTCGGCAAGCACTGGGCGCAATATCTGGTCGACAAGGGCCTGGTGAAGAAGGGCGATTTCGTCTGGATGCCGGTTGAAGTCCCGGGCGCCACTTATGGCGTTCAGGAAGAAGAAGGCATCAAGAGCGTCTTCGGCCCGCTCGGCATCACCTATGAAATCACCGAAGCCACGCTCGACCAGGCCGAAGTGATCAGCCGCATGGTCGATTACCTCACCGCCAACAAGGCCAAGGTCAAGGCGATCATCGGCCTCGGCGATCTGGTGACCGGCTCGATCAAGCGGGTCTTCGATCAGGTCGGCATCAAGCCGGGCGAGGTCCCGGTCGTCGGCTGGGGCAACTCGCTCGACACCACACAAGAAGTGCTGAACGGCTACGTCAATGCCGGGCAGTGGCAGGACCCGCAAGCGACCAGCTATGTGGCGCTGTCGCTCGCCGCCATGGCCGCCGGCGGCATTCCTCCGGGCTTCAATGTCATAACCGGCGCGCTCTACGAAAAGGACACCGCGCAGGTCTACGACGACATCCTGTCCGGCAAGTAAAATCCGAGACGCAACAGTCGCGACCGTATCCGCGGTCGCGGCTGTCTTGTCCATCCGCCGGGCTGCACACACAATGTGCAGGTCTCAGCCAATTCCCATCCTGTGTCGCGGGTCCCAATTGGAAAATCGTTCCCTCATCCAACGCCTGATCGCGAGGCCGGAATTCGGGCCTTTCGTGCTGCTGGTCATCGAGCTCGCCGTGTTCTGGGGGTTCAATCATGACTTCCTGTCGCCGCAGAACATCTCCAACATACTGGCCTTCACCGTTGAGCTCGGCCTGATTGCGCTGGCGATGACATTGCTGATGACATCGGGCGAATTCGACCTCTCGGTCGGATCGCTGTTCGGTTTCTCGCCGGTGCTGATGTGGACGCTGTTCAACAGCGGCGTCACCTCGCTGGAGGTCGGCTTCGTCGTTGCCTTGCTGGTCGCCGCCTTCATCGGGCTGGTCAATGGCTGGTTCGTGACGCAGCTCAAGATCCCGTCCTTCCTGGTAACGCTCGGCATGCTGCTGGTGGTGCGCGGCACCGCTTTGTTCGTCACCGACGGATTTCCGCAACGAACTTGGAGCGCCGAAGGCAGCTGGCTGGCCGAGGCGCTGGTCGGTGATTTCTTCATCGGCCCGTTCCGCATCTACATGTCGCTGTTCTGGTTCATCGCCGCGGCAATAGCGCTCGGCTATGTGCTGACGCAGAGCCGGACCGGCAACTGGATCCAGGCGGCGGGCGGCAACCCAGGTGCTGCGCGGGCGCGCGGCGTCAATGTCAGCGGCGTCAAGATCGGCCTGTTCGTGCTGTCGTCACTGATGGCCTCATTCGCCGGCGTCATCTCTTCGCTGCGCACCTCGGCGGCCAACCCCAACAGCGGCACCGGCTACGAGCTCGAAGTCATCGCCATGGTGGTGATCGGCGGCACGGCGCTGACCGGCGGACGCGGCACCATCATCGGCACCGTGCTCGGCATCCTGATCCTGCGCGTGATGCGCAACGGCATCGTGCTGATCGGCGTGCCCGGCCTTGCCTACAACATCTTCATCGGTGCCATCATCCTCGGCATGATGGCGCTTCATTCATGGCTGGAACGCCGGCATCAGGCAGGGACTTGAACCATGGCTGAACCGCTTATCCGCATGGAAAACATCCGCAAGTCCTACGGGCGCGTGCAGGCGCTCGAGGACGCCAATTTCCATGTCAACGAAAGGGAGATCGTCGGGCTGCTCGGCGACAATGGCGCCGGCAAGTCGACGCTGATCAAGGTTTTGTCGGGTGCGGTGCCACTGACCAGCGGCGACATCTTCATCCGCGGCAAGAAGGTGAACCTGCGCAGCACCAGCGACGCCATCGCCCATGGCATCGAGACGATCTATCAGGATTCGGCGTTGGTCACGCAATTGTCGATCGCCCGCAATCTGTTTCTCGGGCGCGAGCCGATCAAGCCGCCGCGTTTCCTCAACCGGATGGACCAGGAGGCGATGAACGTCGTTGCCCGTGACCTGCTCAAGCAGGTCGGCATCTCGAAAAGCATCCCGCCGACGACGCCGATCGGCTCGCTGTCGGGCGGCGAGCGGCAAGCGGTGGCGATCGCACGCGCCATGCATTTCGACAGCGACCTCATCATCCTCGACGAGCCGACCAACAATCTTGGCGTCGCCGAGACGCAAGGCGTGCTGAGCTTCGTGCGCAGCGCCCGTGATTCCGGTCATTCCTGCATCTTCATCGCCCACAACATCCATCACGTCTTTCAGGTGGTCGACCGCATCGTCGTCATGCGCCGGGGCAAGGTGGTCGCCGACGACATCGACCCGAAGAAGACCAATGTCGCCGAGGTCGAACGGATCATCACTGGCATGTCGGACAAGGAGATCCACGACGCCGTCGTCGAAGGCACGCAGCGGCCGGGCTGAGCAGTCATCCCGGCTGCTTACATCGTTGTCTGGCACGGGATCGCATCAGCTCTAACTCTTTGTTGAGCATGATCTTTGGGACAAAACGGTTCCCGTTTGTCCGAGTAAACCGGTTCCCACTTTTCGGGATCATGCTCTATGACTGTGACCATGAAAGCCACCGTTTCGGACATCGCCAGGAGCTGCGGCCTGTCGACGGCGACCGTCGACCGGGTGCTCAACAATCGTCCGGGCGCCAGCGCTGCCAACCGGCAACGGGTGATGGAGGCGGCCAAGCAGCTCGGCTATCTGCCTGTCGTCGACCAGGTGACGCTGCCGTCGCGGCCGGCGCATCTCGAATTCTTCCTGCCGATCGGCAGCAACGCCTTCATGATCGACCTGGCCAGCCACATCGAGGACTATGCGGCGCGCCTGCCGCTTGTCGCTTCCTGCCGCATCCACAATCTCGCCGGCATCTCGCCGGGCGCATTGCAGGCGGCCGTCGAAAACCTCTCGCTCAGGGCGAACGGCGTCGGCGTCATTGCTGTGGACCATCCGAGAACCCGCAACATACTGCGCGAGATCGTCGACGCCGGCATACGCCTCGTCACGCTGGTGTCCGACGTTCCAGCAGCACCGCGCTCGGCCTATGTCGGCATCGACAACCGGGTGGCCGGGCGCACCGCGGCATTGTTGATGGGGCGCTTCCTGGCGGGGCGTACCGGTCATCTGGCGATGGTCGTCGGCTCGCGCTCCTATCGCGGACACGAGGAGCGCGAAATGGGCTTTCGTTCGGTGCTGAACGAGGAATTCCCCAACCTGACCATCACCAGCGCGGTCGAGATCAACGACGAGCCGGAGGGCAGCTACACCGCGACGATGAAGGCGCTGCACAACGAGCCGGAACTGCTCGGCATCTATTGCGTCGGCGCCGGACGTTCGGGCGTGGCGAAAGCGCTGCGCGAAGCCAAGCCCCAGAAGAAGCCGGTGTTCATCTGCCACGATCTGACCAGGGAAACGCGCGGCTACCTCGTCGACGACCTGCTCGATGTCGTCATCGACCAGAATGCGCGGCTGATCGCCGAGCAATCGGTCATTCGCCTGCTCGGCTCAATCGCCTCATCGGCGCCCTATCTGACCAAGAAATTCATCGAGCCACGGCTGATCTTCAAGGAAAACGTGCCGGTGCAGTGAATTCGCGGCGAAGGCCGCTTTTTGCGGATTTGTACGACATATCGGGGCAGATGCCGCAAATCTGCACAGCTGCTATGCAACTTTTATGGTTGCCGAATCATTAAGCAGCCCGTAATTATATGGGTGTCGGCCATCTACTCCTCCCAGATGCGATGCCGACGCTGAATGCGGCGCACCTCCTCCCGCGTCTCATTCGAAATCGAGCCCGCTGCCACCTCCTCCCGGCAGCGGGCTTTTTTCGTTCTGGCCTGAAGTTTCAGCGGCAAGAGGGCGGGAAAGTCGGAACCTTTGGCGGCAACTATCTTGCCGCGGCGCCCCTAAAAGAGGCGATGAGCCCTTCCGCCATGCGCACGAACTGCGCGCTGGGGCCTTCGGCGCCGACGCTTTGCTGGCTGACGCGGGCGCCTTCAAGCAACAGCGACAATGTATCGGCGAGCAGTTCCGCCTGACCGATGCCGGCATCTCGGCACAGCGTCACAAGGCGATCGCGCTGGGCTTCCTTGAGCTCCTTGATCACGCGTCTGGCCGGATGGTCGGTCTCGCTCAACTCGACGGCGGCATTGGCCATGTCGCAACCGCGGCCATCGGCCCTGAGCATATCGGCGGCCTTGCTGACCCAGGCGTGCAGCTGCGCAAGCTTGTCGCCGGGGTGCTGAGCCTCAAATGCATCCCACATCGCGCCGGCCTTGCACGCGGTGGCGCGCAGGCATTCGATGATCAGATCGTCCTTGGATTCGAAATGACGGTACAACGTCATCTTGTTGGTGCCGGCGGCTTCGGTGATGGCGTCGACGCCGACGCCTTTGATGCCATGCTTGTGAAACATGTCTTGCGCCGTCTCCAGGATTCGATCCCGGGGGCGCACGCGTTCCGAAGTGCCGTCTGCCATCGAAGTCTCCTTGTCTCCCTAAAAATCCGGTGCGCCTCTTGACTAGGGTGTTACCGGTCTGTAACGTCACGAATGTTACTTACTGGTAACACCCATATTGCCTCCCGTCAACGACAGTATCGCCGCAGGGCCCTGCCGAGACGAAATAGGGCAGGAAAACTGCAAGTCATGCGGCTTCGGCCGGTGAGAACGACAAAAAACGGTTCGCGATCATCCGATGCGAATCGCCAGCCAAGGAGCCGCTCCCAATGTTGCAGCGCAAGGATCTGACGATCGATGAAGCCATCCGGGATCCGATGATCCGGCTGGTGATGAAGGCGGACCGTGTCGACCCGCAGTCGTTCGAAGCGATGCTGCGGTCCCTGGCCGATGAGCAGGGCCTGAGCCGCAAGGCGCCGTCGGGTTTTCTGGCGGACCCGGGTTCGGGGCGCAGCCGGCGACTGTCCAAGGTTGCCAGAGCGTTTGGTGAAGCGAAGGCATTTGGCGAGGCGTGCGTCTCATGGTGAACTTCTTCATCCACCGTCCGATCTTCGCCTCGGCGATCGCCATCATCATGGTGCTCGCCGGGACGATTTGCTATTTCCTGCTGCCGGTCTCGCAGTTTCCCGACATCACCCCGCCCCAGGTCGTGGTCAGCGCCCATTATCCCGGCGCCAGTGCGCAAGTCGTCGCCGACACCGTCACGACGCCGCTCGAGCAGCAGATCAACGGCGTCCAGGGCATGACCTACATGTCGTCGTCCAGCTCCAATGACGGCTCGTCGACGATCACCATCACCTTCGACGTCGGCTACTCTCTGAGCACCGCCGCCGTCGACGTCCAGAACCGGGTGTCGCAGGCGGCGTCCTCGCTGCCGGCGATCGTCAACCAGGGCGGCGTGACGATCAAGAAGCAGAACCCGAACTTCGTGCTGATCGTCGACCTGACCTCGCCGGACGGCTCCGTCGATCCGGTGGCGCTAAGCAACCTCGCCTATCTGCAGGTGGTCGATCCGCTGAAGCGCCTGCCCGGCGTCGGCGACGTGCAGATCTTCGGCGAGCGGCGCTATTCGATGCGCATCTGGCTCGACCCCGACAAGCTCGCCAATCTCGGCATCACCGCCGTCGATGTGCAGAACGCCATCGCCGAGCAGAACGTCCAGGTGGCGGCCGGCAAGATCGGCCAATCGCCGGCGCCGGCCGGCACCGCCTTCGAGATGCAGGTCAATGCGGTCGGCCGGTTGAGCGACCCGAAGGAATTCGGCGACATCATCGTGCGCGCCAATGCGGCTTCCGGCTCGCTGGTGCGGCTGCGCGACGTCGCCCGCATCGAACTCGGCGCGCTGCAATATTCGTCGTCGGCCTTCTTCGGCAAGGACCCGACGGTGGTGCTCGCCGTCTATCAGATGCCGGGGTCCAACGCGCTCGATCTGCAGCAGCGCGTCAAGGACAAGATGCAGGAACTGTCGGGCCGTTTCCCCAAGGGCGTCAGCTACGCCATGCATTACGACACGACGCGCTTCGTCTCGGCCTCGATGCATGACGTGCTGATCACGCTCGGCGAGGCGCTGATCCTGGTGGTCGCGGTGGTGTTCATCTTCCTGCAAAGCTGGCGCACCACGATCATCCCGACCATTGCCATTCCGGTGTCGCTGATCGCGACGCTGGTGGTGATGGAGATGCTCGGCTTCTCGCTCAACATGCTCAGCCTGCTCGGCATGGTGCTGGCCATCGGCCTCGTCGTCGACGACGCCATCGTCGTGGTCGAAAACGTCGAACGACAACTCGAGGCCGGCCTCAAGCCGCTGGCCGCGACAAAGGCGGCGATGGCCGAAGTCACCGGCCCGATCATCGCCACCACCGCCGTGCTGATGGCCGTGTTCGTGCCGGTCGCCTTCATTCCCGGCGTTTCCGGGCGCCTCTACAATCAGTTTGCTTTGACGGTGGCGATTTCTGTCGGCATCTCGGCCTTCAACTCGCTGACGCTCAGCCCGGCGCTCAGCGCCGCCTTCCTGCGCCATCGCGGCGAGACACAGTTCGCCCCGTTCCGCTGGTTCAACACGGGCTTCGACAGGCTGTCGCATGCCTATGCGCATGGCGTACGCATCCTCATCCGTCTGCGCTGGATCATGCTCGGCCTGTTCGCGGCCGGACTGGTCGCCACCTATTTCGTCTGGCAGCGCCTGCCTTCGACTTTCCTTCCGGTCGAGGACCAGGGCTATTTCTTCGTCGTCATCCAACTGCCCGATGGTGCCGCACTGGAGCGCACAGACGCGGTGGCCAAGAAGGCGCGCGACATCCTGCAGAACACACCCGGCGTCGATATCGTCGGCTCGATCTCAGGCCTGAACTTCCTGACCAGCGCCGCGCAGTCGAACTCGGCGGTCGAGTTCGCCATCCTCAAGCCATGGGATGAACGCGGACCGGACCAGAGCGCCTCGAAGCTCGTCGCCGAGGTGCGCAACAAGCTGCTGCAGATACCGGAAGCCTTTGCGCTGAGCTTCGATCCACCGTCGATCCCCGGCATCGGCACCACCGGCGGCTTCGAATTCCAGGTCGAGGACCTGACCGGTCGCGGCGCCATTGCGCTCAACGATGCGACGCAGGCTGTGCTTGCCGAAGCGCGCAAGCAGCCCGAGCTCAACCCGCAACAGCTGTTCTCGTCGTTCTCGACCTCGACGCCGCAGTTCAACTACGAGCTCGACCGCAACAAGGCCAAGCTGCTCGGCCTCAACCTGCCGGATGTGTTCAACACGCTGCAAATCTATCTCGGCTCGCTCTATGTCAACGACTTCAACCTGTTCGGCCGCACCTTCCGGGTGACGATGCAGGCCGACAAGGATGCGCGCGCCGGTGCGGCCGACATTTCGCGGCTCTACGTGCGCAATGCATCGGGCGGCATGGTGCCGCTGAGCACGCTTGGCAAACTGGTGCCGATCGTCGGCCCGGAGACCGTCCCGCATTACAACAACAATGCATCGGCGCTGATCAACGGCGGGGCCGCACCGGGCTTCTCCTCGGGCCAGGCGGTGGCGGCCATGGAACGCGCAGCGGCGACGGCCCTGCCGAGGGATTTCGGTTATGAGTGGACCGGCATCACCTATCAGGAGCTCAAGGCGGGTTCGATCGCGTCGGTCGTCTTCGGGCTGGCCATCGTCTTCGTCTTCCTGATCCTCGCCGCGCAGTATGAGAGCTGGGCGATGCCGTTCATGGTGCTGCTGGCGGTGCCGCTGGCGCTGTTCGGCGCCTTCGCCGTGCTGTGGGTACGTGGCATGCAGATCGACGTCTATTCGCAGATCGGCTTCGTCATGCTGATCGGGCTGGCGGCCAAGAACGCCATCCTGATCGTCGAGTTTGCCCGACGCCGGCGCGAGGAGGGCCTGAGCATCGTCGATGCTGCGATGGAAGCGGCACGCTTGCGGCTGCGGCCGATCTTGATGACCGCGTTTGCGTTCATCCTCGGTGTGCTGCCGCTGATGTTTGCCACCGGTGCAGGCGCCGCGAGCCGTCAATCGATCGGCACCACCGTCTTTGGCGGCATGGTCGCAGCGACCATCCTGTCGCTGGTGTTCGTGCCGGTCTTCTACGCGGTGATCGAACAGCTGCGCGAGCGCCGCAGCGACGGTGAAGCCGCCGTTTCGGAACCAACTGAACCAACTGCCGAACCCGTCTACGCGCCCCTGGCGCAAGCGGCCGAATAGGATTGGAGACTGATCATGCGTAAATGGAAAATCGCGTTGGGCGCGGCGGTCGCCCTGGGGGCGATCTCGGTGGCGAGCGTTCACTGGCTCGACATGGGCAATCTCAGCCTCAATGCCGGTACGGCGGCAGCGACGCCGGCTCCGGCGGCGTTTGTCATGCCAGTGCCGGTGGTCAGCGTCGTCAAGAAGACGATCCCGATCTATCTCGACTATGCCGCCCGCACCGAGCCTATCCGCAGCATCACGCTGCAGGCGCGTGTGCCGGGCTATCTGCAGGAGCAGGCTGCCGCCGACGGTGTCGACGTCAAGCAAGGCGACCTTCTCTACAGGATCGCCCCGCAGGATTTCCAGGCTGCCCTCGACCAGGCGAAGGCGCAGGTGCAGCGCGACACGGCGACGCTCGACTATGCCCGTTCCAATCTCGGCCGCGGCAGCGAGCTCGCCAAGAGCGGGTACATCGCCAAGGACGCGTTCGACCAGCGCACCAGCACCTTGCGCGAGGCGGAGGCGTCGCTGGCCGTCAACCAGGCCGCCGTGCGGACGGCAGAGCTCAATCTGAGCTATGCCGAAATCAAGGCGCCGTTCGCCGGCCGCATCGGCCGCAATCAGGCGTCGGTCGGCACGCTGGTCAGCGTCGCCGGCACCGTGCTCAACACGCTGGTGCAGCTCGACCCGATCTACGTCACCTTCAATCCGAGCGAAACCGATCTGGCGCAGATCGAGGAAGCTCGCGCCGAGGGACCGATCGACGTCGACATCCTGCTGCCCGGCGACACCGAAGCGCGCCAGAAGGGCGAACTTACCTTCATCGACAACACGATCGATCCCTCGACCGGCACCATCACGGCGCGGGCAACGATCGGCAACGGCAAGTTCACGCTGCTGCCCGGCCAATATGTTCGGGTCAGGCTGCACATCAAGCAGCAGCCCGATGCGCTGATGGTGCCGCAGACGGCGCTGGGCTCGAGCCAGCTCGGCAAATATCTCTACGTCGTCGGCAAGGGCAACACGGTCGACCAGCGCATCGTTTCGCTCGGCCCGATCAACGGCGATCTGGTGGCTATCTTGAGCGGCGTGGCCGAAGGCGACCAGGTGATCACAGGCAATCTGCAGAAGATCGGGCCCGGAATGCCGATCTCGCCATTGCCTCAGGAGAAACCGGCCAGCTGATAACCCCCATCAGACAAGGTCGTCTGGCGCCCTCGGTTCCCATACCGAGGGCGCCGTTTTGCTGAGCAGTTCGACGAGCCCGGCCACATCGGCGCGATCGGCCTTGGCGGCGGGCATGAAGGCGCAATAGGGATGACCAAGCCGCACCGACACGGGTGAGAGCGCGATGAGGCGCCCCGCTTCCAGATCGGCGCTGGCCATGACCCGCTGGCCAAGGGCTATGCCCAGACCCAGCCTTGCCGAGGCAATCGCTAGGCTGGACAGGCCGACGCGCCGTCCATGCGAAGGATCGGGCGAACGGCTGCCTCCCGAGGCCGCGAACCAGTCCGCCCAGCTCGGATGCGTGGCATAGTTCGGGCCCCAGTTGGTGTGGATGAACTGACTTTCGTGCAGTTCGGCGAGGCCAGATGCGCCGTTGCCGTGCCGACGCCAGAATTCCGGTGCGCAGACCGGCAGCACGTCGTCATGGACGAGGCGGACGAGCTTCAAGCCGGGATAGTGATAGTCGCCATAGCTGATGCGCAGGTCGATGTTCTGGCGCGCAATATCGACCGGGTCATCCTCGACGCGGACGTCAATCGCCATATGCGGAAAGGCTTCGAGCAGCACGGCCAGTCTTGGCGCCAGCCACAGTTCGGCCAGCGAAAATGGCACGCTGACGACGAGACGGGTTCTCAAAGTCCCTTCCAGCATGCGCTGCCCGATCGCCGCGATGTCGCCCAAGGCGCGCGCGGTCTGCGGATAGATGGCGTGGCCGGCATCGGTCAACGCGATGCGGTTGCCGGTGCGCACGAAAAGCTGCTTGCCGAACCAGCTTTCGAGATTGCGGATCTGCTGGCTGACCGCGGCGGAGGAAACACCGAGTTCGGCGGCCGCGAGCGTGAAGCTGCCGGCACGCGCCGCGACTTCGAAGGCCTTGATCGCATTGAGGGGCGGCAGTCGTTCCATCTTGTCACCATAGGTTTTTCTTTCGCAACCCTAATAATTTTCCGCGTTGAGAGAAAGATTTTTTTGCCGTCTTCTGTGGTCTCAGCCTTGGAGCAAGAGACATGAAAGACATTCTCGACCTGGACCGCTACCCGCTCGACCGTGAAGGCAGCGCCGAATGGAAGCACCTTGTGGAAACCTCCAGAGCGGCGCTGGCAGCCGACGGCATGTTCAATCTGGAAGGATTTCTGCGGCCCGGCGTCGCCGAAAGAGCGGTCGGGGAAATCCAGCCGGTGATGGACACCGACTCGCATGTGCACAAGCGCATGCACAACATCTACTTCAAGCCTGACATTCCGGAGCTTGCGCCCGACCATCCGGCGCTGCGCAAGGTCGAGACCGTCAGCCATACGGTGTGCGCCGATCAGATCCCCGGCAGCGTCGTACTCGCCATCTACGAATACGAACCGCTTCTGCACTTCCTAGCGGCGGCGATGGGCAAGACCAGGCTGCATGTGATGGAGGATCCGCTGGCGCGCACCAATGTGATGGGCTACCGCGCCGGCGAAGCGCTGAACTGGCATTTCGACCGTTCGGAATTTACCACCACGCTGCTGTTGCAGGCCTCACAGCGCGGCGGCGACCTCGAATACCGCACCGATCTCCGCTCGGACGACAACCCCAACTATGACGGCGTGGCGAAACTGCTCGAAGGCCGCGACCCCGAGGCAAAAATCCTGCGCATGAAGGCGGGCACGCTGAATGTCTTCCGCGGCAAGAACACCGCGCATCGCGTCACTACCGTCGAAGGCGAGCGCGAGCGGATGATCGCGGTGTTTTCCTACTATGAGAAGCCGGGTGTGATGTTTAGCAACGAGGAGCGCGTTGGCTTCTACGGCCGGGCGGCTTGAGGCCAAAGAGGCCGACATGCCACCGGACGAAAGAATCCAAAAATGACCTCTTGTTAGATTGTCGACAATCTGATTGTCTTCCCTTCTGTTCTCGCTGGAGTGGGCCGGATGGTGACGACGGATTTCAGCCCGATTGCCGACACGACGCGACGCGCCGAAATCGTGGCGCTGCTGCGACGCGCGATCCTGACCGGCCAACTGCAACCAGGCCAGAAGCTCAATGAGCTCAGGATTTCCGAACAGATGCGCGTCAGCCGCGCGCCCCTGCGCGAGGCCATGCGCGAGCTGGTGCAGGAAGGCATCCTGACCAGCATCCCCTATGCCGGCACCTTCGTCATCGATGTCACCGCCAAGGACATCGACGATGCGTATTCGCTCAACCAGGTGCTGGACGAGTTCGCCATCGAACGGACATGGCCACAGCGCGACCAGCGTTTCTTCGATGAGCTTGACCGGCGCCACGAAGCGGTGAAGCAGGCGACCCGCAACCTCGACACCACAAGGCAGATCGAAACGGCGCTGCAACTGCACGGCCTGATCTATGAATGGGCCGAAAATTCGGTGCTTCTGGAAACCTGGCAGCGGCTGACCAGCCGGCTGCAAATGTATTTCGCGCTGCACCAGCATGCGCGCGACGAGCCGGTGCCGGCCGAAGATGTGCACGAGACCTATGTGCGCTTGCTGAAGGGCACGGACATGGGTGCTGCCCAGCGCCATGCCCGCGAGCATATCCACCTCGATTACGAACAGCTGCTTTCCTATGCACGCAGCCTCGAACAGCGCCCCTCAAGGGGCGCCTGACCAGCCATCGTAGACAACGGACAGATACGTGCGGATCAAAACCATAAAAGCCTACCATGTCGTGCAGCCCTTCGTGGACGGGCCCTACCGCATGTCCAAAGGGCGCGAGGCCGACGCCTTCGACGCGGTGATCGTCGCCATAACCTCCGACAGCGGCGTCACCGGCTGGGGCGAGATGGCGCCGCTCGGCAATTTTTACTCCGCCGCCTTCCCCGCCGGAACGCGCGCCGGTGTCGTCGAGATTGCGCCGCATCTCATCGGCCAGGATCCGCGCGGCCTGGCCAGCATAGGCCGGCTAATGGACACGGTGTTCAAGGGCCATCCCTACATCAAGTCGGCGCTCGACATGGCCTGCTGGGATCTCGCGGCACGTGCCGCCGACGTGCCGCTGGTCACGCTGCTCGGCGGACGCGAGAGCGAGACGGCGGAGCTCTACAAGGTCGTCACCCATGGCAGCGTCGACGCCATGGCGGCCCTCGCCAAGCGCATCGTCGCCCAGGGCTTTCACCGGCTGCAGGTCAAGGTCGGCGGTAACGTCCATGACGACATCGAGCGCGTCAGCGCGGTCGCCGCTTCGGTACCGAAGGGCACGGTCATCTTCTGCGACGCCAATGCCGGCTGGACGCCCTATCAGGCACGCCAGTTTGCCGACGCAACGCGCGCTATCGATTACACGTTCGAGCAGCCCTGTACCACGATCGATGAGAACATGTCGGTGCGCCGCATGCTCGACAAGCCGATGGTGCTCGACGAATCCGTCACGTCGCTCGAGGCGATGCTGGAAATACATCGCCTGGGCGCGGCCGATGGGCTGACGCTGAAGATCTCGCGGCTTGGCGGCGTCAGCAAGACGCGGCAGATCCGCGACGTTGCCGTCGACCTCGGCTTCATGATCACCGTCGAGGATACCGGCGGAGCCGAGATCGACACCGCCGCCATGGCGCATCTGTCGCTGTCGACGCCGGAGGAACGCCGGCTGCACGCCATCGCCTTCCACGAATGGGTGACGGTGCGCACCGCCTCCAACAAGCCGCCGGTCACCGGCAGCCGCATGGGCATTCCGGACGGCCCGGGCCTCGGCATCGATGTCTTGCCTGACCTGCTCGGCAAGCCCTTCTTCGAAATCGGCGGCTGAGATGAAAATCCGCCGCATCCATGCGACCCCCATCAACCTGCGGCTCGAAGCGCCCTACGCCTGGGTGTTCGGCGAGCTCGACGGCTTCTCACCGACCATCGTCGAGGTCGAAACCGAGGACGGCCTCATCGGCCTCGGCGAGGCGCCGACACCGGCCGCCGCGGCGATCATCAATGACGTTCTGGCGGCACGACTGGTCGGCCGCGACGCTTTCGACATCGCCGGGGCCGAAGAAGTCTGCCTGCCCTTCTGGACCGGCGTGCAGTCGATCAACGACCGCACCCGCATCATGGCCTTCGGCGCCATCGAGATGGCGCTCTGGGATCTGCGCGGCAAGGCGTGGAAGCAGCCGCTCTACCAGTTGCTCGGCGGCGCGGTGCGCAAGGATATCCCGTTCACCGATTATTTCTCACTGCGCGGCGACGGACCAAAGGTCAAGGGCGAGACGACGCCGGAGCAAGTCGCCGACTATTGCGTCGAACTGCACGAGACCTATGGGACGACGTTCTTCGAGGGCAAGTTCTCGACGCAGGATCCGAAAGTCTCGCTGAAGATGGTCGAACTGATCCGCACAAAGCTCGGCGACGAGGCAATGATCCGCATCGATTCCAACCAGGCCTATTCGCTGGCGACGGCGCGGCGGCTGGCGCGACCGCTCGAAGAACTCGGCGTGCGCAACTGGGAAGACCCGGTGGCGACCATCGAGGAGATGCGCGAACTGCGCCGCCATTGCTCGATCCCGTTTTCTACCCACAACATCGACATTGCGCGCGCCATGGAAGCCAAGGTTCCGGACGCCTTTGTCGGCAACCCGACCGTGCATGGCGGCATCGGCCGCATGCTGCGCTTCGTCGGCGCCTGCGAGCATTCCGGCATCGACTACTGGTGTTACAGCGGCGACAGCGGCATTGGCAGCGCCGCCTATCTGCATCTGTGCGCGGCACTTGGCTGGATCAGGGAGCCGAACCAGTCGCTGTTTCGCATGCTGCCGATGGACGTCATCGAGGAAGGGCCGTTCTCGCCGAGGAACAATGTCGTGCGGGTGCCCGAGGGACACGGCCTCGGCGTCACCCTGTCGCGCGCAAACCTCGCCGCCTGCCACCGCGACTTTGCCGAGAACGGGTCCTGCAACAAATATCACGATCCGGTGAAGCCCGGGACCTATCGCCGCCTGCCGCTGAACTAGGAGGAGGACACAGAGAAGACGGACACCAGAAAACAGAAGCTGCAGCCGGATTTCGACCGGAATGCAGGACGGAACGGGTGGAAGCAGTGCCTTAAGCAAATCCGGTCTCTCCTCGCTAAGGACCGGATGGACCAGCAAAGATCGCATGCTACAGTCCCGGTCAGCAGACCTCATTGACGCCCGGGATACGGAGAACATCCACGGTACTCGTCAATCACAAAGAGCGTTCGTAGTTACAAAAACACAGGGGAAAGGGTTAAACCCATGAGCAACAATTATCGCATTCTCGACTTCATCCGGCGCAGCCGCTCGCCGCTCGAAAACCACCTGATCGATGGACTGGTCGATGGCCGGGTCAGCCGCCGCGATTTCATCCGCCACGGCAGCCTGCTCGGCCTGTCGCTGCCGCTGCTCGGCCGCATCGGCGCTGCCGCCGGCTTCGGCGCCATGCCGTCGCTGGCCCGTGCCGCGGGCGCAGCCGGTGCCACCATCCGCGTCGCCAGCAGCGTGCCCGCCGCGGCGATCGACCCGGTGACCATCGCCGATGCCGGCGGCCTCGTCGTCCTGCAGCAGGTCGCCGAATTCCTCTGCGTCGACGGCCCGGACCTGGTGCTGCAGCCGTCGCTCGCCGAAAGCTGGAAGCCGAACGACACCGGCACGGTGTGGACCTTCACGCTGCGCAAGGGCGTGAAATTCCACTCAGGCGGCGAGATGAAAGCCGACGACGTCGTGGCCAGCATCGACCGGCTCGCCGATCCGGCGAACTCGTCCAATGCGCTGTCGGTGTTCAGCGGTATCCTGCAGAAGGGCGCGACCAAGAAGGTCGACGACTATACGGTGGAATTCCATCTCGATGCGCCGAACGGCAACTTCCCCTACATGCTGTCGTCCGACAACTACAACGCCGTGATCCTGCCGGCGAGCTACAAGGGCGACTACGAAAAGAGCTTCGACGGCACCGGGCCGTTCAAGCTCGAGAAATACACGCCGAAGGTCGGCGCGTCGTTCGTCCGCAATGATGGGTACTGGGGCGAGAAGGCGCTGCCCGATCGCACCGAGTTCACCTTCTTTGCCGACACGCAGCCAATGATCCTGGCGCTGCAGGGCGGTCAGGTCGACATCATCAACCAGCTGCCGGTGCTGGCCGGCGTCGGCCTGCTCAGCGATCCGAACATCGACATCATCAGCTTGAAATCGGTGGCGCATCAGCAGGTGCACATGCGCTGCGATTCCGATCCGTTCAAGGATCCGCGCGTGCGTCGCGCCATTGCGCTCTGCCTCGACCGCGACAAGCTGGTGGCCGGCCTGATGAAGGGCCGGGGCGTGGCCGGCAACGACAGCCCGTTCGCCTCCGCATACCCCTCGACCGATCCGAGCGTGCCGCAGCGCAAGCAGGATATCGCGCAGGCCAAGCAGCTGATGGAAGCGGCGGGCGCAGGTGCTGGCTTCAAGGTGACGCTGACCACCGAGCGCTATCTGGAAATCCCCGAATACGCCCAGCTGATCCAGAACTGGGTCAAGGAGATCGGCATCGAGCTCGAACTCAACATCCTCGACCAGGGCGCCTATTACGGCGATGCGGTGTTCGGCAAATCGAACTGGCTGGATTCGGTGATGGGCATCACCGACTACGGTCACCGTGGCGTGCCGAACGTGTTCCTGGCCGCACCGCTGAAGAGCGACGGCACCTGGAATGCGGCGCACTTCAAGAACAAAGACTACGATACGCTGGCGACCAGCTACATCGCAGCCCTTGATCTCGAAGCGCAAAAGGCGGACGCCGGCAAGATCCAGGCCCTGCTGCTCGAAGAAACGCCGGTCCTGTTCGGCTATTTCTACGACTATCTGACGGCGACATTGAAAGGCGTCGCCGGCGTGCAGCCGACGGCCATGTCGCAGCTCTTCCTCAGCGGAGCATCTAAGGCCTGAGCGGAAAGAGGGAAGCCGGAACTGCCAGCCCCGCGTTGGGGCTGGCAGTTGCGTGGCAAGGCGGGGCTCGCCCGCCTGACGTGTAACTTTGCCGTTGTGGGACTATCCATCGTTGACGTGTCCCAAGGAGTCCGAGACCCTGCTCACCACCATGCATTGGGGGACATACGAAGTCGGTGCCGAGAACGGCAGGCTTGTCAGCGTCGAGCCATGGAGCGGCGATCCCGATCCATCGCCGATCGGCAGCTCCATGCTCGGCACCGTACAGGGAGACCTGCGCGTTGCCCGCCCCGCCATCAGGCGCGGCTGGCTGGAGGGAAACAGGTCCGGCGCCAGTGGCAGGCGCGGCAGCGAACCCTTTGTCGAAGTCCCCTGGGAAACCGCGCTGGACGTCGTGGCGGCCGAATTGGACCGGGTTCGCGTCGAGCATGGGAATGCCGCGATTTATGCGGGGTCCTACGGATGGGCGAGCGCGGGGCGATTCCACCACGCCCAAAGCCAGGTCCACCGCTTCCTCAACACGATCGGCGGTTACACAAGCTCGGTGCTGAGCTATTCCTACGGCGCGGCCGAGATCATCCTGCCGCATGTGCTTGGCGGCACCGACGGCCTGACGGGCAATCATTCCACCTGGGACGGGATCGAGCGGCACAGCGAGCTCATCGTTGCTTTTGGCGGGCTGCCCTGGCGCAACGCGCAGATACAGGGCGGCGGTGCGGCACGTCACGAAGCAGCGGCCGCCTTGCAAAGGGCCGTCGGCAACGGCGCCCGGCTCATCAATGTTTCGCCCGTGCGCGACGATGCGCCGCGCGGCGTCAACACCGAATGGTTGCCGCTTCGGCCGAACAGCGACACCGCCCTGATGCTGGCTCTATGCCATGTCCTCATCGACGAGGGCCGTCATGACGAGACATTTCTGGCGCGATACTGCACCGGCCTCGAGGTCGTGCGGGCCTATGTCCTGGGAGAAACCGACGGCCAGCCGAAGAACCCGGCATGGGCCGCCGCCCTGAGCGGCGTTGCCGAGGAGAGGATTGTCGCGCTGGCCAGGGAAATGGCCGCCAAGCGCACGATGGTGATGGTCAGTTGGTCGCTGCAGCGCGCAGACCATGGCGAGCAGCCATATTGGGCGGCGATCACGCTTGCCGCGCTGCTCGGCCAGATCGGCTTGCCGGGCGGCGGGTTTGGCTTCGGTTATTCATCCACAAACGGCGCCGGACGACCGGAGATGGGATTTCGATGGCCATCCCTGCCGCAGGGCACGAACCGAGTGCCAGGCTTCATCCCTGTCGCGCGCGTGGCCGACATGCTGCTCGATCCGGGCGGCCCCTTCGAGTTCAACGGCGCCGCACTATCCTATCCCGACATCAGGCTCGTCTACTGGGCCGGCGGCAATCCATTCCACCATCATCAGGATTTGAACCGCCTCGTCGAAGCGTGGCAGCGTCCGCGGACTATCATCGTCCACGAACCCTTCTGGACGGCGACGGCGCGCCATGCCGACATCGTGCTGCCGGTCACGACACCGCTGGAGCGAAACGATCTCGCCTTTTCGAACCGCGAAAACCTCGTGGTCGCCATGAAACAGGCGATCGATCCGGTGGAAGAGGCGCGCGACGACTATCGGATCTTTGCCGACCTGGCGACACGGCTTGGCGTGCGCCAAGCCTTCACCGAAGGGCGCGATGCCAAAGAGTGGATCCGCCTGCTCTATGGCCAGGCCAGGGACAATGCGGGGGCCGCCGGGGTCGAGATGCCGCCATTCGAGCATTTCTGGCATGACGGCTACGCCGAGCTTGCCCGGCATGTCACCTCTCAGACATTGCTTGGCTCCTTCCGTGCCGATCCGGATCGGCACCGGCTGGCGACCCCGTCGGGCCGCATAGAGCTGTTTTCGCCGACGATCGATTCTTTCGGCTATGACGACTGTCCGGGCCATGCCGTGTGGCGGGAACCGCGGGAGTGGCTGGGCGGCGATCTTGCCAAGCAGTTCCCGCTGCATCTTTTGTCACCGCAGCCAGCCGACAAACTCCACAGCCAGTACGATCACGGGTCGGTCAGCCGCGCGGGCAAGGTGTCGGGCCGCGCGCCGTTGTTGATAAATCCAGCGGATGCCACAGCGCGCGGTATTCTGGACGGAGCGGTCGTCCTCGTTTTCAACGATCGCGGATCATGCCTCGCGGGCGCCGTGCTGACAGATGGCCTGATCCCCGGCGTCGTGCAATTGCCCACCGGGACATGGTTCGACCCCTCGGAGCCAGCACAATCGCACAGTCTGGAAAAGCATGGTAATCCGAATGTCCTGACACCCGACCGGGGTACGTCGCGCCTTGCCCAATCGCCAACCTGCAATTCGACGCTGGTCCAGGTGTCGCGATTTATGGGAGCTGTGCCGCCGGTGACAGCATTCGATCCGCCTGCCACAGTGAGTTTGCCCGACGTGTCCGGCATGCCCGGGCCGAACGGTCTTCATGAGGAGTCCTAGCCATTCTCTCCTTTCTCGTCCGGCGTGTTTTCCTGTCGTTCGTCACGCTGTTCCTGCTCAGCATCATGGTGTTTCTGGGCGGCCAGGTGCTGCCCGGAAATGTCGGGCGCGCCATATTGGGGCCGTTTGCCGACCAGCGCGCCGTCGACACGCTCAATCATACGCTCGGCGTCGACCGTCCGCTGCTCACCCAATATGGCAGCTGGATCTGGAACTTCATCCAGGGCGACATGGGCACGTCCTATATTTTCCGCTCGCCAGTGGCGCCCTTCGTCATCGATGCGCTGGGTAATTCGATGAAGCTGGCGGCGGTCGCCTTCGTTCTGGTGGTGCCGATCGGCATTCTCGGCGGCGTCATCGCGGCGCTCAATCTCAACCGGCCGCTCGACCGCATTATCAGCCTCGGCGGTCTTTCGGTGACGGTGCTGCCGGAGTTCGTCACCGGCATCATCCTGATCCTGATTTTTGGGGTCTGGCTGCGCTGGTTGCCGATTTCCGCCGCATGGCCGCCCAACGCCGGCTTCTTTACCCAGCTCTATTATTTGATCCTGCCTTCGCTGCCGCTGTTCCTAGTGCTGTTCGGTTACATCGCCCGCATGGCGCGCTCAGGCATGATCGAGGCGCTGGATTCCGACTACACCAGAACCGCGGTGCTCAAGGGCCTGCCGTGGCGAACGGTGATCTGGCGGCATGTGCTGCGCAATGCGCTGTTGCCGACCATCACCGTCATTGCGACGCAGACCGGCTATCTCATCGGCGGCCTTGTCGTCATCGAAACGCTGTTTCGCTACCAAGGCATCGGCTCGCTGATCTTCACCGCCGCGCGCGGCAAGGATTTCCCGATCCTCGAAGCCGGCATCCTGACCATCGGCATCGTCTATGCGGTGGCAACACTGGCCGCCGATTTTCTCTACTCCGTGCTCAATCCGCGGATACGGCTGGGGACAGACCAATGAGCACCATCGATACCAGTCGTCCGACGCCTGACGATACCAACCGGCGCGGCCCCATGGCCGAGGTTTTCTTTTCGCTGCTGCGCTCCGGCACGTTTCTCACCGGCCTCGGCATCGTGGTGTTCTGGGTCGCCTGCGCGCTGTTCGGCGAGCATTTCGCACCTTACGATCCGCTTGCCGACGACATCATCAACGCGCTGGCGCCGCCCTCGGCCGAGCACTGGTTCGGCACCGACCAGATTGGCCGCGACGTCTTCTCGCGCGTCATCGTCGGCTCGCGCGACATCCTGACGGTCGCGCCTCTGGCGACCTTGTTGGCCACCATCGCTGGCACCGCGCTCGGCCTGTTCACCGGCTATTTCAGAGGCATCGTCGACGACATCATCAGCCGCATCCTCGAAGCCTTCATGGCAATCCCGGTGGTCATCGTCGCGTTGCTCGCCATCGTCGCGCTCGGCACGTCCAAGACCACGGTCATCGTGGTGATTGGTTTGAGCTTCGCGCCGATCATCGCCCGCACCGTGCGTTCGGCGGTGCTTGCCGAACGCGAGCTCGACTATGTCGCTGCCGCGCAGCTGCGGCACGAAAGCGCGCTGCACACCATGTTCGTGGAGATCCTGCCCAACGTCATCCCGCCGATCCTGGTCGAAACGACGGTCCGCCTCGGCTATGCGATCTTCGCCGTCGCTACGCTGAGCTTCATGGGTTTCGGCATCCAGCCGCCCTCGCCCGACTGGGGGCTGTCGATCTCCAGCAATTACGGCATGATCGGCGGCGGCTTCTGGTGGACGGTGTTGTTCGACGCGCTCGCCATCGCCTCGCTGGTGATCGGCGTCAATCTGGTGACCGACGGCGTGCAAGGGGCGCTCAATGACTGAGAAGGCCGCCAACGCACTCGAACTCTCAGACCTCTCCGTCGCCTACCGCGTCGGCGGCCGCAACCGCGCGGTGCTGCGCAACCTCAGCCTGACCATCGGCCAAGGCGAAGCCTATGGGCTGGTCGGCGAGTCCGGCTGCGGCAAATCCACGGTGGCGCTGACCGTCGTGCGCTACCTCCCCAGGAACGGCTCAATCACCGGCGGGGCGATCTCGCTCGACGGCCAGGACGTGATGAAGCTCGACGCCGAAGCGCTCAGGCGCGCCCGCGCGGAAAGCGTGTCGATGGTCTATCAGGACCCCGGCAAGGCGCTGAATCCGTCGATCCGCATCGGCCGCCAGTTGACCGAGATTTTCGAGCTTGGCGGCGTTACGGGACAGGCCGCCACCGACAAGGCAATCGCCATGCTGAACCGGGTGCGGATTTCCGATCCGGTCAGCGTCATGCAGCGCTATCCGCACCAGCTGTCGGGCGGCATGCAGCAGCGTGTGGCGATTGCCATGGCACTGGCCAACGACCCGACCATGCTGATCCTAGACGAGCCGACGACCGGCCTCGACGCGACGGTGGAAGCCGAAGTGCTCGATCTGATCGCACAGCTGCGCCAGGAACTGTCGGCCTCGATCCTGTTCATCAGCCACAACCTCGCCGTCGTCTCCAACATGTGCGACCGGGTCGGCGTTCTTTACGCCGGCATGCTGGTCGAGGAAGGACCGACGGAGGCCGTGTTCAACGATCCGCGCCATCCCTACACGGTGGCGCTGCTGCGCTGCCTGCCGCGCGGCGGCCAGCGCAAGGATCAGGGCCGCCTCGACACCATTCCGGGGTTCCTGCCCAGCCTAGGTGCCACGATCAAGGGCTGCGCCTTCGCCGATCGCTGCGCGCTGGCGACGGACCGCTGCCGTAGCGAATTGCCGCCGCTCTACGATCTTGGTGGTCGGCTGTCGCGCTGCCACTATCACGAACAGGCGCAGTCATTGCCACGCGCCACGCCAAGCGATGCGGTTGTCGCCGCGCCGAAGGCGGCAGCCGAAGCCGTATTGCGCGTCGAGGGGGTGAACAAGACCTTTGCCAGCCATGGCCATGCGCTGCGGGCGGTGAAGGATGTTTCGGTCAGCCTGAGGCCCGGCGAAACGCTCGGCCTGGTCGGCGAATCCGGTAGCGGCAAGACCACCTTCGCCAGGCTGCTGCTTGGCCTGGTGCCGCCGGACGAGGGCGGCAGGATCGAACTCGAGGGCAAGGCTCTGGCGCCGCGGCTGGACAGTCGCACCGCTGACCAGATCAAGGCGATGCAGATTGTCTTTCAGAACCCGGATTCGGCGCTCAACCGTTCGCATTCGATCCGCCATTTGATCAGCCGGGCGCTGAAGCGGCTGGCCGGCTTGAGCGGTGCGGCATTGCAGGCCCGCCTCGATGAGCTCGTCCGTTCGGTGCGGCTTACCGACCGGCATCTCGCCGTCAAGCCGCGCCAGCTCTCGGGCGGCCTGAAGCAGCGTGTCGCCATTGCTCGCGCCTTCGCCGGCGAGCCGCGCATCGTCGTCTGCGACGAACCGACCTCGGCGCTCGACGTCTCGGTGCAGGCAGCGATCCTCAATTTGCTCGCCGACCTGCAGTCGAAGGAAGATGTCAGCTACATCTTCATCTCGCATGATCTGGCGGTGGTGCGTTATCTCTCCGACCAGATCGCCGTACTCTATCTCGGGCGGATCATGGAGCTCGGGCCCTCCGAGGACGTCTTTTCCGGCCCGCATCACCCCTATACGGAAGCGCTGCTGTCGGCGGTGCCCAAGCTCGACCAGACGGAGACGTCGCGCATTCGCCTCGATGGCGAAATCCCCAGCGCCACCCACCCGCCGTCGGGCTGCGTGTTCCACACACGCTGCCCGCGCAAGATCGGCGCGATCTGCGAGCTGCAGGAGCCGCCGTTGGCCGAGGCGCAGCCCGGCCACACGATCCGCTGCCACATTCCCTATGCGGAACTGGCGAGATTGCAGAAGCAGGTGGTGCAAGCGGAGCCGGCCTGACCGCGGTCCCTACGCGGCTCAATCGGCCATCATGAAGGCACGGTCGCCTTCCGAAAACGACAGGCCGTAGCGCTCTGTCGCGCCCCCCCCTCTGTCCTGCCGGCATCAAAGGCTTTCCATCGCCGCGTAGAGTCCAACCCAGATTTGAATCCTGCCGCTACTGCCAAATTGCTGGTTGAAATATTGTTCATTTGGAAATAGGAATGTTCAAAATGATGATCTCGACGCTGCGGCGCGTCAGGAACTGGAGGAAGCGACATGTCCCATCCGCAATTTGCAGCGGAACTTTTGCAGCGCGCTGAAAAGCAGGGACCTATCACCATCGGTCTCGCCGGCGCCGGGCAGATGGGCACCGACATCGTCGTTCAGGTGGCATTGATGCCGGGCATGCGGATCGGTGCCATTTCCGAGGTCAGGCCGCAAGCGGCGATCGATGCGGCCTTGCTCGCGGGCCACGACCGTTCCGACATCGTGCAGGCGGCCAATGCCTCAGCCATTGATCGCGCCATCGAGGCCGGCAAGATCGCGGTGACCGAAGACCTGCATGCGCTGGCGTCGGCCGGCCGCATCGACGTCATCATCGACGCCACCGGCAATCCCAACATCGGTACGCTGTTCGCGCTCGAAGTGATGAAGAACGGCAAGCATATCGTCATGCTCAATGTCGAGGCCGACATCACCATCGGCCGCTTCCTCAAGGAAGAAGCGCGCAAGGCCGGCGTCGTCTACACCGGGGCGGCCGGCGACGAACCCGCCTGCACGCTGGAGATCATCGGCTTTGCCAGGAGCCTCGGCTTCAACATCATCGCCGCCGGCAAGGGCAAGAACAATCCGCTGAAGATCGACGCCATGCCGGCCGACTACGAGAAGGAAGCGGCCGAGCGCAACATGAATGCGCGCATGCTGGTCGAATTCGTCGACGGTTCCAAGACCGCGATTGAGATGGTGGCGATCGCCAACGCCACCGGCCTGGTGCCGGACGTGCCCGGCATGCACGGCCCGACGGCGACGCTCGACGAACTTGCCAGCGTGCTTTGTCCGCGCGAGGATGGCGGCGTGCTGCATCGCAAGGGCGTGGTCGACTACTCCATCGGCAAGGGCGTTGCGCCCGGCGTGTTCTGCATCATCGAGACAAGGCATCCGCGCGTGCTGGAGCGCATGGTCGACCTCAAGGTCGGCAAAGGCCCCTATTTCACGATCTTCCGTCCCTATCATTTGACCAGCCTGGAAGTGCCGCTGTCGGCGGCGCGTGCCGTGGTCTACAAGCGCGCCGACATGGAGCCGCTCGACCATCCGGTCGCCGAGGCGGTGGCTGTGGCCAAGAGCGATCTTGGCCAGGGACAATCGCTCGGCATGATCGGCGAGAACGACTATCGTGGCTTCGCCATGACCTGGGAGGACGCGCGCGCCAAAGGAGCCCTGCCGCTCGGCCTTGCCGAACGCGCCAAGGTGGTCAAGCCGGTCAAGACCGGCGACTTCCTGACCTATGAAAATTGTGTACCCGACGATTCGATGGTGATAACCCAGATCCGCCGTCGTCTCGACCAGTCGGATGGACGGTTCGTGACCAACGCCGCCTGACGCCGCCGGATCTCCGCCTGATGAACGATGTCGTAATCGGGATCGACGCCTCGACGACGGCCGTGAAGGCGATTGCCTTCACGCGCGACGGCGAAGAACTGTTCCAGGCGCGCGAGGCCTATCCGCTTTCCAATCCGAGACCCGGCCATTTCGAACAGGACGCCGAACATTGGTGGGCGGCGCTGCTTGGCGCGCTGAAGCAGGTCACTGACAAGGTTGGTGCTGCGCGGGTGGCGGCCATCTCCATCGCCCACCAGCGCGAGACCTTCACGCTGATCGATCATGCCGGCAAGCCGCTCATTCCGGCCATACTGTGGCTCGACGAACGCGCCCGCCCGCAGGTGGCAAGGCTGTCGGCCGACCTCGGCCGCGAGGCCATCCGCGACTGGAGCGGCAAGCCGCCGGATCCGACGCCGGCGCTCTATGCCATTGCGTGGCTCGCCGAACACCAGCCGCAGGCGCTCAACCAGGCAGCGGCACTTGTCGACGTGCACGGCTTCTTCGTCCACCGGCTGACCGGACGGCTGGTCACCAGCACCGCGAGTGCCGACCCGCTCGGGCTTCTCGCCGTCGCGAATGGCACCTGGCATCCCAAGCTTGTCGCGGCCGCGGGGCTGCGGCCGGAGCAACTGCCGGACCTTATCGCGCCAGGCGCGGTTTGCGGCGGCCTTAGCGAAAGCGTGGCCGGACTGACCGGGCTGAGGGCCGGCACGCCGGTCGTTGCCGGCGCCGGCGACGGCCAGGCGATGGGCCTCGGCACGGGCGTCCATGGCGAGGGCAAGACCTATCTTTCGCTTGGTTCCGGCGTCGTCAGCGGCTGCTATTCCGGCACCGTCACCACGTCGGATGCGTTTCGCACGCTGGTCTCACCGACCGGTTCGGGGTTCATGCTGGAAACCGTGCTGCGCTCTGGCATGCAATTGGTCGACTGGATCGTGCGCACCACCGGCTCGCCATCCGCGGCAGTGCTGGAGAAGGCGGCGGTCGACGTTGCCGCCGGCAGCGACGGCCTGCTGGTCATGCCCTATTGGGCCGGCGTGATGAGCCCGTATTGGGATGGTGCGGCGCGCGGCGCCATTGTCGGCCTGTCGCTCGACCACCAACCGGCGCATCTCTTCCGCGCGACGTTGGAAGGCATCGCTTTCGAGCAAGCCATCGCCACCGGGGCGATGGAAGCGCAGACCGGTGGCAAGCCGACAGCGATGATCGCCGCCGGCGGCGGCACCAATTCGGCGCTGCTGATGGCGATCATGGCCAGCGTGCTCGAACGGCCGATCTCGGTTTCGCCGGTCAACGAAGCCGCCGCCCTTGGCGCCGCCATGCTGGCGGCTTGCGCGATCGGATGGTTTGCTTCGCCCGAGGCGGCGGCAGAGGCGATGACGGCGGCACCCACCAGGCATGTCGACCCTGTCGATGATCTCGTGCCCTTTTACCGCGCCCGCAAGGTAATCTACCGCGACCTCTATCAGGCGACGCGCGACATCCACACAAGGCTCGGCAACGCCCCGGCGTGAGCCCCGCGCGCCGCCGATATTGCGTGTTGTCCAGCCAATGCTAGAATCGCTGGCTCATGAAGACAGCGTTTCATCTTGCGGCCCTGCTTTGGATTGTTGCCCTCGCCGCAGTCCCAATGTCGGCGCTCGCGCAAAATGAGCCGCCGGCCGACGCGCCGTTGCAGGTGTCGCTCGATATGGACCATGACGGCCGGATGGATCGGGCCGTGGTGATGGAGGATCCCGACAGCGGCGAAGCGGTGCTTACCATCTATCTGGGCGCCGGTGACGAAAAGCTCGATCCGTCGCGCAAGCCGACCTTCGTCAAGAAAGCCGTTACCGAGGGCCGGGTTCTCGAGCTTGCGGCCAAGGGCAAGGGTTCGCTGACCGTCACCTCCTGTTTCGGTTGCGGCGCCGGCAAATCATGGGAGGAGACGCTGACGATCGTCTATCGCAGCGGCAAATTTCTGGTCGCCGGCTTCAGCCGTTACTGGGACTGGAACGTGCAAAAGGCTGACGGCAGCGTCGAAACAACGCTCGGCAGTTGCGACATCAACTACCTCACCGGCAAAGGCGTCGCCTCGCAGGATCTGAGCGACGGCAAGCCGATCGCAGGAAAGTTCACGCTGAAGTCGCTGGCAAACTGGTCGGCTGGCAGGCGCCCCAAGCCCTGCGAATTTTGAAGCGCCTCTGCGGAAGACAACGTTCAGCCGTTGAGCAGGCCCTTGGCCGCATCCTCATCGGTGATCAGCACCGAAATCTTGTTGCTGGCGAGCGCTGCCCGCATGACGGCGATTTTTTCCTGGCCGCCTGAAACCAGGATGATGTTGGGAATCTCCGACAGATCCTGCAGCGGATAGGCACAGACCCGCCGATTGACCTCGTGGTCGACCGGGCGACCCTCGGCGTTGACAAAATGGCACAGAATGTCGCCAACGGCGCCGGCGGCCTGCAATTCCTCGAGCTCGCTGGGCTTGATGAAGCCGTAATTGGCGATCGGACTCTCGTTGGAAAACGAGCCGACGCTGAGCACGGCTATGTTTGCCCGGCGCGCGCGAAAGACGACATCCTGAACGCTGCGCTGGCTCATGAAGGCGTCGCGCTGCTCCGGCCTGTCGGCATAGACCGGCACCGGCAGCAGAAAACACTCGGCGCCGATCTTTTCGGCGAACTCCCAGGCGCTTTCGGTCGGGTTGAGCGGTTGGGCGTGGGTGAGGCCACCCAGCATCGACACCACCGTCGTCCTGGCGATCGGCCGCCGCGGCAGTTCCTTGATGGCGAATTTCAGCGTCCGTCCCCAGCCGAGTGCGATGACATCGCCGGCATTCACATTGTCGGCCAGATAGGTAGCTGCGGCGTGGCCGATCATCAGCGGCGCATTGCTCCTGTCGGCGGCCGACGGCACCACGACGGCCTGGCTGAGCCCGAAACGCTGCTTCAGGCTCTCCTCCAGCACCACGCATTCGACGACGCTGTCGCGGATGCGGAACTGGACGATGCCCTCCTCGCGGGCGGCTGAAAGAATTCGATGCACCTTGATGCGACCGATGCCGAGGATTTCGGAAATGCGCTCCTGCGTCAGCCCCTCGACATAATAGTGCCACGCCGCCCGCGCCTTGAGCTCGGCGTCCGGGAAGCGCGAGGCCTTCTCGTTCTCCATCACCGCCATCTTTTTGTCCTCCCGCAGCCGTGCGTAGCGGCCCCATGCTTTTCAACCGGCATTTGCAAACGGAGCAACCGTCTGGGGTCCCTCGACCTATCGCCGCGCGAAATGAAACCCGAAATAGTCAACATTTACTTTGTCTTGGCCGCCCGCCGCTGTTCAGCCGGCTAAAATGATCGAAAGAGAAAATCCGCACTTAAAACTCGACATTCCGCGCCCTTTCGTAAGCCAAACCGAACTGCAGCGCAAACCGGCGTCGAATGAAGCGGCAGGCCTTGACAATTTTCCGATGACCGGTTTAGCTGAACAAAATTGCATATCAAAGATAAATTGTTCACAGGGAGGTGCCTGGTGAACAAGGCGGATGGCGAGGCATCGCCATTTTGCTGGGTGGAGGAGACGAATTGGCTGTGAGCAACGACACAAGCGAGTTGAAAGCCGGCACCAGTGCGCAGGCCGCAGCGGGCGCCAGGCTTTCGGCGCTGTTTGCCGGAACCATGGGACCGCTGATCGGCCTGCTCTTGCTTTGCCTGGCGCTGACACTGACCACCGACACTTTCCTGACCATGCGCAACATCCTCAACGTGCTCGACCAGATCACCGTGCTCGGCATCATGGCGATCGGCATGACGCTGGTCATCCTGATCGGCGGCATCGACCTGTCGGTCGGCTCTGTGCTGGCGCTCGCCGCCATGGTGATGGGCTATGTCGCTCATCCCGACTATCTCAATCTCGGCCTTGCGGCGGGTGTCGTTGCGGCCCTTGTCGTCGCCGGCCTTTGCGGTCTGGTTTCCGGCATGCTGGTGACCATCACCAGGCTGCCGCCCTTCATCGCGACGCTGGCGATGATGTCGGTGGCGCGCGGCCTCGCCAACATGATCACCGACGGCTCGCAGATCGTCGGCTTTCCCGACTGGTTCACCAACCTGTCGATCATCCGCCATTTCGGCTTCCTGTCAGTCACGGTCGGGCTGATGATCGTGCTGGCGATCATCTTCGCCATCTTCCTCAACTACCGCGCCACCGGCCGCAGCCTCTATGCGATCGGCGGCAGCGCCGAGGTCGCCCGGCTCTCGGGCATACCGGTGAAGTCGCTGACCAACTGGGTCTACGTCATCTGCGGCGTGCTGGCCGGGCTCGCCGGCATCGTGCTGGCCGCACGGCTCGATTCGGTCCAGCCAAGCTCCGGCCTCGGCTACGAACTGGACACGATCGCCGCGGTGGTGATCGGCGGCGCCAGCCTGTCGGGCGGCGTCGGCTCGATCGGCGGCACCGTGGTCGGCGTCCTCATCATCGGCGTGTTGCGCAACGGCCTGAACCTGCTCGGCGTCTCGCCCTTCATCCAGCAAGTGGTGATCGGCGTGGTGATCGCGCTGGCGGTCGCCACCGACACATGGCGGCGAAGGTCGCAATGAAGGACGGGGCACAATGAAGAATGGGGCGCAATGAGATTCGCCCGATATTCGGGCGGAATACGGATCGGTTGATCCGAAACTGGGAGTGTTCGGCCAAGGGCGCCAAGGGTGCGCCGGCAGAACTGATTGACCTTATCAACGGAGGAATAACATGCTGACCAAACGTTCACTCTTGCTCGCCGCCGCGGCCGTCATCCCGCTGCTTGGCCTCACCGACATGGCCTCGGCCAAGGACGCCAAGAAGCTCGGCCTCGCCGTCGCCAATCTGCAGGCCGATTTCTTCAACCAGATCAAGCAGTCGGTCGAAGCCTACGGCAAGGAAAAGGGCATCGAAATCGTTACCGTCGACGCCAAGGGCGATTCGGCGACGCAGGTCAGCCAGGTGCAGGATCTGATCACGCAGAACATCGACGCGCTGATCTACATCCCGGCCGGTGCCACCGCCGCCACCGTGCCGACCAAGACGGCCAAGGCAGCCGGCATCCCGGTCATCAATGTCGACCGCAACGCCGATGGCGCGCCTGGCGACACCTTCATCGCCACCAACAGCGTCGCCTCGGCCCAGGCGGTTTGCGACTACATCGCCAAGCAGGCCGGCGGCAAGGGCGAGCTGATCATCATCCACGGCCAGAAGGGCACGACACCTGAAGTCGACCGTTCGAAGGGCTGCGGCGAAGCGCTCAAGGGCTACCCCGATATCAAGGTGGTCGGCGAACTGTGGAGTGAAGGCTGGCACCAGGACGAAGGCTTCAAGCTGACGCAGGACCTGCTGCAGGCGCATCCCGACGTGTCGATCGTCATCGGCCAGGCCGATGCGCTGGCGCTCGGCGCGGCGCAGGCAGTCAAGGTCGCCAATCCCGGCCACAAGGTCTGGGTTGCCGGCTTCGACGGCGACGTGGCGGCGCTCAAGGCGCTGAAGGACGGCGTCTTTGACGTCACCGCGACGCAGCAGACGCAAGGCATGGGCCGGCTGGCCGTCGATGCGGCGATCAAGCTGGTGGCCGGAGAGAAAGTCCCCGCCGAAGATCTGCAGGATGCGACACTGACCACCAAGGACAATGTCGAGCAGTTCATCGCCAAGCATCCTTAAGAGCTGGTATCCCTGACCAGACGAGCGCAACGATGTCCCTGAATCCACGCCATACGGAGAGCCCCCATCTGGGGCTCTCCGTCAGCGGCCTCTGCAAAAGCTACGGACCGGTCCAGGTCCTGGCCGATGCAAGCTTTGAGGTGCGCCCGGGCGAGGTCGTGGCGCTGCTTGGCGAAAATGGCGCCGGCAAGTCCACTATTTCGAACATCATTGCCGGGTCGACCAAACCCGATGCCGGCACCATCATGTGGCGGGGGAAATCCTATTCCCCCGCCTCTCCCGCCGCGGCCATCGAAGCCGGCGTCGGCATGATCCACCAGGAGCTGAAGCTGCTGCCGGACCTGTCGGTGGCCGAGAACGTCTATGTCGGGCGGCTGCCGATGCGCGGCGGCCGCATCGACCGCGCGGCCATGAACGCGCAGGCATCGGCACAGCTCAAGCGCCTCGGCCTCGACGTCTCGCCGGAGCGCAAGGTGCGCACGCTGCGCATCGCCGCCCAGCAGCAGGTCGAGATCGCCAAGGCGCTGGCCCTCAATGCCGAGCTATTGATCTTCGACGAACCGACGGCAGCCCTTGGCGGCGAGGAAACGGAGCTGCTGTTCCAGCAGATCCGCAAGCTCAAGGCGGAAGGTATGTCCTTCATCTATATCAGCCACCGGCTGGACGAGATTGCCCAGATCGCCGACCGCGTGGTGGTGATGCGCGACGGGCGCATCGTCGCCCGGCACGAGCGCGCCGATATTCCGGTGCGCACCGTGGTCGAGCAGATGGTCGGCCGCTCGGTCGAGCGGATGTTTCCGCCATTGTCGCCGCCGGGAGCGGACACGCTGCTCGAAGTCGAGAACCTGTCCTCGCCCGAACACAGCTTCAACAACATTTCCTTCTCGGTGAAGTCAGGTGAGATCCTCGGCATCGCCGGATTGATCGGCGCCGGGCGCACGGAGCTGGTGCGGGCGATCGCCGGCGCCGACCCGATTTCATCGGGGTCGGTGCGCGTTGCCGGTAAGCCGGTGCATCTCAGCGGCCCGGCGGCGGCGATCAAGGCCGGCGTCGTGCTGGTGCCGGAAGACCGCAAGGCACAAGGCGTGGTGCTCGACCAGACCATCGGCGAGAATCTGGCGTTCGGCAATTTCGACCATGTCGCGCCGAATGGCTGGGTGTTCCCCAAGGCCGTGCAGAAATTCGCCGAGGCCGGCATCGCCAGGCTCGGCGTCAAGGGCAAACCTGGCCAGGCGGTGAGCAAGCTGTCCGGCGGCAACCAGCAGAAGGTGATCATCGCCAAATGGGTGTCGCGCCCGCCCAAAGTGTTCATCCTCGATGAGCCGACGCGCGGCATCGATGTCGGTGCGCGCGCCGCAATCTACGATGTCATCGCCGATCTCGCCCGCTCGGGCATGGCGGTGGTAGTGGTGAGCTCCGACCTCGAGGAAGTGCTCGGCCTGTCGCATCGCGTGCTGGTGCTGAGCCGCGGTCGGCAGCGCGGCATTCTCGACCGCAGCGAAGCCAGCAACGTCGCGGTGATGGAACTCGCCACGAGCTAGAGCAACGTATCGGAACAATGCGCTCCAGGTGATATCCTCCCAAGGACCGGACCGCGCGGGGCGCCAGCAACAACTGGCGCCCCTTCATTTCAGACGGCCGGCGGTTGGAGCAGAGGGAACCGACGATGAAACTATTCGATCTTCACGGAGACGTAGCGCTGGTGACAGGCGCTGGCAGCGGCATCGGCCAGGCGATCGCCATTGGACTGGCCGAAGCCGGCGCCGATGTCGTCTGTTTCGGCCATACCTCCAAGGGCGGGTTGGACGAAACCGCGCACAAGATTACGGCACTTGGCCGCAAGGCGCTGGTACTGACCGGCACGGTGACTTCGGAGGCCGATCTTGCGGCGGCGATCGAGAGCACCGAGAAAGAGCTCGGCGCGCTGACCATCGCCGTCAACAATGCCGGCATTGCCGGGGCCGAAGCAGCCGAGACGCTGTCGCTGGAGAAGTGGCAGAAGGTCTATGACGTCAATGTCAGCGGCGTGTTCCTGTCCTGTCAGGCCGAGGCGCGCGCCATGCTGACGCGGCGCAAGGGCTCGATCATCAACATCGCCTCGATGTCCGGCTCGATCGTCAATCGCGGCCTGACCCAGGCGCATTACAATTCGTCGAAGGCCGCCGTCATCCACATGTCGAAGAGCCTCGCCATGGAATGGGCCGATCGCGGCCTGCGGGTCAATGTGGTCAGCCCGGGCTATACGCTGACCCCGATGAACAAGCGCCCGGAGGTCGCCGAACAGGTGAAGATCTTCGAGCGCGACACGCCGATGGGCCGCATGGCAGCACCGGAAGAAATGGTCGGCCCGACCGTGTTCCTTTCCAGCCGCGCCGCGAGTTTCGTCACCGGCATCGACCTCATCGTCGATGGCGGCTTTGTCTGTTGGTAGGAGGCAGAATGCAGAAGCGTTTCGAGGGAAAGACGGCCGTCATCACCGGCGCCAGCGGCGGCATCGGGGCGGCGATGGCGAAACGCTTCGCGGCTGAGGGTGCTGCCGTCGTCGTCAGCGCAATCGACCCGCGTGTCGACGAGGTCGCCGCCAGCCTGAAGGCGGCCGGCGCCAAGGTGGCGTCGATGCGGATGGACGTGACCAGGAAGGATGAGGTTGCCGCCCTCTACGATCTGGCCGAACGAGAATTCGGCCGCGTCGATATCTCGGTGCAGAATGCCGGCGTCATCACCATCGCCCGGATCGAGGCGATGACCGAGGCCGAGTGGGACAAGGTGATGGCGGTCAACACCAAGGGCGTGTTCCTGTGCTGCCAGGAGGCCATCGCGCGCATCCGCAAGCATGGCGACGGCGGCCGGCTGATCAACACGGCGTCGGGCCAGGCGCGGCAAGGCTTCATCTACACGCCGCACTACGCGGCCTCGAAATTCGGCGTCGTCGGCATCACCCAGAGCTTGGCCAAGGAAGTGGCCAAGGAGAAGATCACCGTCAACGCCATCTGCCCCGGTATCATCGACACCGACATGTGGGCCTATAACGACGCTGCATGGGGCAAGTTGATGGGCGACTACAAGCCCGGCGAGTTGATGGCCGAATGGGTGAAGAACATCCCGATGGGCCGTGCCGGCAGTGGCGAAGACGTCTCCGGTCTGGTCAGCTTTCTCGCCAGCAGCGACGCGACCTACATCACTGGCCAGACCATCAATGTTGACGGCGGCCTGATCATGTCGTGAGCAAGCTGTTCACGCCGTAAGCAGTGCCTGCCCGGGCCGACGCTGCGAGCGTCGGCGACTAGCCAATGCCGTTCGAATTTCGCGCTGCGAACGGCATTGTGCGTTGCGCAAGATGAACGTTGGTATATATAATTTCATCCCATGAAACGGCTTTGGCGAGGTGGGGCTTGCCAGGCTGACAGCCGAGATCATGGAACCTTGATGGCTCGCACGTCTCAGAGCGCCGCAAGAGCGGCGATCGATCCGCGGATGATTGCTTGCGCAGCAATCCGTCGGCAGCCATGACGCGGTCTCGTCCCGCACGACATTTTCACGAAATTGGGCACCACCCCTCTGCGCCGGCTTCAACGCCGGCGGCATTATGGTGCCAACGGCCTTGCGCAACGACGAGCTTTCCCAACACAATCAAGAAAAGACGCAAGAAGGGAACGACTGAGAACTTCCACGTGGTTTGACAGGAGAACAAGCATGTCATTTCGGAGTGTGATTTCGAAACTATCAATGGGAGCCTTCGCACTTGCCGCGGCAAGCGCACTGACATCTTCGGCCCAGGCGGCCGCGCCTGAATCCAACGACCCGATCAAGATCGCGCTGTTCGACTGGACCAGCGTCAATCTGAACGCCAAGATCCTCGGCGGCATTCTCGAAAAGCTCGGCTACACGGTCGAATATCCGACCGCCGATTATCTCTCCAGCCTGACCACCGGCCTCACCAATGGCGATCTCGATGTCGGCCTCGAATTCTGGGACACGACGGCCGGCGAAGCCATGAAAGCGTCCGACGCGACCGGGCAGACCGAGCGCCTCGGCAAGCTCGGACCGAAGGCCAAGGAAGAGTGGTGGTTTCCCGAATACATGAAGGAAAAATGCCCTGGCCTGCCGAACTGGGAAGCGCTGAAGGACCCGAAATGCGCCGAGGCTTTCTCGACCGCGGAGACAGCCCCGAAGGGGCGCTATCTCGGTGGGCCGGTGACCTGGGAAGGCTTTGACGACGAGCGCGTCGAAGCGTTGAAACTGCCCTTCACCGTCATCCATGCCGGCACCGATGCGGCGATGTTTGCCGAACTGGATTCGGCCTATCAGCGCAAGGCGCCGATCATGCTGTGGATCTATTCGCCGCATTGGGCGCCGGCCAAGTACAAGGGCGAGTGGGTTGAATTCCCCGAATACACGCCCGAGTGCTACAACGACCCGAAATGGGGCGTGAACCCCGATGCCAAATATGACTGCGGCAAGCCGCATGGCGAGATCTGGAAATATTCCTGGTCCGGCATGAAGGACAAGTGGCCGGTCGCCTACAAGGTGGCGAAAGCCTACACCGTCGACACTGACGAGCTCAACAAGATGAGCGGCGAGATCGATCTCGGCGGCAAGACGCCGGAAGAGGTTGCCGCCGCCTGGATCGCAGCCCACGAAGCCGACTGGAAAGCCTGGGCGCAGTGATCGTTCCGACTGGAAAATGGGACCCGGCTGTTGATTGGCCGGGTCTCAATTCTTGATATTCCAGAAGGACGAACGAATGACGGATACGACTGAACAGGGTGCGGCCTCAATGGGCGCGGATACCCGCCCAATAAAACTTGCCTGCCGCAATGTGTGGAAGCTGTTCGGATCGAACGCGGCCAATTTCATCCGTGCGCGCGACGGCAAGGCCAGCATGGCGGATGTCGCTGCTGCCGGACTGGTCGGCGCGGTGCGTGCCGTCGACCTCGAAATACGCCAGGGCGAGATTTTCATCATCATGGGGCTGTCCGGCTCCGGCAAGTCGACGCTGGTGCGCTGCATGTCCAGGCTGGTCGAGCCGACCCATGGCAAGGTCGAATTCGAAGGCAAGGACCTGCTCAAAATCTCCGATGCGGCGCTGATCGAACTCAGGCGCCACCGCATGGGCATGGTGTTCCAGAACTTTGCGCTGCTGCCGCATCTCAACGTGCTGGAGAACATCGCCTTCCCGCTCAGCATCCAGGGGCAGGACCGGCCGACGCGCGAAAAACGGGCGCAAGAAGTCATCGAACTCGTCGGCTTGCGCGGCCGCGAGCATTTCTATCCGCGCGAGCTTTCGGGCGGGCAGCAGCAGCGCGTCGGCATCGCCCGCAGCCTCGCCACCAAGCCGGAAATCTGGTTCCTCGACGAGCCATTCTCGGCACTCGACCCGCTGATCCGCCGCGAGATGCAGGACGAGCTGATGCGGCTGCAGACCATGCTGCACAAGACCATCGTCTTCATCACCCATGATTTCGACGAAGCGATACGGCTGGCCGACCGCATCGCCATCATGAAGGACGGCGAGGTCATCCAGATCGGCACGCCGGAACAGCTGGTGGTCAACCCGGCGACTGACTATGTCGCCGAATTCACCCGCGACGTCGACCGCGCCAAGGTGATCTCGGCGCGCAGCCTGATGCGGGCCTGCGACGGCTCCGAGCATGGCGGCACGGTTTCGCCCGATGCCAAGATCGCCAGCTTTTCGGCCAGCATCGTTTCGGCCGGCAAGCCATTCGCGGTGGTCAATGGCAGCGGCAAGCCGATCGGCGAGGTGACGCCGCAAGCGGTGATCGATCTTCTGGCCGGCATCGAGCGCCCCGGAGCCTCCGCATGACGGTGACGGCAAGCGCCAGCGCTGCAAGGCCTCGCCCGATCCAGCTCTGGCTGCTGGTCTGGGCCGCAGCGCTCGCCGCCGTGCTGGTGGTGTTCCTGCTGCAGGACAGTCTGCCCTGGGCCGTCAACTATCCGGCCGAGGCGATCGTTCCAGTCGCCGATTGGGTCAGCGCGCTGATGCGCTGGATCAAGCTGAACTTGTCCTGGCTGACGCGGTCGATCACCGCGGTGCTAGGCGTTCCCCTCGATTTCGCGCTCAACCTTCTGGCCAAGAATTTCAAGATAGGTCACGGCGCCGACGCCTACGTCTTGCCGCGCCTGTCCTGGGTCGGCGTCTGCGCCGCCGCCTTCCTTGCCGGGCATGCTGCTGGCGGCCGAAAACTCGGCGCATTGGTTGGCGGCTGCTTTCTCTACATCGCGCTGTTCGGCCAATGGACGAGCGCCATGCTGACGCTCGGGCTGATCTCGATCGCCGTGCCGTTCTGTATCGTCACCGGGCTGTTCGCCAGCATCTGGGCGTGGCGCAAGCCATGGGCCGAGAGACTGATCGTCTCCCCTGCCCTTGACCTGATGCAGACAATCCCGACCTTCGCCTATCTCATCCCGATGCTGCTGCTGTTCGGCAACAGCCCGGTTTCGGCGATGATCGCCACCGCCATCTTCGCCACGCCGCCCATGGTGCGGGCAACGATGCTGGGCCTGTCGCGGGTGCCCTCCGAGATCGACGATTTCAGCGAAATGGCCGGCTGCACGGCGCGGCAGAAACTGTGGCGCGTGCTTTTGCCGTCGGCGCGGCCGACGCTGATGGTCGGCGTCAACCAGGTGATCATGCTGGCGCTGAACATGGTCATCATCGCCTCGATGATCGGCGCCGGCGGCCTCGGCTACGACGTGCTTCTGGCGCTTAGGGCACTGAAGGTCGGCGAAGCGATGGAGGCCGGTCTCGCCATCGTCGCACTGGCCATCGCGCTTGACCGGCTGAGCCAGGCGATCGCCCACAACCACGCCAAGGGCCATGTGCATCAGGAGGCTAGCCCGCGCTTCTGGCGGCGCTATCCCAATCTGACGCTGGCGGTTCTCATTCTTGCCATCACCACGCTACTTGGCCTGTTCGTGCCGGCCTTCGCCGCGGTGCCGAAGGCGATCACCTTCACCACCGCGCCTTTGTGGAAGGCTGCGGTGAGCTGGATCACCATCAACTTCTTCGACACGATCGAAGCGTTTCGCGTCGCGCTGATCCTCAACGTGCTGAACCCGGTGCGCGCCTTCTGCGAAGGATTTCCATGGCTGGGCGCGGTAGCCCTGCTCGGCCTCGCCGGCTACCAGCTCGGCGGCTTGCGGCTCGCCGCTCTGGTGGCCGCGCTAACCGCTTTCTGCGCTATCACCGGCCTGTGGGAAAAGACCATGGCAACGGTCTATCTCTGCGGCATCTCGGCCTTCATCGCGTGCCTGATCGGCATTCCGATCGGGCTGATGGCCTCACGCAGCGACCGCTTCGAAAAGATCGTCACGCCGGTCATCGACACGCTGCAGGTGTTGCCGTCCTTCTGCTTCATCATTCCGGTGGTGATGCTGTTTCGGGTCGGCGACGTCACGGCGATGATCGCAACGATAGCCTTCGCCGTGGTGCCGGCGATCCGCTACACCAATCACGGCATAAGGCAGGTGCCACCGGCACTGATCGAGGCGGCGAAGGTTTCGGGCTGCACGCCACGCCAGACCTTCTTTCGCGTGCAATTGCCGCTGGCGCTTCCTGAAATCATGCTGGGCGTCAACCAGACCATCCTGATGGCGCTGGCGATGATCATCATCTGCGCCATGGTCGGCACGCGCGATCTCGGCCAGGAGGTGTTCATCGCGCTGTCCAAGGCCGATTCCGGCCGCGGCATCGTCGCCGGCCTCGCCATAGCCTTCATCGGCATCGTCGCCGACCGGCTGTTCAATGCCTGGACAGCGAAGGCCAGGGCAAGGCTGGGGTAGGCTGAGAGGTCGCGGCTATTCCGCCGCGACACCCTTGACCTCGAGATAGCTCTCCATCGAATCGTCCAGCGCCTGCAGCCACGGCGTGTGGTGCAGCGGCGCCATGGTGCCGGTCATCAGCGAGCGGTAGGCATGGTCGCGGAAGCTCATAATGTCTTCCGCCTTGTGGTGCTCCCATTCCATGAAAGTCTGGTTGACCGCCTCGACATCGAAGCCGGGATAGTCGGTCTGCTCCATCAATTCCTTGGTGTAGTCGCCCTGGAACCAGATCATCTGCTCGGCGTCCTCCAGCGTTTCCTCACGCGCCCGCCATTTCGCGCCGTGCGCGGCCATCGCCTCGGCCGACGGCAGTTTGATGCGGCCCATGATGACGTCGCGGGCGAACCAGGCCTGCGCGTCGAACATGTTGAAGGTGTAGAACTGGTCCTGCATGCCAATGAAGGACAGTTTCGGGTTCTTCTCCCAGACGACGCCTTCATAGAGCCCGTCCGGCCACATGCGGTTGGCGGTCTTGAGCTTCAGCTCCTCGGTGAGGAACGGGAAGGAATGCAGGTAGCCGGTGCACAGGATGATGGCGTCGACATCCTTTGATGTGCCGTCCTTGAAATGCGCGGTCTTGCCGACGACCTTCTGCAGCAGCGGCACTTCCTTCCAATTCTCCGGCCATTTGAAGCCCATGGGCTTCGAGCGGTAGCTGGAGGTGATCGATTTGGCGCCGTATTTGTAGCATTGCGAGCCGATGTCCTCGGCCGAATAGGAACGGCCCATGATCAATATGTCCTTGCCCTTGAATTCCATGGCGTCGCGGAAATCATGGCTGTGCAGGATGCGGCCATTGAAGGTGGCGAAGCCCTCGAAATAGGGCACGTTGGGCACGGAAAAATGCCCGGAGGCGACGACGACATTGTCGAACTCTTCAGAGTACGTAACGTCGTTGGTGCGGTCATGCGCGGTGACGGTGAATTTCTTAGTCGTGTCCGAGAAGGTCACCATGCGCACCGGGCTGTTGAAGCGCACCCATTTGCGCACGCCGGATTTCTCGACGCGGCCCTTGATGTAGTCCCACAGCACGGCGCGTGGCGGGTAGGAGCCGATCGGTCGGCCGAAATGCTCCTCGAATGTGTAGTCGGCGAATTCCAGGCATTCCTTCGGCCCGTTCGACCAGAGATAGCGGTACATCGAGCCGTGCACCGGGTCGCCATGCTCGTCGAGGCCGGTGCGCCAGGTATAGTTCCACAGGCCGCCCCAGTCCGACTGCTTTTCGAAACAGACGATTTCGGGGATGTCGGCGCCCTTGTCGGCGGCCGACTTGAAGGCCCTGAGCTGCGCCATGCCGGACGGTCCGGCTCCGATGACGGCAACACGACTTTTCATTCCGGGCCTCCCAATCTGATTTCGACTTTTGTTTTGACGCAATTCCCAAGGGAAAGCGCTGTGAGCTTTTCCCGGAAAACCGTTTCACACGCTTTCTGGAATTGCTCTTACGAAACAAATTTCACTCACAGTACAGTAATTGCCCCTTTGATGCTGTCAACTGGCCTTGTGGCAAAACCGCGTTTCGCCGGGGCAACTTCTGGTGAAAAACCGCAATCGCCGGCGCCGGCAAAATACGGGGATGGACCGCAAATGGCTTGTCGGGGCGGTTGCGCTTCTGTATCGGCAGCGATTATGTTCACCTTGAGTGAAATAAATCTGCAGAGTTCTGGGGTGGCGGTGACATGGCGAAAACAGCATCCGATCTCAAGCCCAGCCCCACTGTGGCCAAGACCAAGGCGACGCTGAAAGGTGCGGCAACGGACGGGCGAACCATCCGCGCGCCGCTGACGCAGAACCCGCATGCCATTCGTGACACGCGCGAAAAGGTGCTGGAGGTGGCGATCGGCCGTGAAGTCAGGGCGTTCCGCAAGAAGCTCGGCATCACCGTCGCTGACCTGGCTGTCGCCACCGACATTTCGCTGGGCATGCTGTCGAAGATCGAAAACGGCATCACCTCGCCGTCGCTGACCACTTTGCAGGCGCTGTCGCGGGCGCTCGGCGTTCCGGTCACCGCCTTCTTCCGCCGCTTCGAGGAGGAGCGCAGTGCCGTCTTCGTCAAGGCCGGCGAAGGCCTCGATGTCGAGCGCCGCGGCACGCGCGCCGGCCACCAGTACAATCTGCTCGGCCATATCGGCTCCAACACTAGCGGCGTCGTCGTCGAGCCCTATCTGATCACGCTGACCGAGGATTCGGATGTATTCCCGACCTTCCAGCATGAGGGCATGGAATTCCTCTACATGCTCGAGGGCGAGGTCGTTTACCGGCACGGCAGCAATCTCTATCCGATGAAGCCCGGCGACAGCCTGTTCTTCGATGCGGACGCGCCGCATGGGCCGGAGCAACTGACGAAACTGCCGATGCGGTATTTGTCGATTATTTGCTATCCGCAGAGCGCGGGCTAAGTAGCCAATCTCCCCCCTCGTGAGGGAGATGTCCGGCAGGACAGAGGGGGGCGCTGTCCCGCCGACTTATCAATCGATCGTAGTCTAGCAGCGACCTCAGAGGTTGGTGGTCTTTCAGCAAGGCTGGGCAAGGCTTGCGTTCCTTCGCGCCCCCTCTGCCCCTGCCGGGCATCTCCCCCACGAGGGGGGAGATTGGCAGCTTCGGCGGCAGCTTCAATCCGGCCCAAACCCTGGGCTCGTCGCACTCCCGTCATCCAACTTCGACAGCCATTCCACCAGTGTCGGCCTATACCGCGTCAGGCCCTTGTAATTGGCGAGCTCGTCGGGAAGATCGCGTATCACGCGGTGCAGGCGCCGTGCCCATTTGGGCTGCGTCACCAGTTCGTCCATCTTGATCAGATAACAGCGGATCGGGAAGACGATGCCGTTCGAGCGCGGCAGCCGCCAGAAGCTCTGCAGTTCGACGCGCAGATGCACCTTGTCGCCGACATTGTCCGGCGTCACGGTGGTGCGGTCCGGTCCCCATTTGTGATAATTTTCCGGGCTGGTGTCGAGCCGCGGATTGATGGTCATCGTCCAGTTCAGCCGCCGCGCCGGCTTGCCTTGCTGGATGTTGGTGAGGAACTTCAGCGCCCTGACAAAAATCCCCTTCTCATGCGCCAGCGGCACCGGCGCGTGCCACTCGAAAAAATTCATGCCGATGTCGAAATCGAGCGACCAGTCGGCCTGGGTGGTGACCATGCCGGCATCCATCCACAGATTGCCGTCGCGCTGGTCGAGGATGCAGAAATCGCCCTGGCTCTGCCGGGTGATGTACTCCATCGGCCCGTAAGGCAGCGTCGAGGTGTCGCCGAAGGTGAAGCTGTCGTCGATGCCGAGCGGCCGGTTGATCCAGCGCCAGCGGTCTCCGTCGCGGGTCAGCGTGAAATGCTCGGGATAGCCGAGCGCCTGCTGTTCCATCAGCAGTTCGAGCAGGTCCCAGCCGGCCAGCGTCATATGCGGCAGCGACTGGCAGCGCAGCGGATCCTCGGCCAGTACCAGCGCACGGTCCTGCATCTCGGCGACATAGTGCTCGTCGACGTCGATCAGGTTTTCCAGCACGCTGCCCTTCGGCCCCAGGACATGCGGCTCGATATTGACCGCATACATGTAGCTGTCTTCGTGGAACGGAAACGGAAACCGCCTGATGTGTTCCGGGCTGTTCCTGAAGGTGAAATCGTCGCGGAACGTTTCCTTGCGAAAGGTGATGCCCATGATTTCCTCCTACCGTTCCAGCACCAGCGACCGGCCCTCGAAGCGCGAGACGCACGGCATGATCTTGCAGCCGGAGCTGTGGTCTTCCTCGCTCAGCCAGTGGTCGTTGTGGATGAACTTGCCGTCATATGAGATAACGTTGGTTTCGCACTGGCCGCAGACGCCGCCGCGGCAGAGATAGGGCGGATCGACGCCGGCGGCCTCGATCGCCTCGAGCAGGCTCTGCTGCTCGCCGACGCGGATCGTCTTGCCGCTGACGGCGAGCGTGACATCGAAGGGCGCGCCCGGCTGCGGCGCGGCGAAATGTTCGAAATGCACCGTCTCCGATGGCCAGCCGAGTGCAGCTGCGCGGTCGCGCACCCAGCCAATCATGCCCGAGGGGCCACAGACATAGAGGTGCGTGCCGAGCGGCTGGGAGGAGAGCAGGCGGTCGAGCTCGATGCGCTCGTCGCGATCGTCGTGATAGAGCCTGATGCGGCGGTCATAGCGCTCCCTGAGAACATCGGCATAGGTTCCGAGCGAAGCGGTGCGGCAGGTGTAGTGCAATTCGAAATTGCCGCCTTCGGCCGCCAGTTGCGCGGTCTGCGCCATGAACGGCGTGATGCCGATGCCGCCGGCCAGCATCAAATGTTTTTTGGCGCGCAGGTCGAGCGAGAACAAGTTGACCGGGTAGCTGATCACCATCTCCAGCCCCGGCTTGACGGACCGGTGCATGAACAGCGAGCCGCCGCGGCCGACGTCGTCGCGGCGCACCGAGATGGTGTATTCGCTTGTGTTGAGCGGCGAGCCCATCAGCGAATAGGGATTGAGCCGGGTGCGCTCGCCATCGCGCATTTCGACGACGACATGGGCGCCGCCGGAAAATGTCGGCAACAGCTGGCCGTCACGCCGGCGAAAATGGTAGCGCGTCACCAGATCGTTGACCGGAACGACATCGCTAACCACGACATCGAGTTTGGTTGTGCCGGTGCTCATGGAAATATCTCCTCCAAAGGAGGAATTTCGCTGCGGTCCTCGGCGTTGATGCAGACGCCCTGGAAGGCGGCGATGCGCCTTGAATAGTGATCGCGAACCAACAGCAGGAGGCCGCAATGCGCACAGGTCGCCGGCTGTGTCGTCACGTTCTCGGTGATGCCCTTGCAGTGGACGCATTGCATGCGGCGCGCCAGCGAGCCACGGTGCTCGGTCTGAATCGAAGTGTGGTCGATGCCGGCCTCAAGAGCTGCCTGCATGGCCTGGCCGATCAGCCCTTCAGTGCCGGCGAGATAGAGGCGCAGGCCCATATGCGCGTTGGTCAGCGTCTGTTTCAGTCGTGGCAGCGCGCTGGCGAAGGAAGGGCTCTGATAGAACTGCGCCGGCTTCAGGGCCTTGAGCGTAGCGACATGTTTGCCGTCATGGTCGGGGATGAAGATGATGTGGGCGTCACCGAAGAAATCCGCCGGCGCCCTGGCGGCCAATTCGGATATCGCCAGCGCACCCTCCGCATCCGCCACGAAAAGATGGTGCTTGCCGGGCTGCAGAGACAAGGTTCCGTAAACGGGCCGGCTGATGATGCTTTTGGCTGCCATTCTCTGTTTATGCCTCGAACCCCTCGCCGCTGACTATGCCTCAGCCTTTCGCCGTGCGCTTGGTCTTCTTCGGGTCGTCGAAGGGAAGCGGCTCAGCCGTCGCCTTGATCGCCCCGCTCTTGTTGCGGATTTCGAGCTTGGTGCCCTGGACCGCGCAGTCGACGTCGAGCCGGGCGATGCCCATCGATTTCTTGACCAGTGGCGAATACATGGCGCAGGTCACGACGCCGACCTTCTTGCCGTCGCGATAGACCGGCGCGCCCTCGTCGGCCGGCTCGTTGCCTTCGAGCAGCACGCCGAAGATCTTGAAGCGCTCCTTGCCCTTGAGGCGATAGTGCTCCTCGGCGCCGCGGAAGCCGGTCTTCCCCGGGCTGACGGTGAAGTCGAGGCCGAGTTCCCACAGCGTGTCGCCAGGCCCTTCATTGTCGAACGGATATTTTTGCGAATTGTCGTAGGGATAGAACAGCAGATAACTTTCGACGCGCAGCATATCGAGCGTGGTGAAACGGCAGGGGATGATGCCGGCGCTCTTGCCCTCGTCGAGGATCCTGTCCCAGATCGTGCCGGCATCCTGGCCGCGGCAGAAGATCTCATAGCCGCGCTCGCCAGTGTAGCCGGTGCGCGAGATCATGACGGGAAAACCGAACAGCTGCGTCTGCATGTGATGGAAATAGTTGAGGTCGCGAATGCCAGGCACATGCTTGGCCAGATAGTCGACCGCGGTCGGTCCCTGCAGCGACAAGTCATGCAGATTGTCGTCGAAGCGCAGCGAGACATCGCGGCCCACCGAAGCGCGCTGCAATTCCTCATGGCCGGTGCCCGAACCATGCACGACCATCCAGGCGTTGGGGCCGGTGCGGTAGAGGATGCAGTCGTCGGTGAATTTGCCCTGCTCGTTCAGCATGCAGGCATAGGCGGACTTGCCGGGATAAATCTTTTCCACGTCGCGCGTCGTGGCAAGGTCGATCAGGTGTGAGGCGTGCGGCCCGGTGATATGAACCTTCTTCAGGCCCGAGACGTCCATCAGCCCGGCCTTGGTGCGGATGGCGATATACTCCTCGTCGGCATCCTTGTCGTAGGTCCATGCGGTTCCCATGCCGCTCCAGTCTTCGAGCTTCGAGCCGAGCGCGCGGTGGCGATCCGCCAGGGTCGAAAATCTCCAGGATGCCGTCATCCGCTCGTCCTCCGTTTCGAAAACTCTATTGCGTTCCCTGCCCCCTGCGCAGCGGCGGGGGCTTTGAGCGAATATTGACCGCAAACGTTCGGATGCCGCAATACCCATAAGCAAATAATTTCATTGTCAGGCAAGATTCGTGGTTGGGGACAAACGGTTAACCCCACGTAAATTCGGCTTGACAATTGCGGAATTCGGTCTGAATTTATGAAAAAAATTTCACTCTGTTGAAAGAGGGCAGCGGGCGGCCAATTCGGGGCCGGGCGCTGGAAAAGGGGAAAAACCGATGTCAGACCTGCAACAGCGCATCGAAGCGCTGTACCGTTCCGACGTGCGCGGATCGGTACTCCTGATCGTCTGCCTGTGGGCGACGATCCTCTTCGTCCTCATCATGACATGGCCATACATCCCGGACACCGGGATCAAGATCGTCGTCGCAATTGCCGCCGCCGCCGTGCTGATCTTCAACACAGCCGCCATCCTGGCGATGGTCAGTCACTACAAGGAAGATAAGGACTTCATCTACGGGCTCGACATCAAGAACGCCGACGCGTTCCGCAACCGCAAGTCCTGAGGGGAATAGAGATGCCGCGCTACACGCCGCCGTTGCAAAGCAAGGCCGGGCAGATCTTCGATATCATCGTCGTGGTGGTCGCCATTTTCGTGGCGCTGTGGCTGCCGCTGAAACTGGGGCTGGCCGGGGCGGCGAAATCCATCGACGCACTCGATACCAAGACGTGGGAATCGCTGGGCCAGAATCCAACCATGGCGTCGATCTGGGAAAAGCTCGGCTACACGCCCGAGACCGCGCACGACATCATCCAGAACCACTTCCACTATGTCATCGACTGGCCGACGCTGATCATCATGGCCGCGGTGCTGATCGGTTATTTCGTCTTCCTGTTCCGCGCCTCCGATCGCGAATATCGCGACGTCATCAACGAAAAGTTCGACGACAAGTAAAACCCGGGGAAGCATCATCATGTGGACCGCACTCTCTTATGCATCGTGGGGCATCTCGATCGTGCTCACGCTGTGGATGCTTTACGACTGGTTCAAGATCGACACGACATTCTCCGAAGAGGTTTTGACCTCGTCACGTGAAGGCGAACTTGAAGCCGCCTCCGAAGAACACCGGATCTGAGTGGGGATTGATCAATGACGATGGCGCTTGAACCCACGATCCACGGCGACAGGGTTTCACTGCTCAGGGTGCTCGGCCCGGCCCATGTCTGGGCACTCGGCGTCGGCATCGTTCTGGTCGGCGAGTTCACCGGCTGGAATTTCTCGGCCGACAAGGGCGGCGCGCTGGCGGCGCTGATCGTCTGCTGGATCGTCGGGCTGCTCTACACCTCGGTCGCCATGATCGATTCCGAGGTCACCTCGACCGTCGCCGCCGCTGGCGGCCAGTACGCGCAGGCCAAGCACATTGTCGGGCCGCTGATGGCGTTCAACGTCGCGCTGTTCCTGGTCTTTGCCTACACCATGCTCGAAGTCTCGGACGCCATTCTGCTCGGCGATACCATCGTCGCCAAGGCGGGCGTCGAAGGGCTCACCCACAATTCATTCATCGCCGCCACCATCGTCGTGCTGGCGTGGCTGAACTATCGCGGCGTGCTGATGACGCTCAACGTCAATTTCGTCGTCACCGCGATCGCCTATGTCTCGATCGTCATCCTGTTTTTCTCGGTCAGCCCGTGGACGCAAGGTGCCGTGCTGAAGCTCAACGAACTGGTTACCCCCGGCAACGCCCTGCCCTACGGCTGGATCGGCGTCATCGCCGCCTTCCAGTTCGGCATCTGGTACTATCTCGGCATCGAGGGCACCACGCAGGCGGCCGAGGAAGTGCGCTCGCCGGCCCGCTCGCTGCCCTACGGCACCATGGCCGGCATGATCACGCTTTTGATCGCCGCCGCCATGACCTGGTATGTCTGCGCTTCGATGATGCCGTGGGAGTATCTGGGAATCACCTACTACCCGCTGTGGGACGCGGGCAAGTTGACCGGCAGCCCGCTGCTGGAGAACCTATTGTTCATCGCCACGCTGCTTGCGGCCATCGCCTCCGCCAATGGCTGCATCAACGACGCCGCGCGGGCCTGGTTCTCGCTCGGCCGCGACCGCTATCTGCCGACCTGGTTCTCGGCTGTGCATCCTAAATACCGCACGCCCTACCGCTCGATCCTGTTCCTACTGCCGATCGCGCTCGCCTTCGCCTTCATCGCCGACCTCAACCAGGCGATCACCTTTTCGATCCTGTCGGGCGTGCTGCAATACACCTTCATGAGCATCAACATCGTCATGTTCAGGAAGAAGTGGCCGCTTGGCTCGATCCGCCGGGGATATACGCATCCCTTCCATCCGCTGCCGGCGATTGTGCTGTTCTGCCTGTGCGTGGTGACCTTCTTTGCCATCTTCCTCGGCTTCGGCTCGCAGCTGATCGCCATGGTCGCCTTCTACTTCCTGATCTCGCTGTGGTTCCACTTCTACCGCTACAAATTCGTGCGCCGCGGCGATCAGTTCACCATGCCGTGGCCGAAGCCACAGGGCTATTGAACGAGGTAAGGGTGCTCGCCCCTGGGGCGGGCCTGGTTTGACGAGGTGTTTGAAGTGACGTCAGCATTGCTGGCCGGGCTCATCGCCCTGGCACTCGTCGTTCACCTCGCCTGGCTTGCGCGCGCCAATGGCAAAAAGGCCATGGCCGCACTGGTTGCCGAAGAAGCCGGCGTCCGCACCGTCATTGCAGATGCAGTCAACATCTCGGATGGTGCCGCCGGTGTCGTTACCTTTGCCGGCTCGTGGAAGGGCCAACGTGTGCAAGTGCGCACCATTGTCGACACGCTGGCGACGAGAAAGCTCCCTGCCCGCTGGCTGTCCGTCTCGATCACCGAACCGGTCGCGGTGCCTGGCACTTTCGACATGATGATGCGGCCGGGTTCGCCGACGACATTTTCCAATTTCGATCATCTCGACCACACGCTGCCTAAGGTCTCTGACTTTCCAGCCGAGGCGGTGGTGCGAACCGACCGCAAAGGCGTGCGCTTCCCGCAGGATACCATCGCCAATCATCTCGAGATCTTTGCCGAGGGGCGCGCCAAGGAACTGCTGATCACCCCGAAAGGCGTGCGCATCGTCTGGCTGCTGGCGGAGGCCGAGCGGGCGCGCTATGGCGTGTTCCGGCAGGCTGAATTCGGCGGCGCCAGGCTCGAGCCGGCATTGATCGAAAAATTGCTGATTTCGGCATCGGCGCTGCGCGATGCCATCAATCAACGCGAACGGCAGGCGGCATGACCAGTTCCACAACCTCACCCGCACCGGCAAATCCGTATCTGGTGCTTGGCGCCGCGATTGTTTTGCCGGCAAGCGGGCATGTCATTCTGGGTGTGCCGGTGCGCGGTTTGCAGTTTCTTTTCTTCATGGTGATCCTGGCCTGGGTGACGGCCAAGATCGCGCCGCCTGACGCCTCCTTTGTCGGTCGCCATGCCGGCGGCTTCCTGATCTACGCCTTGTCGGTGCTCGACGCTTACAAGATCGCCCGCATCCGCACCGCCAAATGGGTCCACAGCGCCCGCACGGGCGGCGATAGTCCGGGCGGCGATGCACAGGTTGACATATAACGAGAGGAATATTTTTTTCATACCAATTGAATTTCCGGGACTCATTCGATACATCTCCAAGGGAACAACCTCGGGAGCCTGACATGTGCGGAATCGTCGGACTGTTTTTGAAGGACAAGTCGCTTGAGCCCCAGCTCGGCGCGATGCTGTCGCAGATGCTGATCTCGCTCAGCGATCGCGGTCCCGACAGCGCCGGCATCGCCATCTATGGCGCGCCTGCCAGGAATGAAGCCAAGATCACCATCCAGTCGGCCAAGCCGGAGCGCGATTTTCGCGGCCTCGACGCCGAACTGGCCAAGGCCATCGGCACGCCGGTGACGATCAGCGTGAAATCGACCCACGCCGTCGTCAGGACCACGCCGGCTAAGATCGACGAAGCGCGCGAGGCCATCCAGGCGCTGCGCCCCGACATCCGGATCATGGGCGCCGGCGACGTTGTCGAGATCTATAAGGAAGTCGGGTTGCCCGAGGCGGTCGTCGACCGTTTCGACGTCCGCAGCATGACCGGCACGCATGGTATCGGCCATACCCGCATGGCTACGGAATCGGCGGTGACGACAATGGGCGCGCATCCGTTCTCGACCGGCGCCGACCAATGCCTTGTGCACAATGGCTCGCTGTCCAACCACAACAATGTCCGCCGCGAACTGATCCGCGAAGGCATGAAGTTCGAGACCGAGAACGACACCGAGGTCGCCGCCGCCTATCTCTCGTCACAGATGGCGCATGGCAAGAACCTCGGCGAGGCGTTGGAGGGCACGCTCTCCGACCTCGACGGCTTCTTCACCTTCGTCGTCGGCACCAAGAACGGCTTTGGCGTGGTGCGCGATCCGATCGCCTGCAAGCCTGCCGTCATGGCCGAGACCGACCAGTATGTCGCCTTCGGCTCGGAGTATCGCGCGCTCACCAAACTGCCCGGCATAGACGGCGCCAAGGTCTGGGAACCCGAGCCCGCGACCGTTTATTTCTGGGAGCATTGAGTTCATGCCGGCAACGAAACTTTCAAAGACGGTGACGCACGACCACGCTGCGAGGGTCTTCGACCTCGACGAGCTGTCGTTGCGCGAGCTCAACCAGGCCCTGCACAGTCTGACCCCCGGGTCGAACGAAACGGCCTGGGAAGTGCTGAACCCGAAGGGCAACCATTCGGTCGCCGTCGGCGTCGACCAGCCGGTCACCATCGATGTGCGCGGCAGCGTCGGCTATTATTGTGCCGGCATGAATGATGGCGCCACGATCACCGTGCACGGCTCGGCCGGACCGGGTGTCGGCGAAAACATGATGTCGGGCTCGATCACCATCAAAGGCGATGCCAGCCAGTATGCCGGCGCCACCGGCAGGGGCGGGCTGCTGGTCATCGAGGGTAATGCCTCGTCGCGCTGCGGCATTTCGATGAAGGGCATCGACATCGTCGTGCATGGCAATATCGGGCACATGTCGGCGTTCATGGCGCAGTCGGGCAATCTGGTGGTGCTGGGCGACGCTGGCGATGCGCTGGGCGACTCCATCTACGAGGCGCGGCTGTTTGTGCGCGGCAAGGTCGACAGCCTGGGTGCCGACTGCATCGCCAAGGAGATGCGGCCCGACCATCTGGAGCTGCTGAAGGGCCTGCTCGAGCGCGCCGGCGTGACCGGGGTCAAGCCGTCCGAGTTCAAGCGCTACGGCTCGGCGCGCACGCTCTACAATTTCAATATCGACAACGCCGACGCGTATTGAGGCAGCATGACCTATCGCAACCCGCCGACGACGCCGCGCAAATCCGCGACCTTCGACGACTACACGCTTTCTGAAATCCGCCGCGCCGCGGCGACCGGCATCTATGACATCCGTGGTGCCGGCGCCAAGCGCAAGCTGCCGCATTTCGATGACCTGCTGTTCCTTGGCGCCTCGATCTCGCGCTATCCGCTGGAAGGCTATCGCGAGCGCTGCGACACCAGCGTCGTGCTCGGCTCGCGCTATGCCAAGAAGCCGATCGAGCTGAAGATCCCGATCACCATTGCCGGCATGAGCTTCGGTTCGCTGTCCGGCCCGGCGAAAGAAGCGCTGGGCCGTGGCGCGACCTTGTCGGGCACCTCGACCACCACCGGCGATGGCGGCATGACCGAGGAAGAGCGCGGCCATTCCAAGCAACTGGTCTATCAGTACCTGCCCTCGCGTTACGGCATGAACCCGCGCGACCTGCGCCGCGCCGATGCCATCGAAGTGGTCGTCGGCCAGGGCGCCAAGCCCGGCGGCGGCGGCATGTTGCTTGGCCAAAAAATTTCCGACCGTGTCGCCGAAATGCGCACGCTGCCGAAAGGCATCGACCAACGTTCGGCCTCGCGCCATCCCGACTGGACCGGGCCCGACGATCTCGAGATCAAGATCCTCGAACTGCGCGAAATCACCGACTGGGAAAAGCCGATCTACGTCAAGGTCGGCGGCGCGCGGCCCTATTACGACACCGCCCTTGCGGTGAAAGCCGGCGCCGATGTCGTCGTCGTCGACGGCATGCAGGGCGGCACCGCGGCCACCCAGGAAGTGTTCATCGAAAATGTCGGCCAGCCGACGCTTGCCTGCATCAGGCCGGCGGTACAGGCGCTGCAGGATCTGGGCATGCACCGCAAGGTGCAGCTGATCGTCTCCGGCGGCATCCGCAACGGTGCCGATGTCGCCAAGGCGCTGGCGCTCGGCGTCGACGCGGTTTCCATCGGCACGGCAGCGCTTGTCGCGCTCGGCGACAACGACCCACGCTGGGAGGCCGAGTACAACGAGCTCGGCACCACGGCTGGCGCCTATGACGACTGGCACGAGGGGCGCGACCCCGCGGGCATCACGACGCAGGACCCAGAACTGATGAAGCGGGTCGACCCGATCGCCGCCGGACGGCGGCTGGCGAACTATCTGAAGGTGATGACGCTGGAAGCGCAGACCATCGCTCGCGCCTGCGGCAAGAACAGCCTGCACAATCTCGAGCCCGAGGATCTCGTCGCGCTCACCATCGAAGCCGCCGCCATGGCCGGCGTGCCGCTGGCCGGCACCAACTGGATACCGGGGAAGAACGGCTTCTAAGACATCCGAATAGCAAAAATACCATCAAGCGAGGAACTATAATGGGGAACGATCTCGCCGCCTTCGCCAAAGAGAACGGCGTCAAATATTTCATGATTTCCTACACCGACCTGTTCGGTGGGCAGCGTGCCAAGCTGGTGCCGGCGCAAGCCATCGCCGACATGCAGAAGGACGGTGCCGGCTTTGCCGGTTTCGCCACCTGGCTCGACCTGACGCCGGCGCATCCCGACATGCTGGCGGTGCCGGATCCGGACTCGGTCATCCAGCTGCCATGGAAGCCAGAGGTCGCCTGGGTCGCCGCCAACTGCATCATGGACGACAAGGAAGTCGACCAGACGCCACGCAACACGCTGCGGCGGCTGATTGCCGAGGCGGCGAGCGACGGCATGCATGTCAAGACCGGCGTCGAGGCCGAGTTCTTCCTGATCTCGCCGGACGGCAAAACGATATCCGACGAGTACGACACCGCGTCGAAGCCCTGCTACGACCAGCAAGCGGTGATGCGCCGCTACGATGTCATCGCCGAGATCTGCGACCACATGCTGGCGCTCGGCTGGGGCGCCTACCAGAACGACCATGAGGACGCCAATGGCCAGTTCGAGATGAACTGGGCCTTCGACGATGCGCTCGCCACCGCCGACAAGCACTCCTTCTTCAAGTTCATGGTCAAGTCGGTCGCCGAGAAGCACGGCCTGCGCGCCACCTTCATGCCGAAACCCTTCCAGGGCCTGACCGGCAATGGCTGCCACGCCCACATCTCGGTCTGGGACAAGGCGGGCAAAACCAATGTCTTTGCCGACAATGCGATGGAGCTCGGCCTTTCCGCCAAGGGCAAGAATTTCCTCGGCGGCATCATGAAGCATGCCTCCGCGCTTGCCGCGATCACCAACCCGACGGTCAATTCCTACAAGCGCATCAACGCACCGCGCACCATTTCGGGCGCGACCTGGGCGCCGAACACGGTGACCTGGACCGGCAACAACCGCACCCATATGGTGCGCGTGCCCGGCCCCGGCCGCTTCGAACTGCGCCTGCCCGACGGTGCGGCCAACCCGTATCTGCTGCAGGCCGTCATCATCGCCGCCGGTCTCGACGGCATCCGCTCCAAGGCCGATCCCGGCAAGCGCTACGACATCGACATGTACCAGTTCGGGCATACGGTGAAGGGCGCGCCAAAACTGCCGCTCAACCTGCTCGATGCGTTGCGTGAGTTCGACAAGGACAAATCGCTGAAGGCGGCGCTGGGTGAGGAATTCTCGGCGGCCTACCTAAAGCTGAAGCACCAGGAATGGAATTCCTATGCTTCGCACTTCACGCAATGGGAGCGTGACCACACGCTGGATATCTAACGTCCCAGCGGTGCGAGCGACCTCGGAATGAATTTATGAAATACTCGATCTTCTCGCTCGCCCGCGCCGCCTTTTCCGGCCACAAGAACTGGCAGCGCACCTGGCGCGACGCCACGCCGAAAGACCGCTACGATGTGGTGATCATCGGCGGCGGCGGCCATGGCCTGGCGACGGCATGGTTCCTGGCCAGCGAGTACGGCATCAAGAATGTCGCCGTGCTCGAAAAGGGCTGGATCGGTTCCGGCAATGCCGGCCGCAACACCACCATCATTCGCTCCAATTACGGCCTTCCCGGGAATACCGGCTTCTACGAATTGTCGATGAAGCTGTGGGAGCGGATGGAGCAGGATCTCAACTACAACACGATGGTCAGCCAGCGCGGCGTCCTCAATCTCTATCACTCCGACGCACAACGCGACGCCTATGCGCGGCGCGGCAACACCATGCGGATCAACGGCATCGATGCCGAACTGCTTGACCTCCCGGCGATCAAAAAGATGATCCCGTTCCTGAACTTCGACAATGCACGCTTTCCGGTGCAAGGCGGGCTGTTGCAGCGGCGCGGCGGCACGGCGCGTCACGATGCCGTGGTCTGGGGCTACGCCCATGCAGCGAGCGCACTCGGCGTCGACATCATCCAGAATTGCGAGGTCACCGGCTTTGTCAGAGACGCCAACGGCAAGGTGACCGGCGTCGAGACCTCGCGCGGCAAGATCGGCGCCGGCAAGGTCGGCATGGCGGTTGCCGGCAGCACCTCGCGCGTCGCAGCGATGGCCGGGTTGCGGCTGCCGATCGAAAGCCATGTGCTTCAGGCCTTCGTCTCCGAGGCGATCAAGCCGCTGATCCCCGGTGTCATGACCTTCGGCGCCGGCCATTTCTATGTCAGCCAGTCCGACAAGGGCGGGCTCGTCTTCGGCGGCGATATAGACGGCTACAATTCCTATGCCCAGCGCGGCAATTTGCCGGTGATGGAAGACGTCTGCGAGGGCGGAATGGCGCTGATGCCGATGATCGGCCGCGTGCGCCTGCTGCGCCAGTGGGGCGGCATCATGGACATGTCGATGGATGGCTCGCCGATCATCGACAAGAGCCCGGTCGACGGGCTCTATCTCAATGCCGGCTGGTGCTATGGCGGCTTCAAGGCGACGCCCGGCTCCGGCTTCGTCTTTGCCCATCTTCTGGCGCGAGACGAGTCGCATGTTGAAGCCGCAAAGTTCCGCCTCGACCGTTTCCGGCGCGGTGCAATGATCGACGAAAAGGGCCAGGGCGCCCAACCGAACCTGCATTGAAGGCGGTCTGAAAGAGCATGCGTATTGTCTGTCCCTTCTGCGGCGAACGCGAACTCGGCGAGTTCACCTATCTCGGCGACGCCAAGCCGGTGCGACCAGAGGCCGACGCCCCGGAAGACGCGGTGTTCGACTATGTCTATCTGCGCGACAACGTGGCCGGCGTGATGAGCGAGAACTGGTATCATGGCGGCGGCTGCCGGGCATGGCTGAAGGTCACGCGCAACACGCTGACGCATGAGATTTCTGCGGTGGAACCGGCGGCTGGTGTCGGCGCTGCGAAGGTAGGCGCTTGATGGCCACGCAGACACACCGGCTCGCCACCGGCGGGCTCATCGACCGCTCGGCGCCGCTGAATTTCCGTTTCGACGGCAAGAGCTTCGGCGGCTTCCAGGGCGACACGCTGGCTTCGGCGCTGGTCGCCAATGGCGTCAAGCTGGTCAGCCGCTCGTTCAAATACCACCGCCCCCGCGGCATCCTGACCGCCGGCTCTGAGGAGCCCAATGCGCTGGTCGAACTGCGCACAGGCGCACGGCGCGAGGCCAACACCAAGGCCACCACCGCGGAGCTTTATGATGGCCTCGAGGCCGCCAGCCAGAACCGCTGGCCGTCGCTGCGCCACGATATCATGTCGGTGAACCAGCTGTTCGCACCGATCTTCGTCGCCGGCTTCTACTACAAGACCTTCATGTGGCCGGCCAAATTCTGGGAAGCCATCTACGAGCCGGCGATCCGCCGTGCCGCCGGTCTCGGCCGCGCCGCAGGCGTTGCCGATCCCGACCACTACGACAAGGCCTGGGCGCATTGCGACGTGCTGATCGCAGGCTCCGGCCCGGCCGGTCTGGCGGCAGCATTGTCCGCCGGCCGCGCAGGCGCCCGCGTCATCCTGTGCGAAGAGGATTTCACGCTCGGCGGCCGCCTGCTGTCTGATGGTGGCACCATCGACGGCCTGCCGGCAGCCAAATGGATATCGCGGACACTGGCCGAACTCGGCTCGCTACCAGACGTCCGCATCATGACCCGCACGACTTTGTTCGGCGTCTATGACGGCGGCACCTATGGCGCGCTGGAGCGGATCAACGACCACCTGCCCTTGCCGCCCGAGCATCAGGTGCGCCAGCGGCTGTGGCGGATCGTGGCCAAACGCTGCATTGTCGCAGCCGGCGCCATCGAGCGGCCGATCGTCTTTGCCGGCAACGACACGCCGGGCGTGATGATGGCGTCCGCCATGCGGACCTATGTCGCGCGCTATGCGGCGTCTCCGGCAAAGCGCGTCGCGCTGTTCACCAACAATGAGGATGGCTGGCACACGGTCGAGACAGCGCTAGCAGCCGGATTGCAGGTCGCGGCGGTGATCGACGCGCGGCCTGACGTATCTCCAGCCCATCGCTCGCTCGCCTCTAAGAACGGGTTCACCGTACTGCACGGCTCCGTCAGCGGTGTCGATGGCGGCAAGGACGGCGTTCGGAAAATTGCGGTATCGCTCGCTGGCGGCGCGCGCGCCGAAGTCGAGGCCGACGGGCTCGCCGTCTCCGGTGGCTGGAACCCGGCGGTCGGACTGACCTCCTACCATCGTGGCCGGCCGAAATGGCAGGACGCTATTGCCGCTTTCGTGCCAGACGGAGCGCCTCCCGGCATGGTCGCCGTCGGTGCCGCCAACGGCGCTTTCGGGCTCGGCGCCTGCCTGAGCCAAGGCTTTGCCGCCGGTGCTGCGGCGGCAGCTGGTGCCGGTCGCAGCGGCACGGCAGGCGCGACCCCGGTCGCCGATGACGAGGCCTTCTCCCTGACCCCGCTCTGGCATGTCGCCGGTAAAGGAAAAGCCTTTGTCGACTACCAGCACGACGTCACCGCGTCAGACATCGAACTGGCGCAGCGTGAAGGGTTTGAATCGGTCGAGCATTTGAAGCGCTACACGACGCTCGGCATGGCCACCGACCAGGGCAAGACATCCAATGTCGCCGGCCTCGCCATCATGGCTGCGGTCAGCGGCAGGTCCATTCCGGAAACTGGCACGACGATCTACCGGCCTCCTTACGTGCCCGTCGCCATCGGCGCCTTCGCCGGTCATCATCGCGACGAGACTTTCCATGCGACGCGGCTGACACCCTCGCATCACTGGGCCGCCGAACAGGGCGCGATCTTTGTCGACACCGGCCTGTGGAAGCGGGCGCAGTGGTATCCGCGCGCCGGCGAGAAGGACTGGCTGGAATCGGTGACCCGCGAGGTCAAGGCGGTGCGCGGCGGCGTCGGCTTCTGCGATGTCTCGACGCTGGGCAAAATCGACGTGCATGGCCCGGATGCCGGCGCGTTCCTCGACCGCGTCTACATCAACACCTTCTCCAGCCTTGCCGTGGGCAAAGCCCGCTACGGGCTGATGCTGCGCGAGGACGGCATCGTCTATGACGACGGCACCACGTCGCGGCTGGCCGAGGATCATTATTTCCTGACCACCACCACGGCCAAGGCCGGGCTGGTGATGCAGCATCTCGAATTCTGCCGGCAGGTGCTGTTCCCCGAGCTCGACGTGCAGCTCACATCTGTCTCCGACCAGTGGGCGCAGTTCTCCATCGCCGGACCCAAGACTCGCGACCTGCTGAAAGAAATCGTCGATCCGGCCGAGGATCTTTCCAACGAAGGCTTTCCGTTCATGGGCGCGCGCGAAGTGGCGCTGCGCGGCGGCATCAAGGCGCGGCTGTTCCGCATCTCGTTCTCCGGCGAAATGGCGTTCGAGATTTCCGTTCCGGCCCGCTATGGCGAGGCGCTGGTGCGCAATTTGATGCTGGCCGGCGCGCCATTCGGCGTGACGCCCTACGGCACCGAGGCGCTCGGCGTTATGCGCGTCGAAAAGGGCCATGTCGCCGGGCCGGAACTGAACGGCACCACGACCGCGGGCGACCTCGGCCTCGGCAAGATGATGTCGAGCAAGAAGGACTTTATTGGCCGCAGCATGGCCGGCCGCGAAGCGCTCGTGGCGTCGGACCGGCAGGTCGTGGTCGGTATCAGGCCGGTCGACAAGGCGCGCCGTTTGCGCTCCGGCGCGCACATCATTCCGAAGGGCCAGACACCCGGCCCAGGCAATGACCAGGGCTACGTGACCTCGGTCTGCTTCTCGCCGACGCTCGACCAATGGATCGGGCTCGGGCTGGTCGAACGCGGGCGCGGGCGCATCGGCGAGATCGTCCATGCGCATGATCCGCTGCGCGGCGAGGACTATGATGTCGAGCTCTGCAATCCCGTCTTCTACGATCCGGATGGAGGGCGCCAGCGTGGCTGAGTTTTCCTGGGACATTCGCAGCCCGCTTGAGCGGGCGCTTGCCGCCGGCGCGCATGGCGCGGGCGGCATCGAGGCCGGCGTCTCGCTGACCGAAGTCCGCAATTTCGACCTCGTGCAGGTAATGGCGCGGCGCGGCAAGGCGGCAGAGGTTGCGGAGGCCGCGCAGGCCCGCTTCGGCGTGGCGGCTCCGGAAACACCGAAGGCGGTCGACACGGCGGATGCGACGCTGATCTGGTCCGGACCGGATCAGTTTTTTGTCCTGACCAAGGGCGGCAAGCATGGGACCGGAGAACTCGGCCCGGCCTTTGCATCGTCCGCCTCGCTGTCGGATCAATCTCATGCGCGCGCGCTGATCAGTATCTCCGGTGCCAAGGCACGCACCATGCTGGCAAAGCTGTCGTCGATCGATCTGCATCCGGCGGCATTTTCGGTTGGCGCTGCTGCCGCGACCTCGATGGATCATACCAGCGTCACGCTCTGGCGCGGGAATGATCGGGCGGATGGACTGGCGGTGTTTAACGTTCTGGTGTTTGCGACGTTCGCCGAGAGCCTTTGGCATACGATGCTGGATTCGGCTGCGGAATATGGCGTGGCGATCGCGCATTCGGAGGATTTGGCGTAGCGCGCCCTTCCCTTCTCCCCCTGTGGGAGAAGGTGGCTTGGCGCGCAGCGCCAAGACGGATGAGGGGTGTTGGAAGAAACTAGGCGTCAAAAAATATAACTATTCTAGGTACTTATGTCTTCCCCGTTGCGATCCGTCCAGCACCCCTCATCCGACCGAGCTGCGCTCGGCCACCTTCTCCCACAAGGGGAGAAGGGAGAGCCGCACCCAGTCGCTCCACCTTGCTAAACCTACAAGGGCTGCTATTCTTGCTGCTAAAGTAATTTTACACACAGGCAAACTTGTTTCTCGAACCGCAAGGCTGAGATGAGCCAGTCGCCCTACCCCGCAATTGCCGCCGGACCGCCCCGACCGAGCCTGATCCTCAGGCCCGGCCAGATCGCGCTGCCGGCGGGCATGGAGCGTCATACGATCCAGGGCAACGGCGCAGTGCTCCTCGACATCGAGGCCGGCGATACCATCACCGTGCGCAATGTCGAGGGCGGGCAGGCTTGCGAGTTGCTCGCGTGGGACAAGACCGGCGTAAGCGACGCAGGCATCCTCGGTGAAATGCCCAACAGCAATGCCACCGGCATCAAGGCGCTGCTGATCGACGGCGACGACAGTCTCTCGGCTGTCCGCCGCGGGCTCGAACGCCGTCAGGTGCAGCTCGATCAGGCCAAGGCGGTGCGCGTGTTCGGCGGCACAACGCCGGCCGGCACCGAACAGGGTTTTACCGTCGCCCGGGACGGCGCCATGCTGATCGCCGCGCCGGGCGGGCCGATGCTGGTCGATGGCCACGACACGGCGACACCGCTCAGCGTCATCGTGCGCCGCGCCACGATCCGCCCTGCCTCCAAATCGCAGCTTGGCGATCCGCTCGCCGATCCGGTGCTCGATCTGCGGGTTCATTCGGCGACGGCGGAATCCTACTTCGTCAAGGCCGGCGACTATCTGCAGATCATCGATGTCGACGGCCGGCAGTGCACCGACTTCCAGTGCTTTTCGGCGCGCAAGCTGGACAAGGGCCGCGACCATCCGCTCGACGTGACGACGACGCGCACGCTGATGGGATCGAGCTATCCGATGCCCGGCCTGCATTCGAAATATTACGACCAGGACATGGAGCCGCTGGTCGAGGTGGTGCAGGACACGTGCGGCCGGCATGACGCTTTCGCGCTGGCTTGCGCGGCCAAATATTACGACGACATCGGCTATCCCGGCCATACCAACTGCTCGGAGAACTTTAATCGGGCGCTGGCAGACAGGGGCGTCACACCGCGTGCGGGCTGGATGGCGATCAACTTCTTCTTCAACACGGCGATGGACGCGCATGGCGTCATGGTGTCCGACGAGCCATGGTCGCGAGCGGGCGACTATGTGCTGCTGCGGGCGCTGACCGACATCGTCTGCGTGTCCTCCGCCTGCCCCGACGACACGACGCCGGCCAATGGCTGGAACCTGACCGACATCCATGTGCGAACCTATTCCGGCCAGCACAAATTCTCGCGAGCGATCGCCAGACGCATGACGCCCGATTCGGAACCCAAAATGACCCGCGAGACAGCCTTTCATTCGAGCTTTGCCAAGCACACACGCAGCTTCGTGGAGTACAGGGGGTATTGGCTGGCCAATGCCTTCGCCAAGGAGGGCCCGATCGACGAATACTGGGCCTGCCGGCAGGATGCCGTGATCATGGACCTGTCGCCGCTGCGCAAGTTCGAAGTCACCGGACCGGATTCGGAAGCGCTGCTGCAATACACGCTGACCCGCGATGTGAAGAAGCTCGGCATCGGCCAGGTCGTCTACTCCGCCATGTGCTACGAACATGGCGGCATGATCGACGACGGCACGCTGCTGCGTCTCGGCAAGGACAATTTCCGCTGGGTCGGCGGCGATGATCTCTCGGGCGAATGGCTGCGCGAGACGGCGGCAAAGCTCGGCCTCAACGTGCTGGTGCGCTCATCGACCGACCAGATGCACAATGTCGCCGTGCAAGGTCCGAAGAGCCGCGACATCCTGCGAGAGGTGATCTGGACCTCGCCGCTGCAGCCGTCGATCGACGAGCTCGAATGGTTCCGTTTCGCGGTGGCGCGCATCGGCGGCGGCAACGGCATCCCGGTCGTGGTGTCACGCACCGGCTACACCGGCGAACTCGGCTACGAGATCTGGTGTCATCCGCGCGACGCCGCAAAAGTGTTCGACGCCATCTGGGAGGCCGGCCAGCCGCATGGGCTGAAGCCGATGGGGCTGCAGGCGCTCGACATGGTGCGCATCGAGGCCGGGCTGATCTTCGCCGGTTACGAGTTCTCCGACCAGACCGATCCGTTCGAGGCCGGCATCGGCTTCACCGTGCCGCTGAAGAGCAAGACGGACGATTTCATAGGCCGCGAGGCGCTGATCCGGCGCAAGGAGAACCCGCAGACAAAACTGGTCGGCCTCGACATCGACGCCAATGTCGCTGTCGGCCATGGCGACTGCATCCATGTCGGCCGCGCCCAGATCGGCGTCGTCACATCCAGCATGCGCTCGCCGGTGCTGAACAAGAACATCGCGCTGGCGAGACTCGACGTCACCCATTCAGCCATCGGCACCGAGGTCGAGATCGGCAAGCTCGACGGCCATGCCAAGCGGCTGCCGGCGCGCGTCGTCGCCTTAGCCCACTACGACCCGCAGAAGACCAGGCCGCGTTCCTGACGGCATCGCAGCCAAGCCACATCGATCGACGGCAGTGGGTCAGTTTGAAAAGTTTGCCGAGCGCCAGAACCTGACCATGCGGACGCATATGCGCTTCACGCGCCTGACCAATGGCTTTTCCAAAAAGGTGGAGGCTCACGCCAACGCCGTGGCGCTTCACTTCATGTACTACAATTTTGTTCGCATCCATGCCACGTTGCGTATGACGCCTGCGATGGCCGCTGGCGTGACTGGCAAGCTTTGGGAGATCGCAGATATCGTTGCTTTGATCGAAGCGAAGGAAGCTGAGAAGCCGGTAGTGCGCGGACCATACAAGAAGCGCGCTGCCGCCTAAACTACGCTACGGTCTGGCGATCTAACTTTCCATTTCAGATGAAACAGGGTCCGAGGATGTCGAAGTGGACGAGGATAGGCGACGATGCTTATGCGCCTTTCGGGAAGCGAACGATTCCGTTTCCTGTTGGCGAGGCTTTGTATTTTGTCGCTGTAGACGAGAGCGATCAGGACAATATCCTAGTCACGTATGATGCTGCGGCCAGACCGTGGGGAATTGAGTACAAAGAGACCAATGGCGCAGTGTTTCGACTGTCGGGTTTTACATGGGGACGTGGCGATCCTCACTGGGATGAGAAAGCCTTGGGGCATTGGTTCGAACTGACTCTGACCGCGCGCTCCACACTGCGTTACTGGGGCGATCGTGTCGTTTTGCACGAAGATGTTGAAGCCGAGATTTCAAACTGACCCACTGCCCGATCGACTAGTGACGGCAGTTATGCTATTGATTTGGCGACGCTGCTGATTTGCGCCGCGACCCGCCTCAGGCGGGTTTTTTCGTTTCAGACCAGCCGGCAGCGCCGCGAAAGCTCGCGTTTCACAAGCGTGATGTGCACAGTTTCACAAAACGCTTGACGTGAAAGCGCGCCGGATCAATGTTCACTGTTAAGAAAAAAATGCGACTGACCGGAAACAAGGGCAGCCGACCAAAGCATGCATCTGCGATGAAGCCACGCACAGTCGCGGCCGTCACGGACGGGGAACATCAAAAAGGGGATTTCAAGCCTATGAGCACGACAACCACTGCGCTGGCGCAGCCCGCCGCTGAAGGCGAACTGCACCGGAATATCGACTGGCGCGGCGCCTTCTGGGTGGCCAGCGGCGTTCCGGCCCTCGTCCTGTTTTCGATCGGCGGCATTGCCGGCACGACCGGAACGCTGGCCTTCCTGATCTGGACCGTGTCCATGGTCATGGGCTTCCTGCAATCCTTCACCTATGCGGAAATCGCCGGCCTGTTCCCGAACAAGTCCGGCGGCGCTTCGGTCTACGGCGCCACCGCATGGCTGCGCTATTCCAAGTTCATCGCGCCGCTGTCGGTGTGGTGCAACTGGTTCGCCTGGTCGCCGGTGCTGTCGCTCGGCTGCTCGATCGCCGCTGCCTACATCCTCAACGCTCTGGCGCCGGTGCCGGTGTTCAGCGAAACCTCGCCTGATGTCGTTGCCTATGTCGCGGCGCATGCCGGAACCAGTGCCGCCGACGCGATCACGGCGGTGACCGCGGCCGCGACCCCGGCGATCCGCACCTGGAGCCTGTTCAGCCACACGCTAGGCCCGGTTTCCTTCACCTTCAACTCCACCTTCTTCATCGGCGCGGTGCTGATGCTGATCATCTTCGCCATCCAGCATCGCGGCATCCTCGGCACGGCCAATGTGCAGAAATATATCGGCCTGCTGGTCATCATCCCAATGTTGATCGTCGGCGTGGTGCCGATCTTCACCGGCCAGATCAACTGGGCGAACTTTTCGCCGCTGGTGCCGCTGGCCGCTGCCTATGCACCCGAGCCTGGTTCGTGGAACATCGCCGGCTGGACGCTGGTGCTTGGCGGCATGTTCATCGCCGCGTGGTCGACCTATGGTTTCGAGACGGCCGTCTGCTACACTTCCGAGTTCAAGAACCCCGGCACCGACACGTTCAAGGCCATCTTCTATTCCGGCCTGCTCTGCCTGCTGCTGTTCATCCTGGTGCCCTTCACCTTCCAGGGCGTGCTCGGCCTGAACGGCATGCTGGCCACCCCGATCGTCGACGGCTCCGGCGTTGCCGACGCGCTGGCCGGCATGGTCGGCGGCGGAAATCTTATCCACAGCCTGCTGGTGATGCTGATGATCCTGGCGCTGGTGCTGTGCATCATGACGGCGATGGCCGGCTCCTCGCGCACGCTCTACCAGGGCTCGGTCGATGGCTGGCTGCCGCGCTATCTCAGCCACGTCAACGAGCATGGTGCACCGACGCGCGCCATGTGGACCGACCTGATCTTCAACCTGATCGTGCTGGCCATCGCCTCGGCCGACGCGACGAGCTTCTTCTTCATCCTCGCGGTGTCGAATTGCGGCTACATCATCTTCAACTTCCTCAATCTCAATGCCGGCTGGATCCACCGCATCGACAACGGCCATATCGCGCGGCCGTGGAAAGCACCGGGCTGGCTGCTCGGCGTCGGCGCCATCTTCGCCTATGTCAACGCGATCTTCATGGGCGCGGGCGCCAAGGTCTGGAACCCGATGGCACTGTGGGCCGGACTGATCACCGCTGCCCTGATCATCCCGGTGTTCTGCTTCCGCCACTACATCCAGGACGGCGGCAAATTCCCCGACCATATGCTGGCCGACCTCGGCATGAGTTCGTCCGATCTGGCGGTAAAGAAGGCGGGAATGCTGCCCTATCTGACGCTGGTCGCCGGCGTCGTGGTGATGTTGCTCGCCAACTGGTTCTTCGTCATCTGACAGCAATCTGAAGGGATCGAGCGTAGTCGTGCTCGATCCTGGCCTCCCGGCGGAAGCCCACTCCGACAGTGTCGGGGTGGGCTTTTTCGTCTCCGGCCGGTGACAGGTCCATTGCGTTCCGTCACCGGTGCGAATATGCTTGTTGTACGATCGTTCAACAAGCATATTCGCTGGCACCGATGACCTGTAACCCTCGCTACGAAATCCTGTTCGAGCCGATGCGGATCGGGCCGGTCACCGCGCCGAACCGCTTCTATCAAGTGCCGCACGCCAGCGGCATGACCAATGCGTTGCCACGGGTTCGCGCGGCCTTCCGCGAAGCCAAGGCCGAGGGCGGATGGGGGGTGATCTGCACCGGCGCCTGTTCGATCGACCCGAGCTCGGACGACGCACCGCTGCCTTTCGCTATGATGTGGGACGACAACGACATCCGCGCCCATGCGCTGATGACGGAGGCGGTGCACCGCCATGGCGCGCTGGCCGGCGTGGAGCTGTGGCACGGCGGCGCCTCGGTGATGAACAGGACAAGTCGGCTGCCGCCGCTGTCGCCATCCGGCATTCCATGGATGGCCACCCATGTCGGCTTCATGGGCAATTTGCGGCCGAAGACGATGGACAAGGCCGATATTCGCGAGGTGCTGCGATGCCAGGCCGAAGCGGCGCGCAAGGCGCGCACGGCCGGCTTCGACATCGTCTATGTCTATGCCGGCATGGGCTATCTCGGCTACGAATTCCTGCTGCCGGAATACAATCATCGCGCCGACGAATATGGCGGGTCGATCGAGAACCGGGTGCGCTTCGTGCGCGAGTTGATCGAGGTCACCAAGGAGGCCGTCGGCAAGGATTGCGGCGTCGCCTTGCGCGTCAGCCTCGAGGAACTGCGTGGCCGACCCGGCCGCAACCAGCCCTCCGAGGCACACGAACTGGTCGAACTGCTTGCCGACCTGCCCGACCTGTTCGACGTCAAGATGGATTCCAGTCCGACCGACTGTTCGGCGTCGCGCTTCAGCGGCGAAGGCAGCCACGAGCCGGTGATCGACTTCGTCAAATCGCTGACGAAAAAGCCAGTGGTCGGCGTCGGCCGTTTCACCTCGCCCGACACCATGGTCTCGCAGATCCGGCGCGGCGTGCTCGACTTCATCGGCGGCGCGCGGCCTTCGATTGCCGACCCGTTCCTGCCGAACAAGATCCGCGAAGGACGCGAGGCCGAAATCCGCGAATGCATCGGCTGCAACATCTGCATTTCAAGCTGGCATGACGGCGTGCCGGTGCGCTGCACGCAGAACCCGACAGCCGGCGAGGAATGGCGGCGCGGCTGGCACCCGGAGCGTGTAGAGCGCACCGACAAACCTGAACGCATTCTCATTGTCGGCGGCGGACCGGCCGGGCTCGAATGCGCGCTGACGCTCGGCCGTCGCGGTTATGAGGTGACGCTCGCCGACAGCAGCCGCAGCTTCGGCGGGCGGCTGACTTTCGAGAAGACGCTGCCCGGCCTGTCCGCCTGGAACCGCGTCGTCGACTATCGCCTCGGCCGTCTCAACGAGATGAGCAACGTCTCGCTCTACCCCGAGAGCGCGCTGGGCGTGGATGAGATCATTGAGCTTTCGCCGGAGCGCGTGGTGCTGGCGACCGGCGCGCGCTGGACGAAGATGCTCTATTCCTCGCTGGAGATTCCGGTCGGACGGCTCGACCATCCCGATGTGCTGACCCCGGACGACATCGCCGGCGGCCGGCTTCCGCAGGGGCCAACCCTCGTCTTCGATTTCGACAACTATTACATGGGCGGCGTCCTCGCCGAACACCTCGCCGCGCACGGCATCCCGGTCAGCTACGTCACGCCGGCAGGCCAGGCGTCCGCATGGACGGTCATGACTAACGAACTGCCGCTGGTGCATCGCGCGCTGGCGCGGCGCAAGGTGCCGGTGACGACACTGCATCTGCTGAAATCCTTCGACGGCGAGACGGCGACGCTGGCGCATCTGTTCACTGGCGAGGAGATCCGAATGACTTGCCGCTCGGTGGTAATCGTCGGACTGCGCTTGCCGCGCAATGAACTGTTCGAGTCCCTAACAGAAAAGGCGGATGCGCTTGCGGGAGCCGGCATCAAAAGCGTCGATCGGATCGGCGATACGCTGGCGCCCGGCGCCATCGCTCATGCGGTGCATGGCGGCCACAAGCTGGCTCAGGAGATCGGCGCAAAAATCCGAGTGCAGCCTTACCGTCGCGACACGCCGATCGTCGATGCGGTGGCGGACTTCGATATGCGGACGGCAGCCGAATAGGAGAAGGTTATGGAGCGCATCACGGCACGTCGCAGACCCGGCCGCCCGCAACGCGAGATCGGCGGCATCGAGCAGCGGCCGTGGAAGCATCTGACGCGTCCCTATGCGCCGATCGAGATTCTCTCTGATGATCAGGTGCAGACGATCCACGAGATGGGCCTGACCATCCTCGAAGAGATCGGCATGCGGGTGCTGCAGCCGCAGGCGCGCCAGTTCTATCGCGCGGCCGGCTGTGAAGTCGACGAAGGCGAGATGCGGGTGCGCTTCGACCGCGCCATGGTCATGCAGCGCGTCGCCATGACGCCGTCGTCGTTCGAATTGCGCGCCCGGAATCCGGAGAAAAACGTCAAGGTCGGCGGGCGGCACTGCATCCTGGCGTCGGTCGGCGGGCCGGCCTATGTCATGGACAATGATCGCGGCCGCCGCCCCGGCACCTATGCCGAGATGTGCGATTACCTCAAACTCATCCAGTCGTTCAACGTGCTGCACCAGGAAGGCGGCGGGCCGTTCGAGCCGCTCGACCTGCACCAGAACACGCGCCATCTCGACCTCTATTATGCCGAGATCACGCTGCTCGACAAAAACTGGCAGCCGCAGACGCTTGGCCGCGGTCGCGCCGTCGACGCGCTGGAAATGGTGGCGATCTCGCTCGGCACGACGCGCGAAAACCTTGCCCAGGAGATGCCTGTCTTCACCGGCATCATCAACACCAATTCGCCACTGCAGCTCGACGAACCGATGGCCGAAGGGCTGATCGCGCTGGCCGAGCATGGCCAGGTCAATGTCATCACGCCGTTCACACTGGCCGGCGCGATGAGCCCGGTGACGCTGGCCGGTGCATTGTCGCAGCAGCATGCCGAGGCGCTGGCCGGCATCGTGCTGACGCAGATCGTGCGTCCCGGCGTGCCGGTGATGTATGGCGGCTTCACCTCCAATGTCGACATGAAGACCGGCGCGCCGGCCTTCGGCACGCCCGAATACACGCAGGCCGCGCAGATCACCGGTCAGCTCTGCCGGCTGATCGGCGTGCCGTTCCGGTCCAGCAATGTCACCGCCGCCAATTCGGTCGACGCGCAGGCCGCCTATGAAAGCGCCATGTCGCTGTGGGGTTGTTTGATGGGCGGCGCCAATCTGGTGCTGCATGCCGCCGGCTGGCTCGGCGGCGGGCTGACGGCGTCGTTCGAGAAACTGGTCATCGATGCCGAGATGCTGCAGATGATGTGCGCCTATTTCGACCCGCCGGTGGTCGATATCGACACGCTGGCGCTGGAAGCGGTGCGCGAGGTCGGCCCGGCCGGGCATTTCTTCGGCGCGGCACACACGATGCAGCGCTACGAGCGGGCGTTCTACTCGCCGCTGGTCTCCAACTGGGACAACTACGACACCTGGATCGAACGCGGCCAGCTGACGGCGCGCGAGCGCGCCAATGTGGTGTGGAAGCGCATGGTCGCCGAATACGAGCAGCCGCCGATCGATCCCGGCATCGACGAAGCGCTGCGCGACTATATGGAGCGCCGCAAGCGCGAGGGCGGTTCGCCGCTGAACTAGGCGCCGCGCAACGGCCCGACCTGAGCTTCGAGCATCTCGAAGCCGGCAGCCTCCGCCGCCTGCGGTGTCACGACGCTTTCATCAAGACACCATTCGAGCCAGAGCCCGTCGACCAGGGCGATGAAATTGCGCGCCAGCCCCGGCGCATCGACGTCCCGGCCGCGCGGCGTGGCGACCGCGGCGATGTCCTCGGCGAGTTCGGCCCGGTAGGCGTCGTATAGTTCACGATGCGCTGCCTTGAGGCGCGGGTTGACGGCGATCTCACCCCACAGCGAGAGCCAGATCAGCAAATTGTCACGGCTGAAATAATCGGGCGAGAAGTTTGACTGCACCAGAGCGGCCAGCGAGGCCTCGGGCGGCCAATCGGGTTTCTCGGCGCGGCGGCGCTTGGCCTCGGCGATCTGGTTGTTGACGCTGGCATAGAGCGAAGATTTGTAGACCTCGACCAGCAGCCCGTCGCGACCTTCGAAATGGTGGTTGATCAGGCCACGCGAAACGCCGGCCTCCTTGCAGATGCGATCGATGGTGAAGGCGCCGATGCCGCCAACCGACAGGCACCGCGTCGCCGCCTCGATCAGCATGGCACGGCGCACATCCGGGTGCTCGCGGCTGAAGCGCGGCGGCGATTTCTTGGCGCCGCGCTTGCGCTTGGTGGTTGCTGGTTCCGTCATCGACCCCAGCTAATCGATTGCCGTCAAACTGTCCACGTCTTGCCCGGGGGCATGCGAATTGCGCGCAACAGTTTGCCTATATCAGCCGGCCCTGCGGACGGCCGCTTTCTCGTCTTCGAAGAACCGGTTCGGCGGCCGTTTCAGGCCGAGATTCTCGCGCAGTGTGGTTCCCTCGTACTGCCGCCTGAAGATCCCTCGCCGCTGCAGTTCCGGCACCACCTTCTCGACAAAGTCGTCGAGGCCGGCGGGCAGATAGGGAAACATGATGTTGAACCCGTCGGAGCCCTCGGTGACCAGCCATTCCTCCATTTCGTCGGCGATGGTCTTCGGCGTGCCGACGAAAGCGAGGCCGGAATAGCCGCCCAGCCGCTGCGCAAGCTGCCGGACGGTGAGGTTTTCCTTGCGCGCCAGTTCGATGACGCGCTCGCGACTGCTCTTCGAGGCATTGGTCTCGGGGATTTCCGGCAAGGGAGCGTCCGGATCGAAACCCGACGCGTCATGGCCGAGCGCGATCGACAGCGAGGCAATGCCGCTCTCGGTGTAGACCAGTCCGTCGAGCTTCCCCCGTTTGGCCTGCGCCTCCTCGACGCTGTCGCCGACGATGACGAAGGCGCCGGGCAGGATCTTGATATCGTCGCGCGAGCGGCCGAGCTTTTGCGCGCGGCCCTTGACGTCGGAAAGAAGCGCTGACCGGCCGCGAGATCGGCGTGCGCCGCGAAAATGACTTCCGCCGTTTCGGCCGCCAGCTGCCGTCCGGCCTCCGACGCGCCGGCCTGGACGATGACCGGCCAGCCCTGCACCGGCCGCGCGATGTTGAGCGGCCCGCGCACCGAAAGGTGCTCGCCCTTGTGGTCGAGCACATGCAGCCTCTCCGGGTCGAAATAGAGCCCGCTTTCGGCGTCGCGGATGAAGGCGTCGTCGGCAAAGCTGTCCCACAGGCCGGTGACGACGTCGTAGAATTCGCGCGCCCGCTGGTAGCGCTCGTCATGCTCGACATGCTCGTCGAGGCCGAAATTCAGCGCCGCGTCGGGGTTGGACGTGGTGACGATGTTCCAGCCCGCGCGGCCGCCGCTGATATGGTCGAGCGAGGCGAACCGGCGGGCAATGTGATAGGGCGCGTCGAAGGTCGTCGACGCGGTTGCCACCAGCCCGATGTGATCGGTGACGGCGGCGAGCGCCGACAGCAGCGTGAACGGCTCGAAGGACGTGACCGTATGGCTGCGCCGCAGCGCCTCGATCGGCATGTTGAGCACGGCCAGATGATCGGCCATGAAGAAGGCGTCGAACTTGGCCACCTCCAATGTCTGCGCGAAGCGTTTGAGGTGCGCGAAGTTGAAATTGGCGTCGGGATAGGCGCCCGGGTAGCGCCAGGCGCCGGTGTGAAGACTGACCGGGCGCATGAAGGCGCCGAGCCGCAATTGTTTTTTGTCTGCCATGGATGATCACCTGACGTGGACGAGCGCTATCGCTCCGATATGCCAGCAGGATCGGACGGCTTTGTCGCCCTGGAAAGGAATTCTGTTTTGCAAAACCCGTTCTCGGGAGCATTTTCGTATGGATGGCCGTTCAATCTATTTTGATGAACACGCCCTTGGTGTTGAGATATTCGTCGAGATGCTCGCCACCGCCCTCGCGGCCGTAGCCGCTCATCTTGTAGCCGCCGAAGGGCACCGCCGGATCGATGGCGTGATAGGTGTTGACCCAGACCGAGCCGGCGCGGATCTTTCGTGACAGTTGATGCGCGGTGGCGACGTTCTGCGTGAACACCCCGGCGGCGAGACCATAAAGCGTGTTGTTGGCGCGCTCGATCGACTCGTCCAGCGTGTCGAAGGGCAGCGCCGAGATGACGGGGCCGAAGATTTCCTCACGCGCGATCCTCATGCCGTCCGAAACGCCGGCAAAGACCGTCGGCGCGATGAAATTGCCGGCGGCAAGCGTGCCTTCGGTAAGGCGGGCGCCACCGGTGACCAGCGTCGCGCCTTCGGCCGTGCCGGCTTCGAGGTAACCTGTGACCCTTTGCAGCTGTTTCTCCGACACGAGCGGACCGATCTCGGTTGCCGGGTCGATGCCGTCACCAATCCTGAGGCCTTGGGCGTAGGCAGCCAGCCGCGCAACAAACTCGTCATGGATCGGACGCTCGACAAACAGGCGCGAGCCGGCGATGCAGATCTGGCCGGAATTGGCGAACACAGACATCGCCGCCACCGGCACCGCTTTGTCGAGATCGGCGTCGGCGCAGACGATGACCGGCGATTTGCCGCCGAGTTCCAGCGAAACGCGCTTCAAATTGCCGGCTGACGCCCGGATGATCGACTGGCCGGTCGCAGTCGAGCCGGTGAAGACGATCTTGTCGACGCCCATATGTTCGGCCAGGGCAGCACCTGCCTCGGCGCCGGTGCCGGTGACGATGTTGACGACGCCTGGGGGAACGCCGGCTTCGTTCATGATGTCGGCGATCAGCAGCGGCGTCAGCGGCGCTTCTTCCGAAGGCTTCAGCACGATGGTGCAGCCGGTCGCCAGTGCCGGGCCGATCTTCCAGATCGAGGCCGCCGTTGGCGCATTCCACGGAATGATGGCGCCAACGACGCCGACCGGCTCCTTTCGGGTGAAGGAGACGACCTCGCCCGGCAGCGAGTTCTCGATGGTCTCGCCATGCAGCGCGGTCGCCATGCCGGCGTAGTAGCGCAGCATGCCGATGACGCGGTTGCGGTTGGCGCGGGTGCGCACAATCGGCATGCCCATATCGGTGGTGTCGGAGCGGCTGATCTCTTCCCAGTGCTTTTCGAAGAGGTCGGCGATTTTCAGCAGCAGCACCTGCCGCTCATAGGGCTTGAAGCGGCTCCACGGCCCGTCGAAGGCCTTGCGGGCGGCAGCGACGGCGAGTTCGATGTCCTGCCGATCGCCGCGTGGCACTGTGGCTAGAACCGCGCCTGTGGCCGGATTGCGGGTTTCCATTGTGCGGCCCGAGCGCGCATCGACCCAGGCGCCATCGATGAACATCTGGCGGTGGCGTCCGTCGAGCGGTTGACGCAGGGCGATCGAAGTCTGGGCCAGGGTCATGATTGTCCTCCTCGCGACAGGCCGCACGTGGCCTACCCGCCAGGAGAAAGCCAGAACGCCGCACGTCAAACGTACGGCGTTCTAGCATTTTTCCAAGACCGCATCCTATGCGCCAGCAGGGCCTACTCGGCTGCCAGGGCCAGTTGCGGCTGTTCATTGTCCTGCACCGCCTCACCTGCAGGCTCCGCGGCCTTCTTCGGCTCACGGCCAAAGAACAACGCATAGCCAGCCGGCAAGACGAGGATGGTGAGCACGGTGGCAACCAGGATGCCGCCCATCATGGCGTAGGCGAGCGGGCCCCAGAACACGGCGCGCGAGATCGGGATCAGCGCCAGCACCGCCGTCATCGCCGTCAGCACGATCGGCCGGAAACGGCGCACGGCCGAGCCGATGATGGCCTCCGATCGTTCCATGCCTCTGGCGATGTCCTGGTCGATCTGGTCGACCAGGATGATCGAGTTGCGCATGATGATGCCGAGCAGCGCGATGACGCCGAGGATGGCGACGAAGCCGAACGGCGCCCCGCTGATCAGAAGTGCGGCCGCCGCACCGATGATACCGAGCGGGCCGGTGGCCAGCACCAGCATCGCCTTGCCGAAATGCTGCAGCTGGATCATCAACAGCACGACGATGACGGCCAGCATGATCGGCGCCTTGGCGGCGATCGAAGCCTGGCTTTCCGCCGAATCCTCGGCGCCGCCCTGGATCTCGACCTTGTAGCCGGGAGCGAGGCCGGCTCGCAGGCCCTGCATGTCGTTGTACAGTTTCGTCACGACGTCGTTCGACTGCACGCCATCCGGCAGCGTGGCACGCACGCTGATGGTCGGCAGACGGTCGCGCCGCCATTCGACGCCTTGTTCCAGCACCGGGACGACCTTGGCCACCTGCGACAGCGGCACGAAGCCGCCGAAGTCGGTCGGGATGGAGATAGAGTCGACCGAGGACAGCAGGCTGCGGCTTGCGTCCGGTTCGCGGGCGACGATCGAAACCGTCTCCTCACCGTCACGGAAATCATCGAGCGGCGCGCCCGACATGGTTGCCTGCAGCATCTGGCGAATGCGCTGCGAGCTGACGCCGAGCGCCCGGGCGCGGTCCTGGTCGATGACCAGCTTCATCGCCGGCACCGGTTCCAGCCAGTCGTCATGGATGGCGCCGAGCTGCGGATTTTCCGCGAATTTCGCCTTCACCTGATCGGCAATGCGGCGCACCTCCTGGCGATCCGGGCCCATAACGCGCATCTGCACCGGCCAGCCTGTCGGCGGGCCGAGGAAGAGGCGGTCGACCTTGCCGCGGATCGACGGGAAGTCCTGCGCCAGAATGGTGCGCAGCTTGACGATCAGCCGCTCGCGGGCCGGTTCGTCATTGGCCATCACCAGAAGCTGGGCGAAGTTCGGGTTGCGCAGCTGCTGGTCGAGCGGCAGGAAGAAGCGCGGTGCGCCCTCGCCGATATAGGTGGCGATGAAGCGCTTGTCGGTGTCGCCCATCATCTTGGCTTCCAGCGCCTTGGCCTGCGTCTCCACCTCCTTGATCGAGGTTCCCTCCGGCAGCCAGAGGTCGACAAGGATTTCCGGACGCGACGATTGCGGGAAGAAATTCTGCGGGATGAACTGGAACGCCCACAGGCTGGTTGCAAAGGTCATCAGCGTCATCACCAGGACGATGATGCGGTGGCGCACGGCCCAGCCGACGGTGCCGCGCAGCCGGCGGTAGAAGCTGGTGTCGAAGGCATCGTGGTGATTGCCGGCATGCTTGCGCTGCTTGAGGATCATGTAGCCGAGCCACGGCGTGAAATAGACCGCCACGAACCAGGAGACGACCAGCGCGATGCCGACGACGTAGAACAGCGTGCGGACATATTCGCCGGCCGTCGAGGCGGCGAAACCGACGGGGATGAAACCCGCGGTGGTGATCAGCGTGCCGGTCAACATCGGGAAGGCGGTCGAGGAATAGGCGAAGCTCGCCGCGTCGATCTTGACCAGCCCCTCTTCAAGCTTGCGCTCCATCATCTCGACGACGATCATCGCATCGTCGACGAGCAGGCCGAGCGCAATGATCAGCGCGCCAAGCGAAATGCGCTGCAGGTCGATGCCGAGCTCGTACATGATGGCGAAGGTGGCGGCCAGAACCAGCGGAATGGCGATGGCGATGACCAGGCCCGAGCGCCAGCCGATCGACAGCAGCGAGACGGCAAGCACGATCAGCAGCGCTTCGCCCAGCGCCTCCATGAACTCCTTCACGGCATCGCGGACGACTTCCGGCTGGTCGGAAATCTGGTCGACCGAAACGCCGTAGGGCAGCGCCTCTTCGAAACGCTTGTAGGTCGCCTCGACGTCGGTGCCGACATCGGTGACGTTGAAGCCCCTGGCCATGACGACGCCGAGCTGGACGCTTTCGTGGCCGTTGAAGCGATATTTGCGCTGATAGGGATCCTCGAGGCCGGCGGACACGGTGGCGATGTCGCCGAGACGCGTCACCTGGCCGCCGGCGCGCAAGCGCAACTCCCTGATGTCGGCTGCCTTGGTCACGTCGCCTTCGACCGAAATGCGCACCGAACGCAGACCGGTGTCGACGGAGCCCGCCGGATCGACATTGTTCTGACCCTTGATGGCATTCTGCAGGTCGGACAGCGTCAGCCCGCGCTCGGCAAGCGCCTTAGACGACACGTCGATATAAATCTTCTCCGGCTGGTCGCCGATGATGACGGCCTTCTCGACGCCTGGCGTCGTCAGCAGCATGTCGCGCGCCTGGATGGCGAATTTCTTCAGTTCCGGATAGCTGTAGCCATCGCCGCTGATCGAGTGCAGGGTGATGAACGTGTCGCCGAACTCATCGTTGAAGTATGGCCCGAGCAGCCCCTGCGGCAATTCATTGGCGATGTCGCCGACCTTCTTGCGCACCTGATAGAACGCGTCGGCGACCTGCGCCGGATTGGTGTCGCCCTTGACCTGCAAGGTGATGATGGCGCTGCCGGCGCGGGTGTAGGAGCGAACGAAATCGAGATGCGGCGTTTCCTGCAGCTTGCGCTCGATCTTGTTGACGACCTGGTCCTCCATCTCCTGGATCGAGGAGCCAGGCCAGATCGCCTGGACAACCATGACGCGGAAGGTGAAATCCGGGTCTTCCTTCTGGCCCATGCGCATCAGGCCGAGTGCACCGGCAATGATGATCAGGCCAAACAGAAAGCGCGCGATGGAGGGATGGCCGATGGCCCAGCGCGAAAGATTGAAAGGCTGCTTTTCATTGGCGTCGGTGGTCATGGCGTCAGCCCATCCAATTGATCGTCAGCGCGTTTGCGCACGTTCTCAGAGTTTCCGATGTCGGCTTCCGGGCGGCGAGGCTTTCCGAGCGGAGAGACTCATCGCGGTGGGACGCGGGTCAGATGTGGGGGTTACATCAACCTTGCGTCTCGACCATCGGGCGCTCGCCGCCCGGAAACCATGAACCGATTGACCTCGCGGCTTGCGCCGATGCGATGAAAGCCGGTTTTCGTTTGCTTCGTGTCAGCGCAGGGCCTTGGCCGCGTCTTCCGCGGATGCCGACTGTTGCGCTGCACCGCCGGTCAGCTTGACCTGCAGATTTTCGGTCATGAACTGGGTGCCTGCGGCTACGACGACGTCGCCTGGCTTCAGCCCGTCGGCGACACTGACGCCGTCGGCGGTGAATTCGGCAACCTTGATGGGGCGCGGATGGACCGTGTCGCTGCCGCGGTCGACTGTCCAAACGATCTTCTGGCCGTCCTTTTCAGCAAGCGCGCTGAGCGGGATGGACACCATCTGCTGCCGGCTCGCCACCGAGGCTTCAATGTTGGCGGTCATGCCCAGCAGCACGCGGGGATCATCGGGGAGCGAGACGCGAACGGCAAAGGTACGCGACTGCTGATCGGCGCTGCCGGCCACTTCGCGGACCTTGCCGTCGAGGCTCAGCGCGTCGTCGGACCAGAAGCTCGCCTTGACCGCCTTGCCCGGCTTGAAGGCGGCAATATCCATTTCGGGAACCGCGATCAGCACTTCCTTTTCGCCGTCGACGGCAACGGTCATTACCGGCGTGCCGGCACCGACCACCTGGCCGACATCGGCGCTGACGGATGTGACGATGCCGTTCTCGCTCGCCTTGAGATCGGTATAGACGACCTGGTTCTGCGCTTGGGCAAGCGTCGAGCGGGCGGCATCGCGCGTCGCCACCGCCTGGTTGTAGCTCAGCGTCGCCTGTTCGAGCTGCGACTTGGAGGTGAAGTTCTTGGCAAAAAGCTGCTCGGCGCGCTCCCGCGACAGATCGACCGTCTCGACCTGCCGCTCGGCGGCATCGAGGCTGGCCTTGGCGCTCTTGACCGAAAGCTCGTAGTCGGTGGGATCGATGCGGGCCAAGACATCGCCTGATGTCACATGCTGGCCGATATCGACAAGGCGCTGGGTGACCTTGCCCGAGATGCGAAAGCCGAGATTCATTTCGGTGCGGGCGCGCACCGAGCCGGAATAGTTGAGTTCGCGGCTGTTCTCAGCCTGGCCGATCTCGACCACCTTGACCGGGCGGATGATGTCCTGGACTTCGGTCTTCTCCTGCGAGCAGGCCGCGAGCCCGAGCGTGGCGACGATCAGGCCAGCGACTGGCAGCCTGCTGATGATGGAACTGGACAAAGACACTTTGGCACTCCTGACTGGAGATGAACTTTCGACACCGGCACCCGGTGGGGTGGCGGCTATTTCAAAGCCTTGATCGCATAGTCGATAAGGTCGTCGGGCATCGCCCGGTTGGTCTTGGCAAGGCACTGCGCCACCATCTGCGGGTGGCACAGAATGACGGTGGCGGCGCCGAAGCAGCGCGATGCGATGACCGGATCCTGTTCCCGGAACTCACCGGCCTCGATGCCGTCGCGGATCACCTCCGCGAACAAGTCGTGGATGCTGTCGACATGCTTGTCGATGACGCCCCAGTCGCGTTCGAGCGCAACGATGACCATCTCGTGGACCTTCTGATCGTCGAGCATGACTTCCATCGTCATCTTGTATTGCGCATGCACGTAGCGCCGCAGCCGCTCCTCGGCACTGATCGGCAGCCTAGAGATCTCGTAGGCCATCTTGTAGCTGGCGCCGAGCATCCGGCCGCAGACGGCCTGGTGGATTTCAACCTTGGAGGCAAAGAAACGGTAGATGTTGGCCGGCGACATGCCTAGTTCGCGCGCAATGTCGGCAACGTTGGTCTTGCCGTAACCGTAGTGACGGAACAGGCGCTCGGCGCAGTCGAGAATGCGTGTCACATTCTCCTGTCGGGTGGGGTCGGCCACTATGTTGGCAGCTTCTGACATGGCTCTCTGTCGATTAACGAGTGACGAATTTCAATTTTCGTCAGTCGTAAATCGAAAAAGGTGGGATGTCAACGCGGATTCGACGTACACGTATAATTGGTGACAGATGGTGACAATGTTGGCGGCCGGGCTCCACGCGCTTCGTCATCCTAGGGCGAAGCAAGGAGCGTAGCGACGCGGCGCAGACCCTAGGATCCATGCCGTGACGCATGTCGAATAATGCAGCGGTACCAATTAGTTGCGCCGATATACGCCTAACGTCCGCCGCCAGTGATTCTCGATCGCCGGAGTGCTGCCGCAAGGTCACGGCATGGATCCCAGGGTTTCCGCTACGTTGCTTCGCGACTGCTCCACCTAGGATGACGAAGTCACGCAGGGCCGCGGCAAATTGTCGAGGCCATCGCAAGAGTTGCAGTGTAGTTAAGCCTGCTTCGCCATTTCCCGCAGCCGGAACTTCTGGATCTTGCCGGTCGAGGTCTTCGGGATTTCCGCGAATATCACCGCCTTCGGCACCTTGAAGCGGGCTAGAAGCGCGCGGCAGTGGTCGATGATCTCGGCTTCGGTCGCGGTCTTGCCCGGCTTCAGTTCGACATAGGCGACCGGCACCTCGCCCCATTTCTCGTCGGCCCGCGCAACGACGCCACAGGAGGCAACGGCGGGGTGCTTGTAGAGCGCATCCTCGACCTCGATCGAGGAGATGTTCTCGCCGCCGGAGATGATGATGTCCTTGGAGCGGTCCTTGAGCTGGATGTAGCCATCCGGATGCATGACGCCGAGGTCGCCCGAGTGGAACCAGCCGCCGGCAAAGGCCTCGTCACTTGCCTTGCGGTTTTTCAGATAGCCCTTCATGACGATGTTGCCGCGGAACATCACCTCGCCGATGGTCTCGCCATCGGCCGGCGTTTTCTGCATCGCCTCCGGATCCATCACTGTCAAATCCTCAAGCGCGGCGTAACGCACGCCCTGTCTCGCCTTCTTCGTCGCCTTCGATCCCTTGTCGAGACCATCCCAGGCGCCGTGCCATTCGTTGACGACCGCCGGGCCGTAGGTCTCGGTCAGGCCATAGAGATGGGTGACGGCAAAGCCGGCATCGGCCATGCCCGAAAGCACGGCTTCCGGCGGCGGCGCCGCGGCGGTGTTGAAGGTGACGGTCTGCGCGAATTCGCGCTTGTCCTCGTCCTTGGCGTTGATCAGCACCGACATGACGACCGGCGCGCCGCAGAGATGCGTGACGCCGTGGTCGGCGATGGCGTCGTAGATCGGCTTCGGCCGCACCCAGCGCAGGCAGACATGGGTGCCGGCCTGCACGGCCAAGGTCCAGGGAAAGCACCAGCCATTGCAGTGGAACATCGGCAGCGTCCACAGATAGACCGCGTGCTTGGCCATGCCGGCATGGATGGTGTTGGTGTAGGCCATCAGGGCCGCGCCGCGATGGTGATAGACGACGCCCTTCGGATTGCCCGTGGTGCCGGAGGTGTAGTTGAGCGATATGGCGTCCCATTCGTCGTCGGGCATCGACCAGGCGAAATCCTCGTCGCCGCCGGCGACAAACTCCTCATAGTCGAGCGTGCCGAGCCGTTCGCCCTTGGGATAGGGCGCATCGGTGGCGTATTCGGGATCGTCATAGTCGATGACCAGCGGCTTTGCTCTGGCCAACGCCAGCGCCTCCCTGACGACAGCAGAGAATTCGCGGTCGACGATGAGAACCTTGGTTTCGGCATGGTCGAGCTGGAAGGCAATGACCGCGGCATCGAGGCGTGTGTTGAGCGAATGCAGCACCGCCTTGGTCATCGGCACGCCGAAATGCGCCTCAAGCATTGGCGGCGTGTTGGACAGCATGACAGTGACGGTATCGCCCTTGCCGATGCCGCGCTTTGAGAGCGCCGAGGCAAGCTTCAACGAGCGGCGCCAGAAATCGCGATAGGTGGTGCGCTGGCGGCCATGGATGATGGCGACATGGTCGGGATAGGTCCTGGCCGCCCGCTCCAGATAGGTGAGCGGCGTCAGCGGCTGGTGGTTAGCCGCGTTCTTGTCGAGATCCTGTTCATAGGGATTGCCCATCCCGTCCTCCCCAATGTCTTCCTTGTGACGTTCTAATCACAGGCTCGGGCCGCGTCACCACCAACGATGCCACGAGAGTGCGCATTTGGCACAATGATGTTCTGGATTCAGCTGATGAAGGGGCATCGTATACCTCGGCTCGGTTTGACTTTTGTCGAGAGCCGTGAATAATGTCAGAGAGGAGATGGCATGGCGATCCGACCGGCAGAACAGCTTATCCACAAAGCCGCCTGGCTTTACTACGCCCACGGCCTGCGTCAGGACCAGGTGGCCAGCCAGCTCAAGATTTCCCGTGCCTCGGTCGCCATGTATCTGCGCAAGGCGCGCGAGACCGGCATTGTCAACATCTCGACCTCGACCCAACTTTTCACCGATGATGTGCTGGCGCGCAAGCTCGAAGACGCGCTGAAGCTCGACGCCGTCTGGATTGCGCCGGAAAACGACTATGTCATCGATCCGTCGACCGACATTGCGGTGCTGGCGGCGAGCGTCTTTCTCGAACTGGTCAAGAAGGGCGATCGCATCGGCGTCGCCTGGGGACGGACCGTCTACACGATCGCCGACATCATGTCCTATGCCGACCTGCAGGATGTCACCGTGGTGCAGCTGTGCGGCAATCTCGGCGCCCCCTATTCCTACCGGCCGGACCAATGCACGATGGAAATCGCCCGCCGGCTCAACGCCAAGGGCATCAATTTCTATGCGCCACTGGTGCTGACGACGGAGGAGCTGGCGCGCGGCCTGCGTGCCGAGCCGGTGATCCGCGAGCAGTTGGCGAGCATTCATGAATGCGACCTGGCGCTGTTCTCGGTCGGCACCGTCGACGCCGACAGTCATGTCGTCAAATGCGGTGCGCTGACCGTCGACGAGATGGGCGCGTTGCGTAAGGCGGGTGCTGCCGGCGTCATCGCCGGGCAGATCATCGACGCCAAGGGCAAGGCGCTCGACTGCAGCTACAACCGTCGCGTCATTTCGGCAGACCTTTCATCGCTGCGCGCCATCGAAAAGCGCCTGATGGTCGTGCAGGAAGTCAGCAAGTTCGACCCGCTCATCGCGGCGATGACCGGCGAGCTCTGCACGCATCTTGTGGTCGGCGCGCGGATGGCGCGACGGCTGCTCGACCATGCACAAAAGGCCTCCTAGCAAACGAAATCATTGCAGCCGGCGCATTGTCATCAAAGCGTCGCGGCATTCCTGTTCACAACAACAAAGACAGCAAATCGGACGAAGCGAATATGAAGAACCTGTGGAATGACGGCGATGCGGAGAAGCTGGTAGCCGACTATGCAAAGAAGGGCGTCAGCCGCGACCTGGCGCTGCGCGTCTACACGACGCGGCTGCTGGGCGGCGAGCCGCGTCTGGTCCTGCATGGCGGCGGCAACACCTCCTGCAAGACCAAGGCTACCGATCTCGTCGGCGACGAATGGGATGTGCTGTGCGTCAAGGGCAGCGGCTGGGACATGGGCGTCATCGAGCCGCAGGGCTTGCCGGCGGTCAAACTCAACGCGCTGCTCCGCGCACGGTCGCTCACCAAGCTTGCCGACGAGGACATGGTCGCGCTGCAGCGGGTGAACCTCATCGACCCGTCCTCGCCCAACCCGTCGGTCGAGACGCTGCTGCACGCCTTCCTGCCGCACAGATTCGTCGACCACACGCACTCGACCGCCATCCTGGCCATCGTCGACCAGCAGGACAGCGAGCCGCTGGTGAAGACGGTGTTCGGCGCCAAGATGGGTTATGTCCCCTACATCATGCCGGGCTTCGACCTGGCGAAAGTGGCTGCCGATATTTTCGACGCTGACCCTACGGTGGAAGGCCTGATCCTCGACAAGCACGGCATCTTCACCTTTGGCGACGGCGCCAAGCAGGCCTATGACCGGATGATCCACTACGTGAACGTTGCCGAGGAGTATGTCGCCAAGCACGGCAAGCCGCGCACCGAAAAGGTCGCCTTGCCGACCAAACTGGCAAAGCTTGCCGATATTGCATCGACGCTGCGCGGTGCGGTTGCGGTTGCGCGCGGCGAAGGCCGCTTCGACCGTATGATCAGCGATTTCCGCACCTCGGATACGATCGTCGATTTCATCAACTCGGCCAAGATCGCCGACTATGCCGGACGCGGCGTGTCGACGCCCGACCTATCGATCCGCATCAAGACCGGGCCGATGGCGCTGCCTGCGCCCGACGCCGACAAGATCGGCGACTACAAAGCGATCATCCGCAGTCACGTCGAGACCTTCGCCAGGGACTATCGCGCCTATTTCGAAACCAATGACGCGCTCGACGATGTCAAACGCACCATGCTCGACCAGATGCCGCGGCTGACGCTAGTGCCGGGCCTCGGCATGTTCGGCCATGGCCGCACGCTGAAGGATGCGAAGATCGCCTCCGATGTCGGCGAGATGTGGATCGAGGCGGTGCGCGGCGCCGAAGCCGTCGGCAATTTCCATCCACTGTCGAAAGCCGATCTGTTCCCGCTCGAATACTGGTCGCTGGAACAGGCCAAGCTCGCCTCCAACAAGCCGAAGCCGCTGACCGGCCAGGTGGTGCTGATCACCGGCGGCGCCGGCGCCATCGGCGCTGCCACGGCAAAGCTGTTCGCCGCCAATGGCGCCCATGCGGTCGTCGTCGATCTCGACGCGGCAAAGGCGGCGGAAGCAGCCAAGCAGGCCGGCAACAATTCGATCGGCGTTGGCGCCGACATTACCGACCCCAAGCAGATGCGCGCTGCCTTCGACAAGGCCGTCGCCGTCTATGGCGGCGTCGACATTCTGGTTTCGAATGCGGGAGCTGCCTGGGAAGGCCGGATCGGCGAGATCGACGACGTCACCTTACGCAAGAGTTTCGAGCTCAATTTCTTCGCCCATCAGTCGGCGGCGCAGAACGCGGTGCGCGTCATGCTCGAACAGGGCACAGGCGGCGTGCTTTTGTTCAACACCTCCAAACAAGCGGTCAATCCCGGTCCGAAGTTCGGCGCCTATGGCATCCCGAAGGCGGCGACGCTGTTCCTGTCGAGGCAGTACGCACTCGACTACGGCGCCCACGGCATCCGTTCGAATGCCGTCAACGCCGACCGCATCCGTTCGGGGCTGTTGACCGATGCCATGATCGCCAGCCGCTCGGGCGCACGCGGCGTCTCCGAGAAGGAATACATGTCCGGCAATCTGCTCGGGCAGGAAGTGACGGCCGAGGACGTCGCCCAGGCGTTCCTGCATCAGGCGCTGGCCGACCGCACCACCGCCGATGTGACGACGGTGGACGGCGGCAACATCGCGGCGGCGATGCGCTAGCGGCAAGAAAATACCGCAACGACGAAGAGCGGCCTGTGGGCCGCCCTTTTCTTTTTGCGCTCGAACCAGGGCTGTCTTGGAATCGTCGCTGTCGGGCCATCAAAAGTCCGGTTTCAGACCGTTCCAATGATGCCGCTTGCAACATCGATTTTTCGTCAATAGCGGCATCACCGCCGATTACTTTCAATCCCAGACCTTTTGGAGACGTTCATGGTTGCGAAAAGACTGCGCATTGCCGTGTTGTTCGGCGGGCGCTCGGCCGAGCATGACGTATCGGTGCTTTCGGCGACGAATGTGGTGCGCGCGCTGGACCCTGCCCGGTATGACGCGGTGCCGATCTTCATCAGCCGCGAGGGAATTTGGCTGCTGAGCGCATTCGAGGACGGCACATTGGCGAAGCCGGAGAGCGGCACGGAAGTTTGCCTCGTGCCCGGCGGGCGCGGACGGATGATCGCACTTGCGGCTAATGGCTCTGCCCATGACCTACCGAAGATCGATATCCTGTTTCCAGTCTTGCATGGACTGTATGGCGAGGACGGATCGGTCCAGGGGCTGGCCGAAGTCGCCCGCGTGCCGCTTGCCGGCTGCGGCATCCTCGGTTCGGCGGTCGCGTTGGACAAGGACATCGCCAAGCGGCTGCTGAAGGCAGCTGGGGTGCCGGTCGCACGCTCGGTGACGATCCACGACGGCGACACCCCTTCCCTCACCGCACTCGAGGACGAACTCGGCCTGCCGCTGTTCATCAAACCGGCGCGGCAGGGATCGTCCGTCGGCGTCGGAAAGGTCAATGCCAGCCAGGAATTCGATCGAGCGCTGGCTGAGGCTTTCCGGCACGATCGCAAGTTGTTGGCAGAGGAATTCGTTCGTGGCCGCGAGATTGAATACAGCGTGCTGGAAGACGTCGCAGGCAATCTATTCGTCTCGCGGCCGGGCGAGATCGTGCCGGCGGAAAGCCACGGCTTCTATAACTACAATGCCAAATACATCGACGAGAATGGCGCCGCACTGATCGTGCCAGCCGAACTGCCGCCTGAAGTCGAGGCAGGCATGCGCGACATGGCCGCCAAGGCTTTCAGAGCCGTCGGTTGCGACGGCATGGCGCGCGTCGATTTCTTCCTGATGCCGGACATGCAATTCCTGGTCAACGAGATCAACACCATCCCGGGCTTCACCGACATCAGCATGTATTCCAAGGCGATGGCGGCAAGCGGTGTCAGCTATGCCGCGATCATCGACCGCCTGGTGGAGCACGGGTTGGCGCGCGCCGGGCGATCGGGCTGAGAGCGAAATCCGCAACGCACAAACAAAAGAGCGGCCCGAGAGCCGCTCTTTCTTTTGCTGGTGAGCCAGGAACTATTTGGCGTTCGGGTTCGGCATCCAGGCCGGCATGGCGACATCGGCATGGGCGAATTGCGGCAGCTTGGCCGACAGGTCTTCCATGTTCTTGATGTCCTTGTCGATCAGGTCCTTCTGGGTGATCAGCGTCGGTGGCACGATTACGTTGTGGCCGGGGTCTTCACCGGCCAGCAGCTGCGCCAGCGCGCGCACCGAGACCTGGCCGACGACGGCCGGGTTGGTGGCGGCGGTTGCCGCCCAGGCGCTGTCGGTCTCGCGCATCGCTGATATATCCGAAGTCGAGATGTCGGCCGAATAGATCTTGATGTCCTTGTTCAAGCCGGCCTCGTCGACGGCGATCTTCACGCCCTTGGCGAATTCGTCATAGGGGGCGAACATCACCTTGATATCGGGGTGGGCCGACAGCACCGAGCGCGCCTGGTTGGCGACCGAATTGGCGATCGGGTTGTCGAGCGTGCCGAACATGGCGACTTCGTTGATGCCGGCATACTTCTTCTTGACGTCGACCCAGGTCTCGTTGCGGCGGTCGAGCGGGGCGATGCCGGCGACATAGACGTAGCCGGCCTTCCAGCTGTCGCCATTGTCCTTGACCGCCTGTTCGAGGGCGAGACGCGCAAGGTCGCGGTCGGACTGTTCGACCTGCGGAATCTTGGGGTTTTCGACATTGACGTCGAAGGCGACGACCTTGATGCCGGCGTCGACCGCGCGCTGGGCGGCGTCCTTCATCGATTCCGTCAGACCGTGCTGGATGATGATGCCCTGGACGCCGAGCGCGATGGCCTGGTCGACCATATCTGCCTGCAGCGCCGCATCCTGGCGGCTGTCGAGCACGCGTAGGTCGACGCCAAGCGCCTTCGACTGCGCCTCGACGCCGGAGAGATAGGCCTGGAAGAAGTCGCCGGTCGAGAGATAGCGAACCAGCGCAATCTTGACGCCCGGCTTGTCGAATGGCGCCGGCTTGTCCGCAGCAAGCGCCGGGAACTGCATCAGCATGGTTGCGCCGGCAAGCCCGAGCGCTGCCTTTCCTAGAAGTCTTCTTGTGATCTTCATTTTGTTTCCTCCACTTGTTGAACTCAAAATATGACCCGGTCGAATCCTATCGCCTGCCCCTGCCGGAAAGGGCGAAGGTGAAGACAAGGGCGACCACCAGAACCACGCCCTTGACGAAATCCTGCGTGTAGTAGGGCGCGTTCATCATGGTCAGGCCTTGCAGCAAGATGCCGACGAACAGCGCGCCGACGGCGGTGCCGAAGGCGTTGGGCTTGGCGGCACCAAGCACCGCGTAGCCGATGAGCGCTGCCGCAACCGCGTCGAGCAGCAGATTGTTGCCCGAGGCAATGTCTCCGCGGCCTAGCCGTGCCGCGAGCAAAATGCCGCCGATCGAGGCAAAAACGCCTGAAATGATGTAGGCCCAGATCTTGTAAGCCTTGACCGGCGCGCCGGCGAGTTCGGCCGCCCGCTCGTTGCTGCCGACCGCATACATCATGCGGCCGAAACGGGTGTATTCGAGAAAGAACCAGATCAGCACGGCCAGCACAATGAGGACCACGACCGACACCGGAATGAGGTTCGGAATGAAGAAATCGAAGCGGTGGCGGCCGAGCGCCAGGAAGGCGTCGGAGAACTTGCCGTTGGCGACCGAACCGTCCGGCATGGTCATGCCGGTAGCGATCGAGCGTCCCTCGGTCGGGATGCGCTGCAGGCCGACAAGCAGGAACATCATGCCGAGCGTCGCCAAAAGGTCGGGCACGCGCATATAGACGATCAGCCAGCCATTGATGAGACCGACGACGGCGCCGATCAGCAGGCAGACGATGACCGCAACGACGGCGTTCTGTTCAAGCACCACCATGACATAGGCGGCAGCCATCATGGCGGAGGTGGCAACCGAGCCGATCGATAGGTCGAAGCCGCCGACGACCAAAGTGGCGGTGACGCCGAGCGCCAGCACGCCGGTGATGGCGACCGACTGGAAGATGAAGACGGCACTTTGCGGCGAGACGAAACCGTCGGCGGCGATCGCGAAATAGGCGACCAGCCCGAACAGCAGGACGATGAAGCCATAGCGAATGGCGTAGTCGCGCAGCGTCATTCAGCGCTCCCGCGTGATGCCGCCATTTCTACCCAACCCAAACTCATGCTTTCTCCATTGCACGTCTCACCATCTGACCTCATGCCGCGCTGTGCAGCGGCCCGCCGGCGACCTCGGCCAGCAGGCGATCGAGATCGATATCGGCGTTGCGGTGTTCGCCGACGATCGTCTGCTCCGACATCACCAGGATGCGGTCGGCCGTCTCCAGCGCTTCATCGAGTTCGGTGACGAACAGCAGCGTCGCGCGGCCATTGGCGCTGGCCCTGAGCTTGGCGGCGATATCGCGCCTGGCGGAAATGTCGACGCCCTGAAACGGCTCGTCGAGAATGAACAGCTTGGCATTCTGTGCCATCCAGCGGGCGACCATCACCTTTTGCTGGTTGCCGCCGGACAGCGACGCCATTTCGTCCTTCTCGGAACGGCAGACAATGCCAAGTTCCTGGACCTGCCGGCGGGCGATGGTGCGTTCCAGGCGGCGCCTGAGCACACCGAAATGCGACATCCGCTTGTGGAATGGCAGGCTGATGTTTTCCTGGATGTTGAAGCCGCCGACAATGCCGTTTTCACCGCGATCCTTGGCGACGAGAAACACGCCGGCGGCGATCGCCTCGCCGGCCGTGTCAGGCGCATAGGGTTTGCCGTTCAACACCATGGTGCCGGACAGCGGCTTGCGCACGCCAAACAGCGTTTCGGCCAGCGCCGTCTTGCCGACGCCGACGAGACCGGTGATGGCAACCACCTCGCCGTCGCCGAGCGTCAGCGAGATCGGTTTGGCGCCCTGCGTAAGACGCAATCCATCAATGGTCAGGATGGCGTTGACCGAGTCCCTGGCAACGATCTGGTCGAGATGGATCTTGCGGCCGAGCATGGCGTTGATGGCGCCTTCATAGTCGAGCGGCTTCCTGTCGAAGGCGCCGCTGATCAACCCGTCGCGCATCGAGACGATACGGTCGGCAAGCCGCCTGATGTCCGACATACGGTGCGAGATGTAGAGGATCGCCACGCCTTGCTCGCGCAACCGGTCAAGCAGTGCGAACAACCGGTCGGCCTCGGCGCTGGACAGCGAGGAGGTCGGCTCGTCGAGGATCAGCACTTTCGGCTGGTGCGCCATGGCGCGGGCGATCGCCACCATCTGGCGGTCGGCCAGAGACAGGTCGCTGATGCGGGCCCTAAGGTCGATGGCCAGCCCCATGCGGTCGGCGACGGCCTTGGCCTCGCGGCGCACGCGGCCCGGATTGAACAGGGTCGGCACGCCGCTGCCGGTCAGCCTGTCGAGCGTCAGATTGGTGGCGACGTCGAGATCGGCGACGACGCCGTCATTGATGTTCTGATGCACGGTGACGACACCGGCGCGGATCGCTTCCGCCGGGGTCTTCGGCGCCAAGTCGCGACCGGCGAGGCGCATCGTGCCGCCGCCGTGGTCGTAGACGCCGCTGATGATCTTGACGAGGGTGGATTTGCCGGCGCCGTTGGCGCCCATCAGCACGGTGACTTCGCCGGCATGCAATTCGAGCGAGACGCCGCCAAGCACCTCGATATGGCCAAAGGATTTCCTCAGGCCGTCCACGCGGAACACGGCATCATTGCCCATTCGTTCCTCCCTGACCATGACGCTATGGGCTCAATCGGCAATTGTCAACACGATTGACAATTGCCAGATGGCTTCCTAGCTTGGCCCGGCCGCCATGGCTCCGCTATGATCGGAGCGCATCAGCGCGAGGGTGAGGAATGACTGAGAAATTGCCGTTCGAAGCATTGTCGGTGGAGACGCTTTCGACGCGCCTTGGCGCCAACGAAGCGCTGTGCGCACGGATCGGCAAGGATACGAGAAGCTGGAAGGTCCGCGAGGTCGGCGACGGCAATCTGAACCTGGTGTTCATCGTCGAGGGCGCCACCGGGGCTGCAGTCGTCAAGCAGGCGCTGCCCTATGTCCGCCTGGTCGGTGACAGCTGGCCGCTGCCGCTCAAGCGCTCCTTCTTCGAATACCATGCGCTGACCCGGCAGGAGGCGCGCGCGCCGGGTTCGGTGCCGGCCATCTATCATTTCGACGAAGGCCAAGCGCTGATCATCATGGAGTATCTGGCGCCGCCGCACATCATCCTGCGCCGCGCCCTGATCGAAGGCCGCCAGCTGCCGAACATCGCGCGCGACATCGGCCTGTTCATGGCCCGCACGCTGTTCCGTGGCTCCGACCTCTCGATGGCGGCTAGGGAGCGCAAGGCCGATCTCGCGCTGTTCGCCGACAATGTCGAACTCTGCGACATCACCGAGAACCTGGTTTTTTCGGACCCCTATTTCGACGCCAAGATGAACCGGCACACCAGCCCGCAGCTGGACGGCCTGGTCGCTGAGTTGCGCGGCGACCGCGACCTCAAGGTCGAGGCGCAGCGGCTGAAGCATCTGTTCGCAGCCAATGCCGAAACGCTGCTGCATGGCGACCTGCATTCCGGCTCAATCATGGTCACCGACAGCGAAACCCGGATGATCGATCCGGAATTCGCTTTCTACGGCCCGATGGCCTTCGACGTCGGCATGCTGCTTGCCAATTTCTGGATATCCTTCTTCTCGCAACGAGGCCACGAGCAGAAAGGCAAGCGCGATGCCATGCGCGCCTATCTGCTCGAGGTGACGAGCGAAACCTGGTCGGTGTTCCGCGCCGAGTTCTCGCATCTGTGGCGCACCGAACGCACCGGCATGCTCTACCAGACGAGCCTGTTCGAGGATCAGGGCGACAGGCTTGGTGCCGAGCAGGCGCTCGACCATGTGCTGCATCAGGTCTGGACCGACCTGCTGGGCTTCGCCGGCATCGAGGTTCACCGGCGCATCCTCGGCCTCGCCCATAACGCCGATTTCGAGACCATTGAAGACGAGGATCTGCGCGCCAGTTGCGAGGCGAAGGCGCTGAAATTCGGCCGTCACATCGCCGTCAACCGGCGCCAGATACACAGCATCGACGAGGTCAACCAGTTGGCCGCGGTGATCGAACGGGAGAGCAGCATTTGAACGTCGGCGAACGCCACTATCGCACCATCTGGCTCGCCGACGACGGGCGTTCGGTTGACATCATCGACCAGCGCTGGCTGCCGCATGATTTTCGCATCGAGACGATCGGCACGGTCGCCGGCATCGCCACCGCCATCCGCGACATGTGGGTGCGCGGCGCGCCGCTGATCGGCGTCACCGCTGCCTACGGCGTTGCCATGCAGATGCAAGACGACCCGTCGGATGCAGCACTCGACGCCGTCTGGGAGACCTTGCATGAGACCCGCCCGACCGCGATCAATCTGCGCTGGGCGCTCGACGAGATGCGGCGTTTCCTGCGGCCGTTGCCAGCCGTAGAGCGCGCGGCTGCCGCCTACCGGCGCGCCGCAGAGATCGCCGACGAGGATGTCGACCTCAACCGCGCCATTGGCGCCAATGGGCTCGAGATCATCAAGACGATCGCCGCACGCAAGCAACCGGGCGAGCCAGTCAACATCCTGACCCATTGCAACGCCGGCTGGCTGGCGACCGTCGACTACGGCACCGCCACGGCGCCGATCTATCTGGCTGTCGAGGCCGGCATTCCGGTTCATGTCTATGTCGACGAAACGCGGCCGCGCAATCAGGGCGCCCAGTTGACCGCCTGGGAGATGGCTGGCCACGGCGTGCCGCACACGCTGATCGTGGACAATGCCGGCGGCCATCTGATGCAGCGCGGCGAGATCGACATGGTCATCGTCGGCACCGACCGCACGACTGCTAGTGGTGACGTCTGCAACAAGATCGGCACCTATCTCAAGGCGCTGGCCGCCGCCGACAATGACGTGCCGTTCTATGTCGCGCTGCCGTCACCGACCATCGACTGGACGGTGCATGACGGACTGGCCGAAATCCCGATCGAGCAGCGCTCGCCCGACGAGGTCTCGCTGGTCTGGGGCAAGACCGCCTCCGGCGAGATCGCCCAGGTCCGCGTGTCGCCGGAAACGACGCCGGCGGCAAACCCGGCCTTCGACGTGACCCCGGCGCGGCTGATCACAGGCCTGATCACCGAACGCGGCGTCGCCAAGGCCTCGCGCGAGGGGTTGAAGGCGATGTTTCCGGAACGGGGGTAATCTCCCCTCGAGGGGGAGATGGCCGCAAAGCGGCCAGAGGGGGTCCTCTCACGTAGATCGCCGACGTCGTCTTTCGTCACGAAGGCGTCGGCGCTTCACGCGCGGCGACCCCCTCTGTCGCCTTCGGCGACATCTCCCCCTCGAGGGGGGAGAATAGCGCTCGTCGACAATTGACAACCCCGCCCCGCCCTTCCATATCACCATCGTTAATGTTCTCAGGGCGGGGTGAAAGTCCCCACCGGCGGTAAGGGCCTCGGCCCAAGCCCGCGAGCGCCTCCCGGCAATGGGAGGGTCAGCAGATCCGGTGTGATTCCGGAGCCGACGGTCACAGTCCGGATGGAAGAGAACGAAACGGAAGACGGTCCGCTTTTCGCGGGCTTAATCCGTATCGTGCGTCCTGATTCTGGTTCGAAACGGAAGGATGGACCCATGAATCAGCATTCCCGCAAAGACTATGAAACCGTTCGTATTGCCGTCATTCGCGCGCGCTGGCACGCCGATATCGTCGATCAATGCGTGCAATCCTTCGAGGCGGAATTGGCCGCGCTCGGGGAAAACCGCTTTGCCGTCGATGTCTTCGACGTGCCGGGCGCATACGAGATTCCGTTGCACGCCAAGACGCTAGCCCAGACCGGCCGCTATGGCGCGATCCTGGGAGTGGCCTTCGTCGTCAATGGCGGCATCTACCGGCACGAGTTCGTCGCCAGTGCCGTCATCGACGGCATGATGAATGTGCAGCTGTCGACCGGCGTGCCGGTGCTTTCGGCGGTGCTGACGCCACTCAACTACCATGACAGCGCGGAGCACCACCGCTTCTTCTTCGAGCACTTCACGGTCAAGGGCAAAGAGGCGGCCAATGCCTGCGTGCAGATCCTGGCTGCGCGCGAGCAGATCGCGGCGTGAGCCCCATCAAAGGCTGAAAATGCCGAATTCGGAACGGATTTCAGCGCTGCAACAAGAATTGCGGCCGCAAAAGCGTCTAACGGTTGCGATTGCGGTGAAATCCGGCCAGAAGCATCGACGGGCTGAACGGCAAGCGGACAGCCCGCAACCATTGGCCTGAAACCAGATACGGGAGACTATTGGGTGGCTCGCATCACATTGAGACAATTGCTCGACCATGCCGCCGAATACGGCTATGGCGTGCCTGCCTTCAACATGAACAATATGGAACAGGGCCTCGCCATTATGGAGGCCGCCGAGGAGACCAAGTCGCCGGTCATCCTGCAGGCGAGCCGCGGCGCCCGCGCCTACGCCAATGACGTGGTGCTGGCCAAGCTGATCGACGCGCTGGTCGAAATCCATCCCGACATCCCGGTCTGCATGCATCTCGACCATGGCAACAACGAAGCCACCTGCGTCACCGCGATCCAATACGGCTTCACCTCGGTGATGATGGACGGGTCGCTGAAGGAAGACGGCAAGTCACCGGCCGACTACGCCTACAATTCCGGCATCACCAAGCGCGTCGTCGACATGGCGCATTGGGGCGGCGTGTCGGTGGAAGGCGAGATCGGCGTGCTCGGGTCGCTGGAGAGCGGCGGCGGCGAGCAAGAAGACGGCCACGGCATCGAAGGCGCGATCAGCCACGACCAGCTTTTGACCGACCCTGAACAGGCGGTCGAGTTCGTCAAGGACACGCATGTCGATGCGCTGGCTGTTGCCATGGGCACCAGCCACGGCGCCTACAAATTCTCGCGCAAGCCGGATGGTGCGGTGCTGGCGATGAACGTGATCGAGGAGATCCACCGCCGCTTGCCGAACATGCACCTTGTCATGCACGGTTCGTCCTCGGTGCCGGAAGATCTGCAGGAGATCATCAACAAGTATGGCGGCCAGATGAAGCCGACCTGGGGCGTGCCGGTGGAGGAAATCCAGCGCGGCATCAAGCATGGCGTGCGCAAGATCAACATCGACACCGACAACCGCATGGCGCTGACCGGCGCGATCCGCAAGGTGCTGACCGAGAACCCCTCGGAGTTCGATCCGCGCAAATATCTGACGCCGGCCATGGCCGCCATGCGCAAGCTGTGCAAGGAGCGCTTCGAGCAGTTCGGCACCGCCGGCAACGCGCCAAAGATCAAGCCGCTGCCGGTCTCGGAAATGGCCAAGCGCTACAAGTCGGGCAGCCTCGATCCGAAGTTCGGCTGAGTTTCAGCCGACTTCGCGAGGTAGCAAAAGACGAGGGCAGGAGCCGATCGGCCCCTGCCCTTTTCCATGATGGGGCGGAGGTCCAGCCTGTCCCCGAACGGACAACTGCGCCCAAGGGTGATGTGCCACACCGCAGGTCAAGAAAAAGGCCGGGCGCGAATACGGCCCGGCCAAAAGAAGGTTTACAACCTTCAGAGGGGAACACCGTCCAGCGGAATGGGAGGAAACCGCCGAACGATTTTACCTTTTTGCGCTGATTTGCGGGCTTTGGCGACGAATGAAATTCCAAAAGCTGTCAGAAAAACGAAAATTCCTTTTCTACTTCTGCTGACGCGTTCAGGCAGCCGAAATTCCCGTCTCGAGCAGATCGGCATAGTGCCGGCGCGCCACGTCGGGATGGGAACGCAGGCGGCTTTTCAGCACATTGGTTCCGACATTGCGAAACAGCGGATTGTCGGGATCGCTCGCCGGCCCGCGCGCCTCGGCCGCGAGTTCCTCGGGCAGGCTGAGCAGCGGGATCGTCGCATCGAGCCGGGCGCTGAAGAAGAACGGAACGGAAATCCGCTCGACACCCGCCGGCGGCGTCACCACACGGTGGACGGTCGCCTTGAGATAGCCGTTCGATGCCAGTTCGAGCAGTTCGCCGATGTTGACCACCAGCGTCTCGGGAAGCGGGTCGACATTGACCCAGCTGCCGTCATACTCGACCTGCAGGCCCTTGTTCTCATCCTGCAGCAACAGGGTCAGGAAGCCGCCATCCTTGTGGGCGCCGACGCCCTGGTCGTCGCCGGTCGCATCGCGACCGGGATAGCGCACGATCTTCATGCGATGGTTGGGCTCATCCTTATAGATCGGGTCGAAGGCGTCCTCGGCCTGGTCGAGCGACAGAGCGAAGGCTCGCAGCAAGCGGATCGCCACCGCGGTGGCTTTGGTCTGCCATGCCAACAGCGCCGGTTTCAGATCCGGCAGTGCCGCAGGCCATTGGTTCGGCCCTTGCAGCCGCGTCCAGGCGGGAACATCGGGCCCTTGCGCTATTGTCTGGCGCTCGACGCCGATGTCGAGCTGTTCTCGCCAGTCGGCCTTGCCTTTGGTCAGCTCGCCGCCGGCGCGCGTATAACCGCGGAATTGCGAGGATTTGACCATTTCGATGGCCAGCTTGTCGGCTTCCGGCAAAGCAAAGAATTGCCGCGATGCATCGAGCACCTCAGCGATTTCCGCAGCCGATATGCCATGGCCGCTGAGATAGAAGAAGCCGACATCGCGGGCTGCCGTGCGCAGGTCGAACAGAAAGGTTCGCCGCTCTGACGCGCCCTGTTCGAGACGGCTGAGATCGAGCACGGGGACGATCCTGGGCATGGTCAAGCTCCTTCCGGTCGTTCGGTCCTTACGGTGGCACGCAGGCCATTGCGATCAAAGCAACGCGCGATCCAATCTCCAGGCGAATGGCAGAACGTCAGCACCGCGTTTTGCCGCCTGCGTGCAAATATCGTTCGAACGGATGATCGCTCATGACCGATGGTCCAGCCTTGCGACCAGCCGATCGCCGGCCCACTGGATGCCGCAGACCAGGATGATCAGGACGATGACCACGGCGACCATGACGCTGGTCTCAAACCGCTGATAGCCATAGCGGATGGCGAGGTCGCCCAGCCCGCCGGCGCCGATGGCGCCGGCCATGGCTGAGGCGCCGATCAGCGTCACCAGCGTGACAGTGAAGCCGGCGACGATGCCCGGCAGCGCTTCCGGCACCAGCACCTCGCGGATGATCGTCCAGCGATTGCCGCCCATGGCGCGCGCCGCCTCGATCAGCCCGTGATCGACCTCGCGCAGCGACACTTCGGCAATGCGGGCATAGTAGGGCGTGGCGGCGATCGACAGCGGCACGATGGCGGCCCAGGTGCCGATCGAGGTGCCGACGATCAGCCGCGTCACGGGGATCAGCGCCACCAACAGGATGATGAAAGGCACCGAGCGGAAGCCGTTGATGATGGCTCCCAGCGCGCGGTTCACCCACAGGCTTTCGGCGATGCCGCCGCGGTCTGTGGCGACCAGCGCCAGTCCCAGCGGCAGGCCGAACACCAGCGAGATGAGGCCGGACGCGGCCGTCATCAGGACGGTTTCCCAGATCGAACGCAGCAGAAGCTCAAGCAGAATTGGCGACATGGCCAAGCACCTCCACCCGCGCATCACGGGCTTTCAAGTACGCGATCACTTTACCCAGATGGTTTGCATCGCTGCCCGTGACAGAAAGGAACAGCGTGCCGACGGGTTGCTGCTGGATATGGTCGATGCCGCCATGGACGAGGCGGAAAGAGCCGGGAACCGCAGTGGCAAGGTCGGACAGCAGCGGGCCGCTCGCCGCTTCGCCGGCGACGTCGATGCGCAGGATCGTATCCGCGCCGGCTGCCGGCACAAGGCGGGCAGCCAGTTCGGCCGGCAGTTGCGGCCGGATGGCGCCGAGCAGGCTTTGGGTGATTGCTGATTGCGGGTCGGCAAAGACCGACCACACAGGTCCCTCCTCGACGATCCGCCCGGCGTTGATGACCGCCACCCGGTCGGCAATCGAACGGATCACCTCCATCTCGTGGGTGATCAGCAGGATGGTCAGGCCGAGCTGCCGGTTGATGTCTTTGAGCAAGGCAAGGATGGAGCGGGTCGTCTCCGGGTCAAGCGCCGAGGTCGCTTCGTCCGACAGCAGCAGCGCCGGCCGCGCCGCCAGCGCCCGGGCAATGCCGACACGCTGCTTCTGGCCACCCGACAGCGACGACGGATAGGCCTTTGCTTTCTCCGACAGGCCGACGAGATCGAGCAGTTCGGCCGCGCGTTGCAGCCGTTGCGCCTTCGGCCGGCCTTCGATTTTCAGCGGCAGCGCCACATTGTCCTCGACGGTCTTGGCCGACAGCAGGTTGAAGTGCTGGAAGATCATGCCGATGCGGCGGCGCAGCGGCTGCAGTTCACGCTCGCCAAGCCGGCTGATCTCGCGGCCTTCGATGAAAACCTCGCCCGAGTCCGGCCGCTCCAGCCCGTTCAGGCAGCGGATCAGCGTCGATTTGCCGGCGCCGCTGCGGCCGATGATGCCGAGGATCTCGCCCTTGCGCACGGTGAGCGAGACGCCGTCGAGCGCCGGCGTGGCGCCAAAGCGGCGCTTCAGCTCGGTGAGGCGCACGACCTCTTCCAGCGCTGGGGGATGGTTCTTCGCCGCCAGTTCAGGTGATGCTTTGGTATGCTGGTTCATCGAGGTTCCTGTTGCGGCCTTCCGCAAATACGACGGCGGTCCGCTCAACAGCGGACCGCCTGCTCCTGCTATCCAGGCGCCGATCAATAGCCGCTGATCCCGGTGCCCTTGTAGACCTTGTCGAACTCGGCCTTCACCGCTTCGTTCTGGTAGGACGCGACCAGCGTCTTGACCCAGGCCTCGTTCTCATTGCCGGCCTTGACCGCGATGAAGTTGCGGTAGGGATTGTCGGCCACCGGCTCCTGAGCGATGCGGTTTTCCGGGCCAAGGCCGCTCTTCAGCGCCCAGTCGGTGTTGACCACGGCGGCGTCGAGATCCTCCACCGAGCGTCCGACGATGCCGGCGTCGAGCTCCTTGATGACGACCTTCTTCGAATTTTCGGCGATGTCGGCGGTCGTCGCCAGAATGCCGGTGCCATCCTTCAGCTTGAGGACGCCCTCATTCTGCAGCACGCGCAGCGCGCGGCCTTCGTTGGAGGGATCGTTCGGCAAGCCGATGACGGCGCCCTCGGGCAGATCGGCGACTTTGGTGTACTTCTTGGAATAAAGGCCGATCGGCCAGACGCCGGTGTAGCCGACCGGGACGATGTGGTAGCCTTGCGTCTTGATCTGGTTGTCGAGATAGGGCTTGTGCTGGAAGGCGTTGGCGTCGATCTCGCCACGCTCGAGCGCCTCGTTGGGCTGGGTGTAATCGTTGAACACCACGGTCTCGATCGTCAGGCCTTTTTCGGCGGCTTGAGCGACGACGACGCGCCAGACGTCCTCATCCTCGCCGCTGATGATGCCGACCTTGATCGCCTTCTTGTCCTCGGCGAAGGACGGCGTCGGCTGTGCCAGGCCAACAAGTGTCACCGCCGACGCGAAAAGTGCCGCAAGGGCAGCACGCCGGCTGATTGCTGATAAAAGAAGGGCTTTGGAAGCGTTTCCGCGTTCGGACATTGTCGATCCCTCGTAATGCTGAAGTCATATCGGCGAGGCGGAATGCCAAGCCTTGATGACATCATCAACAATGCTCTGCTCCAGATCAAAGAACCGGATTTCTTCTCAAACACCGGGCCGGGAATATTCTCTCAAAGATTGCGCACTTGCGAGAACGCCACGCCGCATCGATCAGAAAGTCTCGACCCAGGGCCGAAGCTCGACCTCGAAACTCCAGGCGCTGCGATGCTGGCGATGGGTCGCGAGATAGGTCTCGGCGATGGCATCGGGCGACAGCTGGCTGTCCGGGCGCTCGGGTTTTTTACCAACCGGCTCAATCTGGCCGTCGATGATGAAATGCGCGACATGGATATTCCTAGGGAAGAGTTCGCGCGCCATGGATTGCGCCAGGCCGCGCAGGCCGAATTTCGGCATGGCAAAGCCGGCGGAGCCCGGAAAGCCCTTGATGCTGGCGGAGGCGCCGGTGAACAGGATCGAGCCGGAGCCGCGCGCCAGCAGCCGCCGCGCCGCCTGCTGGCCGACCAGGAAACCGCCATAGGCGCCGACCAGCAAGGCCTGCTTGACCGCATCGGGATCGACCTCGGCGATCGGGCCGCGCGTGCGGCCGCTGGCGTTGAACACTGCAAGCGCCAGTGGGCCTTGCCTGTCGGCGGCCTCGAACAGGCTTGCGACGGAGGCCGGATCGGCGACGTCGGTTTCGACGGCCAGGGCGCCGGTCTCCTCGACCAGCGGTGCGAGCTTGCCGGTGTTGCGGGCGGCGAGCACCACACGAAAGCCTTCCCTGGTGAGAAGGCGCGCCAGCGAGGCGCTCAGGCCGGCGCCTGCACCAGCGATCACTGCGACTTCGGATGCCATGTCGGTTCTCCCTTGTACGGATTTCGGCCGATGCCGATGTCCTCGTCACACAGGCTCGCGCCTTCGGCGACAAGAGGCAAGAACGACGTTGCTCCATTTTTGGCGTTCGACGAAAAACGCTGCCGGCTGTTCGGCGCGATCGATGCCGACGAAGGTCTTGCCTGACGAGCCAATCCGTCCGACACGTGATTCCAGCTGGAATCGCAAACACCGCGGCAGCGGTGTCCAAAGGGATCGATCATGGAACCAATCTGGGCCGTCGGGCTGATGACCGGGACTGTTCTCGACGGCAATATCGATGTCGCGCTGATCAAGACCGACGGCGAGCGGATCGCCGATTTCGGCACCGACACGCTGGCGCCTTATCCCGCAACGATTCGCACCTTGCTGGAAGAAACGCTGCGCCAGGCCAGGGTGTGGAATTTCGACGGGCCGGAGCCGGCGATCTTCGGCGAAGCGGAAGAAGCGCTGACGCGGGCGCAGTCGGCGGCGGTGAAGGACCTGGTCGAGAGTCATGGCCTGACCATGGCCGATATCGGCGTGGTCGGCTTCCACGGCCAGACGGTGCTGCATCGTGCCCCGCAACCCGGCCGGCGCGGCGACACCCGCCAGCTCGGCGACGGCGAACTGATGCATGCCATTTTGGGCACCAAGGTCGCCTATGACTTCCGCTCAGCCGATGTGCGGGCCGGCGGGCAAGGCGCGCCGCTCGCCGCCGCCTACCACGCCGCGCTGTTGCGCGAGGCCGATGCCAGCGGCGACACGGCGGTGCTCAATCTCGGCGGTGTCGGCAACATCACCTGGTGGGACGGCAAGGACGCTATCGTTGCTTTTGACACCGGCCCGGCCAACGCGCCGCTCAACGATTTCATCAAGTCGAAGGGGCTTGGCGACATGGATCGCGACGGCGCGCTTGGACGCGCAGGCACCGTGGACGAAGCCCGGCTGTCCCGGCTGCTGCAGCACCCCTATCTGACCAAGCCCTACCCGAAATCGCTCGACCGTTTCGATTTCGGCGCCGCGATGGCGGATGGTCTGAACGCCGAAGACGGCGCAGCAACGCTGACGGCCTTCACGGTCTCCGCCGTCGGCAAGGCGCTCGACCTGTTGCCGCATCGGCCGAGGAGACTGGTGGTCAGCGGCGGCGGCCGCCACAACCCGACGATGATGGCCATGCTCTCCAGCCGTGCCTGTGTCGAAGTCGTGCAAGCCGAGGCGCTCGGCTGGAAGGGCGACGCGGTCGAGGCCGAGTGTTTTGCTTTCCTGGCGGTGCGCGTGCTGCGCGGCCTGCCGATCAGTTTCCCCTCCACGACCGGCGCGCCGCAGCCGATGCGCGGCGGACGGCTTGCCGGTTAACCTGCCAGCTTCTTCTGCAGGAAGATGCGGCTGCGGCCGGCGGGAAAATCGGCAAGCGTACCGAAGGGCCGATAGCCCTGGCGCTCATAGGCCTTGGCCGCCTTCGGATTGAAAGTGTCGATCCAGGCGTTTTGGCAGCCGCGCGCGACAGCTTCACGCTCGGCGGCGTCCAGCATCCGGCCCGCAATATGCTGGCCGCGCAGTCGCTCATCGACCCAGAGCCATTGCACATAGAGCCAGCCCCAGGCTGTGTAGCCGGAAATGCCGGCGATGACCTTGCCGCCTTCGTCGCGGACAAACACGGCAAGCGCCTTGCGGCCGGAATGACCAACATCGCTGTCGTTGAAGGCCGTGAGCCGCTCGCCGAGAAAACCGAGGTCTTCCGGCGAGGGATCGGCGGTGGTCTCAAGGGTGGTGTTCATGGCTTCGTCCGGCTCGGAGCTTGGTTTACCGAAGGACGCTGCGAAGAAGCAAGTTCTGTCCCTGAACGACGCAGGTGGTTTTTGAATCTCCGGCGTCGGTCTCGATGGAACTGAGACCGACGCCGGACAGATAGCGCCTACTTACTGCAGCTTCGCCTGCAGCGCGTTGACGTCATCCGTCGTCATTTCGCCGTCGGTCGTCACCTTGCCGTCGACGATCTTCCAGAGCCGGAACGGGCCCGTGATGTCGCCATATTTGTCGAAGGCGACCGGACCGATGACACCTTCATAACGGATCGGCTTGCCGTCCTTGATCAGGCCGAGCGCCTTGGCGAACTCTTCCTTGCCGGCAAAGATCGGCGTGCCAGCCGGATCGACCGCCTTGTACATGGCATCCTTGATCTTGGCCGGATCCTCGGAGCCGGCAATGGCGATAGCCAGGCCGACAATGGCGCCGGCGTCATAGGAGCGATCGGCCGCCGGGTTCGACGGTTCGATGCCGGAGAACTCCTTGTAGTTCTTCATGAAATAGTCGGTGGAAGCCGTCGGGCTGGTACCCGACGAGGTGCCATAGGCATCCTTCAGATAATCGGCGCCGACGGATTCGATGAAGTCGGGGCTGTTCATGCCGTCATTGAGCAGGAATTTCTGCACGCCGCCTTGCGAAATCCAGGCGCGGGCGATGGTCGCGCCATCGACCGGCGTGCTGACGAGATAGAGCCCGTCCGGCTCGCCGGCCATCGCCGCCGTGACTTCGGAGGCGTAGCTCGACTGCTTTTCGTTGTAAGGCGTGTCGGAGACGATGTTGCCGCCGAGTGCTTTGTAGGCGCGCGAGAATTCGGCCACCATGTTGACGCCGAAGTCGTTGTTGACATGGATGATCGACAGCTTCTTGAAGCCCTTGTCGATGGCATATTTGGCGGCGGCCACGCCCTGCAGCGCATCGGAGGTGATGGTGCGGAAGAAGATGCCGTTGGTCTTGCCGTCGCGGCCGAGCGCGGTCAGCGTCGGCGAGGATGAAGCCGGCGAGACCTGGACGATCTTGGCCGGACCGGTGACCGAGGTCAGGATCGGGATCGACACCGAAGAAATGATACCGCCGATGATGACCGGCACTTTCTTGACCTGTACCAGCTGGGTCGCGGCGTCGACGGCGATGTTGCCCTGGCTCTGGCTGTCGCGGGTGTCGGTCGCGAGATCGCAGCCGCGCACGCCGCCGGCGGCATTGATGTCGCGGAACGCCATTTCGACCGACTTGGCGCCGGCCTGGCCGTATTCGCCAGCCGGACCGGTCAGTTCCATGACCAGGCCGACGGTGATCTTGCAGTCGGCGGCGTTTGCCGCACCGGCTGCGGTCAGGAGGGCCAGCGCGGTGGTGATGTGGAGTATCGTCTTTGTCATTGTTGTTCCCCTTTCGTTACTCGACTCTAATTTGATCTCTGGAGCCTGTTCAGCTTTCCGGCACCTGCAGCCAGGTTTCATGCAGATGTCGCCATTCGACGCCGTTGGGCGCCGATGAACTGGTGGTGAAGACGGCACTCGACTGGCGGCGGCTGTGCTTGCCGCCACGCAGCTGCGCCTCGACGTAATGGACGACGATGGTGTCCGCGCTCTGCCAGCCGGGCCGGATGTCCTCGATCGAGAGTACAAAGCCATCGTCGCAAGAAGCGCGGCTTTCCCTGACATGATCGACGACCGCGTCGCGATCGAGGATATGGCCGCTTGGCGCGATCATGCTGAAGCCTTCGCCCATGACACGTTCGAAGCGGCTGAAGTCCACTTTGTCGGCGCGCGCCGCGACGAACCAGTCGACGAAGAAGCGGTGCAGATCGACGACCTCGGCACTGGCACGTGAGAACAGGGAGGCGCTCATATCCGGCCTGCATTCAGATTGTAGTGCATGATCGAACCGTGGCGGCCGTGGCGGTCGCGCTCCAGCGTGTAGACGTCGCCCAGGGGGCCACCGCTTTGCGCGATGACGGCAGCAATCCGCGCTCGGTCGTCGGCGTCGAGCACGACGTCCATGATTTTCGCATTGGCGAGCGCATGCGCCTGGTTGCGGGCGCCGACGATGACGGCCGCGACGTGCGACTGCTCGAGCACCCAGGCGCTGGCGATGGTGGCGATGTCGACGCCGTGGCGGTCGCCCACGGTCTTCAGCGCCAGAAGCAGCTGCTGAAAGAGATCCCAGCCGCCGAAGTCGTCGATGATCAGCTTGTATTTGACCAGCGAGCGGTTTTCGAGCGGCGTCGCCGGCTCGGCGACATCAAGCCATCTGTCGCTCAGGAAGCCACCCGCCACGGAGCCATAGCAGAGGAAGCTGATGCCGTTCTGGCCGGCAAGCGCGGCAAGGCTGTTGGCCGGCCGCTGGTCGAGCACGGAATATTGCAATTGCTGGCTGACCAGTGGCACACCGGCCGCGAGGATCTCGGCCAGGCGCGGGGTGTCGAAATTGGTGGTGCCGACATTGCGCAGCTTGCCTTCGAGGCGAAGCTCATTCAGCCAGCCCATCGCATCGACATAGCGAGGCTGCTCATAGTCCCACCAGTGGAACTGGACGAGATCGAGGCGCTCGGTTTTCAGCCGCCGCAGCGACTGGTCGACGATGCCTCTGATGTAGTCGCGGCTGATGCTGGCAAGCCTTTCGAGGTCAGGCACCAGCTTGGTGTGCACCTTCATCCGGGCAGCGGCGTCGAGACCGCGCTCGCTGGCGAGCCGCAGGCGCGCCGCCCCGATCAACTCCTCGACGCCGGTGTAGATGTCGGCGCAATCATAGGTCCAGATGCCGGCGTCAAAAGTGGCGATCAGATCGGTCACCGCCTGTTCGCGGTCGATGGCGCCATGCCCGCCGGCCAGCTGCCAGCCGCCGCGAATGACGCGCGAGATCGTGTAGCCGGGGCTGAGTTCGAAGGTCTTGGCGGTCATGTCTGGTCACTCTTCCTTCGGCAACGGCACCGCCGTGGTCTCGGCATGGCTGAACTGGCGTTTGCCGGTCCTGACGATCCGAAGGCGGCTGCCGCAATTGGGATCGGGACAGGCGATCTCGGCGTCCGACGTCATCCAGTCGTTCTTGTGGGTCGGGCGCTGCTTGGCCGCCAGCAGCGGCAGCACCGCCGATATCGAATAGATCGAAAAGCCCTGCCCCGCCGGCATCGACAGCATCTCGCCCTTGAGCTCGAAATAATCGCCAGCCTTGGCGCCGCAATAGATCGGCTTGCCCTCGGGGATGACTGCCTCGACGCGAAGGTCGAAGAGTTCGAAACTGTCATCAGTCATTCAGACCTCCACCAGGCTGAAGGTGACGTCGCACGCGCCGTTGCGGCGGATGACGCCGCAAGCAGCAGCGAACTGGTCGCGCTCTTCGGGTCGCACCTGCGCCACGACGCTTCCGGCCAGCCAGCCGATGGGGAACAGCAGGCGCGCGCCCTGCCCGTAATACAGGCCGATGTCGAAGATGGCGTTCGGATTGCCGCCCCACATGCGCGGCGGCACATAGGCGAGCACGATATCGCCCGGCTGCGGCGTCAGCGTCGCATTCTCCGCCGGCAAGGGCCTGGCATAGGCGTGGCCATCCAGCTGAGCCGATGGAACCGGACAGGAGATTTCGGGGCCGGTCCACATCGCATGGATGCCCGGGACGACGCGTGGCTGCGCCAGATACGCCAGCAGGAAAGCGACGTTTTCAGGCGCCTTCTCCGGCAACAGCAGCGCCGTCACGGAAAGCTTCGAGCGTGGTTCTGTGATCCGGATGGCGGGCTTGCTCATGTCAGTCTTTCGCCGATTGAAGCTTGTCGCGAAGGAAGGCGAAGGGTCGGCTGATGTCGGCCACCAGCGCCTCGCGCGCCGCCTGCGCATCCTGCTTCGCAAGTGCCGCTACGATGCGACGATGATAGTGGGCGGTATCGACCTCGCCGGCCTCGGAGAAGGCGTATATGGCGACACGGATGCAGGGGCCGGATTGCAGCCACAGGCTCTCGATCATCGGGATCAAGACGGCCGAGCCGCAGCAGCGGTAGATCTCGAAATGAAAACTCTGGTTGAGCGTCGCTTCGCGGTCGATATCCTTCTTGTGCTTCAGCGCCCGCATCTCGTCCCACTCACCGAGCATGGTTTCGATGGTGGCGATCTGGCGCGGCCCCATGCGCGTGGCGGCAAGCGCAATCGCCTCGCCCTCGATAAGCGAGCGGGCACGCAAGAGATCGTCGATGCGCTCCAGTGTGATCGGCGGCACGCGCACGGAGCGATTGGGCAGCGCCTCCAGCGCCTGTTCCGTGATCAACCGTCCAAGCGCCTCGCGCACCGGCATGGTGCTGGTGACCAAGGCGTCAGCCAGGCCGCGGATGGTCAGCACCTGGCTCGGCTCGAACAGGCCGCCGATCAAGGCGCGGCGCAATTCCGAATAGACGCGATCCTGTACGGTCTCGCGACCAACCGGCGTCAGCTGGGCCGCGATCACCTCGTTGTTTCGCTCAATGGCAGCCTTTTGCATGGGTCTCCCGGTTCTTGCCCCGTTTTCGGCTTGCGGAGAAAATTAAAGCCGATTAGCGTGATCAAAGCAAGTGTGATCACAAATCAAAAAAATCAGAAGGCGGCAGCGACCGCTCGGCCAGAGGGGTGCATGAGCGAGACAGCGGCACGACAGGACGATACAAGCGCACCGGTTCTGGCGGCGAAGAACGTCGTCAGGCGCTTCGGCGGCCTCGTCGCGGTCAACGACGTCTCGTTCGAGGTGCGGCCTGGCGAAATCCTTGGCCTCATCGGCCCGAACGGCGCCGGCAAGACGACGATGTTCGATCTGCTCGCCGGCAGCATCCTGCCTTCCAGCGGCGAGATCTTTCTCAACGGCACGCTGGTCTCGGGGGAAGCGGCGCACCGCCGCATCGGCCGTGGCCTTGGCCGCACCTTCCAGATCCCCCGGCCGCTGCCCAACCTGACGCTGATCGAAAACGTCATGCTGGCCGCGCAAGGCCAGGCTGGCGAAAGACTGCTCGCCAATTTCCTGACACCGCGGCGGGTCGCCACGGAGGAAAGGGCCGGCGAGAAAAAGGCCCTGGAGCTGCTTGAGCTGGTCGCACTGACCCATCTGGCGCATGAGCCGGCGCGGGTGCTGTCCGGCGGCCAGCGCAAGCTGCTCGAACTGGCCCGCGTGATGATGGCTGACCCCGCGATCATCCTGCTCGACGAGCCGGCGGCCGGCGTCAATGCAACGCTGCTCGAAGTCATCATCGACCGCATTCGCGACATCAACGCGCGCGGCATCACCTTTCTTTTGATCGAGCACAATATCGACATGGTGAGCCGGCTCTGCCACCGCGTGCTGGTCATGGCGAGCGGCCAGCTGCTGTGCGAAGGCACGGCGGACGAGGTGGCGCGCGATCCGCGCGTCATCGAGGCCTATCTCGGAGGCGCGGCATGAGCCAGATCGTCCTCGATGTCCGCGACCTCGAAGCCGGCTACGAGCCCGGCGTGCCGATCGTGCGCGGCGCCTCGATCACCGTCAGCAAGGGCGAGATCGTCGTCGTGCTCGGCCCCAACGGCGCCGGCAAGTCGAGCCTGATCAAGGCCATCGCCGGTCTCGTCCCGATCACATCAGGCACGGTGACGCTGGACGGCAAGGACATCACGTCCGCACCCGCCCACACCATGGTCCGCCTCGGCCTCGCCTTCGTGCCGCAGACCGAAAACATTTTTCCACTGATGTCGGTGGAGGACAATCTGAAGGTCGCCTGTGGCATCCTGAGGCCGCGCGAGACGCCTGCCCGCATCGAGGAAATGTACGCGGCGTTTCCCGACCTTGTGCGTCAGCGCAGGACCGTTGCCGGCAATTTGTCGGGCGGACAGCGGCAGATGCTGGCGGTCGCCCGCGCGCTGATCGTGCATCCCAAGGTGCTGGTGCTCGACGAGCCTTCGGCTGGCCTGTCGCCGAAATTCGTGGCGATGGTGTTCGAGATGCTGGCCGGCATCCGCAAATCCGGCGTCACAATCCTGCTGGTCGAACAGAACGCCAAGGCAGCACTCGCCATCGGCGACCGCGCCTATGTGCTGGTCGAAGGCAAGGACCGGCACGAGGGCGTTGCCTCGGAGCTGTGGAACGATCCAGTCGTCGCCGAACTCTATCTCGGCCAGCGCCGAAAGGCCTCCGAGAAAGGGAGCGCGGCATGAATCTGCAATTTGTCGTCGACGGACTTTTGACGGGTTCGATGATCGGCCTCGGCGCCATCGGCGTGGCGCTGACCTATTCGATCCTGCGCTTTTCCAACTTCGCCCATGGCGACTTCATGGCCTGGGGCACCTATGCGACGCTGGCCGTCGTCAGCGCCATAGGTGCTGTGGTCGGCAAGGTGGCGCCGATTGCGCCGCTCTCCTTCGGCTGGCCGCTGATCGCAGCACTCATCATCGGCATGGCGCTGACCGGCCTGCTGGCGCTGCTGCTCGACCTTGTGCTGTTCGCGCGGCTGCGCGCCAAGGGCCAGGCGATCATCGTGGTGATGGCGAGCTTCGGCGCCTCGATGGCGCTCAGAAGCCTGCTCGAATTCACCTTCACCTCGCGGCCCACCTATTTCAGCCGCGCCATCCAGATCGCCATGCCGGTCGGTTTCGGCATCCGCATCACCCCGGACCAGATCGCGCTTTTGCTGCTGACCGCCGTGCTGGTGCTTGGCGTGCACCTGTTGATGACGCGCACGCAAACCGGCCGCTCGATGCAGGCCCTGAGCCAGAATGCGGCGCTGGCCCGCATTGTCGGCATCGACGTCGCCAGGGTCGTGCGCGTCACCTGGCTCATCGGCGGCGCGCTTGCCTGCGTCGCCGGTGTGATGATCGGCATTCTCATCCAGATCCGCCCGTTCATGGGTTTCGACATGCTGCTGCCGATGTTTGCCGCCGCCATCCTCGGCGGCATCGGCAGCGTGCCGGGCGCCGTTCTCGGCGGCCTGATCATCGGCCTCGCCGAAGCCGGCGCGGTGCAGTTGATCGGCGCCGAATGGCGAGCGGCGGTCTCCTTCATCATCCTGATGGCGGTGCTGTTCGTGCGGCCCGTCGGCATCTTTGGAGTGAGGGAACGCTGATGGATCTGCTCGGCTACGGCGCCTTCTTCCTGACCACGGCGCTGATCTTCTCGCTGGTCACTCTGGGGCTCAACCTGCAGTGGGGGCTGACCGGGCTGTTCAACGTCGGCCTTGCAGGCTTCGTCGCCATCGGCGCCTACACTTCGGCGCTGCTGACCACGCCCGATGATGCCGCGCGGCTGGGCGGCTTCGGCCTGCCGATCCTCGTCGGCTGGCTCGGCGCCATGCTGGTTGGTGGCGTCGCCGCCGCCATCACCGGCATGGCCACGCTGCGCCTGAGATCGGATTATCTGGCGATCACCACTTTTGGTGTCGCCGTCGTCGTGCAACTGGTGGCGCTCAATGCGCAGAGTTTGACTGGTGGCCCTTTCGGCATCGGCTTCATCCCCCGCCCTTTCGGCAGCCTCGCCGAAACGCCGCTGCTGTTCAATCTGTCGAACCTAGCTGTCGTCTCGGCAGTGACGCTGGTCGTCTATTTCGCGCTCGAGCATCTGTCGCGCAGCCCCTGGGGACGGGTGCTGAAGGCGCTGCGCGAGGATGAGCGGGCGGCGATATCGCTGGGCAAGAGCGCGCGTTTCTACCGCGTGCAGGCCTTTGCCGTCGGTGGTGCCATCATGGCGCTGGCTGGCGCGCTGCAAGCGCATTTCACCGGCTTCATCGCGCCGGACAATTATCTGCCGATCCTCACCTTCCAGGTCTGGGTGATGCTGATTGTCGGCGGTTCCGGCAGCAATCTCGGTGCCGTCATCGGCAGCATCCTGGTCTGGGCGATTTGGGCGGGGTCAGGCACATTGACCAGTGTGCTGTTCCCGCCGGAACAGCAGGCGCGCGCCGCAGCGCTGCAGATCGTCGCCATCGGCGTGATGCTGTGCGTCATCCTTCTGGTCCGGCCGAACGGTCTGTTCGGCGACAGGCCGTTGCGGGCGCGGTTCGGCAAGACTGCGAAAGCGACGGCGGGCGAGAGCAAGTGACGAAAGACATGACCGGCTCGCGTGGCCTTTCGCTGTGGCACGCCATCGGCCGCAATTGCCGTGAGCGGCCGGCCCTCAATGGCGCACTCGATGTCGATCTGGCGATCGTCGGCGGCGGCTTTACCGGTCTTTCCACCGCGCTGCACGCCGCCGGGAAAGGCCTCTCCGTTGCCGTTCTCGAAGCCGAAATCATCGCCTGGGGCGCGACCGGCAGGAATGCCGGCTTCGTCGTGCCGAACTTCGCCAAGATGGACCCGGTCGACATCCTTGCTCACCTCGGGCCCGAGCGCGGCAAAAGGCTGATCGATTTCGCCGCCGGCAGCGCCGACCTGGTTTTCCGCCTGATCCGGCGGCACTGTATCGACTGCGACGCCATGCAGAGCGGATGGATCCAGCCGGCACATTCGCTGGCCGCTTTCGAAAAGGTCAAATCACGCGCCAGCCAATGGACAGGGCGCGGCAGGCCTGTTGTCACGCTGGACAGGCAGGCGACCGAGGACCTGACCGGGGCTCGCGGCTATGTCGGCGGCTGGATGGACCGTTCGGGCGGCGTGCTCAATCCGGTCGACTATGCGCGTGGGCTGGCCGATGCGGCGGAAAAGGCCGGCGCGCGCATCTTCGAGCACACGCGCGTTACATCCATCGATCGGATGGCGGACGGCTGGACTGTCAAGACGGCGGCCGGGTCAGTGCGTGCCGGAAGGGTGCTGATCGCCACCAATGCGTATGGCGGGGCGCTCAGTCCGACGCTGCAGCGAACCTACTTTCCCCTCAGGGTTTTCCAGGTCGCCACGGCGCCGCTGCCGCGCGAGATACGCAGCCGCCTGCTGCCGGGCGGGCAAGGCGTCGGCGACACCAGGCGCAATCTGTTCACCTTCCGCTTCGACAGTGAAAACCGGCTGATCAGCGGCGGCATGCATATTTTTGGACCCGGTGCCGATGCGCGGGTGCCGCAGAAAATCTGGCGGCGGCTGGCGAAGCATCTCGAGCTTCCCGACCTGCCGCCGCTTGAATACAGTTGGTCGGGGATGGCCGCCGTCGAGCCTGATTTCCTGCCCCGCCTTGTCGATCTCGGGCCGGGCCTGATCGCCGGCTTTGCCTGCAACGGGCGCGGCATCGCCATGACCACGGCGATGGGAAAGGTGCTGGCCGACTGGGCGCGTGGAACCGATGCGCGCGACCTGCCGCTGCCTTTTGCGCCGCCGTCGCCGATCCCGTTGCATGGCCTGATGCGGCATGCGCCGAACATGCTGCTGCCGTGGAGCATGCTGCGCGACCGGCTGGACGCGGCAGCCTAGCCCTGCTGCTCGATCGATTCGTGGCCCTCATGCCGGCGAGCAGCGGCAGGCCATACCGCCGCAGCAGCAGCGACCAGCATAAGCAGCGCCGCGACCATCGCACACGTGGCATATCCAAACCCGGCATAGAGCGGTCCAAAGCTGGTGGTGCCGACAAAGACCGCGAAGTAGGTTACCGCGCTGTTCAACCCCATGATGGTGCCGCGCCGCGAAGGATCGAGCGCGGTGAGACGCATCACCAGCACGTTCAGTCCGAAGTGATTGGCGAGGCCCCAGATGGCCACCATCGCCAGCATCAGGCCGAAGCTGCCGCTCGCCGCAGCAAGCCCGACATAGACGATGGCGACGAGCAGGTAGGCGAATGGCATGACGCGTCGTGCGCCCAGGCGATCGATTGTGCCGTCAAGAAGTGCTGCCGTGCCGAAGCCGGCGCCATAGGCAAGTGCTGCCCAGCCATTGGCGCTGACCGGCTGCCCCAGGCCGCTGTGAAGGTGATCGCCGAGATAGCCATAGACCCCGTAGAAGGCGGTCATGAAGGCGCCGCAGGCGATCAGAAGCGGCACGATGCCGGGAATGCGCAATGCAGCCAGCGGCGTCGGCGCCGGCCCGCTTTTCCTGACGTCGCTTAGTGAGGTCATGGTGAGGCCGGCCAAGGCAAGAACCGCAAGAAGTGCTACCGCCGCGAAGACGGCGCGCCAGTGCACGAGGTCGGCGAGCACGGCCGACAGTGACACGCCGGCCACCATGGAGACCGTCCAGCCGGTCAGCACGACGCCGATCGTGCCGCTTTCGCGGCCGGGCGGCGCGATCGCTGCCGCACTGGCATAAATGGCCGGCATGGCGACGCCGGCGGCAAGGCCGGCGACCGCCTGTGCCGCGACCAGCGCGAATACCGTCGGCGCCAGCGCGCTGGCGAGAAGTGCAACCGCCAGCAACAGCAGCGCGCCCTGCAGCATGCGGCGGGCGCCGACGCCGTCGATGTAGCGGGCGAGGAACAGGGCGCTTGCCGAGGTGCCGAGACCGAAGGCGGCCGCAGCCACCATCACCGCCGGCACGCTTGTGCCGAAGGATGCAGCGACGGCCGGGGCGATCGGGCCCAGAACCAGCGAGTTCGAACCGATGACGGCGATGCAGCCGGTCAGAAGATAGGCCAGCGCCGGAATCGGCGCTGTTGTTGGGAGCGTTGCAGCTTGATGTGTGTTCGTCATATCGGCATAGTGGCCGAATTAAATTCTGCGACAACAAGGAATTTCGTTATGGATGAAGAAACAGATGGTGTTCTGCAGAACAAGGCAGCTGCCCGCGAGCTCGACGCGATCGACCGAAAAATATTAGGCGTGCTGGTCGAGGATGCAACGATCAGCTACGCCGAACTCGGCGAGCGGGTCTGCCTGTCGCCACCGGCGGCGCATGAGCGGGTGAAGCGGCTGCGGCGTAGCGGCGCCATCCGCGGCACAGCGGTGATCATAGACCCCAAGGCGGTGAAGAAGCCGCTGCTCACCTTCGTGCATATCGATACCAAGGGCTGGGGCAAGACGCCGGAGCTGATGGCCGTTTCCCAATATCCTGAGGTCGAGGAGATCCATTCGGTGGCCGGCGACACCTGCATGCTGCTCAAGGTTCGCACCGAGGACACCAGGGCGCTCGAAGGCCTGCTGGCTCGTCTCTACGAAACGCCCGGCGTTACCTCGACGCGAAGCTATGTCGTGCTGTCGACCTATCTCGAGCGGCCGGTGCAACCGGGGGTCACGACGGAATGGCCGACGCCCCGGCACATGGCAACGCCGCTGTACTAATCTGGGCCATCTTCGTCTTGCCGGAGCCACAACAATCCTTCACAAACGGCACCCTATACTGATGCCAGGCATTGATTTGGGGTGACGAGAGGCGCGGCTTGGAATTCGACCTGAAAACCATCGAGGCGCTGGCCCCCGATCAGGCGTCGCTGAGCGCCGCCTCGAAACTCACCAAGCGTTCGAACTGGCCACGGCTGGAAAAGAACGAGCAGCAGGCCTTGATCTGGGGAGAATGCCAGGGTTCCGGCTCCAACCCCTACCGCACCGTGGTCGACACCGGCGACCACGGCTACAAATGCACCTGCCCGTCGCGAAAATTTCCGTGCAAGCACACGCTGGCGCTGATGTGGATCGCCGCCACCGCGCCGGCCAGCCTCACCGCTGCCGAGTCAACGCCGGAATGGGTGAGCGACTGGCTTGGCCGGCGCCGGAAGACGACGGGCCAGCCGGCCACTGCAACGCCGGGCGCGGGGGCCGGCGCGTCCGGCAAGAGCATCGGTGAGGCCGCGCAGCCGGACGAAGTCACCGCAATCGAGGACGCTGCCGCGGCGGAGCGCCGCGAGGCGGCACAGCGCAAGCGGGCGGAAGACACGCGGACAGCGGTGGCGGGAGCGCTGGACGAACTCGACCAGTGGATTGCCGACCAGCTGCGGCTCGGCCTCTCAGCCTTTGCCGATGCCAGCAGCGAGCGCTGCCGCCGCATTGCCGCGCGGCTGGTCGACATGAAGGCGACCGCGCTTGCCGGGCGCATCGACGAGATTCCGGCGCGGCTGATGGCGCTGCGCAGCGAGGAACGGCCGGATGCAGCTATCCGCGAACTCGGCAAGCTGGTGCTGCTGGCCAAAGCCTGGCGCTCGGCGCCCGATGATCCGGAGCTCAAGCGGATGGTGTCGGCGTCCGAGACCCGCGACCAGGTTCTGGCCAACCCCGATGCAAAACAGGTCGACAGCCATTGGGAAGTCATCGGCGAGAAGATCGAGACTCGCCGCGACGGCCTTGTCAGCCATTCGACCTGGCTGCTCGACCTCAAGTGTCCGACGCCGCAATTTGCGCTGCTGCTCGATTTCTTTCCCGCCTCGGCCGGCCGCCGCTCGGCGGCGTTCACGCCCGGCGACCGCTTCGATGCCCGGCTGGTGTTTTATCCCTCGCGCCAGCCGCTGCGGGCGCTGGTGGCGGAACGCAAGGGCGATGCCGCGTCCGGCGCCTGGCCGGATTTCGGCCTCGGCACCATCAAGGATCCGCTGGCCGCGCATGCATCGCAGCAGGACGCAGCGCCATGGTCGACCGACTGTCCGCTGATGCTGCCGGCCGGCGCCATCCTGCTCGATGATCGCGGCGCGGCCTGGTGGCAAGCGGCGCACGACCCGCAAGGGATCGCCCTGCCGGTTGCCGGAACCGTCGATCAGACCGTGCTTGGCCTCGATCTCGCGGCCACGGCAGCACTTTGGAACGGTGCGCGGCTCGATCTGCTGGCCGCGCAAAGCGGCTTCGGGAGGCTCGACCTGTCATGAACGAGCTCGAGCAGACCGGCCTGGCGACGATGCGCGACTGCTGGATCACCGGCGGGACCACATTCGATCTGGCGCCGGCCGCATGGAAGGAAATCGCCGCCGGCGCAAGCCCGGACGAACGCGAACGGCAACTGCTAGCGATCGCCGCGCAGGCGCTCGACGTCGGCTTGCGGCCGGCGGCGCCGAAGACGCTGAAGCGGCGCCCGCCGCTGCCAAGGCTTGGCCTGCCGCTGCTGCCGGAGCGGTTGCGGCCGCTGTTGCGGGTGGCCCTGAGGAACGCCGCCGATGCGCGACGCAAGACACGTGTGGCGACCCTCGTCGCGAGCCGCGGCTACGTGCTGCATCCGATGGACTGGATGCCGTCGGCATCGGATCAGAACAGCCCTGACGTCTACGCCCCGTGGATCGACTGGCAAGCCAGCGTGGAGGGGCTGAAGATTGTGCCGCAGGAGCAACTGTCGGTGCAGAACTGGGATGACTTTTATCCGGCCGCGCGCCGCACCGCGCTGGCCGAGATGCGTCGCCGCGAGCCGGCCACGGCCCGTAACCTGATCGAAGCGAAGGCGCCCAGCGAACCGGCGGAAGTCCGGCTGGCGCTGATCGAACTCATGCATTTCGGCCTGACGCCTGCGGATGCGCCGTTCCTGAAAAGCCTGGCCACCGACCGCTCCGGCAAGGTGCAGGAACTGGCAGGGCGGCTGCTGGCAAGACTGGGCGAGCATGTCCGGCCGAGCGACGGCGGAGCCGACGATCCCGTTGCCGAACTCGCCGCCTTCATCGCAGAAGCCAAGTCCGGATTCATACGCCGCCGCACCACCTATGCGCCGGCAAAGCTGAAGTCGGCTGCCCAAGAAAGCCGTCGCGTCGACCTGTTTGCAAGCTGTTACCTGGTCGATCTTGTGGCGCGTTTCGGCAAAACGGAGTCTGATTTCGTCGCGGCATGGCAATTCGGTGTCGACGACAGAGCGGATCTGTCGCTCGTTCGGATGGTCGCGGTGTCCGGCGGCGATGCCACGGTGGCGCTGCTGGCGGATACACTTGTCGCGGAGGGCGGCAAGCCGGCGCTTTTCGTCTTCCACCTCATGTTGCGTTTGGACAGCGGCAGGAAGCGTACGCTGATCAGGCAAATCCTGAAGGACGGGCAAAACCTTGAAGCGCTCAACCTGGTCGAAGGCGCCGAAGCAAGCTGGCTGGAATGGGGCGACCTGACAAATGGCAAGGCGCTGTCGGCACTGCGTTCCCAGGTTGCGGGAAACGACGAGCCCGCCAAGCGAAGCGCGGACCACGCGTTGGAAACAATAGGTTTTCTCGCGACCGCGGCGACGGCCGAAAGACTGATCGGCGACATCGTCGCGGCCGGCATGCCGCCGGCGGCGGCTTCGCTCGCTTTCCTGCGCCTTAATGCAGCCCTGATGGGAACCAACACATGACAATCCGGAGAACAGCACCATGAACGCAGCCATCCGTCTCCCCGTCGAGCAGGCCTATGCGTCCGAACTGCAAGCGCAGGCGCGCAATGACGATCGCCAGAAGCCGGCGGGATGGAGCCTCTCGCCAAAGGCCGTACTGACCTATCTGCTCGGCGGCAAGGCCAGCGACGGCACGGTGATTTCGCCGAAATATGTCGGCCGCCGCCGGCTGATGGAAACCGCGGTGGCGACGCTCGCCACCGACCGCGCGCTGCTGTTGCTCGGCGTTCCCGGCACCGCCAAATCCTGGGTGTCGGAACATCTCGCCGCCGCCATCATGGGCAATTCCACGCTGATCGTGCAGTGCACGGCCGGCACCGACGAGAACCAGATTCGCTATGGCTGGAACTATGCCCAGCTTCTGGCCAAGGGGCCGAGCCAGGAAGCGCTGGTGCCGACGCCGCTCTACCGCGCCATGGAGAGCGGCAAGCTCTGTCGGCTGGAAGAGCTGACGCGCATGGGCTCCGACGTGCAGGACACGCTGATCACCGTGCTGTCGGAAAAGATGATGCCGATTCCGGAGTTGAACACCTCGCTCTATGCCCAGCGCGGCTTCAACATCATCGCCACTGCCAACAACCGCGACAAGGGCGTCAACGAGCTGTCCTCGGCGCTCAAGCGCCGCTTCAACGTCGTAGTGCTGCCGCTGCCCGAAGACATGGCCGAAGAGGTGGCGATCGTTTCCAAACGCGTCGACGAGATGGCCGGCGGGCTCGACCTGCCGGTGCCGAAAAATGTCGGCGAGGAGATCGCCCGCGTGCTGACCATTTTCCGCGAATTGCGCTCGGGCGCGACCGCCGACGGCAAGGTGACGCTGAAGACGCCTTCGGGTTCGCTGTCGACCGCCGAGGCGATCGCCACCATGGTCGGCGGCCTCAGCCAGGCGGCATGGTTCGACAGCGGCAAGCTCGGCGCCGAAGGCCTTGCCGCCAGCCTCGTCGGCGCCATCATCAAGGATCCGGTGCAGGACAAGGTGGTGCTGGAGGAATATCTCGAAACGGTGCTCAAGAAGCGGCCAGACTATGCCGGCTATTATGCGGCGCTGAACGCAGCGATCTGACGCCATGGGGCTGAAGACGTCGCCTATTTCGGCATCCGCCATCACGGGCCGGGCTCCGCCGCCAGCCTAGTGCAGGCGTTGCGCGACTTGCAGCCGGTTGCCGTGCTGATCGAGGGGCCGAGCGACGCTTCCGCCTTGCTGCCGCTGCTGGCGCGCCCGGAAATGCAGCCGCCGGTGGCGCTGCTTTGCTATCCCGAGGACGATCCGGCCGCGACAAGTTTCTGGCCGTTCGCCGAGTTTTCGCCGGAATACCAGGCGGCGGTGTGGGCGGTGGAGAACAAGGCGGCGCTGCGCTTCATCGACCTGCCGTCATCGGCGCGGTTCACCGCACGAGCGGCGGACGGTGCGGACGAGACGGATGGCTCTGACGAAACCGAGCCCAAGGATGAAGCCGGTGAGGATGGCGAGACCGCTTCGCATCGCGACCCGATCGGCACGCTGGCTGAGGCCGCCGGCTATGAGGATGGCGAAAGCTGGTGGGCCGACATCATCGAACAGAACCCGCAACCGGGTCCGATCTTCGCGGCCATCGCCGACGCGATGACGACGCTGCGCGACGGCGAAGGCACGATCGCGCCGTTCGAGGCCAAGCGTGAAGCGCATATGCGACTGGAAATCGCGGCTGCGCGCAAGGAGTTCGACGGACCGATCGCCGTCGTCTGCGGCGCATGGCACTTGCCGGCCTTGCAGGCCGCACACGCGCAGAAGAACGATCAGGCCCTCATAAAGGGGATTGCCCGGCGCAAGAGCACCATGACATGGGCGCCATGGACGGGACCGCGCCTGGCGTTGGGCTATGGCTACGGCGCCGGGGTCGTCGCGCCGGGCTGGTGCAAGCATTTGTGGCGTACGCGCGGTCGGCGCGATGCCGCGACGCTGTGGCTGGCGATGATCGCGGCGGTGCTGCGGGCGAAGGGTCATCTGGTCTCGACGGCGTCGCTGATCGAAGCCGAGCGGCTTGCCCGCACGCTCGCCGCCATTCGCGAGCGGCCGAAACCCGGCTTCGAGGAATTGCGCGACGCGGCGATCGCGGCGCTGTTCAATGGCGAAGCGCTGTTGTGGGCGCTGGTCGAGGCCGAGCTGCTTTTGGGTGCGGATGTCGGCGAGATTCCGCCCGACACGCCGCTGGCGCCGCTGATCGAAGATCTGCAGCGCAACCAGAAGGCGGCGCGGCTGAAGCCGGAGGCGCTGGAGCGCGAACTGTCCGTCGACCTGCGCAGCGAAAGCGGCCTGTTTCGCTCGACATTGCTGCACCGGCTGAATGTGCTCGGTGTGCAGTGGGGCAAACTGGCGGATGCCGGACGCAGCCGTGGCACGTTTCGCGAAAAATGGACACTGGCCTGGGAGCCGGAATATGCCGTGCGCCTGGTCGAGAACCTGGTCTATGGCCCGACCATCGAAAAGGCCGCCAATGGCCGCCTGACCCAGATGCTCGGCGCCGCCGCCAGCCTCGACACGCTTGCAGCACTTGTCCAGAGTGCCATCACGGCTGACCTGTCCGAGGCCTCGAGCGCCGGCCTTGCGGCCTTGGAGGCTCGGGCGGCGCACAGCAGCGAATGCCTGGAGATCCTGGCCTCGGTGCCACCGCTCGCCGACATCATCCGCTACGGCGAGGCGCGCAAGACTGAAACCAACCGGCTTTCCGGTTTGTTGGAACGGCTGATTGTCGAAGGCGCAATCGCGCTGCCCTATGCGGTGCGCGACCTGGACGAACAGGCAGCCGCGACGTTGGTTGGCGCGGTGCGCAAGGCCGACGCGGCGATCCGTCTGGTCGAGCCCGGCGAAGGTGTGCTCGACGCCTGGCGCAACGGGCTGACCGGCGTGCTGGAAGGGCAGCGCTCGACGGCGCTGCTCGCCGGCTGCGCCGCGCATCTGCTCTACGAAGCCGGCCAGCTGTCGGCCGAGGACGCTGCCGGACTGCTCGGGCGCAGACTGTCGCCGGGAACACTGGTTGCACAGGCGGCGGGGTTCTTCGAAGGCTTCTTCAGCACCGCCGGTCAGCGGCTGATCTATGATGAGGGTCTGCGCGGCGCGGTCGATGCGTGGCTCAAATCCCTCGACGAGGACGCCTTCATCGCACATCTGCCGCTGCTGCGCCGTGTCTTCTCCAATCTGGACTCGATGGAACGCCGGCGGCTGATTGAGGCCGTGCTCGGCCGCGCCCAGCGCCTGCCCGCCGGGCTTATGCCCGCGCCGGATGGCGGCGAGGCCTGGCGCCGGCACCTGGAGAAGCTTGGGCCCTTGCTGGCGGGCGGAGTATGACGATGGACGACGAAACAGACGCGGAAGGCTCGGCCACAGCACCCGCCGACGGCGGGCGCGAGCGGCGCTGGCGGCTGGCGATCGGCGCCGATGACGAGGCCTCCTCAGCCCTTTCCAGCGACGACAAAAAGCTGTCGTCGGCGCTCGATGCGCTTTACGGCGCCAATGCCGATGCCGATGCCGATCCGCGCAAGCGGCGCGGCGGGCTTGGCCGCTCGGCGCCGCGCGTGGCGCAATGGATGGGCGATATCAGATCGTTCTTTCCGGCGCAGGTCGTCCAGATCGTGCAGAAGGATGCCTTCGAACGGCTGAACCTGAAGCAGATGCTGATGGAGCCGGAATTCCTCAAAGCGATCGAGGCCGACGTCAATCTGGTTGCCGACCTGATTTCGCTGCGATCGGTGATGCCGGCCAAGACCAAGGACATTGCCCGCACCATCATCGCCGATATCGTCGCCAAGCTGATGCAGCGACTGGAGCAGAAGACCGCCGAAGCGATCCGCGGCGCGCTCGACCGCTCGCGGCGCACCAACCGCCCGCGCCAGCGCGACATCGACTGGCCGCGCACCATCTCGGCCAATCTTCGCCACTACCAACCCGAGCACAAAACCATCGTGCCGGAAAAGCTGGTCGGCTTCATGCGCAAGCAGYGCCGGCTGGTCGATCTCGACGAGGTGGTGCTGTGCGTCGACCAGTCCGGCTCGATGGCGAGCTCGGTGATCTACGCCTCGATCTTCGCGGCGGTGATGGCCTCGCTGCCGGTCGTGCGCACAAAGCTGGTCTGTTTCGACACGGCCATCGTCGACCTGACCGAGGAACTCAGCGACCCCGTCGAAGTGCTGTTCGGCGTGCAACTTGGCGGCGGCACCGACATCAACCAGGCGGTTGCTTATTGCGCCGACCGCATCGAGCGGCCGACCAAGTCCCACTTCGTGCTGATCACCGACCTCTATGAGGGCGGCAACGGCCAGGAATTGCTGCGGCGGTTGGCGGCGCTGGTCCGATCCGGCGTCAATGTCGTGGTGCTTCTGGCGCTGACCGATCAGGGCCGGCCGGGCTACGATCCGGCAATGTCGGCCTCGGTCGCGGCCCTTGGCATTCCGGTCTTTGCCTGCACGCCCGACCTGTTTCCCGACATGATGGCGGCGGCCCTGCGGCGCGAGGATATCGGCGCCTGGGCGGCGGGCGCCGATATCAAGCTGATCCGCGCCGAGGCGGATACACCGCAGCAATAGGCCGGCGAAGGCTCGCCGCTAGGCCTATTCAAACGAATAGGCAAAGCCGTCGGCGGAAGCACTGACGGTCACCTTGGTCATCTTTTCGCCGTCGAGCGACCGGTTCAGCACGCCGCGGCTGAGTTCCGGCAGCAGCGTGTTGGTCAGGATGGCGTCGATCATGCGGCCGCCAGACTCGATCTCGGTGCAGCGCGCCTTGACCAGATCCATGACACCGTCGCCGATGACCAGTTCGGCGTCGTGGCTGGCGCGCAGGCGCCGCGCGATCTTGGCGAACTGGTGACGGGTAATGGCCTCGATCATCGAATCCGAAAGCGGGTAGTAGGGAATGGTCACCACGCGGCCGAGGAAGGCCGCAGGAAAGACTTTCAGCAGCGGGCCGCGCAGCGCCGTGTCGAGGTCGTCGAGCCCGGCGCGCACGGTCCCATTTTTGGTGCGATCCATGATGACTTCCGAGCCGACATTCGACGTCAGCAGGATCAGCGTGTTCTTGAAGTCGATGCGCCTGCCCTCGCTGTCGTCCATCATCCCCTTGTCGAAAACCTGGAAGAAAATCTCGTGCACGTCGGGATGCGCCTTCTCGACCTCGTCGAGCAGGATCACGGAATAGGGTTTGCGGCGCACCGCCTCGGTCAGGATGCCGCCCTTGCCGTAGCCGACATATCCGGGCGGCGCACCTTTCAGCGTCGAGACCGTATGGGCTTCCTGGAACTCGGACATGTTGATCGAGATCAGGTTCTGCTCGCCGCCGTACAGCGTTTCGGCCAGCGCCAGTGCGGTCTCTGTCTTGCCGACGCCGGACGGGCCGCAGAGCAGGAACACGCCGACCGGCTTTTCCGGGGCGCCAAGCCCGGCGCGGCTGGTCTGCACGCGCTTGGCGATCATCTCCATGGCGTGATCCTGGCCGACGACGCGTTCGGAGAGGGTGGCGGCGAGCCGTAGCGCCTTTTCGGTCTGGCTCGACAGCATCCGCCCGGTCGGAATGCCGGTCCAGTCCTGAACCACGGCCGCGACCACGTTGCGGTCGACCGACGGCAGGATCAGCGGCGTCTCGCCTTGCGCCTCGGCGAGTTCGGCCATCAGTTCGCGCAGCCGCGCGAGATCGGCCACCGGATCGGCTGGAGGAGGTTCGGCGGCCGCAGGCGCCTCGGCGTCGGCCTTGGCTTTGGCCGCCTTGGTCTTGGCCGTCTCAGCCTTGGGCGGCTCCGTCTTGGGCACCTTGGTCTTTTCTTCGTCCGCCGCTGCCGTTTCGGCATCGGCCTCCGGCGCCGCCACCGCCACCGCATCGAGCGGCACGCCCTCGCCGCGCAGCCTGGCGCGCAATTCGAGGATTTCGGCGACCAGCGCCTTTTCCCGCTCCCAGCGCCCCTGCGCGGCGGCAAGCGTGAGCTCGGTTTCGGCAAGCCCGGTCTCGACCCGTGCCTGCCGGTCGGTCACGTCGATGCCGATCGCCGCCTCGCGGCCGATGATGCCCTGCTCGACCTCCAGCGCCTGACGGCGGCGCAAAATGTCCTCGACCTCGGCCGGCGTGGCATGCTGCGATATCGCGACCCTGGCGCAAGCGGTGTCGAGAAGGCTCACCGCCTTATCGGGCAATTGCCGTGCCGGGATGTAGCGATGCGAAAGGCCCACCGCCGCCTCGATCGCCTCATCGAGTATCTGCACCTTGTGGTGCTGCTCCAGTACGCCGGCGACGCCGCGCAGCATGAGAACGGCCACCGCTTCCGACGGCTCGTCGATCTTGACCACCTGGAAACGACGGGTGAGCGCCGGGTCCTTCTCGATATACTGCTTGTACTCGGCCCAGGTGGTTGCCGCGATGGTGCGCAGTTCGCCGCGTGCCAGCGCCGGTTTCAAAAGATTGGCGGCGTCGCCGGTTCCGGCCGCACCGCCGGCGCCGATCAAGGTGTGGGCTTCGTCGATAAACAGGATGACCGGCGTTTCGGAGGATTGAACCTCATCGATGACCGCCTTCAGCCGCTTTTCGAACTCGCCCTTGACGCTGGCGCCCGCCTGCATCAGGCCGACATCGAGCATGCGCACGCTGATGCCTTGCAGCGTCGGCGGCACATCGCCCTGGGCGATGCGCAAGGCAAAGCCCTCGACCACTGCGGTCTTGCCCACACCGGCCTCGCCGGTCAGGATCGGGTTGTTCTGCCGGCGCCGCATCAGGATATCGATGATCTGCCGTATCTCCGGATCGCGGCCGACGACCGGATCGATCTTGCCGTCGCGGGCGCGCTGGGTCAGGTCGGTGGCATATTTCGCCAATGCCGAATCCCCGCCAGGAGCGCGCCGCGGCGCTTCAGCGGCGGGAACCGCACTGGTGGAGGCGCCCCCTTCCAGCGAGCCTTCCACCACCTCCGCGAACCGCGCGATGACAGCATCGGCATCGATCTTGTCGAACTCGCCGCTGATCTTCGACACCAGGCCTTCCAGAACCGGCGTCTTCAGACAGGCAAGCAAAACATGGGCGCTGCGGACTTCCTCGACGCCAAATTCCAGCGTCGCCAGGTTCCAGGCTTCCTGGATGGCATGGAAGATATGATCGGAGAATTCCTCGATCGAGGTGGCGCCATAAGGCAGCTTGTCGACGGCGCGGGTCATGTCGGCGGTAAGCCGGCTGGCATCCATTCCGGCATCGGCGAGCATCATCTGCACATCTGAGCGATCCGAGAGCACCAGCTGTTCGATGAAGTGGACGAGTTCGACGTAAGGATTGCCGCGCAATTTGGCGGCATCGGCCGCGGCCTTGAAGGCGCGCACACAGACGGGATTGAGCTTGCCGACCAGTTCCTTGCGTTTGAAACTCTGCGATGACCGGCGCTGTTCCATCGAACGTGCTCCTGCAATCTGCCTGCCGATAGCCTGCCACATAAGCGGTCACTTGACAAAGCGCGTGATTCAGCCGGTTTCTTCCGTTTGTGGAAAGTCCCGCACCCCTGACTGCAAACAACCACGGAATTGCTCGCCTCTATGCGAGGCATTTCACATACAGGGTTCGGCAATCAGGCCACGGGTTTTGGCACTCAAGATACGGTCGCGTCAGCTTCCGTTAATGTTTTGGGCAGTCGCTGAATTGTGGTAAAGTGCAACGGTGTGATAACGTTGGGTCACATACGGTTTCAGGGCCGGTCGCTGGGGGTAAAGTGTGATTGATCTCGCACTCTGGCTTAATCCGCTCGACGGTGAAAACCCGTCAGGGGCGGACTTGCGCAACGATCCGGCCTTTCATGAGCTGGAGCGCCTCACCGAGCCGCAGATCAAGGTCGTCCATGACGGCCGCAACAAGCCCGCAGCGCAATCGACGGTTCCGGTCGACTGGCCTGCCGTGCTTGGCAAGGCCGAGGAGTTGCGTTCGCATGGCCGCGACCTGCGCCTGCTTGTCATCGTCACCCGCGCGCTGGCCAATGAGCAAGGGCTGGCCGGGCTCGCCCAGGGCCTGACCCTTATTGCGCAGACCTTCGATGCGCATTGGGAAACCATGCACCCGGCATTGCGGCCCAGCACCGCGCCACGCGACGCCGCCTTGCGCCGCATCAACGCGCTGCTCGACCTGCAGAATGGCCAGGACGGGTTGCTGGCAAACCTGCGGCAAATGACATTCTTTTCGCCGCGCACGGTCGGACCGATCAGCGGGCGCGACCTGGAACAAGGCGCGCTCGACGACCGCGTCATGCTGCAGGAAGCAGCTTCGGGATTGAACAATGCCGAAAAGGCAGCGCTGGTCGCCGCGCACGGGCAGCTTTTGAACCGGGTGCGCAGCGGCTGCGCGGCGCAGGCGGACCAGGCCAGCGCCGAGATGACGTCGCTGATTGCCGACGCCCAGGCCGCGATCGCGGCGCTCGATGCGGTCGACACAGCGCTCAATGTTCGCCTGGACGGCAGTGGCAGCGCCGTTCCGGAATTAAAGCGGTTTCTGCAGCGTTTGCTGACGACCCTCGAACGGTATTCGGCAGCGGAGACAGTGACGAATGGCGCAGCCAAGCCAGTGCCCGCCCCGGCGGATCCGGGACCGCCGGTCCGAAACGGTCATGGAGCCGAGACAATGGCAAGTTACGCGGAACCGAGTGCGGGGCTCCCCGACGCGATTTCCTCGCGCGACGACGTGGTGAAATGCCTCGACCTTGTCGTCGCCTTCTACGACCGCACCGAGCCGTCGAGCCCGATCCCGCATCTAGCCCGCCGGGTGCGCCGGATGGTGCACATGGATTTCGTTGAACTGATGGAAGATCTCGCCCCGTCGGGGCTGAAGGAATTCCGGCTGCTCGCCGGCGTTCCCGATGCCAAGAAGACCGCCCAGAAGGATGAAAGGTAGCAACACATGCCAGCCGAAAGCAAAGCAAAGGTCATCGAGCGAAATCGCGCACCGCGTGTGCAGATCGCCTACGATGTCGAAACCTACGGCAGCCCGACGACGATCGAACTGCCGTTCGTCATGGGCGTGATGGCCGACCTGTCGGGCGCATCGCAGACCAGGGAAGCGTCGAAGACGGTTCTGGACCGCTCCTTCGTCGAGACAGACGCCAACCGCTTCCCCAAATTCATGGAGGCGCTCGGGCCGCGCGTCAAAGCCCGCGTCAAGAACACGCTGCCGCAGGCCGAGGGCGCCGAGCGGGACGAAGAACTGGCGCTTGATCTGACCTTCACCAAGATGGGCGATTTCGCACCCGACAAGATCGCCGAACAGGTTCCGCAACTGGCCGAGATCCTCAAGATGCGGCGCCAGCTGGAAGAATTGCTCGGCTTCATGGACGGCCGCGTCGATGCCGAAAAGCGCATCGCCCAGTTGCTGAACAACCAGCCGCTGCTCGGCCAGATCGCCAGCCAGGCGCTGGCCGACGACAAGGGTGAGGAATAGACCATGGCCGAACAGCAAAAGACCGCAGCAGCCGTCGGCGAGGCCGAAGCCGTCGACCTCGGTGAATTCAGCCAACTGCTGGAGAAGGACTTCAAGGTCAAGAAGGACGACAGCGAGAAGCTGCAGCAACTGGTGCGCAATCTAGCACTGGCGGCACAGTCGCGCTCCGAGACGACGACCATTTCGTCCAACTCGATCAAGTCGATCAAGTCGCTGATCGCAGGCATCGACAAGATGCTGACGACCCAGGTCAACGAGATCATGCACGCGCCGGAAGTGCGCGAGATGGAAGGCACATGGCGCGGCCTGTGGTATCTCGTCAACAACACCGAGACGGATCAGAAGCTGAAGATCCGGGTGATGAACATTTCCAAGGAGCAGCTGGCCGATACGCTCGAAGACTATGAAGGCCAGATGTGGGACCAGAGCCCAATCTTCAAAAAGGTCTACACCGATGAATATTCGATGCTCGGCGGCGAACCGATCGGCTGCGTGATCGGCGCCTACGAATTCTCGAACCACCCGCGCGACGTCGGCCTGCTGCGCAACATCTCGGGCATCTGCGCCTCGGCGCATACGCCGTTCATCGCGGCCGCCTCGCCACGCCTGTTCCGCATGGACAGCTGGCAGGAACTGCCCAACCCGCAAGACCTGCAGCAGATCGTCTCCAACCCGGCCTATGCTTCGTGGCAGTCGCTGCGCGAGAGCGAGGACGCGCGCTATATCGGCCTGACCATGCCGCGCGTTCTGGCGCGGTTGCCCTATGGCGCGGATACGGTCCCGGTGAAGGGCTTCTCCTTCGAGGAAGAAGTGCAGGGCGATCACCACAAATACGTCTGGATGAATGCCGCCTTCCCGATGGGCGTCAACATCAACCGCAGCCACAAGCTCTATGGCTGGGGCACCCAGATCCGCGGCGTCGAGAATGGCGGCACGGTTCTCAACCTGCCGGTGCACAGCTTCCCGACCGATGACGGGTCGATCGCGATGAAATGTCCGACCGAAGTCGCCATCGACGACCGGCGCGAGGCGGAATTGGCCAAGCTTGGCCTGATGCCCATCCTGCATCGCAAGAACACCGATCTCGCGGCCTTCATCGGCGCCCATTCGCTGCAGGATGATGAGACGCGGGCGGGACGGCTGGTCGATCCCGATGCCCAGTCCAACGAGCGGCTGAGCGCCAACCTGCCCTATCTGTTCCCGGTCTCGCGCTTCGCGCATTACCTAAAGGCGATTGCGCGCGACAAGGTCGGCTCGTTCAAGGAGCGGTCCGACATGCAGATCTGGCTGACCGAGTGGATCAACCGCTACGTGCTGGCCAACCCGGCCTTCGCCGACGACAAGGCGCGCGCCAAGCGCCCGCTTGCCGCCGCCGAGGTGCAGGTGGACAGCGTGGAAGGCCGGCCAGGCTACTACAATGCCCGCTTCTACCTGCGTCCGCATTACCAGCTGGAAGGCATCAACGCCTCGCTCCGGCTGGTGTCGGAACTACCGTCCGTGAAGACTTGATTTGCAGAAATGACAGTTGGTTTTTTTGAAAGCGGTGGAGAAAGACAATGCCTGTAAAGATTGATGGTTTTCTGAAGGTTCCGGATATCAAAGGTCCCAGCACTCGCGACGGCCATGAAGACGAGATCGAAATCCATGGCGTCGACTACAAGATGGTCGCACCCTATGACCCGAATTCGCTCTCACGCCGTGGCCGCGTGTCCATGGGCATGATCAAATTCATCAAGCATTACGACAAATCCTCGCCCTATCTGAAAAAGGCCCTGTTCGAAAACAAGGCCCTGGACGAGGTGGTGTTCTCGGCGCGCCGGACCATCGATGGCGAAACCAGCGACTATCTGGTCGTCACGCTGACCGACGCCTCGGTCATGGAATACGACATGTCGCAGGCCGAGGATGAGGAAGACCTGATCCAGGAAGAAGTCAGCTTCGCCTACAAGAAGATCAAGTTCGTCTATGACGGCAACGATGAAGCCGAAATGGATGTCTATGTCGGCAAGTGAGACGCGAGCAAAGCGTCCCGGCACGGAAAGACCCCAGGCCGGCGGCAGTTCACGGGCCAAGAGCGAGGCGGTCCAGCCTTCCCTTTGGGATCGCCTCGTCAACGACCTGCCCGGCCTGAGCTCGGAGATAGACGGGCTCAAGCGGGCCTTGCAGGAGGAGCTTGGCGAAGAGCGTCTGGAAGAGCTTCTAGCGGACGGTTCGCGGCTGATCGACGCCGATGCCGCGCTGAGCCCCGATCAGAAACGACGGGTGCATCGGCTGGTGTTTCAAAACCGGCACCGCGGCGAGCTTGAAAGCCGCGGCATCGTGGTTTCGGCCAGCGTGCTGCGCGAGGCGGTGCGGCGCGACATCGAGGCGCTGTTCAACACCGAGCGCTTCGAAGCCATGCCGCTGCTGTCCGACCTTGAAAGCGAGCAGATCGGGGACAATCCTCCATCGCTCGCCGATTTTCCGGAGGTACGCCGCAGCGTGGTCAATTATGGCGTGCCGTCCTTCTCGGGCCGTTCATCGCGCGACTTCGATCGCGAGACGCTGGCGCGCGAGATCCGCGCCGTGCTTGCCACGTTCGAGCCGCGTCTCAAGGAGAGCGAGACCAAGGTCACGGTGAACCTTGGCGACAAATTGGGCCTCAAGATCGAGATCGACGCCGTGCTGATCATGACGCCGACACCGGAACGCATGCGCCTGCGTACCATGATCAATCTCGACAACGGCATGGCGCGAACCGAGTTCAGGGAAGCCTGAGATGGATCGGGTCTTCGTAGAATATTACGAGGAAGAACTGACCCACATACGCGGGCTTGCGGCAGAGTTTGCCGACATGCATCCGGCGGTGGCGCGCAACCTGTCGCTGGATACGGTGCCGTGTCCGGATCCCTATGTCGAGCGGCTGCTCGACGGCGTCGCCTTCCTCGCCGCGCGCACGCGGCTGAAGGTCGATGCCGAGCGCTCGCGGTTCTCCCGCAGCATCCTGGATGTGCTGTATCCCGACCTGGTCACGCCGGCACCGGCGACCGCGATGGCGGTGCTGAAGCCCGGCCAGCAGGTGCAGACGATGCTTGCCGGCCATGTCGTCAATCGGGACACGCGGCTGGTTTCCAGCCTGCAAGCCGGCCTGTCGACGCGCTGTACATTCACCACTGTGCAGGAGGTGACACTGTGGCCGATAGCGATCACCTCGGTGAGCTATTTCCAGGATCGCAGCGCGCTCGCCGCCGCCGGAATAGGCGCGATCGGAAAGCAGGGCGGCGAAGCGGCGCTGCGCATCACGCTGGCCCGGACCGGAAAAGGCAAGCTCGACGAACTGGCGCTCGACCGGCTCGATTTGTATTTCGCCAATCGCACCAAAGCGCCGCTTTTGTTCGACGCCATCTTCGGTGCCTGCTCAGCACTTGGCGCGCGGGCGGAAGGCAAGACCAATCCATTGTCGCCTTTGCCGGCACCAGAAATGGTCGGCATCAGCGATGCCGAGGCGATGATGCCGCGCACACGCCCGACATTCGAAGGCTACCGGCTGTTGCGCGAATATTTCATGATGCCCGAGCGCTTCCATTATGCGCGCGTTTCCGGGCTGCAGCCCGTCGTGCGCAAATGCCAGGCCGGCCTCGAAATCGTCTTTGTGTTCCGGCGCGCGGTGCCGGAACTGTCCGACCTGACACCTCAGGATTTCGAACTTTTCGCGACGCCGATCATCAATCTGTTCGAACGCGAGTGCAACGTCATCGAGCTTGATGCGCGCAAGACGCGGCAGGTGCTGCATGCCGACCGCACGCGGGCGCGGGACTTTGAAATCTACCGGGTCATCCGGGTCGAGGACGCCGACACCGAGGGTCCCGACGCCGAGATCCCGGAGCTCTTCAGCCTCGGCCAGAACCGCGGCAGTGGCTGGGTGTATTCGACGGAACGGCGTCCGCGCCGGGCAACCGAGGATGAACGGCGCCAGGGCGTGACCCGCACCTCATACACCGGCGACGATGTTTTCCTTGCCGTCTCACGTCCGGTCGGCAGTACGGCAAGCCGGCCGCTCAAGCGCGTCGACATCGTGGCACTGTGCACCAATCGCGACCTGCCGATCCTCGATGACACGCCGACCTTGACGCTGGAGGCCGGCGACCCGGTGGAGTCGATCCGGCTGCTCGGCGCTTTGCGTCCGCCGCAGCCGGCCATCCCGGCGGCACTGCCGGCGAGCGCCGAGGGCGAGTCGCGCGCCGACGATCTGGCCTGGCGGCTGGTGTCGCAGCTGGCGCTCAACTTCCTCAGCCTCGCCAAGGAGGGTCGCGGTGTCGATCCGCTGCACGCCCTGCTCGATCTCTACGCCGATCGCGGCGATCCCGGGCTCACCCGCAATGTGCGCTCGATCGTGCGCATCGACTCACGCGCGGTGGTCGAAAGGCTGGCGATCGAGGGACCGATGTGCTTCGGACGCGGCACCGAAGTGACGCTGCATGTCGACCAGTCGGTGCTGGCCGGGCAAAGCACGTTGCTGCTTTCCGCCTTGCTGGCGCGGCTGTTTGCCCGGCATGCCGGAATAAACGGGTTCGTGCGGACCCGCACGCGGTTGCTCCAGAGACAGGAGGATGTGCCATGGCCGATGACGCCCGGCAATCGCTACCTGATCTAGCGCTGCCCGATCCGCAACAAGCCGAAGCGCTGTCCGCAGCGTTCGACTTTTTCGAACTGCTGCGACGGCTCGAACGACGGGGCGGCCTGTTCGGCCATTCCGGCCGGCCGGACCGCGAGCCGGCACGGCTCGGTCAGCATGTGCGTCTGGCCTTCTCGGTCCAGGACGTGGTCGAATTCCTCGAACCGACGGACAAGGCGCCGGCCCGGGTCACGGTTGCAAACCTTGGCCTGCTCGGCCCCGAAGGCCCGATGCCGCTGCATCTAACGCGCTGGGTGCTCGATCGCCTGTCGCAGCGCTGGTATGGCGGCGCCGACGCCTTGCAGACGAGCGACACGACATTCGTCGACTTCGTCAACATCCTGCAACACCGGATGATCGCCCTGTTCTACCGCGCCTGGGCGGATGCCCATCCGGCGGTGCAGGTCGAACGCGCGGTCGGCGGCCGCGTCCGCTCCATGCTGCAGTCGATGGCCGGCATCGGACTTCCCGGCACCCAGGATTCCGAGCTTGATGCGGTCAAGCTTCGCCAGGCCGCGTCGCTGGCCAGCCAGGTCGACGGTCCCGAACGGCTGACCCTGTTCCTGGCCGAAGCCTTCAAAGTGCCGGTCGTGCTCAAGGAGTTCGTCGCCGCCTGGATGACCATACCCGCGGCACTGCAGACCCGTCTCGCCGGAGCCTACGCCTCGCTTGGCCGCAGCGCGACGATCGGCCCGCGCAGCTTCAGCCGGCAAAGCCGGATCGAACTTCGCATCGGTCCGCTCGGATACAAGGACTACAAGGCTTTCCTGCCGGGTGGTGAGCGCCTGAAACTGCTGAAGCAGGCGGTGCGCGATCTGGTCGGCGAAACGCTCGACGTCGACCTCAGGATCGTGCTTGCCGGCGAGGCCGTGCCGCCGGCCAGGATCGGCACGGTACAGCTGGCGCGGACGGCCTGGCTTGCGCGCCCCGCTGAAAGGGGAGATGCTGACGATATGCGGCTGCGCACCATTGTCGGGTGGCGGCCGGAAACGGCGGGAGTGGCGGCATGAGCTTGCTACTGACGCTCGAGCAAGGACCGCGCGCGCAAGTGACGCGAGAGGCTCGGCTGGACGAAGGTGAGTTGGTGATCGGCCGCAGCTCCGACGCGGACTGGCAGATCAACGATCCCGACATGTTCGTTTCCCGCGCCCACTGCAAGATCACGGCCAAGCAGGGTGGATATTTCGTCACCGACACCTCAAGCAGCGGGCTGTTCATAAACGATTCCGACAGCCCGCTGGGGCCGGGAAATTCGGCGCGCCTGCAAAGCGGCATGCGGCTGAGACTGGGCGACTATGTCGTGTGGGTCGACCTGCAAGCGGCAGCAGCCCAGCCGGTGGCTTCCAGGGCATCGACGACGGAAATGCAGCCACCGGCCTCGCGGGTGCCGGTTAGCATCGGCCGCGACGATTTCTTTTCGGCCACGACCGAGCAGGAACCCGGGCGGCCGCGCCCCGCCGACCTGCCCAACCCGTTCGAGCAGCCAACCCCCGGCGCGTTCGAACGCGCGCGTTCGGACCAACGCAGTTCGCCTGCTTTCGACGATCCCTTCAGCCTCGACCCAGTGGCGACGCCTGCCCCAAAGGCTGGCGTCGACGATGGCGGGCGCGGCAGGCCGCTGTTCGACGATCCATTCGGCCTCGATCCCGCCACTCCGGAGCCGAAAGAGGTGGGCAAAGCTGCCCCCGACAAGCGGCCGGCATTCGATGACGGCTTTGGCTTCGGCCCTGCCGGGATTACCGCCCCCATCAATGGCACCGACTCGGCCGGGGCGAGCGAAATCGCCGCCGGAGCGCCCTCTCCCGCACCGTGGGATTTGCCTGGCCGCAAGGTCGAGCCGTCTCCCTTGCCGCCGCAACGCGCCGCTGCCAGGCCCAGTGCTGCGCAACCGCCGGCCGGGCAGTCCGATGCGGCACTGCGCGCGGCCTTCCTGCGCGGCATGGGCATCGACGAAGCCGACTTTCCCGGTCGCGATGCGGTGGCCGAGATGGAGAAGTTCGGCCGCGAATATCGCATGATGATGGAAGGCCTGATGCAGCTTCTGCGCAAGCGCGCCGAAGAGAAGGGCAACGCCCGCGTCGCGCAAACCGTGGTCGGTGCTTCCGAAGTCAATCCGCTCAAATTCCTGCCCTCGGTCGACGACGCCCTGGTGACCATCCTGGCGGATCGCAGCCCCGGATTTCTCGGCGCCGAAGCGGCGATCGCGGACGCCGTGCGCGATCTCGCGCAGCACCATGTTCGTGCCTGGCGCGGTGTGCAGGGGGCGCTGCGCCGGATGATCGACCGCTTTGACCCGGCTGCGATCGAAGAGGAGCTGAAATCGAGCTCGGCGATCGGCACGCTATTGACCGGCGGGCGCGGCGCCAAGCTGTGGGAGCTTTATCAAAAACGCCACCGTGAAATCGCCCAGAGCGCGGAGACGCGCTTCCTGGGCGAAATCGGCACTGATTTTCGTGATGCATATGAGGAGGAGTAAGACATGATCGACAGACGCGAGTTCATCGTCGCCCTGGGCGCAACCGGATTGCTTACAGCCTGCCAAAGCGGGCCGCCGAAACCGTCGGTGATTACGGTCAAGGTGACCGGCGGCGCCGGCATGAACCCCGGACCCGGCGGCGGCGATAGGCCGGTGACGGTGCTGGTCATGCGGCTGCGCAGCACCGGCAAGTTCAATTCGGCCGACTACTTCGCCCTGCAAGGCGACGCCGGCTCGGCACTTGCAGGCGATCTCATCGGCTCCGACCAGATCGCCGTCGGCCCGGGCAAGAGCGCGTCGAAGACGATCACGGTTGAACCGGACGCGACGGCGCTTGGCTTCGTTGCGCTGATCCGCGAACCCGGCGGACGCAACTGGCGCACGACCAAATCGGTTTCGGCGGGATCGAAATTCACCGTCAATGTGACGCTGGGCAGTGGCGGCATTTCCGCCTAGCGCGGCCAAAGGCAGGGATACGATGCAAAGAGTGGCGGCATGAGTGACGCAAACAGGGTGCTGTGGTCCGAGGGCCTGTTCCTGCGGACCCAGCATTTCCAGCAACAGGATCGCTTTTTCGAAGCGACGGTGCGCGGCGCGTTGCAGGCCGGGCAGCTGCATACGTTCGGCTTTCGAACGCTGACGCTCGACCCGGCCTTGCTCGACGCCGGCCAGATCTCCGTATTGACGGCGCGCGGCATCTTTCCCGACGGAACGCCGTTCGCGATCCCCGACACGATGGACGCGCCGCGGCCGCTCGCGATCACGCCCGACATGGGCGAGGGACCGGTGCTGATCGCCCTGCCGCTCGAGCCGCCCGAAGGCGTCGGCTTCGACCCTGCGCACGCCGAGCCATCCGGCGCTCGCTATCGCGGGCGGATCGTCTCGGTGCGCGACGCCGTGCATGGCGGCTCCGATCCCGAGGAAATCGAGATCGCGCGGCCGCAAGCCGTGCTGCTGGCGCCGGGCAAAACGGTTGGCGGCTACACAGCCCTGCCCGTCGCCGAGATCAAGGGCGTTCGCGCCGACGGCGGAGTGGCGCTGGATGACACGTTCCTGCCGCCGACCTTGGTTATCGGCGCGGCCTCCTGGTACAGCCGGCTGCTGCAGGAGGTGGTCACCGGCCTCGATCAGATCGCCGAGGCGCATGGCAAGATGGTGCTGGGCGGCCCCGGGCGCAGCGTCGAGGACCTCTTGATCCTCAATCTGGTCAACGCCGCGCGGCCACGGCTGGCGCATATGCTGGCGCAGGACGTCTACCATCCGTCCGAGGTCTACATGGAACTTGCCGGTCTCGCCGGTTCGATGGCGACCTATGGCTCGAGCGCGCGGCGCCTGGGCGAATTGCCAGTTTACGACCACATGGCGCCCGGACCTGCCTATTCGGCCCTGGCCGACGCGCTGCGCTCGCTCATCCTCAGCCTGCGCTACATCGAGCCGAAGTCGCGCGCCCTGCCGGTCATGCGCCATGCCACCAATGTCTGGAAAATCCGCATCGACAACCCCAAGCTTCTGGTGGCGAGCCGGATCGTCGTGCGCATCGGATCCGAGCTGTCGGAGGATGCGCTGCGCAAGATATTCGTCAACCAGGCGACCGTCGGCTCGGCCAGCGAATTCGAAGGGCTGTGGAAGTCGCGGCTGCCGGGTATCCCGCTGAAGCCATTGCATTCGCAACCACGCGAAATTCCCTATGATGGCGACCGGCTCTGCCTAGAGCTCGACCAGAAAAGCGAGCACTGGGCCTCGCTTCTCGAAGCGCCCGGCTTTGTGATCGGCGTTTCGGGCGTTCTGCCGAGCGAACCGCAGGTCGACTGCTACTCGGTCAACAGGTGAGATGATGAGCCGCGACGATCCTTTCGGACTGTCCGAGGATCGCGAGCGTACGCGCATACGCCTTAGCGGAACGCCGACGCCACGCGCTTCGATGCCGCTGCTGCCGTCCGGCGCCGCGCCAAAACGGGCGCGCGCCCACCCGAACGTGCTCGTCAATGCGTTCTCGCCTTTGCTCGAATTTGCACCAGAACTGGAAAACGCGCTGCCGCCGGAGAATCCGGAAGCGCTGCGGACAAGACTGCTCGAGGAGCTCGTGCGCTGCCGCGACGCAACCATGACGGCCGGCTCTTCGCTTGAACGGGCCGATCAGGCAGCCTGGCTGGTGGCCGCACTTCTCGATGACCTGGCACTGAACACGCCCTGGGGCGGCGCCAGCGCATGGCCGCGCCAGCCGCTGGTGGTCATGCTGCGCGGCGACGTCGATGCCGGCGCGCAGTTCTTCGCCCGTCTCGAAGAGCTGGAGCGCCATCCCAACCGGGATCGCGACATGCTCGAATTGCAGTACCACTGCATGGCGCTCGGCTTTCGCGGCAAATATCGCGTGCCTGGCCGGTCCGGCGACCGCTCGCTCAATGCCGTTCGCGTCGCCGCCGCACGTTTCCTGCGCGACACCGACGCGGAAGGGGCGCCGCTGTCACCGAACTGGAAAGGTGTCATCGCCTCCGACGAGCCGCAGCGCTTCATCGTTCCGATCTGGGTGATGGCGGCGGCCGCGGCGGTGATCGCCACGGCGGTTCATGTCGGGCTATCGATGGGCCTGAGCAGCCAGGCGGTGGAGCTTTCGGCGCTGGTGCGCGCCCTGCCGCCGCCCAATCGCAGCGAAGTCACCCGCGCCTCGCCCAAGGTCGAGCCGCCGCCGCTGCAAACGGTGGATTTTGCGCTGCTGCCGGAATTCCAGGCGGCGGCCCCTGCCGATCTCAGGTCGGCTCTCAAAGGCACCGAGAGCGTCTCGCTGGCAAAATTGTTCATTCAGGCCTCCAACCCCGAACTGTTCCAGTCGTCGCGCGCGCAACTGACCGAAGGGTTCGAACCGCTCATCGCTTCGATCGCCAAGGTGATCCTCGAGAACCAGGAACTGATCGGCAAGATCACTGTGGTTGGTCACACCGACGGCATTCCGCTGCAGAAGACCAATCCCCTGTCCACCAATCAGCGGCTGTCGGAAGCCCGCGCTGCCGCGATCGCCGACATGCTGATCCAGAATGGCGTGCCGCAGGATCGCGTCCAGTCCGAAGGCAGGGCTGCCACCGATCCGGTAGCCGACGACAGCACGCGCGAGGGCCGGGCCTTGAACCGCCGCCTCGAAGTGCTGGTCGAGAAGAGGCTGTGACATGTTCATCCTGCGCTTCCTCTGGGCAGTTCTGACATCTCGCTTCCTGTGGACGCTGATTGGTCTCGCGCTGCTGTCGCTGATCATCTGGGTGTTCGGCCCGATCGTCAGGGTCGGCGACTACGTGCCGATGGCGTCGGAGACGGTGCGCATCGTCATCATTGCGCTGCTGGTGATCTTCTGGCTGATCTGGCTGATCGTCGCGCAACGCCGCGCGATCCGCGCCAACCGCATGTTCGTCGCCGAAATTTCCGCCCCGGTGGAGGAAAAACGGCTGAGCCCCGGCGAAGAGAGCGTCGCCGCTGTCGGTGCCAAATTCCAGGACGTGATGGTCGAGCTGAAGCGCCGCAAGCTTGGCGGCCGCAAGTTCCTGCGCGAAATGCCGTGGTATGTGATCGTCGGCCCGCCGGCCACCGGCAAGACAACGGCTTTACGGCAGTCCGGGCTGAACTTTCCGATCGACCTGACGGATGATCTGCAAGGGATCGGCGGCACGCGCAACTGCGACTGGTTCTTCTCCGAAAACGCGGTGATGATCGACACTGCCGGCCGCTATGTCCAGCAGGAGAGCCAGCCGGACGTCGATGCCGCCGAATGGTTGGGCTTCCTCGACCTGTTGAAGAAACATCGCGGCCGCCGCGCGCTGAACGGCGTCATCGTCGCGCTTGGGATCGATGCGCTTTCCGAGGGCGACGAAGCCGTCAAGGCGCATGGCCGCAAGATCCGCCGGCGGCTGGCCGAACTCGAGGAGCGACTGGAAATCCGCCTGCCGGTCTATCTGATGCTGACCAAGGCCGATCTCATCAAGGGCTTCGAGGCCTTCTTCGGCGGCCTGTCGACAGCCGCGCGCGAGCAGGTCTGGGGAACGACCTTCCCGCTCGACGCGCGCGTCGACGCCAAGACGATCGCGGGCGAAATCTCGACGCTGTCGAGGGAGCTCGAAAAGCGGCTGGTGCCGCGTCTGGAAGACGAAGACAAGCTCGCCGAGCGAGCCGAGATCTTCCGCTTTCCGGCGCAGCTGCAAAGCCTGTCCGAACCGATCCAGGTGCTGGTCGAGGCGATGTTCGGCGAGAGCCGCTACGAGGAGGCCGCCTGGCTGCGCGGCCTCTATCTGACGTCGGCGACACAGGAAGGCGCGCCGATCGACCGGCTAACCGCGGCACTCGCCTCCTCCTTCGGCCTGCCGGCGCGGCGCTCGATGCCTACGCCGCGTTTCGAAAAGCGCAGCTTCTTCCTGAAGAACCTTTTGACCGAGGTGATTTTCAAGGAGGCCGGACTTGGCACGTTCGACCCGCTGGCGCAGCGCCGCCGCGCCTGGATCTGGCGCGGTGCAGCGGCAGCATGCGCCGTTGCTGCCTTGCTGGCCGGCGGCGTGTTCACCTGGTCCTACTATGACAACCGCAACGCGATCACCGCCCAGGCAAGCCAGTTCGTGGCGCTGCAGGCGCCGCTGACCGCAGCTGCAGCAAGCCCGGCGTCGGTGGAGCAGCCAGCGATCGACGGCGCTCTCAATGCGCTGGCCGAGGTCGCCAGCGCACGAACGGCTCCGCCGGACAATGCACAGGATCTGTTTGGCCCCTCGGCCTCGGCGGAGCTGGTGCGGGCGCAGACCGACACTTACGACCATGCGCTGCGCAACGTGCTCGAGCCGCGCATGGTGGCACTGCTCGAGGCGACGATGTGGCGGCAGATCCGCGATCCGGATTTCATGCTGGGCGCGCTGAAGACCTATCGGATGATGACCGGCCTGTCGCAGATGGACCCCGATTTCGTGCAGAATTGGTGGGTGAACGACTTGCCGGAATTCGCGCCGGCGGCACCTTTTCCGACCGCTGACGCGGAAGAGCACCAGCTTGCCGCGATCCGCCGCATGGCGGTCGATGACAGCTACACCAAGCCTGACCAGGCGCTGGTTGCCGAAGCGTTGAAAACGGTTTGCACGGTTTCGCTGCCGGCGCGCGCCTACAAACAATTGCTGGCGGACCCGGAGGTCGCCGAACTGAAGGAGTGGATCCCCGCGAACTTCGCCGGGCCTAACGGCGCCAAGGTGTTTGCCCGCCGCTCCGACAAGACGCTGCGCGTCGGCATTGCCGGTGCGTTCACCTATGCTGGTTTCCACGACGCCATCCTTGACCGGGTCGAGGATGTCGCCGCCCAGGCGGCGCTCGACCGCGCGGTCTTTGCCGGCGGCTGTTCGGAAAATTCCGAGACCTCGGTGTCGGCGCTGTCGGAAGATATCCTGAAGCTCTATTACGACGACTACATCGCGCAATGGGACAGTTTCCTGCGCGACATGAGGCTGGCGCCGCTGACCGACCTCAACGTTGCCAGCGAGAATCTGAAGGACCTTTCCAGCGCCGACTCCGCGCTGAAGCGGCTGGTGACGGCAGTTGTCCAGGAGACGGAACTCACCCGCTCGGATGAAGCGCCAGCGGGAGACGACAAGGCCGCCGCCAAAGGCGGTTCGAAACTGCTCGGCAAACTGGGCAAGCTGGGCAAGATCGTCAAAGTCGGGGCAAAGCTGCTGCCGCGCACGGGATCGGCCAGCGAAGTGGACCTGACCGGCACGCTGGTGGCCGAGCATTTCAAACCGCTCAAGGGCGCCATTGCCGAGGTCGACGGTCAGCCGCCCGCGCTTGACGCCGCGGTGGTGGCGCTGACGGCGCTATCCAACGTGTTGCAGACGGTCACCGCCAATCCGGATCCTCAGGACGCCATCAAGAAACAGGGCGGCCTCGCCGAGCTGACCGGCGCCGTTGCCCGGCAGGCGCAGATATTGCCCGATCCGATCGACGACTGGCTGGGTGGCATCGCCGGCGACACCAGCGGCCTGACGCAGAAGGCGGTGGCATCGGAGCTCAACGCCATCTGGCGCGCCGACATTCTGCCGTTCTGCCAGGCCGCGCTCAACGACCGCTATCCGTTCAGCCCCGACAGCGCGGTCGATGTGAATGTCAAAGATTTCGCCCGCCTGTTCGGACCGGCCGGATTGATCGATGCCTTCATCAACGACCATTTGATCGGCTATGTCGACACATCGGCGCAGCCATGGAAATGGCGCGCCGATTTCGGTCTCGATCCGTCCGCGCTTGCCGCCTTCGAGCAGGCCAGGCGGATCCGCGACGATCTCTTTCCCGGCGGCCAGGGCCCGGTGATGAGCTTCACGCTGGAGCCGAAGGACCTGTCGCCCAACGTCACCCGGGTGACGCTCAACATGGATGGCCAGAACCTCGTCTACTTCAACAACGCGACGCGGCCGCAGCCGATGACCTGGCCCGGCAAGGACGGCACCGGTGTCATCTCGCTCGCCTTCCAGCCGATCGACGGCTCACCCGAAATCATGCTCAACGAGACCGGCAGCTGGGCCTGGTTGAGGATGCTGAAGGGCGGCCGGTTCACCGGAACCTCGCTGTCCGACGTCTACAGCCTGCGCCTGGGGACGAAGGGCCTCTACGCCGACTTCGAGCTGAAGGCCGCCAGCGTCGAAAATCCCTACAACCTCCAGATGTTCAAGAAATTCTCATGTCCGCCGCAGATATGATCCTGCCTGGCTTTTACGGCAAAATGCCCGCCACCGGCGATTTCGTCTCCCGGCGGTTGCCGGGCGAGTTTGTCCGCAACTGGGATCGCTGGCTGGCGCAGCATCTCGTGCCGCTGTTTGGCCAGGAATCCTGGCCCCTCGACACCGCGCTGCGCTTTCTGGCCGGCCCGGATTCCTTCGGCGCATCGGTGGGTATCATTTTGCAGAGCGCCGACAAGGTTGGCAGAAAATTCCCCTTGAGCGTCGTTGCGCCGCTTCCCGAAGCTCCCGTCGAGCTGGCTTATGCCGAAGCGTGGTTTGCCAGCATCGAAGCAGCAGCTGTCGCCGCCCAGCATGGCGAGCTGACGCCCGACGAACTCGACGCAGCACTTGCCGGACTGCCGGTGCCGGTGCTCGAGCCGGGCGAAGAGCTCATCAGCGGCATGGTGATGTGGAACGCCTACTCCGATATTTTCGACATCGATCCGCAGTCGCCGCAAGCGACGCTGGAGCAGATCTTCGCCGCCAGTTGGGAGACCAGCTGATGCAGATCTGGAACCAGATGGGCTATCCGCATCAATTCACCATGGGCATGGACAAGGCCGGCCATGAGTGGATCGTCGTCGTGGTCAAAGGCACGTTCGACTTTCCCACGACGGCTGGCGGACCGGTACGCAAATCCGCCGAGCAGGCGCCGCTCGTCTTTGCCGACATCCAGACGGGCGAGCCTGGATACTCGGCCACGCTATGGGAGACCGATTTCGCCTTCCGCAAGCCGCGTTGTGATGTGATCGCCAATGGCTGCGCCTATGCGCCGGGCAGCAGACCGACCGAGCGCGTGCCGGTCGGTATCAAGGTGGGCAACTGGTCGAAACTGTTCGAGGTCGTCGGCCACAGGGAATGGCGCTCCATCGGCCCGCTCTTTACCGCCACGTCGCCACAGCCCTTCCTGAAACTGCCTATCTCCTACGACGTCGCCTGGGGTGGTGTCGACAGGCTGGATCCGGAGGACAAGCTCCCCGGCAGCTACAAGCACAACCCGGTCGGAACCGGCTGGTCGCGGACCAAGAACCAGCGCCTCATCCCCGGCCTGCGGTTGCCGAACACGCAAGCTGTCGGCGAGGAAATTCGCTCACCCTTTGGCGACTACAAGCCGATGAGTTTTGGGCCTATGGGCCGCGGTTGGCCTGGACGCATCGAATTTGGCGGCACCTACGACCAGAACTGGATCGACAATGTCTTTCCGTTCCTTCCGGAGGATTTCGATGAGCGCTATTTCCAGATGGCGCCGCCCGACCAGCAGATCGACCATCCGCGTGGAGGCGAGGACGTGCAGCTGATCAATCTGACGCCGATGGGCAAGGAGGTTTTCCGCCTGCCGGCGACGGCGTTGCAGATGACCTTGTTCAAGGAGCAGGACAAGGTGTTCGACGGTGAACTGTCTCCGGACACGATCCTGTTCGATCCAGAAAATCGACGATTCTCCCTGGTTTGGCGGTTGCAGCAGCGGCTCAAGCGCACGATCCTCGATTTTTCAGAATGCTGGATCGGGCCGCCGACGCAATCGATGCTGCGCGCACGAGCGACCGGGCGAACCTATGTCCGCGCAAACGGTGCTGACGCGAAAGAAGAAATCGAGGAGGCATGACACTCGAGCTCGACATCGTATCGATCGGCATGGTGACCGCGGTCGGTCTCGACGCCCCCTCGGCATGCGCCGCGATGCGCGCCAAGCTCGACGGCTTCCAGGAAACCCGCTTCGTCGGCCCCGGCGGCGGCTGGCTGGTCGGCGCCCCAGTGCCGCTGCCGCGCAAGTTCACAGGAGAGAAGCGGCTGGCCCACATGGCTGCCGCGGCCATCCTCGAGGCCTTCGAGCCCGTTCCCGAGGCACATGGCACTGCAGCGCTCATCCTCTGCCTCGCCGAAGAAGACCGGCCCGGCCGTTTCGCTCCGGAAGCCCCACGCCTCGCGGCTCGCATCGCCGAGATCACCGGCATCGCCTCACCGTACCGAACGCGAATCGTCGCCCACGGCCGGCCCTCCGGCCACGTCGCACTCGACCAGGCCCGTCGGCTGCTGGCCGACCGCAGCGTGCCTTACGTGATGATCTGCGGCGTCGACAGCTACCTGGCGGGACTGACCATCGACCACTATCTGGCCGAACGCCGCCTGCTCACCCCAGACAACCCCAATGGCTTCATCCCCGGCGAAGCCGCCGCTGCTATCCTCTGCACCCGACCAGGCAGCGGCGCCATGCGCCTCCTCGGCCTCGGCCTAGCCCGCGAGCCGGCCTATGTCCACAACCCTGCCGATCTTCCTCTCCGCGGCAACGGCATGACCGCAGCCTACCGCATGGCTCTGGACGCCTCGGGGATGCACATGCGCGACGTCGGTTACCGGATTTCGGATCTGATCGGCGAGAGCTATTTCTTCAAGCAGGCAGCGATTGCCTCGCTGCGACTCGTCCGAGGCCATCATGGTTTCCAGGACTTCTGGAGCCCGGCTGAAAGTCTTGGGAATGTCGGAGCCGCTGTCGTGCCGATCACAGTTGGCATGGCCATCACCGCTGCCATGAAAGGCTACGACCGAGGCGATCCGGTGCTGATCGAGTCTTCGGGCGACGACGGTGCCTGCGGTGCGATGCTGTTGACCGCGGGCCAGATGCCGCGGAAGCGGGTCGCCGCATGACCGTGTTCGCGAATGGGCTCGAGATCGCTTGCAAGGCGCAGACCAATCAGGTGATCGCGGCTTTTCCGGATGTCTGCTTCACGCCGCCGCAGACGCCGGCCACGCCGCCCGGCGTGCCGATTCCCTACCCAAGCTTCGGCATGGATACCGACACGGACAAAGGGACGAGCACAGTCAAGATCGGCGGCAAGACCGTCACGCAGAAGAACCAGTCCTACTACACCAAGACCATGGGGACCGAAGCGGGGTGTGCGCCGAAAAAGGGCGTCGTCAGCTCGCAAAACACCGGCAAGGAGTACGCCGAAGCTTGGTCCGGCAACGTCAAGATGGACGGAGAGCCGATCAGCCGGTTTAGCGACATCTCAACGAATAACCATGCCTCGCCGGTCGGCAATGCGCCGCCCTGGCCGAAGGTCGCGGCCGCCGACCTGAAACCCGGCCAGGACGCGGACTGCCTCGTCGGTTCCTATGATGACATCGCCGCTGCCTGCGCGAACGCGAAGCCTCCCGGCGAGGCGCATCATATCGTTCCGGACAAGGCCTACCGCACGGGCACGCGCGACCAGGCGATCGCCGCCGGGGCGTCTGGCGCCTCGACCATCACGCGGACCTTCGGCAAGCAGAAGCGGAACATCGACGAGCGCGTGAAGAACGCGCCGTCGATCGGTAAAGGCGTCTGTATCTGTGTCAGCAAGTCGGCGCACAAAAAGATCCACAAGAAGGAGCGGGCAGCGCTCAAGAAGCTCGGGCAGAAGGTACCGCCCAATCTGCGTGGCGGGGCCAAGAAGACGCATATTGAGGCCTTGAAAAAGAACGGCACCTGGAACACCGCGAAGCTCGGTGACATTATCGCTGAGTCGAAGAAGACGATCAGCGACCTCAAGCAGGATAAGAACGGCAATCCAACGGCCGCGTGCATCGCGAAGGCGAAGGCCGCGGTAACCAGGCAGACCGCAAACATTGGGCCGAACCAGGTCGGCCGCACGTCAGGTACACTTCCGAACAAGGCGGGGGCGAGCAAAATGCTGAACACGACAATATCATGAGCAACTATGACATCTGGGCGGCCTGTGCGCTGTCCGTCGACGGCTTCGCGATTTCGACCGGCCTGCTCGAGGACGGGCCGCAGTTCAGCAGGCTTACGCTCCACCGAGCGCCGGGCATGCCTGAATGGAACTATTTGCATTTCGAATCGACGCTCGTGTGGCTGACGAGGCTCGACGGCTGGCGTCACGGGGCGTTGCTCGCGGCCCTCGGCATCGACGGCGATGTCAGCTTCGTCGGCCAGCAATTTGCCAGCGAGCAGATTCCGGAGGCGGGCGCCGGCGACGACGAAGAGGGCCGTGGCTCGATGAGCCAAATTCGGCAATTGGGCGACGAACTGATTGCCTGCGGATACGGCTCGCAAGTCTATTTGCGCGACACGCGGGACGCGTGGACAAGAATAGCCGACTCGGATGACGAGGCTTTGGGCGACAACGCATTCGAGGCCGTGGCGCGAAACGCGAATGGGGAGTGGGCGGCATGCGGCAACACCGCCGCAGCCTTCCGTGAGCCGACCGCCGCCGAGCAAGCCGAACTCGACCGGATCGCAGAGACAGGCACGATGCCACAATACCTTGCCGCGAAGGAGCGCTTCGAGACCCAGTTGGCAGGCGAAATCGGCTGCCTGTACGTGCGGAATAAACGCCGCTGGACAGGCGTGGACCTACCCGGAAACACCTATCTTGAGGATGTCATCGTGCTAGAGGACGGTCGCTTTCTAGCGGCGGGCGGCGGTGGTCTGATCGTCGCAGGCCGAGATCCCGATGGCTTCGAGGATTTCTCGCAGCCGGGCTTCGCCGAGAATTACTATTCTATCTGCCTTGTCGGTGGCCGACCCCACCTTCTTGGCGATACGGTGATCCATGTCCTCGGCAAGGATTTGCAGTTGGAAGAGGAGATTGGCTTGCCGGACGAACTGCAGAGCCCGTTGCTCATTGATGTAGCGGATGGCGTGCTCTGGTATTTCGATCACAAGGGGGTCGCCAAACGGCAGCAAAACGCCTGGGTCATGATGGACCTGCCGGACGAGGTATGGGAAGAAGTGCGCCACGACGGATAAGCGGGCGCTGCAGCTTGCTTAACGATCTACACCCCGTTCGCCCCGAGATATTCTCTGACCTTTTCAAGGTCCAGCTCTCTGACCGGGATCGGGCGCTTCGCCTCCAGCATGCGCACGACGAACAACTCGCCCGCTTCGGGATATTCGGCGAACCGTTCCTGGGCGATCCGATTGCCGTCCGGTCCCGCCACCCACAGCCCGTCCAAATGTGCCTCCAACCGCTCGACCAGCCGCGCGAGCCGCTCGGCGTCCATGTCGGGATTCTCGTCCGGGTGCAGCAGGTGCCGGTCGTAGACTGTCCACAGGAACGCCGCCATCTCCGCGTGCTGGCGCACGATTTTCGGAAGGACGGGTGCGCGCGGCATCAGTTGAGGTTGACCGAGCCACCGCGGATACGATTTGCCGCACTGGCATGGCTGGTGACATATGTGCCGCGAATGGTGATATGACCGTCTTTTTCCAGGATGATGGTCGCTTTGCCGCAGCGGAGTTCGACGCGTTCCTCGCCATCGATCCGCACCTGGCGCCCGTCACTGTACGCCCGCGGCTTCCGGTCGCGGGTCGGATCGACAATGCGTCCGACGATCAGCGGACGTATTGGATCCCCCTCCTCGAACAGCAGTGCCACTTCGGAGGCGATCGCGTCCGGACCCAGCGCGACGAGGCTCTTCGCCTTGAGCGCAGTCTCCTTTGGATTGCCTGCGAATACGACCAGCGGCGTGGCCTCCTCGAAGCCCAACAGAACGCCGATAACGACACCCTCGATCCGCGATTTCAACGCAACCATTTCGAACCTCAATTCTGCAGTATGTTGCTGCCCTTCATGACGATATCGCTCGAAGCGTCGACATTGATCTTTCCCGAACCTTTGACCGTAATGTCCTTTCCCTTGATGGTGATAGTTCCATCCTTCTTCATAATGATCTCGGCACTACCGGTCTTGATCGTTATCGAGTCCTTGGCTTCGATGGTCAGGTTCTTGCCGACCACCATCCCCGCATCCTCGCCGACTTGGGTAAGGCTCTTCTTGCCGATCTTGAGTTCATGCGCGCCGCCGACCTGGGTCGAGTTGTCCTCGCCCACCTTGACGATCCACGTCTTCGCGATCTCCGAATTCTGCGCGCCGCCGATCTTGACGCCCTGATCCGCGGCGATTTGCACACTCTGGCTGGCACCAATGTTCCAGCTGTCATCCGCGCCGATATCATGGCTCTGCGCCGCCCCCACGCTGACCGACCGCGAGGCCCCGATCGTATTGTCTTGCGGACCGCCCACGGTCCGGGTCTCGGATGCTCCAACCGAATCGACCCGCGCCGCGCCAACGGTCACCGTCTGGACGATCGCTACGGTCTGCGTGTGGTTGGCGCCGATCGTTTCGGTGGAGTTCGAACCGATGCCGATCGTCTCGTTGGACCCCACCGTCAGCGACCGGTTCGTCCCCACCGTTTCGGTGTCGTTGTTGCCGATGTTGGTGGTCTGATCGACGCCGACCTTGACCGTCTTGTTGTTGCCGACGTCCTCGTCGAGGTTGTGGCCGACGGAGTGCTTGGCGTCGTGGTCGATGCGGTCCGACTGATCGTGCTGCACCAGCTTGGTGCGGTCGTGCTTGATCAGAAGGTTGTGGTCCTTCTGGGCCTGGAAATTGACCAGTTCGGAGCCGGCCTTGTCCTCGAACATCAGCTCGTTGTAGCCGCCACCGCCCTTGGAAGAGTCCGACTTCCAGCCGGATTGGGTGGCGCTGCCCGGCAGCCCGTAGGGCGGCATCTGCGAAGCGTTGTAGACCCTGCCGGTGATGATCGGCAGGTCCGGATCGCCTTCGATGAAATCGACGATCACCTCCTGGCCGATGCGCGGTATCTGGATGAAGCCCCAGCCGCTGCCGGCCCAGGTCTGCGAGACGCGCACGAAGCAGGAGCTGTTCTGGTCCTTCTTGCCCAGCCGGTCCCAATGGAACTGCACCTTCACCCGGGCATATTTGTCGGTGAATATTTCTTCGCCCGAAGGTCCGACGACGGTTGCCGTCTGCGGCCCGCGCATGATCGGCCGTGGCGTGATGCGTGGTGGACGATAGGGTAGAGCGGTGGGCGCCACGCCGAGGATCACCTTGAAATTCTCGCCATCGGTGTCGACGCCGGCCCGGTATCCCGGGTCGAACAGCCTGTATTCGGCGCTGACCACCAGATATTCCTGGTTCTGGTCGTCGCGAGGGAAGCCTTCGAGTGTGAAGGTGCAGCCGGAAAACAGACCGCGCACGGTTCCGACCGCGGCGATGCGCTTGTGCACCGCCTGAAGCTCCTCGCGCCGTATGCCGGCCAAGGTGTCGCCACGGCCGACCTCCAGATGGGCGCCGGGCTGGCGGTAGTTCTCGCCGGCGGCCAGCTTGTGGCCGAACGCCTGGTCTGACTTGGCCATCAAATCGGCAGCCGGCTTCTTGAAGTCGTAATCGGTGTGAGCATAGGCGCCCGGCCGCACCGAACTGCCCGGAATCCATTCGGTGATGTATTCGACATCGCGGCGCGAGCCCTGGCCTTCGAAGTGATAGGGCACTTTTTCATAGCCCGGCGCCGGCTTCAGCTTGCTCATCGCATCAGCCAGGACCAGCGTGTGCTCGCCATCGCCGTGCTCGAAGAAATACAGGATGCCCTCGTGCTCGAGCAACCGCTGCACGAAATCGAGGTCGGTCTCGTCGTATTGCACGCAATATTCGCGGGGAGGATATGACCCCTGCAGGCGCTTTTCGAACTTGGCGACGCTGTATTTGGAGAAGATCGCCTCGACGATCTCGACGACGCTCTTGTCCTGAAAGATGCGGCAGTCGGTGGTGTTGCCGAGGAACCATAGCCACGGCCTGACGATCGCCTCGTAGTGAGCCAGGCGATCCTCGATGCGGGTCAGGCGAAAATCCGAGATGAGGCCGCTGAACCAGCGCTTCGGATCGGATTCACCTTCGATCGAAACCGCCCCGCCCAGCATCTTCAACGGATCGATGTCCGAGCTGGTGCTGACAAATCCCACCGTGTAGGCAAAGCAGCGGCTGATCTCATCGCGACCGATGAGATTGGTGAAGGTCAACAGCTCGGCGCCAACCGGTGTCTGCACAACCGCGGCGCGTTGTTCACTCGGCATGGGTCGTGCCCCTCCTGGACGCGGCCGCTAGTGTGGCGGATTTGAAGCTCCTGTTGTGTTAACGGCATCACGTTCAGGAACTTTTCGCATCCGCGATGTTGAGCCTACCACATGTTCTCCTTGCGGCCAAAGCGGACGCGCGGTGACGGAACCCTTTGATCGGTTTGAAAGGCGGCTGTCCCCCTGCGCGCGCAAGCTGCTAGAATGGCGCAGTGCCGATCAGCGATTGCCAGGCGATTCCGGATGTTCATCAGTCTGCAGATCAACAATGTCGATGTCCTGCCCGCCGGCCTGCCGCTCGGCTACAGATCGCGTGATCGCAGCTTCGAGATCGGGCGCGAGAATTGCGACTGGAGCCTGCCCGACCCGGACAAGTTCATCTCCGGCCGGCATTGCGAAGTTCGCTACGAAGGCAACGCATTTTGGCTGCATGACGTCTCGCGCAATGGCACCTTCGTCAATGGATCGAACCAGCGCCTCGCCGGCCCGCACCGGCTGGTTCAAGGCGATCGGCTGCGGATCGGCCGCTACATCGTTTCGGTGTCGATCGATGCCGAGAATGCGGCGTTCGACGTGGGCAATCCTGGAACCGGCCACGGCTCGACGCAGCGGCACACCGGGGTCGGACAAGCTCCGGAGCGCGCCATGCCGCCGCCATCGCGGGTCACGCCTTCCCTGCCGGCCGCCGGCCAAGCTGTCGAAGCGGACGAAATCCTGCGCAGGATCGCCATTGGGGCCGGCATTCCGGCGGAAGTGCTGCTGCATCGCCCGTCGCATGAAGTGGCCGGCGAAATCGGCTCGATCCTGCGTATCGTCGTCGACGAGCTGGTTTTGCTGCTGAAGGCACGAGCCGCGGCAAAAGTCCTGGTCAAAAGCAGCGACCGAACGATGATCAACGCCGCCGACAACAATCCGTTGAAGTTTGTCCCGGGGACGGACGAAATCCTCGAGATCATGTTCGCACGCCGCAGGGCCGGCTATCTCGATGCCAGGCACAGCATCGAGGACGCCTTCCACGACCTCAAGACCCATGAATTCGCCACCTTCGCCGCCATGCAAGCGGCGCTGTCGCGGCTGCTCGACGACCTATCGCCCGAAGCGATTGCCAAAAAGCTTCCGCCGTCGTCCTTTGCCTCGAAAAAGCCGCGCGCCTGGGATGCCTTTGTCGCGACATGGCGGGCAAAGGAGGAAGCCCACGAAAACGGCATGCTGGACATATTCCTGGCCTATTTCAGCGAGGCCTATGCTAAGGCCGCCAAACAGAAACAGACCGGGAAGAGCTAAGGTCGGTTTGAGGGCGCGGGCCGGATACGGCTGCAGCGCGAGGCGTTCTTCGGGCGCGCAACCGACGCTGCTTTGTCAGCCGGCGCAGAAAAATTTCCTCGCCACGCGCATCCGGTTTCAATCGGCAACTTCTGAGATTACGATCACATACGACAGTTCGCCAAGCGGGTACGGTTGATTGACCTGGGGGTCTGCGGCAAATGTCTTGGTACGGCGAGACAGCGTTTTGTAGTCAGCGTTTCTGCGCGTGCGCGTCGACGGAAGCTCGACGATGAGCTCAAAGGACGATCCTTTCGGCCCGGCGGGCAAAACCATCATTCGCGCCAATCCCGGCCGCAAGCAAAAAACGACCCTCGCCCGCGACAGGCCGACGCCCGACAGCACGATACTGGCATCGGCAAAGACCCGGGATTCAACTGTTTTCGATCCCACTGCCGGCCAACAAGCACCACCGGACGGGGCAACCGGAACGGTGATCTATCAAGGCGTGCCGTTTGTGGACGACGCCGCCATGCCGGCCGGCTCTCCCGGTCCCGCTGGACAGCCACCTCAAAGTGCCGCCGAGACGGTACGAAACGCCCCTGAGGGTGCCCTCCTCACTGCCGGCGACGGCGTCGACTATGGCGCTGCAAACCCGATCATTGTTGCCGCTGCGCCGCTGCTGATGCTGCTGGGTCATCTCCGATTGGTGGCTGTCGAGAGACAGGCTGAGCCGCTGGCGGATCGCGCTGTCGAACTGATCGAGGAATTCGACAGCAAGATCGCGAAAACCGATACCTCCGAAGAGGATGCGCGCATTGCGAAGTTTGTGCTTTGCGAGACCGCTGACGACATCATCGCAAACCTGCCCGGTTCCAACCACGACTTTTGGGCGCAGCACGGCATGCTGTCGCAATTCTTTCAGCTCAAACCGACCGGCGCGGGTTTTTTCCAGGCGCTGAACACGGTGCTGGCTGCGCCGGAGACCCACTGCGACCTGATCGAACTGATGCATGTCTGCCTGTCGCTGGGGTTCGAAGGCCAGTATCGCGGCTCGGCGCGCGAAGACGGCGGTCTCGAACGCGTCCGTCGCGACGTCCACGAGACGCTCGCCTATTTCAGGACGGGCGGTGACGACGAGATCTCGCCGCATTGGCAAGGCCTGTCGATGACAGCAGCGCAAGCCTCGAGGCGGGTGCCGCTCTGGGCGATCGCGGCCGCGACGACGGCCGTTTTGACGGCGGCGTTTTTCGCGCTGCGGGTTTTCATCACCAACGAAGGCGATGCTCTTGCCGGCGAATTGCTGGCGCTCAATCCGGCGACACCGATCACCATCGAACGCGCCAGCTTCGTCCCGCTCACCGAGGAGGTAAAGGTCGTCGCTGCACCGACGATTGCCCAGGTCGATCGCATCCGCGCCGCGCTGGCCAAGGAGATCGAGACCGGCGGCGTGAGTGTCGGCACCAAGGGCGATTTCATCGTCGTGGAAATCAGCAATGTCCTGCTGTTCCAGTCCGGAAAAGCCGACGTCAAGCCCGAGTTCGAACCGGTTGCGGCGCGCATCGCGGCGGCTCTCGATACCGAGCGAGGCCCGATCAAGATCATTGGCCACACGGACAATGTCAAACCGCGCAAGTCGAGCGAGTTCAAATCGAATTTCGACCTTTCCGTCGCCCGCGCCAAGTCGGTCGAAAAGATGATGGCACCGCATTTCAGTGATCCATCGCGCACAAGTGTGGACGGCAAGGGCGAGGACGAACCGATTGCCGACAACGCAACCCCGGAGGGCCGGACCAAGAACCGTCGTGTCGATGTGATGATCCCGCGGGAGGAGACGCTGTGACCGGGATCGGCTGGAAGCGCCCATGATCTGGCTTTTGCGGATCTTCAGCACGCTTGCACTGGCCGGCTTTGCCGCCGCGGTCTGGTATGCGGGGCCGTTGATCCGCTTCGCCGGCTCGCGACCGCTTGAGCCAGTCTGGCTGCGCGCGACGATCATCGGTGTCGTCGTCGTATCCGTGGTGGTCTGGTACGGGCTCCGCTTCTGGCAAAGGCGCAAGGCGCAGAAAGCGCTGGAAGCCGCCATAGCCAGCGCCAGCGACGACGGCAGCGATGCAAAGGTGCTCGAGGCTGGCATGAGCGAGGCTGTCGCGACGCTCAAGCGATCGAGCGGCAAGCGCAACTTTCTCTACGACATTCCCTGGTACATCATCATCGGCCCGCCGGGCGCCGGCAAAACCACGGCGCTGGTCAATTCCGGGCTGAAGTTTCCCCTCGCGGGATCGGGCCAGGCGCAGCCGGTCGCGGGCGTCGGCGGCACGCGCAATTGTGACTGGTGGTTCACCGACGAAGCGGTGCTGATCGACACGGCCGGGCGCTATACGACGCAGGATTCCAATGCGCAGACCGACAAGAAAAGCTGGCTGGCATTTCTGGCGCTGCTCAAGAAGCATCGGGCCAGGCAGCCGATCAACGGCGTCATCCTGGCCATCAGCCTTGCCGACCTGATGGCCCCCGACGATCGGGCGCCTGATGCCCATGTCGTCGAAATCCGCAGCCGTCTGCAGGAAATCCACGAGGTCCTGAAGATCCAGTTCCCCGTCTATGTGCTGTTCACGAAGGCCGATTTGGTCTCCGGCTTCATGGAGACTTTCGGCGGTTTCGATGACGCGCGCCGACGGAAGGTGTGGGGCGCGACATTCCAGACCGCGGATCGCGGCCTGAACATGGTCGGCGAGGCCCCGGCCGAATTCGACGCTCTGGTAAAACGCCTGACCGAGGGCATGACCGACAGCCTGCAGCAAGAGACCGATCCCGTCGCGCGCATTGCCATCTTTGGCTTTGCGGCCCAGCTCGGCGCGCTCAAGGGGCGCGTCATCCATTTCCTCAACAGCGTCTTCGAGCCGACCCGCAAACAGCTGAATGCCACTCCGCGCGGCCTGTATTTTTCGTCCGGCACCCAGGAGGGCACACCGATCGACCAGCTGCTGGGCAGTATCGGCCGCAGTTTCGGCAGCAGCGCCCAGCCGCATCTTTCCGGCACCGGCAAGAGCTTCTTTCTGCATGATTTGCTGAGCCGCGTCATTTTCGCCGAGTCGGGATGGGTCTCCTATGACAGGGCGGCCGACAGGCGGGCCGCGATCGCCCGTTTTGGCGGCATGGCTGTTATCGCAGCAGTCGCGGCTGCCGGACTTGGCGCGCTGGGCCTGAGCTTCGCCACCAACCGATCGCTGATCGCCGCCACCAACCAGGCCGTCAGCCAATACCGCGACACCGCCGCTCCGCTGCTCAAAAGCACGACCGTGTCCGATGCGGACCTCGAAACCGTGATCGGCGCGCTGGATGCGCTGCGCAGCTTGCCGGCCGGCTACGAAAGCAGGGAACAGCCAACGCCGGCCAAGGCGACGCTCGGTCTCAGCCAGCGCGAAAGACTGCTTTCGGCGTCGGAAACGGCCTACCGGCAGGCCCTGGAGCGCATGTTCCGCTCCCGCCTGCTGTTTCAGCTCGAACGAACGATCGACGCCAAGATGGCTGATCCGATGGCACTCTACGAGCCATTGAAAATCTACCTCATGCTTGGCGGCAAGGCGCCGAAAGTGGACGACGAACTGGTCGTCACCTGGTTGAAGCGGGACTGGGAGCAGAACCGATACCCGGGAGCGAGCAACCGCGATGGGCGCGTGCAATTGGAGAAGCATCTGCGCGCCATGCTTGTCCTTGACGACGCCTATGATCCACTGTTCGAACTGAACCGCTCGCTCGTCGAATCCGCCCAGCGCTCGCTCGGACGCATGACGCTTGCCGATCGCGCAACCGCGCTCATCCAGTCGGCGACCTATGCTGCGGCGCTGGACGATTTTTCGGTGTCCCAGCGCGCCGGCCCGGAAGCGTCGCTGCTGTTCGAGCGCAACGATGGCAATGATCTGTCGAGCCTTCGTGTCCCCGGGCTCTACACCTATGCCGGCTTCGATTTCTACCTCGCCCAGCTCGCCAGGATTGCGCAGGCGCTTGTCGACGACCAATGGGTGGTCGGCAGCGGTGGCGAGCAAGGCGGCTTCGACCAGGAATTGCTCAAACTCGGCCCCGAGCTGCTCGATCGCTACGGCAAGGGTTTTGCTTCGCAGTGGAACGAGGTTCTCGACAGATTGAAGTTCAAGGCGATGGTGGCCGACAAGCCGCAATATCTCGCGCTGTCCGCAGCCGGGTCGCCAACCTCGCCGATCATGCAGCTGTTCGAGGCGATTGCCCGCGAAACGGCTTTGACACGCGAGCGCGACCCCGGCAGCACCGAGAGCGGCGCAAAGGAGACCGCGGAGCGCGCCAAGGGCCTCGCCCGCATCGGCATCGAGCTGGCGGCGCGCAAGTCACAGGCGCGCGCCGGCGCGGCATTCGTCAACGCACCGGGCCAGGATCCAGGGGCGAACATCGAAGCGCAGTTCCGGTCGTTCCAGGCCCTGGTCGCCGGTGCTCCCGGCCAACGCCCGATCGACGCCTTGACCCAGAATTTCCGCGAAATCTATCAAAGCGTACGACTGGCGGCCGATGTTCCGGCCCAGACGGATCAGGTCAACGCCAATCTGCAGCTGCAGATTTCGACCCTTCGCGCCAACGCCTCGCGCCTGCCGAAGGCGCTTGCTCGAATGGTCAGTGCCGCGGCGGACGATTTTGAAGGCACCGCCGCCGAAACCTCGGTCGCGCATCTCAATGAAATGCTCGACGAAGCGGTCGCCCGCCCGTGCGAAGAGGCCATCGGCGGCCGCTTTCCGTTCGCCCCGGCCGCTACCGACGACGTGCCGATGGCGGATTTTGCCAAACTGTTCGCTCCGGGTGGCGTGCTGGACAGATTTTTCGCGCAGAATCTCGCCTCCCTGGTCGACATGAGCGCTCAGGATTGGGAGTGGAAACAGGATACGAAGTTCGGCCGCAGCCTGGCGAAATCGACGCTGAAGGACTTCCAGCTTGCGGCGCAGATTCGCAGCGCTTTCTTTCCGTTGGGCGGCCCAGTTCCATCGGTCAACTTCACCTTCACGCCGCTGTCGTTGCATGGCGACGCCGACACCGCGCAGCTCAATATCGATGGTCAGATCCTGCAGGCCACCCAGGCCGGCAACACGCCGGGCCTGGTGACCTGGCCGGGCATTTCCGGATCGGCCAGTCTGAGTCTGACGCCGGAACTTCCAGGCCGCGAGTCGGCACTCAAATTCGACGGGCCATGGGCGTTGAAACGGCTGCTGGACAAGGGGTCGAACACGGACAACGGCGACAGTCTCGAAGCCCGTTTCGTCATTGGCGGACGCGATGTGGCTTACACGATCCAGACGGGGGCAGGCAGCAATCCCCTTATGCTGCCGGCACTATCCGGGTTCAGCTGTCCGAAGGCTTTCTAGTGGAGATCGCATGGAAAACAGGCCGATCGACTTCTTGCAGCGGCATCCCGCCTGGCACTACTGCCGGCTTAGATTTCGATATTCTAATGGGTGAGCGTGTGGCAGACTGCCCATGCGCGCTCAACAACGCGTTGCGGAGGAGCGCTTGGAAAGCGCTGACAGGCAAGTGAACGATGCCGCCTTTGAAAGCTACGGCGTGAGCCACAAGGGCTGCGTGCGTCACCACAATGAAGACAGTTATCTGGTCGAGCCGCAAATCGGTCTCTGGGTCGTGGCCGACGGCATGGGCGGCCACGAGGCTGGAGAAGTGGCTTCGGCAAGCATCGTCGAGCATCTGGCAACGATCGGCATCGCCAGTTCGGCACCCGACCTTCGGGCGCGCTTTGAAGATCGGCTTAGCCGGGCTCATGACGAGATCCGCCAGATTGCCCGATCGCGCGGCGTAACCATAGGCTCCACCGTCGCCGCTTTGCTGGCCATGGACGGCAGGTTTGCCTGCCTGTGGTCGGGCGACAGCCGCGTCTATCTGATCCGCAACCGCGAGATCTCGCAGATTTCGCGGGACCACACCGAGGTTCAGGAGCTTCTCGACAGCGGCATGATCAGCGCGGCCGAGGCTGAGAACTGGCCGCGCCGCAACGTCATTACGCGGGCGATCGGCGTCAGCGACGAAATCGCCATCGACTTCCAGCAAGGAGAGACCCTGGCGGGAGACGTTTTTGTCCTGGCTACCGACGGCCTGACTGCCCATGTCAGCGATGCCGAGATCGCGGCAGCGGTGGTCGCGGCAGCGCCGCAGGCGGCATGCGAAAGCCTTTTGGCAACAGTCCTCGAACGCGGCGGGACCGACAACGTCACCATCGTGCTGGTCAAGATCAGAGACAGAGGGAATGGTTCGGACCTGTCCAGGGCGGGAGGCCGCAGCCAATGAGTGCCGACGACAAGACGCGGCTATTGCCCAACATGGCAGACACGACCGTCGGCACCCAGCTCAGCGGCATTTACGAACTCGACGAACGTATCGCGTCGGGCGGGATGGGCGAGGTTTATCGCGGGCACAACATCCAGACCGGCGACCATGTTGCGATCAAGATCGTGCTGCCGGAATTCGCCCGCGACCAGACGATCCTGTCCCTGTTTCGCAAGGAAGCATCAATCCTCAACCATTTGTCGCACGACGCTGTCGTGCGCTATCACGTCTTCACCATCGATACCGGGATCGGACGGCCTTACCTGGCGATGGAATTCGTCGACGGCGAGTCCCTCTACGATGTCATGCGTCGCGGCGCGATGGCGACGGAAGATGTGCGCAAACTGTGCCACCGGCTCGCTTCGGGCCTCAGCGCCGTGCATGAGGCAGGGGCGATCCATCGCGACCTGTCGCCGGACAACATCATCCTGCCAGGCGGCCGGGTCGACCGCGCCAAGATCATCGATTTCGGCATCGCGCGTTCGGCGACCATCGGCGGCGAGACGCTGATCGGCGGAAAATTCGCTGGAAAATACAACTACGTCTCGCCGGAGCAGCTTGGGCTCTATGGCGGCGATGTCGGCGAACAGTCCGATATCTACAGCCTGGGTCTGGTGCTGGCTGCCGCGTTGCGCGGCAAGCCGATCGACATGGCCGGGTCCCAGTTCGAGATCGTCGAAAAGCGCCGAACCGTGCCGGACCTGTCCGATATCGATGCCGATTTTCGACCGATCATCGAAGCAATGCTGCAATCGGCGCCGCAGGACCGACCGGCAAGCATGGCCGACATTGCGGCAATGACACGCGGCAACACGTCGGTGGAAACCGATCGCACCACCGCCGTGAGGGCGCGCGACGAGCGAACAGGCGGAATACAGACCGGGCGCCCGGTTTCCATCACCCCATCGACCACGCCGCCGCCTGCCGCCGTTCCGTTGTCGAGGGCCGCAATTCCTGAAGGCGACGAGCCGCGTTTCGTTCCGCACATTCGCCCGGCACATCTGTCGCAGCCGAAGGCGCCGCTGATTGCCCCAGCTCGGGCGATCCCGGCAAAGAAGCCTGCAACGACGGGGAAGCTGACGATTGCGGCGCTGGCAGCAATTGTCGTTGCCGTCGGCGTGGGTCTCTATGCGTCCGGTTTCGTGGATTTCGGGGGCGGCTCGTCCATCAACACTCCCGCCAAGACACCGCCGCTGCAACCCGACCTGTCAAAAAAGCCGGCCGCCGTGGATGAGCAGGCGAATGTCCCGGAACCGCCGGCGGCCAAGCCACCGACGCAGCCGCAAGCAGAGACTACCCCGGCGGCACCAGAACCCCAGGCCAAAGCGACGCCGTCTGCCGCAGCACCATCGCCGCCTGTCGCAGCCCCGCCGCCGACCGAGATCGTTCCGCAGCCAAAGCCGGACACATTGAACAGCACTGAGCAGAAGCCCGCTCAGCCGGTCGACAAGGCTGTCGAGCTGCAGCCACCGGCCGAGCCGGTCCCGGCACCGCCAGCAGCCCAGCCAGATGTCGTCAAGAGCGCAGAGCCCGAGCCGCCGGCCAGCCCACCAGCAGAGCCCCAGGCGGCCGCCCCCGAACCGATTGCGCCAGCACCAACTGCGCAAGTACCCGACCCAAGCCAGCCCAATGCAAACAATGCACAAAACCAGCCGGCTGACACGCCGGCGCAGAAACCGGCCGGCACGGCCGTCGTCTTGAATGTGCCCAAGCCGGAAACCCCGCCGGCGCCTCCCGTCGACGACAACGCGCAGCGGGTCGCCTGGGTTCGCGACTTCAGCGGCGGCGACTGCTTTTATGCGACGGTCACGTCAGCCACCGAAACGGCCGTGGCGATCGAAGGCATCGGCACGACAGTCCCGCCTTTCCAGCAAATGCTGGGCGACTTCCAGGCAAGGTTCCATGTCGAGCCCGACGTCAGTGTCCGGCTCATCGAGCCAAGCCAGTGCGAAGTCACCAACTTCCTGCGTTTCCTGGGCGCCGGTGCGGCCGACAAGCCGCAGCTTGTGCTCGATCAGACGTCGGTGCCGAACGGCTCGCCGATCAGCGGCACGCTGGTGACGCATGGCGGCCTGGTTTCCAGTGTGCTGCTGATCGACCACAAGGGCATGGCATTCAACCTCGACGACCGTGTCATCGCAGAGTCCGACAAGGCTAGCTTCAGCATCCCGATCGGTCTCGGCGCCGCCGACAAGGCCACCGGCAAGGCCGTACCGCAGCTCATCATGGTGATCACCGGCCCGGAGGAAATTCAGGCGGCATCGTTTTCGACGCCGATGCCGGCCTGGGAGCTGCTGCCAAAAATTCTCGAGGAGATCGGAACGAAAGGATCCGAATACTCCGCGACCGCCAAGTATTTCCGGCTCGGCGGGTAGCATGGACGCCGATGGAACCCCGCCGCCCGCGCTCGACATGCCCGCCCGCAGTCCCGCCCGAAAAGCAGCGTGACGCGGTTCGAGCCCTGCTTGCGCTGACGGCGCGTATGAAGCTTGCCGTGATTCTGGGCGCGGCATTGCTGGTGCTGCTGTCGGCCGGCCAGGCCCGCGCCGAATTCACCGTCTGCAACCAGACGCTCGACGTCGTCAACCTCGCCGTTGGCCAGAAGGTCGACAATGCCGACCAGACCGACGGCTGGTGGACCATCGGCGCCAATCAATGCGTCAACGTCATCCGCGAGGAACTGACGAACCGCTACATCTACATCTATGCGACGGACGTTTTTGGTCACGCGATCCTGAGCGGGGCGACCGACATGTGCATCGAGCGGCGGCGCTTCTCGATCCGCGGCATCGAAGAGTGCTGGCAGCGTGGCCATATCGCCGCGCGATTTGTCGAAGTCGATACGCTCGACCAGGCGCGGTGGACCTTCTTCCTGACTGGAAGCAGTCCGTGACGCACAGCATCGACACCAGCTTCAAGCAAAAAAGGCAGGCGCGTGCCGCCCTTCGCCGGCGCAGGCTTTGGCTCGGGCTGGCCGTCGGCATTGGCGTGATCGTGCTGTGTTCGATTGCCGCCGGTTTCTACTACACCGCCGACTATTGGTCGTTCGGCGACGAGGACGAGGAGCTGCATGCGGTCGAAGGATCGGACGATGTGCCGGCCGACGCTTCGGTCTATGTACCGGCCATCATCGACCTGGCGGGAGACCCGATGTGGATCACGCTGGCGCCAGAGGCCGGCGCGGCGACGAAGGGCAAAGTGATCCCCCGCCCGGCCGAACTCGATCAGGCCGGCGTTTCGCCGCAGATTGAAATTCTGTCCGACGTGATGCTGAGCGCCAGCGAAAAATTCATGACCACGATCCCATCGACGCAGGAGGATTTCGCCTTCTTCCAGGCGCAGCGAAAGACCGCCGCTGCACCGCCCGAACCACCCGAACCGCCATCCGGCGATCTGCAAAACGATCTTCAGCCCTCGCCCAGCACGGACGAGGCGCCAGCCGCTACCGCCCCCCAGGCGGCCACCGACGACCCCGAAGCCGGCTGGGGCGAAACAATCGATGCCGGCGAGGCCGCCCTGCCCGCATTCCAGAAGACGCAGGTTGAAAACAACACCAGCGTCGCAACCGTCACCAACGAGTACCAACGCTTCGAAGCGACTGAAGACACGTTCGTGAAGATCCTCAACGACCGCAGCCTGGATAGCGTCGCGCTGGACGCGCATTTTTCCGCCGACGACGCCAGGCTGGCGGGCGAAGCCCTGAAGGCGCTGTTCAATCGGGACAGCCTGGAACCGGGCTATGTCGTCGCCATGCGCGGTTTCAGGCCGACGCGCGAGACGACGACGATGTCGCTGATGCAGGTTTCTATCTACGCCAAGAACGTCTTTGTCGGCACGCTGACGCGCAATGCCGCGGGCGCGTTCGTCTCCGGTGTCGACCCATGGGTGCGTGAGGATCTGTTCAACTATTCGGGCGCCGAGGCCGAAGGCACGCACAAAAGGCAATACCGCCTGCTCGATGCAATCTACTCGACGGCGGCGCGCAACAACGTTCCGACCGGCGTGATCGGCGAAGCGATCATGTATCTGTCGAGAGGCGAGGATCTGGATGCCTTCGCCAGCGAGGACCAGCGTCTGGTGCTGATTTATTCGCAGACGCCGCGCGGCAAGGACGAGACATCAGGACGGGTGTTGTATGTCGGCGTTCAGGGCAGCGAAAAGAGCCTTGACTGTTTCGTCTTCCAGCAAAGCGACGGCCAGTTCGCCTGCGTCAGCGGCGACGACCAGGTTCGCTCGCTGACGGTCGCCAACGGCATGGTGACACCGGTCAACGGCGTCATGACCTCGACTTTCGGCCCGCGCAAGCATCCGATCCTCGGTGTGGTTCGCATCCACAAGGGCGTCGATTGGGCAGCACCGGTGGGGACACCGATCGCCGCCGCCTTCGATGGCGAAATCACTTTCCAGGGCGATGGCGGCGGCTACGGCAATGTGGTGAAGATCGCGCATGCCGGCGGACGCGAAACGCGCTACGCGCATATGTCGAAATTCGCCATCGCGAGCGGTGTCGGCACCAAGGTGAAGGCCGGCGACATCATTGGCTATATCGGCACCACCGGCCTTTCGACCGGGCCGCATCTGCATTTCGAACTCTATCAGAACGGCCAGGCCATCGATCCGCTGGGCACGGTAACGGTGACCGCGGTCGCGACCGACGATGTCGCCGTCGAAACGCTGACCGACCGTATCGTCCATGTCGAAAGCGGCGGCAGCGCGCGCGCCAAGAACCCGCTGTCTTCGGCAACCGGCGCCGGCCAGTTCATCTCGAAAACCTGGATCAGGATGATGAACACCTACCGTCCTGAACTGGCACGCACGCTGTCGACCGCCGACCTTTTGGCCCTGCGCTACGACGCCACCATCTCGCGCGAGATGGTGCGCAACCTGGCGCGCGAGGGCGAGGCCTATCTCAGGGCGCGCGGCCACCAGATCACGGCTGGCCGACTCTATCTCTGTCATTTCCTCGGCATGGAAGGCGCCCACCAGGTGCTGGCGGCGCCTGGTTCGGCGCAATTGAGCGCCGTGCTCGGCTCGGCCGTCATCCAGGCCAACCCGTTCCTTACCGGCAAGACCGCCAGCTATGTCGTGGACTGGGCCGAACGGAAAATGGGGCAAAAGGTCAGTCGCGTGGCCACCGATGCAAGCCCGCAGACGACGACCACGGAGATCCGCCAGACGTCGCCGGAGTTCGAAAAATACAAGCAGGCTGTGACGGCTCTCATAGGCTCGATTCAGAATACGCTTTGAGCCTGTCCCTCGCGTTTCACCGGCAGACCATTTTATAGGAAACTTTTTTCGAGCCCTTTGTGAACCAAAACTGTGGTCGAGATCACATACGCCCAAGAGCCATTTTGGCAGAAGCGACTTGTGTCGCTGATGAAATTTAGCATGAGCAGACATCAATAGCGCGCCCCGGATGGGGTGGAGGACTGGTCGATGAAAGCGTACGCCGTCTTTCTGAGCGGATTCATCCTGTTTGTCATGGCCTCGCTTGGCGCCCAGGCTGCCACGCCCGACGCCAAGCGCGTCGCACTGGTCATCGGCAACAGCAAATATGTCCATGCCGTTGCCTTGCCCAATCCCGCCAATGATGCGCACCTCATCGCATCGACGCTGCGCAATGCCGGCTTCCAGGTGATCGAGGGTGTCGACCAGGACAATGCTGGCATGCACAGCCTGATCAGCCAGTTTACCGAGCAATCCTACGACGCCGACCTCGCCGTGATTTTTTATGCCGGCCACGGCATGCAGGTCGACGGCAAGAATTTCCTGATCCCGGTCGACGCCGAACTGACATCGCCGGCCTATCTCAAGACCCGCACCATTCAGATCGACGATTTCATGGCGGCGTTGCCGCCTGAACCGGCGGTTGGCATCATCATCCTCGACGCCTGCCGCGACAATCCGCTGGCCAGGACGCTTGCCGCCTCGCTGCCGAAGTCGCGCTCGTTGGGCGCTGGCCTGGCCCCGGTCGAAGCGAAATCCGACGGGGTTGGCACCGGCGGCCTGCTGATTGCCTATGCAACGGATCCGGGCGCCATCGCATTCGACGGCAACGGCGTCGACAGCCCCTACTCCACGGCACTGGCCAGGCACCTGACCGAACCCGGCGTAGAAATCCAGAGCGCGCTGACGCGAGTGCGCGGCGAAGTGACCGAAACCACGCAAGGTCGCCAGCGGCCCTGGCACAACGCCTCGCTGGGACGCGAGGTCTTCCTTGGAAAACCTGCCGCGGAAGCAGTGCCTGCCGAAAAGCCAGTCGCCGACGCATCGAAGGGCACCACGACGACTGTTGCGCCCGTGGCAACCAATGATCCTCCGTCCTGGGAAGTCGAACAGCGGCTCTGGGATGAGGCTTCCAAGCGCAATTCCGTTCCGTTCTACGAAGCCTATCTCGACCAGTTTCCGAACGGCCGCTTCGCCACGGTGGCGCGGCTCAACATCGATGCGTTGAAGGACCCGAAGGCCGAAAACCGGCAGGTCGCGGCAGTCGACACGGACGAGGCGAACGCCAGTTCCGGCTCTGCCGTGCGAACTTCGGTCGGTGTTTCGGACGAGGTGAAGCAAACGCCCGGCACCGAGTTGACGGAAGCTGCGATCGGGCTCGATCGCGACGGCCGCATCGATCTGCAGCTGCGCATCGAAGCCTTGGGCAACGAACTTGGCCGCGTCGACGGCAATATCGGTCCGCAGACCCGCCAGGCGATCGGCATCTGGCAGGGCAAGAACGGCCTGCCGCAGACCACCTATCTGACGCGCGAGCAGCTGGCGTTCCTGGTGATCCAGACGGATCCGATGATGGATCAGGTCCGCGCCAGATACGCTGCCGATCAGGCCCGTGCGGCGGCGCCGAAAAAGCAGGTGGTGCAGAAGGTCCGCACACAAAAGCCGGTGGCGCAGAAGCCTCGCAAGAAACAATTGGTTGTTCAGCGCAACCGCGAGACTGTGGTGCGAGAGGATGAGCCGCCGCAGAACAACAACGATTTCCTGACCAAGGCGCTGATCTTCGGCACCGGCGTGGCGGTGGGCGGCGTGCTCAAGAACTGACCGCCGGCATCCAGACGCAGGGCGGCCTCGAACCGAAGGTCGAGGCCAGCGAGATCCGGAACCGATTTTGGACAAAGAGATAGAGCCCCATTTCGATGATCTCGAGATGGGGCTCTATGTCACTGTTTGGGCACGATCTCTCCGAAGACCAGATTCACTATTGCGTCTTTATCCGCATTTCCACCCGGCGGTTGGCAGGATCGTAGGGGTTGGGGCTGCGGGGGTTCTTTTCGCCCAGGCCGATCGCGTTGATGCGGCCGGCCTCGACGCCGCTGGCCGTCAGGAAGGCCGCCACCGACTTCGCGCGGCGTTGCGACAGGCCCTCATTGTAGGGCACCGTGCCGGTGGCGTCGGTGTAGCCCTCGACGACGAAGTCGAGGCTGCTCAGCCGGCTATCCTTCAGCGCCTTGGCGAACTCGCCAAGTTCAGCGCGCGCCGTCGTGTCGAGCTCGGCTGAATCCAGCCCGAAATTGATCAGCATATCGAGGCTGGTTTTTTCGGGCGGCCCTTCCTTTGCCTTGGTCTTGCTTTTGCACTCGTCCTCGGTGCCGACGCAAATGCCACGCGCCTTGCCGAGATCGGCCGCACCGGCAAAAAACTTCACGATGTCTTCTGATTTCTGAAGCGGATCGGCGGAAGCGTGGCTCGACAAGAGCACGACCGCCAACGCATAGACTGAACTGCCATACTTCATAACGGTTACTCCTCTTTGAGCATCCGATTTCGTTGGTCATCCACCATACCAAATTCCAAAGCCGCTGTCTGTGAACAACCTCATGGATGCCGCAGTGGCCGATGCTACCCAGAGCAACGGACAGAGACTTGACCCGCGCCTCGCCGGAGGCTTGAGTGCTCGGTGAGGAAAAAATAACAGCGATGGCCAACGGGCTCCAGTTCAAAACCGCGCGCGATCTCTTCGCTGCGAACGCCGCTGCCGCCCGCGACATGACGGCCGTTCCCACCGACCAGCCTTCGCTTGAGTTTTGCCGCCTGCTCCTGGCGGGACGGACACCTGAAGAGGCGATCACCTTCTGCGCCTACCTTTTGCCTGACCGGGCCGCGATCTGGTGGGGCCATGAATGCCTGGGCCACCTGACCGAACTGCTCGAAGAGCAGGACCGCGCGCTGCTGGCGCTTGTTCAGGACTGGGTCAGCGATCCGTACAATCCAGGCCGCCTCGCGGCAGTCGACGAAGCGGCGGCGGCACAGCAGAGGACGCCGGCCGTCTGGATTGCGCTCGCGGTAAAATGTCATCTCAATGGTTCTGGAGTGGAGCGGACAAATGGGTCGAGCCCGCGGCCGCTTTCCGCCGCCCATGCCGTCAATGCCGGGATCTTGACCGGATTGGCGCGGGTGGCGATCGCGGACCGCTCCTCCGTGCTGTCAGCCTTTGTCGAAATGGGCATCCAGCTGGCCGAGATCGAGGCGCTGCGTTAGGCAGAGCCCTAGCATCACTTGCAGCCACCTTGCGCCCATCTACCCAGCGCCACCTTGAAGCGCGTGCCCAGCGGGTGCTGCAGCCGCAACACCGAGACGTCATTGGTGACGTAGGTCTTGGCCTGGTCGCACAGCCGCTCCTCGGTCCATTGATGGCAGTTGCTGCATTGATTGTCCCAGACGGACTTTTCGAGGCCTTCGACCGGACTGAAATGCGGCTTTCCCTGGATCAGCTGGGCGATGCTCTTGCCGTCGATCGCCGGGTCGCCGAAGTTGACCGGAACGTCGAAAAGGATTGGCGCGTCCGAGCCCAGCTTCGGGATTTCCTGGCGCAGCTGTTCCAGCGCTGCCTGCGCGTTGGCGTCGGAGGAAGACGGCGTGGCCGCGCCGGCGCCATTGCTGCGCGCCGGCGAACCGGTCTCGGCCGCCGCGGCGTCGGAATCGCCGACGATCAATGGCGCATTGAGATCGACCTTGTGAAGCACGACATCGGTTGTCAGCGAGACGTTGATCCATGGCCGCTGTTTGCCGGCGGTGGCCTTGAACACCTCTGATGTAACCCGGTTCATCGCCTCGGTGATCGAGACGTTGGCGTCGCCGATATGGGCCAGCAAGGCTGCCGAGAACGGCGAATGTTCGCCCGATCCGTCATAGGCTACCTGGTTGGGGCTGGCGGCGAAGGCGACGAGCGTACCGGCGCCACCGTTTTCGATCGGGATTTCGGCCAGGCCGCTGCTTGCCGCGCTGCCGGTCTCCTTCGCCAGCACGTCGGCCAGAGGATTGTCACGGCACGCATCCAGGAACACCAGCCGGATGCCCGATTCACGCGACATCTGCCGCAGGACGAAATCCACCTGCACGGCTTCGAAGTCGAGCGAGGTTTCGTCCTCCAGCGCGGCATCGACAGGCAGCAGATAGTTGTTTCCCCCCACCTGCAAGCCATGGCCGGCATAGAAGAAAAGCGCGATATCGGCGCCGCGCACCTGCTTTGCAAATTGCGCGATTTTCTCCTGCGTCTGCGATTTGGTGAGATCGAAGCCGGAGATGACTTCAAAATCCAGGGTCTTCAGGCGATCGGCCATCGCCTGCGCGTCGTTCACCGGATTGGGAAGCGCCGGCGCGTTCTGGTAGTGGGCATTGCCGAGCACCAGGGCGATGCGGCGTTCGGCATTGGCTGCGCTCAAACCCCAAACCAGCAGCAGCACGGCCAGACCGATGCCACGCAGGAGGCCGCTGCAATTCGCAATCAGATTGAAACGCACCGTTACGACAAATCCCTGTTCAGTTGACGAGCGGCGTGGCGGAAAACTCGATGCGCCGGTTCAGCGCCTTGTTCTTCGGCGTGTCGTTGGGCACCACCGGCCGTTCCTCGCCGTAGCCGGTGGCCGCGATCTGTGTCGACGGAATGCCGGCTGCGATGATCGCGTCGGCCACCGCCCTGGCGCGCCGCTCCGAAAGGGTTTTGTTTGCCGCGGGCGAGCCGTCGGAATCGGTATGGCCCGACACCTCGACCTTCAATTTCGGACATTTGCCGACGACGTCGACCACCTCGGCCAGCAACGGCCGGCTCTTTTCGTCGAGCCGCGCGCTTGCCGGGCGGAAATAGATGGCTCCGGTGCGCGAAAGCACCGCAAACCGGTTCATGCATTCGTCCTCGCTGAAGGTCGTTTTCGCGGCGTCGGTAGCGACCGGTCCGACTTCGGTTGCAGCACCCGCGGCAGCGGCGACAGCCGGCGGCGCCTGTTTTGCGCCATCGGCGGTGAAGACGAAGTCGAAGGACACCGAAGCGGTCGGCACGATGCTGCTGACATTGGCGGCCTGCTGCAGCTTTTCGACGTTGGGAAGCAGGCCAAAATCCTCGACATGGACCGCGACCGGGGCGTCCGAAGCGATCGACACCATGGAGTCGGTGATCATGGTGACGACGGCCGTGGCGACAAGGTCCTTGTCGACGCCGTGCAGGCTGAGCCGGAATGGAATCTGCGCCGTCATCCGCCGCTTCGTCGCCAGATCGGCGAAGGCGGCAGGATCGACTTTCGCGGTCACTTCGGCTGTCGGGAATTTGAAGGTCTCGAAGAACAGGAACCGCATGCGCACGTTGCGCAGATCGATACCGGTGTCGACCGAGTTGAGATCAAAGGTCACCTTGGCGGCGCCGTCCGCTGTCAACGTGCCGGAGAGGTTCCTGATCTTGTTGGTCTCGACAATGGTGTTCTTCTTCACCGATTGGTAGGTGAGGGTCGAGTTTGCCGGGTCAAGCGTCCAGTTCGGCTTCGCATTCGCCGCTTCCGGTGCGAGCAGCAACAGCCCCAACAAAGCGGCGACCAGAGCCAGGGTGCTGACGATGCGCCGGCCCTTCAAAATCGACCCTTGCTGCCGAAAAAATCCGACGACCTCGAACATGGATGCCCCCCGCCTTAGGACAACAGACTTCAGTTCCGGTCACGGCGGTCGAACGCGGTGACGCTGGCGAGCATAGAACATTCGGTTTTGCTTTACGAGTAGCGCCAGTGTCCCGTGGCCGACGCGTTCGTCGGTCTGGTGGCGTGGAGAGTAATCAACACGCTGTGATCGGCCTCGGCACTGTGATCGGGTACGTGCCAGCCGGCATGGGAGCCGCCGTTCGGTCTCCCTACAATCCCCATATCCGCTTGGCATTGGCGGAGAGCAGCTTTGACCGTTCGTCGGCGCTGGTTCCGCCAAGCAGCGCATGCGTCGCCGCCACCCAGGTCGCAAGGCCGCCGCCAAGCGTGCAGACCGGCCAGTCGCTGCCCCAGACGACGCGGTCCCAGCCGAAGCAGCCGATGGCGTGCTCGACATAGGGACGCAGTGTCTCGACGGTCCATGACCCGGCGGCATAGGCGACCACGCCGGAAATCTTGCCGACGACGTTGGGGCGCCGCGCGATGTCAGCCATATGCTCGCGCCACGGATGCTCATTGGCGCCCTTGATGTCGGGCACGCCGCAATGGTCGAGCACGAACTGCACATCCGGCGCGAGATCGGCGAGCGCGATTGCGCTCGGGATCTGATGCGGCAGAACGACGAGGTCGAAGGTCAGGCCGGTGCCGGCAAGCCGCTTGATGTTTTCGCGAAACAGCGCGGCTTGCGAAAGCTCGTCCGGCATGACGTGGAGCACCCGGCGAAACCCCTTGACGAAGGGATCGGTTCGCTGACGCTCGAGATAGGCGGCAAAGCCGGGCTCCTCCGGTCGGCACGAGGCAATGGCGCCGCGCAGCAAACTGCCCTTCTGATGTGACTGTGCCTTCACATGGCTGGTTTCAGCCTGGATGTCGGCCGGATCGACATCGACCTCCATGTGCAAGGCAGCCTCGATGCCGGCACGGCGGGCCTGGATCGCATATTCGTCGTAGGAGTGGTCGCGGTTGAGCGCCGGCACGCCGGCGAGCCAGGGATAGCGCAGCGCGGAGAGGTCGATCAGGTGCAGATGCGTGTCGACGATCATGACCTGCTTTCCTCCTTGGCGACTTCAAGCCCTTGCATCTGTAGACCCGTCATTCAAACGGGAACCCGGCTGGCCCAAAGCGCGCCGCGCTCGAAGATCGTGCGCATCTGCGGCACGTCGAACTCATCGGCCGTGTGGCCGAGCGCGCTGTAGAAGACGCGGCCCTTGCCGTAACGCCGCTTCCAGACGACGGGCATGACGACGCCATCGATGAAGTCGAGGTGTTCGCCGGTAAAAGTCGTCGTCGCCAGCACCTCGTTGGTCGGGTCGACATGCATGTAATACTGCTCCGAACGGTAGGCGAAATTGCCGACGCCCTGCACGATCGGATCGTCGGCTCTGGTGATGTCGACGCGATAGTCGATGATGTTGCCGGGGTGCGCCACCCACTGGCCGCCGGTCATGAACTGGTATTCCGTCTCGTTGCGAAAGCTGTCGCACATGGTGCCGTGAAAACCGGCAAGGCCGGTTCCGCTCCTGACCGCATGGGTGAGGTTTTCCAGCTCCGGCTTCTCGATCGTCGTCATGGTGATCACCGGGACGATGAGATCGAATTCAGAAAGCTGCGGGTTGGCGAGCGCCGAGGTGCCCTGCTCCAGGCGCACGTCGAAGCCGTGGCCGGTCAGGATCTCCTTGACCACACCGGCGCTGCGGGCCGGGGTGTGGCCTTCCCAGCCGCCCCAGAAAATCAATGCTGTCTTGGCCATGATGTCGTTCCTATTCCAGAATGCCGAAAGGCAGGTCGGCGCGCATCGGCGCCGGCCTGCCGCAGCCATGTTTCAGGTCGATGCGCTGCCCGATCTCCGCCGAACGGACGATCTGTTCCATGATCTCCAGGACATGCAAGGAAAGCTCAAGACTGGCGCGGTGCTGCCTGCCCGACACGATCGCCTGCGCCATGTCGGCAAGGCCGAGGATGCGGTAGTTGCCGTCGCCATAGGCATGGAGCTGATCGGCCAGCGTCCAGTCGCCCTTGCGCAAGCTGGTCCTGATGTCGCCCTGGAACTGGTTCGGATCGGAGACGACCATCGAGCCCGAGGTGCCGTAGAGCTCGATGTGATTGTGCTCGTGCTTCCAGACGTCGAAGCTGGTGGTGATCGAAACCGCCGCCCCATTCTCGAACGCCAGCAGGCCGGAAATGTGGGTCGGCACCTCGACTTCGATGGTCTGGCCTGCGCGTGGACCGGAGCCGATGGTGCGGGTGGCGTAGGATGACTTCGCCTGCCCGGTCACCGATTTCACCGGCCCGAGAAGATTGACCAGGCAGGTGAGGTAGTAGGGACCCATGTCGAGCATCGGCCCGCCGCCGGGCTGGTAGTAGAAATCCGGGTTCGGATGCCAGAGCTCGTGACCAGCCACCTGCATGAAGGCCGAGCCGGCAACGATGGTGCCAATGACGCCTTCGTCGACAAGCCGGCGTGCCGTCTGGTGCGAGCCGCCAAGAAAAGTATCGGGCGCGCAGCCGACGCGCACGCCCTTTTCGCGCGCGGCCGCAACCAGCCGCTCCGCATCAGTGAGCGTCGTTGCCAGCGGCTTTTCCGAATAGACATGCTTGCCTTGCGCCACCGCCTGCAGGCCGACCGGCACATGATGCTGCGGCGTCGTCAAATTGAGCACGATCTCGACGCGCGGATCGGCAAGCAGCGCCTCGACGGTCATCGCCGCCAGACCGTAGGCCTGCGCCTTGGCTTCGGCAGCCGCCGGGTTGATGTCGGCGACGCCGACGATGTCGAGCACCGGAAATTTTGGCGAAGCCTTCAGATAGGCGTCCGAAATGTTGCCGCAGCCGATGATGCCGATACCGATTCTTCGCAAAGTCTTCTCCCAGCTGCGCCGCGACATAGATAGGGAAGCCAAACTGATTTGTCTCCCCTTTCCCGCCAGCAATGGCTCGGGCAGGCGTTCATCCACACCCTACCCGTTCAACGGATGATGGCAGGCAACCAGCCGCCCATCGCCGATGCTGCGCAGCAGCGGACGCTCGCTGCGGCAAACCGAGGTGGCGGCCGGGCAACGGGTGTGGAAGCGGCAACCGGAGGGTGGGTTAATCGGGCTTGGCAGATCGCCTTTCAGCACCATACGCCCACCCCGCGCCCGATCGACGCTCGGTATCGGCACAGCGGAACGCAGTGCCGCGGTGTAGTGGTGGGCGGGTGCTGAAAAGACCGGATCGGTCGGCCCGCTCTCGACGATCGATCCCAGATACATGACCGCCACACGCGTCGAGATCTGCCGCACCACGGAGAGATCGTGGGCGATGAACACATAGGTCAGGTTGAACTCTTCGCGCAGATCGGCGAGCAGGTTCACGATCTGCGCCTGGATCGACACGTCGAGCGCCGAGACCGGCTCGTCGGCCACGATCAGCCGTGGCCTGAGCGCCAGCGCGCGGGCAATGCCGATACGCTGCCGCTGGCCACCCGAAAATTCGTGCGGATAGCGCGACGTGTGCTCGGGGGAGAGATCGACCCGGCGCAGCAGCTCGGCGACGCGGCCCGCCATTTCCGGTGCCGAGAGGCGCTCATGGATGCGGAATGGATCGGCCAGGAGATCGCCGACCCGCCGGCGCGGATTGAGCGAGGCGCTGGGATCCTGAAACACCATCTGCATCTGCCGCCGCAGCGGGCGCAGCTGGCGCTGGGACGCGTCGGAAATGTCGCGGCCCTCGAATTCCAGTGAGCCCGAGGTGATGTCGGTCAGGCGCACCAGGCAGCGGCCAAGGGTGGACTTGCCGCAACCGGACTCGCCGACAATGCCAAGGGTTTCGCCCGGCCAGATATCGAGTGAAATCTGATCGACCGCCTGCACCGTTCGGCGCTGCGCTGGGAAAATCGAGCGGCCGACATGATAATGCTTCGACAGGTCGCCGGCGCGAAGCAGCGGGCGCTCTCGCGGCACGGCGTTCATGGTTGCGCCTCCAAGCCTGCGACCTTGCGGATATTGAATTTTTTGCGCTGCGCTTCCGGCAAGACGCAAGCGGCACGATGACTGGCGCCGCTCATCGGCGGCGGCTCGACCAGGCAGGCATCGTGGCGAAAGCTGCAGCGCGGTTCGAAGGCGCAGCCTTGCGGCAGATTGGCGAGCGACGGCGGAACGCCCGGAATGGCGGCGAGCCGGGCCGGGCGCGCGCCGTCCATCGGTGGGATCGAGCCGAACAGTCCCCAGGTGTAGGGATGCAGCGGCGTGCGGAAGACGCTGTACTTGCCACCCTCCTCGACGAAGCGGCCGCCATACATGACCAGCACCCGGTCGGCGACTTCGGCGACGACGCCCAGATCATGCGTGACCAGGATCACCGCCGAGCCGAACTCGTCGCGCAGCCGCCCGATCAGCTCGAGGATCTGCGCCTGCACGGTCACGTCGAGCGCAGTGGTCGGTTCGTCGGCGACGAGCAGCGCCGGGTTGCACGACAGCGCCATGGCGATCACCGCGCGCTGGCGCATGCCGCCAGAAAGCTGGTGCGGGTAGCCGTCGACGACGCGATCCGGATTGGCGATGCCGACGGCATCGAGCAATTGGACCGCCCTCGCCCGCGCCGCTCGCGCCGACACTTTCTCGTGCGCGCGCACCTGCTCACCGATCTGGTTGCCGATCGTGTGCACCGGGGTCAGCGCCGACATCGGATCCTGGAAGATCATGGCGATCTGGCGGCCGCGAATGGCGTCGAGCGCGCTCCGGTTGAGCCCGACAAGCTCCTGTCCCATGAAGCGGATCGAGCCGGAGACGACCGCCTTGGGGCTGTCGATCAGGCCCATGATGGCGAGCAGCGTCTGGCTTTTGCCCGAGCCGGATTCGCCGACGACGCCGACGATCTCACGCTGCTCGACAGCGAACGAAACACCGCCCACCGCCCGCACCAAACCCTCGTCGCTGCGGAAGGAAACCGTGAGGTTCTCGACGACAAGAAGAGGAGCATCAGCGGGCATCGCGCGCCCTCGGATCGACGAAGACGAAGACGATGTCGACGACGAAGTTTGCCATGACGACGAAGAAGGCGGCGTAGATCACCGTGGCCAGGATCATCGGCAAATCGAGGGTCTGCAGCGCCTCATAGGTCAGTTTGCCGACGCCCTGCAGTCCGAAGACAACTTCGGTCAGCAGCGCGCCGCCACCGACCAGCGCACCGAAATCGAGGCCGAACATGGTGACGAAGGCCACCAGCGAAGTGCGGAGGCCATGATGCAGCAGCACGCGCCGCTCGCCGATGCCCTTGGCGCGGGCGGTGCGGATGAAATCCTCCTGCATCATCTCGATCAGGCTTGCCCGCAGCACCCGGCCGTAAAGGCCGACATAGAGGGTCGCCAGCGTGAACCACGGAATGACCAGCGCCTTGAACCAGCCCCAGGGGTCCTCGGTCAGCGGGATGTAGCCGAGCGGCGGAACCCAGGAGAAGGCCCATGTGTCATGCCAGCGGCTCTGGGTCAGCAGATTGGCGACCTCACCCAGCCAGAACACCGGAATGGAAACACCGACCAGGCTCAGGATCATCAGCGCCCGATCTATGAAAGTGCCGCGCGTCGCGCCGGCGATCACGCCGACGATCAATCCGCCAAGCACCCACAGCACTGCCGCACCGCCGACCAGCGACAGCGTGACGGGAATGGCGCTGATCACCGTGGGGACCACCTGCTGGCCGCGATTGACGAAGGAGGTGAGATCGCGGCTGATGAAAAGCCGGTTCATCATCAGCCCGTATTGCACCGGCAACGGCCGGTCGAGACCGAAATCGTGGCGGACCTGGATCAGGGTTTCCTGGGAGGCATTGCGGCCGGCAATGCGCGCCGAGGGATCGGCACCTGGCGTGGCAAAGAAGATCAGGAAGGCGACAATGCTGATGCCGAACATGACCAGCACCATCTGGCCGAGCCGGAAGCTGAGCGCCGCGAGCATCAGACGCCCCTCGGCGAGGATTTGGGATCGAGCGCGTCGCGAACCCCGTCGCCCAGAATGTTGAGGGCCAGCACGGTGATGACGATGGCGAGCCCTGGCGCCAGCGCCACGATCGGCCTGGAATAGAGCAGGCCCTGGCCATCCTGGATGATCGTGCCCCAGCTGGCATCCGGCGGCTGCACGCCGATCGACAGGAACGACAGCGAGGATTCGGTCATCATGTTGAGCGCCAGGATCAACGGTACGAAGACGATGATGCGCGTCACCACATTGGGCATGATGTCGCGCAACAGGATGCGCCAGGGCGAGGCGCCAAGCCCGATCGCCGCGGTGACGAATTCGGCATGCATCAAGGTCAGCACATGGCCGCGGATCGGCCGCGCCACATAGGGCACATAGACGATGCCGATGATGAACACCGGTAGCCACAGGCTGCCCGAGCGGATTTCGAACGGGCCGATCCAGATGCTCTGCGCGATCAGCACGATCGACAGCGAAATCGCCAGCAGGAAGATCGGGAAGGCCCACAGCACGTCGAGAATACGCGACAGGCCGATGTCGACAAGGCCGCCGAAGAAGCCGGAAACGACGCCGAGAAATGTCGCCAGGACGAGACACAGCACAGCTGCGGCGCCCGAGATCAGCAGCGAATCCCGTCCGCCGTAAAGCAGCCGCGCCGCGACATCACGGCCCTGGTTGTCGGCACCGAGCAGATACGGGCCGATGCGCCAGGTCGGGCCCATCGGCGTCATGCCAAGGCCGAGGCCTTCGGTGGAAGGCTGCAGCACCGGCTGGCTCACACCATCGATGACGATCTCGCCGTTGAGATTGGTGACGAACGGATCGGTGTGGGAGACGTATTGCGCATAAAGCGGCGCTGCCAGCGAGGCGATGACGATGACGACGAGCACGGCGAAGGCGGCTGTCGCCGAACGATCGCCTTTCAGCTTGCGCCAGGCCGTGCGCCATGGGCCCTGCGGGGCGCGGCGGACCGGAATGGCGGGCTGGTCCGCTATGACATTGACCATGGACAGGATTGCCTAAGAAAAATCTCGACCGGAAAGATGCGCCGAACCGGCGCAAAAAGAAATGCGACGGAGCGCCGATGGCGCTCCGTCGCATTGCATCTCGGAGATCACTCCACCCAGGACTGGCTGACGATCCAGTAGAATTGCGGACTGAAGGTGAAGTTCTTCACCCGGGACGAAATGACATCGACGCGCTTGGGCGTGAACAGCACGGCGACCGGCGCCTTGTCGGTCACCGCCTTGTCGATGGCGGTCCACAGTGCGGCGCCCTTGGCCGGGTCGGCGATGGTCGCCGTCTCAGCCTCGGCCATCGATGCGTCGATCGCCTTGTCGCAGAAGCCCGAAATGTTGACCGACGCATCCGAGCCCGGCGTGAACGAGGCGCAGCTGAACAGCACGTCGAGGAAATCGGATGGCGCCGGGTAATCCTGGAACCATTGCGAGATCGAAATCTGCACCTTGTTGTTGGTGTTCTGGATGTAGGTGAACTGGATGTTCTGCGAGATCGGCTTGACCGAGGTCTTGTAGCCGAGCTGGTTGAGCACGTCCTGCAGATAGACGCCGATCGCCTTGGAGACGGTGGTGTCCTCGGTGATGATCGTCACCTCCTGGCCGGCGGTTCCCGATTCAGCGACCAGCTGCTTGGCCTTCGCCATGTCCGGCGCCGACCACTTTTCGCCGGGGTTGGCGCTGAACGGGCAATAGGGCGAGTAGGACGGGAAGTCCGGCGGCAGGATCTGGCAGGCCGGCTGCGCCAGGTTGCTGCCGCCAAACAGCTTGACGATGGCGGCGCGGTCGATGGCGAAGTTTACCGCCTGGCGGACGCGGATGTCGTTGAACGGCGCCAGATTGTTGTTCATCGGCGCATACCACATCGCGGTCAGCGGATGCACCGAGACCTGCTTGGCGTATTTGGTGCCGAGTTCGGCCAGACGATCGGCCGGCGGCGGGTCGAACATCCAGTCGGCCTGGCCGTTCTCGACCGCCGTCACCGCGGCTTCGTCGGTGAGGCCGAATTCATAGTCGATCTCGTCTGGATAGCCGACCGGCTGCGCCTCCTTGCTCCATTCCTTGAAGTGCGGGTTGCGCACGATCTTCATCAGCTTGTTGGGATCATAGCTGGCGATCATATAAGGGCCGGTGCCCGGGATCGGGTCGGTGCCGGCATCCTTGAGCGGCGCGCCGGCCGGCAGGATTGAGGCGTGCGGAATGGCGATCTTCTGCAGGAATTCGGCATCCGGCTGGGTGAGGTTGAAGGTGATCGTGCCGGCCGCGTCGTCAACCGAAAGGCCGCCGTCAAGGGTGCAGGTTGCGGGTGTCTTCAGACACGCATCGGCACCGACGATGCCGTTGTAGAGCGTGCCGGTCGTCGGCCCGCTGATCTTGAAGATGCGCTGGAACGACGCGACCACATCCTTGCTGGTGAGATCCGAGCCGTCGGCGAACTTGATACCCTTGCGCAGCTTGAAGACATAGGTCTTGCCGCCGTTTTCAACCTTCGGCAGGCTTTCAGCCAAGTCCGCGACGACTTCGAAGCCGGTCTTGTCACCGACCTTCTTGTAGGTCACCAGGCCATCGTAGAGGACGTAGTTGAGCTGGAAATATTGCAGCGTGTAGTTGATATGCGGATCGGCGGTGCCGGCCGCGGCATTGGCCAGCAGCCGCAGCGTGCCGCCGGGCTTGCCCTCCGCAGCGATGGCGCTGCTCGCCGGCGACAGGATCGTCATGCCGAGCAGGGCCAGGCCTGGTATCAACGCTGCAAGTGCCTTGTGCGGTCGCATTGGTGTTCCCTCATGGAAAGCGTGTCGACTTTGCCACGCCGACTGTAGTCGATCGACCACGGCGCGGCGGATACGAAATGGCTTTGGGTTGGCGGACGGCGTCCGTCTATTAGCCCAATCGCAGAAGACTACGGCCCGCCGAGCCGGACAGGATAGCTATTAAGATAGATAGGGTCGCAGACGCCATTCACGCCTATTTGTTGGGCAATCACCCAGCATGGCTATTTGACAAGCAATGGCCAGTTGGTAAGTTCGCCGGATGCAGGTTTTTTCAGGGGATTTAGAGAGCCTGTTCCGGACAGGGATGAGCGTCGACGCAGCCATGGCAGCGGCGACCGGTGTGCTGGAGTCCATCGGCTTCACCTCGTTCATCTACGACTATACGCCGGTGCCTGTCAGCCATAAGGGCGATTTGATCACGCCCTCGCTGATGGCGCTGCGCAACATGCCGCGCGACATGCAGGATCTCTGGTGCAAGGGGGGGTATTATCAGCTTGACCCGGTGCAGGAAGCCGCGCTCGCCGTGTCGAGGCCATTCCTGTGGTCGCATAGAGGTGTCCAGAGCAGCGTCATGCAGCGCGTGTTGCAGTCGAGGCACGCGCCGGTGGTCAGCTATCTGCTCGACACCAGGATGACCTGCGGCATTACCGTGCCCATTCGTCTTGCCGGCGGCGATCTCGCCACCTTCACTGCCATCCGTGCCGATCCCGAGGCCGGGTTCGAGGCCGAGGCCAGACACTTCATCGCCGAAATCGGCGATCTCGGTCATCTCCTGCACGATTCCGTCTATGCCGGTTTCGACGAGGGCACCCGCACCTGCCAGTATGTCCATTTGACGGCGCGCGAGCGTCAGTGCCTGCGCCTCGCCGCGGCCGGACTGACGGCAAAGCAGGTGGCGCGCGAGATCGGCCGCACGGTACCGACCGCAACGCTGCACCTCAATGCGGCGACGCGCAAACTTGGCGCCAAAAACCGCTTCCACGCCATCGCGCTGGCCGCCCACTACCGGCTGCTCGAACCCGAGCACTGAGGCGAAGGCCACTGATCGCCACCGGGCAAACCTATAAATAGTGCTAGCTGTAATTGCGCGGGGTCACTGAGTACCGTCTGCCGCAAAACAAGGCTTGGGAGGCTCCGTCATTTGGTTCCTGCCGCGCCATGATGCGGAGTTCGGACAATGACGGCAGCTACGACCACCGAAGGATTCAGCGACTACAAGGGCTACCGCACCTGGTACCGGGTGACCGGGGATCTCACCTCGGACAGGCTGCCACTGGTCGTCGCCCATGGCGGCCCCGGCTGTACCCACGACTATGTCGATTCCTTCAAGGAGCTCGCCGGACCCGGACGGGCCGTCATCCACTACGATCAGATCGGCAACGGCAAATCGACGCATCTGCCCGACAAGGGCGGTGACTTCTGGACGGTCGAGTTCTTCCTCGGCGAGCTCGACGCGCTGCTCGCCCATCTCGGCATTGCCGACCGCTATGCGCTGCTCGGCCAGTCCTGGGGCGGCATGCTGTCGGCCGAGCACGCGGTGCGGCGCCCCGACGGATTGAAGGCGTTGATCCTGGCCAATTCGCTGGCTTCGATGGCGCTGTGGGTGGCAGGCGCGCGGCAATTGCGCGCGGAACTTCCGGCGGATGTGCAAAGCGCGCTCGACCGGCACGAGGCCGACGGAACCACCGATCATCCGGACTATGTCGCGGCAACCAAGGCCTTCTACGACCGCCATGTCTGTCGCGTCGTTCCCAATCCACCCGAAGTCGTCAGGACATTTGCGGCGATCGAGGCGGATCCGACGGTCTATCACACCATGAACGGACCCAACGAATTCCACGTCATCGGCACCATGCGCAACTGGACCATCGTCGAGCGCCTGCAATTGATCGAGGCGCCGACGCTGGCCTTCCGTGGATTTTACGACGAAGCGACCGAGGCCTGCGTGCAGCCGTTTCTCGATCGCATTGCCGACGTCGAAGGCATGGTCTTCCCGAATTCCAGCCACATGCCGCATGTCGAGGAAAAGGACGACTGCCTCGCCGCCGTCGGTCGCTTCCTCGCCAAACACGACTGAGGTTCCGCGCCTTCTGCTCAGGCAGAAAGCGCGGCACCCACCCAATCGAGCCGTGCGGCCGGGACAAGGCCATAATTGTAGAAATTGATGCCGTCGACACCAGGCGCCAGCGCCGGCTTGACCTTGGCGGCGAGCCCTTCGGAGCCGACCATTTCCGGATAGAAGAGCCGGTAGCCGGTGCCGAGGAATTTTTCCGCGCCGAGTGCTGCACGGCCGGCGGCCATCAGGCTGGCGACATCGCCGGCCTGCATGTCATATGCGCACAGGATCGCCCCGTCGCAGACCTTGCCGAGCGCTTCGAGATCGCAGCCGCCGAGCCAGCCGTCTTTCAGGTCGATGATGACGACACGCGTCGTGGGATCCGCCACCTCGCGCAATTCGGCGACCAGGCTGGTCACCGGCTCGAACCGCCAGAGCAGGTAGGCGTGGAGCTCCGGCCACGGCGCAAAGACGTCGAGGCCGCTGGCGGGAAAATCGGGGAAGCGTCGTTGCGGCACCGCACGCTCGCAGGTCTCGACGATCCATTGTTTGGTGAGCTTGCGCGCCGCCCCGCCATCGACGCCGGCTTTTGCCGCGCGGGCGACGCAGGACGGACAGAAGCACAGCGACAAAAGAAAATCGTCTTCCGGCGTCAGCCCGACACCATCCTTCTCGTGATGATACTCGTGGGCGAAGCCCATGAAGGACGGGCTTTCAAGTTCGATCCTATCCGGCCTGTAACTATGCGAGATATCGGCGACCAGCGCGCGGACATAGGCGCGGGCATCGGGATGCGACGGGCAGAGATTGTAGTAGTTGGCATCGCCGAAGGCGTTGTGGGTGACGGCCTGCGGATGCAGCACGCCGAGGCGGGTGTTGTGCAGGCAGACTGTCCAGCACGAAACGCCGAGCCCGCCGGCGTCTCGCCGGCGGATAAGGTTGCCAAGCACGTCGCCGCTCTCGGTGATTACGTCCGCCACCTTGGGCTGGATGGCGAGGCTCCCCCAGCGCGCCGCGGTCGGCTTGAAATAGATGGTGCCGTCCTCTGGGAAATAGGCCTTGCGGCGCGGGCTGCGCGGCTGCAGGAAGCGCCCGGCATGATAGGACGTCGCCAGGCTGATCATGTTGAGCCCGGCGCGCTCGACGAGATCACGTTCGACCGTCTCCAGGCCGAGATCCCTGACATCCCAGGGGTAGGTCCACATGGACAGTTGCTGCATCGAATATCCTCAGTCTTGATCCTGGTATGACTTCAGCCCGCGACGGGCTCGGCGACCTGCATCAGGCAGTCTCCGGCCTCGCACATCGTGTGCAGCCGGCGTGACAGTACGATGCCGCCTTCGGCGAAATGCAGGGTTTGCTCGGCAACATCGAGCTGTTCGAGATCGTGATACCAGCCGGCCAATTGTCCTGCGCTCACGCTGTCACCCAGCCTGACGGCGGGCTCGAACCAGCCGCGGCGGGTGGCGTAGAGGCCCTGGCTGTGCCGGGACAGCGACAACAGCCGCGTCGGCGCCGCAGGCTTTTCGCCTGCGCCAAGAACCGGTGCGTCGACCACACCCAGTGCCACCATCAGACTGTCGAGGGCGCGGGCGGTGATCGCCATCGAATCGACCGTTGCGGTGCCGCCACCGCCGAACTCGCCGCTGACGCCGATGGCGCCGGCGCGCCGCGCCGCGCCCATCGAGGTTGGCGAGGCCTGGCCGTTGTCGGCTATGAAGCCGTAGGGCATGCCGAGCGTGCGCATCAGCTCGACGCCGCGCCGATGGCGCTCGGGATCGGAATTGCGTTCGACCAGTGCGGTCGGCAGATGCTCCATCGACGTGCCGCCGGAATGGATGTCGAAGATGACGTCGTGGCGAGGGAACAGCTCCTTCTCGAGGAAATTGGCCAGACGGCTTGTCGGCGTGCCCGAGGGGTCGCCGGGAAAGGCGCGGTTGAGGTTGCCGCCGTCAAGCGGCGAACAGCGTTTGGCGGCCATCACGGCCGGTGCGTTGGCCATCGGCATGATGGTGATGCGGCCCTTGATCCGCTTCGGATCGAGCCGGCGCACCAGTCTGGCCAGAGACAGCTCGCCCTCATATTCGTCGCCGTGATTGCCGGCCATTAGAAACAGCGACGGGCCATCGCCATTGCCGATTAGGCAGATCGGCACCTTGACCTGAAAGTAGGGCGAGCGGTCGATCGAGAACGGGATACTGAGATGGCTAAGCGTCTTGCCGTCGCGGTCGAAGTCGAGCGTGTGGGCGAGGCCGGTGTGCATGGTCAGACCGCCGCGACCGCGGTGATTTCGATGCGCAGGTCGGGATCGGCCAGACGCGCCTCGACGCAGGCACGCGCCGGCAGGCGGGCAGGATCGACCCAGGCATCGTAGATGCTGTTCATGGCCTCGAAATCGCCGATCTGCGGCAGGAAGATGTTGACAGCGACCAGCTTCGACTTGCTGCTGCCGGCCTCGACCAGCAGCGCCTCGACCTTGGCCAGCACGTCGCTGGTCTGGCTCTCGATGCCGGCCTTGCGGTCATTGGCCACCTGGCCGGCGATGTGGACGAGGCCGCCATAGACGACCGCCTGCGACATGCGCGAGCCGGACTGAAAATACTTGATCATATCGGATCCTTTCGAGGTTCTCTTTTTGGGGATCTGGTCAGCCGAACCAGGTGGGGAAAGCGTGGCGGACGCGGCCGGTGGCATCGACGCCGAAGATCACGCGGTAGCGATCGAGGCAGGTGCAGGGGTGCGAGATGCCGAATTCGACGACGTCGCCGACGGCGATGTCGTCGCTCGGTGCAATCGACAGGAAGGCGTGCTGGTCGTTGAGCTTGACCACCTCGGCGCGCGCCGCCGGCATCGGCAGCGGCTTGCCGGCACGAAAGACGGTGAGCAGCGTTGGAAAGCCCTGGTCGAACGACACGTCGCGCATGCCCATGCCGCAGATCACGAGGCCGGGCTCCGGCCGCGACAGCACTTCGGCCCACAGGCGCAAAGCAGGGCGAAACGAATGCCGCGCTGAGGCGCTGATGCCACCAATGGCAAAACCCTTGCGGGCATCGAGCGCCCCGAGCGAGCGGTCATAGGTGCCGTGGTCGTGGAAGAAGATGGCGCCGCTGCGCAACACCAGCGTCGCATTGCCGTCGCCGAAAACCACCGGCGAAAGTGCCGCGACCACTCTGTCGAAGAAGACCGAGCCGCCAGCGCTGACGATCAGCGGCGAACCGCCGCCGACGCGGGCGCGCAGCCGCAGGAACATGTCGGCGGTCATTGCCAGCAGGCCGGATATCACCGCATCGGTGCGGCCGGGCTCGGGTTGCGCTGCGGCCCCTTCATAGGTCGCGACGCCGGCGATCTTGAGCCGCCCGGCAGCCGTGATCGCATCGGCGATGGCCTCGGCTTGCGCGGTGGTGCGGGCGCCTGCCCTGCCCGCGCCGAGTTCGACCATCACATGTAAGGGCGGCAGTGCAGGGTTGGCGTGCCAGGTCTCGGCCAGTGCGTTCACGGCATCGACCGAGTCGGCAAAGACATAGAGTTCGGCTTTCGGCCAGGCACCGGCAAGTACCGCCAGCCGGCTGGCGCCGCCGGCTCCGCCAACTTCATTGGCGATGATCAGGCGTGTCAGGCCGGCCTTGAGCATCACCGTGGCCTGCCTGATGTCGGCGACGGTTGTGCCCCATGCGCCGGCCTCGACCAGCGACCGGGCAAGGTCGGGCGCCATCGGCGTCTTGGCATGCGGTGCAATCGCAACATTGTGTTCGCGCGCATAGCGCAGGAACAGGTCGCGGTTGGCGGCGAAGGCTGCCTCGTCGAGGGTCAGCACCGGCAGCGCCATGCGTCCATCGGCCGGATGCCAGTGCTCGGCTGCGACAAGGCTGCTGTCCAGCCAGGTGGTGCCGGGCGGCACGCCACGGATGCGATCGTCGAGTCGGAAATTTTCGCGCACGACAAGCGGTGGAACCGGTGAGTTTTCAGTCATCCGATGCTAACCCTTCAATGTCGCAGAACGAAGCCGGGATCGATGCCGGCCGCAGCATGAGAGAGACGCGTGCCAGTACCTTACGCCGGACCGATCATCGACGCCCATCATCATCTGTGGGATCTCGGCCTGGGACGGCATCCCTGGCTCACCGCCACGGCCGGCGAGCGCGGCGGCCTGGGCGAGCTTGATCCGTTGCGGCGTAACTATCTGCCGCAGGATTATGCGCGCGACGCAATAGGGCACAATGTCGTCGCCACGGTGCATGTCGAAGCCGGCTGGGCGTGTGACGACTGTGTCGGTGAAACGCGCTGGCTGGAAACACTCGACAAATCGCGCGGCGTCGCCGCCCGCTACGTCGTTCACGTGCCGCTTGCCGACCGCCAGGCGCCGGCGCTGCTTGAGGCGCAAGTGGCATTCGAGCGTGTCGTCGGTGTGCGTGACATATTGAGCTGGGACCCTGATCCCGCTCGCCGCTTTGCCGCCCGCGACAGCATCATGGACGATCCGGCCTGGCGCGCCGGCCTGTCCTTGCTTGGCCTTCACCGGCTTGCCTTCGACCTGATGGTGTTTCCGCGCCAGCTCGGCGACGCGGCGCGGCTTGCGGCCGCCTTCCCCGACCAGCAATTCGTTCTCAACCATTGTGGCAGTCCGATCGACCGCGACGCCGACGGTATGCGGAGATGGCGCGACGGGCTGCGGCTTCTGGCGGAGCGCGACAACGTCGCCATCAAGATATCGGACCTGGTCGCCTACGATCATGACTGGACGCTCGACAGTTTGCGGCCGGTGGTCCTGCACTGCATCGACTGCTTCGGCACCGGGCGCGCCATGTTCGGCAGCGACTTTCCGGTCGCCGGCCTGCATGCATCGTTCGATGACATATATGATGGCTTCAAGACCATCACAGTGGACTTTTCCGCCGACGAACAGACGGCGCTGTTCTTCGGCAATGCAAAGCGCATCTACCGGCTGGACGATGTGTCATCGGCGCGCCTGCTCCCGGCCTGAGAGCAGCAGCAGGCCGAGGATCAGCGAGCCGAACAGGATGCTGCGCCACCCGGGCGACGCGTTGACGACGGTGATCAGCGCGGTGATGGTGACCAGCAGGATGGCTCCGGGGATGGTGCCGGCATAGGTGCCGAGCCCACCGAGGATCGAGGTGCCGCCGAGCACCACGGCGGCAATCGAGGCGAGCAGATAGGGATCGCCGATGCCGACATAGCCCTGTCCGTTCATGCCTAGGACCAGCACGCCGGCAAGCCCCGAACAGAAGCCGCTGATGCCGTAGACTGCGAGTGTCGTTGACGTGACCGGAACCCCGGATAGGGCCGCGGCGAGCGGATTGGCGCCCATGGCGAAGATCCGGGCGCCGAGCGATGTCGCATGCATCGTCGTCAGCACGATGACGGAGACCACCATCCACAACAGCACGCCGGCCGGAATGCCGGCCGGCCGGCCATTGCCGAGCCAGTGAACGAGCGGATTCTCGGCGGTCACCGCGCTGCCGCCGGCGATTATGATCAGAAGGCCTTGCAGGAATGTCGCCATGGCCAGTGTCATGATCATCGGGTGGACGCGCAGCAGCGCGACGCCGAGCCCGTTGACCAGGCCGATTGCCGTGGTCAACACCAGAACGGTAAGGATGGCGGTGAGGCCAGTCGGATCAGCCTGCCACGATAGCAAAGGCAGGCTGACGGCGCTGACGGTGACGATGGCCGCGACGGAAAGGTCAATGCCGCCGGCGATCACCACGAAGGTCTGGCCTGCAGCCACCAGGCCGATGACGGCGCCGAGCTCGACGAGGTACCGCAAATGGCCGTAGGCGCCGAAGCCGCGCGAAACGAAGCTCGCCACGATCCAGACCGCGGCAACGATGGCAATTGTCAGGAACGGCCGGCTGCGCATGATCGTCACGGCGCGCTTGCCGCCTGCGCTCTCATTCCATGCTGTCATTGCTGCACCTTGCGGAATTGCGGGATGGCGACCGCGCCGATGATGATCAGGCCCTGCGCGACATATTGGGCGACCGGCGTGAAGCCGAGGAAGAACATGACGCTGATCATCAGGCTGAGCAGCAGGCTGCCCGCAAGCGCGCCGCGCATCGTGCCCTGGCCGCCGAGGAAGCCGATGCCGCCGAGCACGGCAGCGGCAATCGAATTCAGCGTGAAGGCCGCACCGATGACCGGGTCGCCTGAACCGGTCTGTGCGGCGACGAACAGGCCGGCGCCGGTGGAGAGCAGACCGCTGATCGCGTAGGCGGCGATGCGCGCGCCATCGACCGGCACGCCGGAGCGATAGGCGCCGACCGGATTCTCGCCGGCGGCATAGAGGCTCAAGCCAAGCGGTGTGGCGAGATAGAGCTTCCACAGCAAAACGATGAGCACCAGCAACACGAATGCGGCCGGCGTGTTGCCGGCAAGCAAGTCAGACAACCACGCCGGAATGGCGCCGCCAGGCCGCGGCAGGATGAGCAGTGCGGCGCCGCCGATGATGAAGGAACCGGCGAGCGTCACCACGATTGCCGGCAGGCGAAGCCGCACCACGATGAAGCCGGTGGCGGCGCCAATGCCGAGGCCGGTCAGCGCCACCGCAGCAGTGCCGCCGGCCACGCCCAGCGGCCCGGCCATCGTCGTCGCGGCGATGACCGCGCCGAGGCTGACCGTCGCACCAATCGCCAGGCTGATGCCGCCGGTGAGCATCAGGATCGCCTGCGCCATGGCGACTAGCGCCAATGGAAACCAGCTCTGGGTGAATTTGGCGAAACCGGAGGCGGTGAACAGGCCGGGAAAGAGGAACCCATAGGCGACGAGAAACACCAGGACGACGGCAAACAGGCTGCGCACGCCGACATTGCGGCGCAGCTGAACCGGCCAGTAGAGCGCGCCGGTCTGTCGTGCGGAAGGCGCTGTGTTCATGCCGCAACCTTCCGCTGTTCGGCGCCCATCGCCGCGGAAACGATGGCTTCCTCGCTCAGCGCTTCGCGTTCGAGCATGGCGACGATGCGGCCGTCGCGGACGACGGCGACCCGGTCGCAAAGGTGCACCAGTTCGGGCGTGTCGGAACTGAGCAGCACCACCGCCTTGCCGGCGGCGGCGAAGTTGCGAAGCATCATGTAGATCTCACGCTTGGTTTCGACATCGACGCCGCGCGTCGGATCGTTGAGGAGAAGCACGAGCGGGTCGTGCGGCATCCATTTGGCCAGCGCCACCTTCTGCTGGTTGCCGCCCGACAGCGCCTGCGCCGCACGGCCAAGGTCGCCCTTGATGCCGAGCTGGGCGGCAAGGCCTTTGGCCGTCTCGCGCTCGGCACGGCGGCTGCGCAGCTTCAGCGCTGGCAGCCTGGCGAAGGCCGGCAGCATCATGTTGGTGATGATGGGATGAATCAAATGCAGGCCTTCGCGCTTGCGGTCGGCCGGCACATAGGCGAGGCCGGCTGCGTTGGCTTTCGGCACGCCGCCGGGCAGGCCCGACGCGCCGTTGACGGTCGCCGATGCCGTGCGTGCCGGAATGGCGCCATAGACGCCGAGCAGCAGATCTTCCTGGCCTTGCCCGACCAGGCCGCCGATGCCAAGCACCTCGCCCGTCTTGATGTCGAGATCGACGTCATGCATCAGGCCGGCTGCAAATTTGCGGACAGAGATGGCGTCGGCAGGTGAGGCCGAAGGCTGCCAACGCGGAAAGAGGTCACCCGGATCGCGGCCGACCATCAGCCGCACCAGTCCGGCGGCGTCGGTTCCTTCCAGGGTGCGGTCGGCCGTGCAAGAACCGTCCTTAAGAACCGTGACGTGCTGGCACAGCGCCATGACTTCGTTCAGCCGATGCGAGATGTAGAGAATGGCTATGCCTTCGCTGCGCAAACGCTGCAGCAAGTCGGTGAGGATCTTCGTTTCGGTTGCCGACAACGACGACGTCGGCTCGTCGAGAATGAGCACGCGCGGCCGGCGGTAGAGTGCCTTGGCGATCTCCACCATCTGCCGGCGGCCGAGCGACAGATGCCCGACAGGCGTCGACAGCGGCTCGTGCAGCCCGACAAGATCGCACGCGGCCCTGGCCCGCGCGGCGAGCTCGCGATAGTCGACCAGGCCGAACCGCCTGGGATAGGCGCCGAGCCCGATGTTTTCGGCGATGGACAGACTGGCCGTCAGGCTGAGTTCCTGCTGAACGACGGCGATCCCGGCCTGCCGCGCAACAGCCGGGGTCATGCGCGAGACCGCGCGTCCATCGACCTCGATCGTCCCGCCGTCCGGGCGCAGCGCGCCTGACAACAGGTTGATCAAGGTCGACTTTCCGGCGCCGTTCTCGCCGAGCAGCGCATGCACGCGGCCCGGCTGGAGAGCGATGGAAACGTCGCGCAGGACGGGGTTGCCGAAGAAGGACTTCGACACCCCCCGCGCCGCGAGCAGCGGAGCCATGGTTGTCAATGCTACAACCCTTCAGGCTTATTTCTGGGCCAGCAGCTTCTTGAACAGCTCCTCATCGTAGGGCGAATAGATGTAGCCGTCAGCCGGGAAATCCTTGGCCCGGGCGAGGTATTCGTCGATGTTGGAATTGTCGATGACCGGCAGCGGGATCTTGACGAAAGCCGGCACGTCCTTGCCTTCCAGCGCCTGGACGGCGGTGTAGGTGGCGAAGGCGCCGAGCCAATTCGGCTGCATCGTCGCCCAGCTCTTCAGGCCCTTTTCCTTCCACAGTTCGAGGAACTGACGGGCGTTCTCGCCGGTGATCGGCACCTGGTCGCGGCCCTGCTTGTCGAGGGCGAGCACGGCACCGGCCGACAGGGCGCCGCCGAGCGACAGGATGCCGTCGATCTCAGGGTTGGCGAAGAGCAGGCTGGTGACGGCTTCCTGGGCCGGCGCGACATTGTAAGGCGTGTTGGTCTCGGCAAGCACCGTCACATCGGAATGAGCCTTGAGCGCAGCGTCGGCGCCTTTGCGTCTGTCGTCGCTGACCGAAACGCCGGCCGGGCCGTTGAGGATGAGGATCTTGCCCTTGCCGCCGATGGCGTCGATCAGGAACTTGGCCGCCTGGTCACCCCACTGGGAGGAATCGGTGTTGACCTTGGCGGTGACCTTGTCGGTGTCGACGAGGCTGTCGAAGTTGATGATGGCGATGCCCTTGGCGCAGGCGTCGGCCAGCACGCGCGCCGGCGCGGTCGACGAACCGGCGATCAGGATGATGGCGTCGACATCGGAGTCGATCATCGACTGGATCTGCTGGATCTGGACGTTGGCGTCGCCCTGGGCGTCGGTGACGACGAGCTTGTCGACCAGTCCCTGTTTCTTCAGGGTCTCGACTTCGGCTTCGATCGTGCCTTGCGTCTGCTTCATCCAGGTCGGCACGGAATAGATGTTGGCCCAGCCGATCGTGTACGGCGCCTTGCGGTCGCCCTTGATGCAGTTGGCGGCGGCGTTGGCCTGCGAGGCGGCGCCGAGGCCCAGGACGAGACCGAGGCAAAGGGCGCTGACGGATGCGAAAAACGATGATTTCATCATGATTGTTCCCTTCTGAAGTTATGCCCGGACACGGCTGGTCGAGACGAAGAAACCCACCGGTTTCCGAGTTCGGAAACCGCCTGTTTTTCGTCGGGACTTTCTGCGTCAGGCTCGTTAGTTTGTCTGGTATTTCAGACATCATGTCTGTATATCGGACAAATGGGATGCTAGTCCGAGCCTTGACATCTTTCAAGCGTCTTGAGACGAGGGCTGAAATGATTTTGTGCGGATGCGGCTGAGATGAGCGATGGCGTGATCGAAACCGAAGCCGGCGCCGAGCCGCGCAATAGCGAACGCCGCCGCGGCATCGACCGCGTCATCATGCTGCTCGAGGCGCTGCTCAGGCACCGCGCGCCGATGCGCGTCGGCGACATCGCCAAGATGATCGGCGCGCCGCGTTCGACCACCTACGAGATCGTCAACAGCTTGCTCGAAGCCGAGATGCTCGAAAATGTCGGCTCGGAAGGCTACGTCTATTTCGGACGGGCGATGCATTTGTTCGGCTGGGCCTATTCGCACCACAACGCCCACTACCGGCGCATCCTCGAGACCCTCGACAGGCTGGCCGCCGAGACCGGCGAGACCGTCCAGTTGTGCGGCCTGCGCGGCAACAAATATGTCGTCCTCGATTGCCGGGACTCGCCCGGCCCGTTCCGCATTTCGAGCGATGTCGGGGTCGAGGTGCCGATCCCGTGGACGGCGTCGGGACGGCTGCTGCTCGGCCATATGAGCGAACAGGAGCTGAAGGACTTCATTCCGCCAGGCGACTACAAGCTTCCCGACGGCCGCGTCATTGCGCCGGCCGAGTTCTTTGCCGACGTCGCCACGGCGCACCGGCAAGGTTTCAGCGAAACCGCCGCGCTGGCCGACCGCTTCACCTGGTGCATGGCGGCCCCCATCCATGACGGCCACGGCGCCATCAACAGGACACTGTGTTTCGTGTTGCCCGTCGACACGCCGGAAGCGCGGCGGACCGAGCTGCTTGCGCTGCTGCGCGAGCGCGCCCGCGGGCTGTCGCTGGCCGGAAGCTAGCACACAACGACCGAGCCTTTGCCCAGAAGCGCGGTTCATCCGCTGCCCTGTGAAATGCGGCTTGTGCTTTTTCGCGTCAAATAATAAATTTACGCATGGAAACTATCGAAATTGTCTGTAAAATTTCGCCTTGCAGTTGCAAGCCGGCGCACCGTATGTAGAGGCATGGGGCGGCGCCGAGGCGACCAGATACTGGATGTCCGTGCCGCGAGGGTTTGATGCCGATAACGCACAAGACGATGGAGGATTTTGCCCGCTCCTGCGGCGTCTCCCGGCCGACCCTGTCGAAATATTTCGACGATCCGACCAGCGTCAAGCCGGCGACGCGGCGGCGGATCGAAGAGGCGCTGCGTTCCTCCGACTACCAGCCCAATCTGTTTGCCCGCAACCTCAACCGCAAGCGGACGCGCAGCATCGGCATCATGGTGCCGACGGTTGCCGATCCCTTCTATTCGGAGATGGTCAGCCGCATCGAACTTCGGCTGCGCGACGAAGGCTACTGGCCGATCGTCATCTCCTCGCACGGCTCGCGCGAACTCGAAGTGGAGGCGACGCGAACCATCCTCTCCTTGAAAGTTTCCGGCGCGCTGATCGCGCCGCTTGGCCTGCGTTCGGACCATCGCACGCTGGAGAAGCTGACGCAGGCCATACCCGTCGTCTATTTTGACACCTATCTCGAAGGCGGCACGCCCTTCGTCGGCAACAACAACAGCCAGAGTGTCTCGACCATCGTCGACTATCTCTGCCGGTCCGGCGACGCCCCGGTTTATTTCGATATTCCGCACGTCAACCACAATTCGCCGGAACGGCTGAAGAGCTATGTCGCCTCGATGAAGCGGCTCGGACACGAGCCCGTCGTCATCGGCAACATCGACGACTACACATGGGACTTCGAACGGATTGGCTACGAGCAGATGGAAAAGATGCTCGGCAATGGCGGCCTGCCGGGCAAGACCATCCTGTGCAACAACGACCGTCTCGCCTTCGGCGTGATGGCGGCCGCTTTCGCGCAAGGTCTCAAGGTCGGCCGCAAGGGCGATTGCGACCTGCGTGTCGCGGCCCATGACGATCATCCGCTGAGCCGCTACACCTGCCCCGGCCTGACCACCATGGCGCAGGATTTTGCCGCCATGGCCGGGCGCAGTGTCGAGACGCTGCTGGCCTTGCTGAACGAGGATGGCGCGGCGGTTGCCGCCAAGGTCAATCTCGACGCGACCTTGGTGATGCGTCAGTCGGCCTAGGCTGCTCCATCGAAGCCGCGCCACGCGGCAACCGCGGCACTGACCGCCTCTCGCGACGCGGGACCATGGCGGCCCATCGAGACGAAGCCGTGGATCTGGCCGGGCCAGCGGCGCAACACGACTGGCACGCCGTCATCTTGCAGACGCCTAGCATAAGCCTCGCCTTCGTCGGCGAGAATGTCATGACCGGCGATGGCGACAAAGGCAGGTGCTGCGCCGGCAAGGCTGGCGGCTTTCAGCGGCGACACGCGCCAGTCGTCGATATCGCTGGCATGGCTGACATAGTGATCACGGAACCAAGCCATGGTTGCCGCGGTGAGGCCGTTGCCCTCGGCAAAACGACGGTAGCTGTCGGCCCCCTGCGCGGCATCGGTGTTCGGATAGAACAGCAATTGCGCCACCGGCGGATCTTTGTCCCCGCGCGCCATCAAACAAAGCACAGTGGCGAGGTTGCCGCCGGCGCTGTCGCCGGCGATAGCGATCCGTTTTGCGTCGATGCCGAGAGCCTCGGCCTCGCTCTGCATGAAGGCCAGCGCCGCGCGGCAATCCTCGACGGCGGCAGGAAACTTGTGCTCAGGCGCCAGCCGGTAGTCGGGACAGACGACGACGCAGGCCGCCATGTTGGCAAACCAGCGACAGATCTCGTCATGCGAGTCGAGATTGCCGATCACCCAGCCACCGCCATGCAGATAGAGCAGCGCTGGCGCACCGGCTGCCGCCGCTCCCTGGCCGCGATAGATCCTGAGCGGCAACGGGCCGCCGGGGCCGGCGATGGTAGGTTCGCTCAGCGAAGCGACCGGTTCGCGCTCGCCTTGCATGGTCGGAAGGCCCTCCAAATAGGCGCGGCGCGCCTCCTCGGGCGTGCCGGTCTCGAACGGCGGCGCGGGCGCCTGGCGGCCGAGGTAGAGTACATGGCGGGCTTGCGGATCGAGCAAGGGCGAAGGCGATGGTGTCATGAACGGCAATCTCACTCAGGCAAGCAGGCTCTTCGCCTCGTCCTCGCCAAGCAGCGGCGGCTGATCGACCGTGCCGTTGACGGCGACCGAGCCGCGGCTTTCGCCCGAAGCGAGGATCGCCTCCATGATCTCGAGCACATGCAGCGCAAGGTCGCCGGATGCACGCGGCCTTCTGCCCGTCGCAAGCGCACGCGACAGATCGGCGACCCCGAGCATGCGGTAGTTGGCGCGGTCGGGCGCGGCGTAAGGCCAGTTGCGCGCGCCGTAGAGTTCGCTCTCGCTGGCGAAGTCGGCCCAATCGGCGCCGCGCTCCGAAAGCGAAACGGTGCCGCCGAACGTGTCGGGATCCGGCAGCCTCAGCGAGCCTTCGGTGCCGTGCAACTCGATCGGGTGGTTGGAGTGCTTGAAGACGTCCCATGATGCGCCGAAGGTGACCGTGGCGCCCGAGCGAAATTCCAGCAGTGACAGGATATTGGTCGGCGTGCCGACCTTGAAGCTGGTGTTCTTGTAAGGACCTTCGGCAGTGATCAGCCGCTCTTCCTGGCCGCGTGTCGCCATCGCCATGACGCGCGCCACCGGCCCGAGCAGGTTGACCAGCATGGTCAGGTAATAGGGACCCATGTCGAAGACCGGGCCGCCCCCGGGCTGGTAGTAGAATTGCGGATTAGGATGCCAGTGCTCCATGCCGCGCCCCATCATGAAGGCGGTGCCGGTCACGGCGCGACCGATCGCGCCCTCGTCCATCAGGCGGCGCGCCCGCCGGCCGGCGGCGCCAAGAAACGTATCCGGCGCCGAGCCCAGCAGCAGACCGCGCTGCGCCGCCTCGGTGACGAGGCGACGGCCATCGCTGGCCGAGGTCGCCAGCGGCTTCTCGGTGAAGACGTGCTTTCCCGCCGAGAGCGCTGAAAACGAGACGTCGAAATGCGCCGACGGGATGGTCAGGTTGAGCACAAGGTCGATCTCGGGATCGGCCAGAAGCGCATCGACGCTGACCGCCCGGATGCCGTATTCGCGGCCGCGCAGCGCCGCCAGCTCTGTGGAAATGTCGGCGCAGGCACGTAGCTCGACGCCGCCGAAGAGCGCCGCATTGCGCAGGTAGGTCATCGAGATGTTGCCGCATCCGATGACGCCGATGCCGAGCTTCGCCTTTGATTTTGCTTGCATTTTCAGTCTCACCTCCCAACGCATGATACACTGGCTGTCCCGTTGCACCAGCAGCCGGTCCCGCTCGAAAACCGCTATACAGCATTTTAAATGTTGACGCGCGTAAAATTTTTATAGAACATGAGAGAACGCTGGCCCGATATTGGGAGGCTGCCAGCGCCAGGAGGAGAAAATGACAGACGTGACGAAAGGGCCGGTCTCCGGCTCGAAGCCCGTGGGTCATGCGCGCACTGGAAACACTGGATCCAGGGTTTTGAAATCAAACGATCAGGGAATTTTGCACTCATGAGCCTAGGAACCAAAGTGCGTCTTGCGCGCCTCTTCTCGCATCCATCGGGGAACCTTTTTGGCGGCGCGGTCGACCACTTCGTCGGCTATGGCGACGTGCGCAAAGGCGGCCTTGCCGACCTGCCGGGTGCGCTCGCACGTGTCATGGCGGGCAAACCCGACTATGTCAGCATCCAGCCTGGCACCGCTCGCCATCTGTGGCCGCAATATGCGGGCAAAGCTTCCCTGGTGATTCAGGCGGGCTGCTTCACTGCGGACGATCGCATCAGCGAGTTGATCGCAACGCCCGAGGATGCGGTGCGCGCGGGGGCCGATGCGTTGGCCGTGGCCATTCCGGTGCGCGGCGCGACCGAGGGCAAATACATACGCTGGCTGACCGATTCGGTAAATGCAGCGGCCCGCTACGGCATGCCTGTGGTGGCGCATATCTACCCTCGCGATTTCACCGACGGCGCAAAAATCGTCTTCACCCCCGACGAGATCGCCTATGCGGCGCGCATCGGCTACGAGTCCGGCGTCGACGTGATCAAGATCGGCTACACGGGCGATTTCGAATCGTTCCGAGAGACCGTCCGGACCTGCCCGGTGCCGGTTGTGATCGCGGGTGGTCCGAAGACCGACACGCTGCTCGGCGCGCTTCAGCAGACGGCGGACGCCATTCGTGCCGGCGCACGCGGTGCCGTTGTCGGCCGCAATCTCTGGGGGCATGGCGATCCGCAGAAGGCAGCGCTTGCCTTCCGGGGCGTCATCCATGACGGCCTTTCGGCGCAAGACGCGCTGGCGAAGGCGGGTGCCTGAACGATGCCCACCGTCCCCTCGATCCTCGGCTTCGGCGCTATTGCCATCGACGACATCGTCTATGTCGATCAGCCGTTGTCGGCGGGCAAGGGGAAGGTTCTGCAGAGCGCCCGCGCTTTCGGGGGAAATGTCGCGACGGCACTGGCTGCCGTCGTGCGGCTCGGCGGAACCGCCGGGTTCGTCGGATGGCTTGGCAGTGCCGCTGACGACGTCGTGCTGTGCGATCTCGTTGCGAGCGGTGTTGAAACGGCGTTCGCGCCGCGCCATCCCGACGCGCGTCCGGTACGCTCGCGCATCACCGTCGGCTCGGACGGGGAACGGTTCATCGCGTATGACGACGATGCGATGCTGGGCACCGCTCCGGACTTTCCGGACGATATCCTCAGCCGCGCGACCGTCCTGATCGTCGATAGCTACGCGATCCGGTCGCTGGATGTCGTGGCTCGGGCTCGCGATCTCGGCCTCGCCATCCTCGGCGATATCGAATGGAGCAGCGGCGCAGCCACGGAGCTGCTGATCGCGCTCTGCGACCATCTCATTCTTCCCCTCGGCTTTGCGCGGACTGCCACGGGGTGCCGATCGCCCGCCGAGATACTCGATGCATTGTGGTTGCCGTCGCGGAGCGCCGTGGTTCTGACCGATGGTGGCAGGGGCGTGTGCTATCGCGGGCGTGAAGACAGAGGTCTCTGGCACCTGCCCCCGCACCGGGTTGTCGTCGTCGACTCGACTGGCGCTGGTGACTGCTTTCACGGCGCCTATGCCCATGCGTTGACGCGCGGAGCCGACACCGCAGGCCGGGTGGCATTCGCGGCCGCAGCGGCGGCCCTTTCGATAACGGGGCGTGGCGGGCGCGAGGCGCTTCCTACCTACGACCAGGTCACGGAACTGCTGGCATCGACGAGCGCGCCGTCTGCAGTCGAACTGAGATATGCGCAGCTCGATACTGGAACATAGCGTGAAACAAGGAAATATTTCGCAGGTGAACACAAGCCGATAGTAATCATAAAAATCAGTGGCTTAGACTTGTGGAGGGAGGAATATGGCAGAAGTCATTCTTGAGAATATCTGCAAAACCTACGGGAACAATTTTCGCGCAATCGACCAATTGAACCTATTGGTCGAGGACGGCGAGTTCTTGATTCTCGTCGGGCCGTCCGGCTGCGGCAAATCCACCGCGTTGCGAATGATCGCGGGATTGGAGGACATCACCAGCGGCAGCCTTCGGATCGGCGGAGTCGACGTCGTCGACATGCCGCCCAAGGACCGCGACATCGCGATGGTCTTCCAGAGCTATGCGCTTTACCCGCATATGACGGTGTTCGAAAACATCGCCTTTTCGATGCGGCTGGCAGGCAAGCCGAAGGCCGAGCGCAAGAAGCGCGTGGACGAGATCGCCAAAACGCTTCAGCTGACGTCTTTGCTGGACAGCAAACCCGCGAACCTCTCAGGCGGACAGCGTCAACGGGTTGCGATGGGCCGCGCCATGGTGCGCGAGCCGGCCGCCTTTCTGATGGACGAACCCCTTTCCAACCTGGATGCGAAACTGCGCGTGCAGATGCGCGCCGAAATCACCAGCCTGCAAAAGCAGCTCGGCGTAACGACCATCTACGTGACCCACGACCAAATCGAAGCGATGACGATGGGCGACAGGGTCGCGGTGTTGAAAGGCGGCGTGCTGCAGCAGGTCGACACACCCAAGAGACTCTATGAATCGCCGGTGAACGCGTTCGTTGCCGGCTTCATCGGCTCTCCTTCGATGAACCTTTTCGAGGCGACCCTGACGGGCGACGAACTGATGTCCGGCAGCTTCGCCATCCGGCTGCAGGATGCAGCTTTCGTCGGCAGGCCCGCCCTGAGGTCCTATGAGGGGCGCAAGATCGTGTTCGGCATACGGCCGGAGCATCTTTATGACAGCAGCCTCGAATCCGGCCGCAAGTATCAGACGATACCCGCCAAGGTCACTTCGATCGAAGAGCTGGGCTCTGAACACATCGTCCACCTGAACATCGACGCGGTCCGGGTGGACTCCGGCGATCCGGACGCGGTGGACGATTTTGGCCTGGCATCGAACGCGGTGGCGAGATTCGAGCCGGTCAGCGCCATCCACTCCGGCTCGGAAATCCGGTTGGCCGTGGATGATACCAAGTTCCATTTCTTCGATCCCGAGACGCATCTGGCGATCTGAAGATCTGCGGAAGACGCAGGCGAGAGCGAGGCGCCTGCGGAAGACAAGAAGGCTTCTGAATAGAGCAGACGATCGTTCGCATTGTGCGGTCGATCTTGAAAAAGGAGGAGAAAACGATGTTTCGGATACAACCCGCGATGCTGAAAATAGCCGCGGCCGCATGGTTGCTTGGCGCAACCAGCGCCATGGCGGCGGACACGACGCTGGAATTCACCCAATGGTGGGAGCCCGAATTGCCGGCTGGCTCGCTCAGGGCAATCATGGATGAGTTCGAGACGGCAAACCCCGGGATCAAGGTGACGCTGGTCAGCGGCCCCTACGCGACCACGCGAGACCAGATCTCGGTTGGCGCAGCAACCGGAACGCTCAGCGACGTCGTCGGTCTCGATGGCGCCTGGGTGAACAATCTGAACGCGCAGGGTGCGCTGGCAGACATGAACCCGATGATGGATGCGAGCAAGTTCGACAAGACCCAGGTCGCGGATATCATCAAGGTGGACGGCAAGGCGGTGATGTTTCCCGTGGCTTCGTTCGTCTATCCGGTTTTTGTCAATTTGGACCTCGCCGCCAAGGCAGGCGTGACCAAGCTGCCGTCGACCCGCGCGGAATTTCTCGACGCCGCCAAGAAGATGACCCATGCAGACAAGAACGAGTATGGCTGGGTGCTGCCCCTGTCGCTGCAGTCTCCCGGCGGAGTCCAGAACGATCTGATGTCGTGGGTCTGGGCTTCGGGCCAATCGATGATGGCGAACGGCAAGCCTGACCTCGAAGGCAAGCCGGTGGTGGATATGCTCACCTTTGTCAAATCGCTCAACGATGCCGGCACCATCTCGCCCGGTATCGCCACCAAGACCGAACAGGAAAAGGTCGAGGAATTCGTCAACAACCGGGTCGGGATGATGATCGACTCGCTCGCGCATGTGAACCTCATCCGCAAACGCAATCCCAACCTGAACTTCGACCTCATCCCGGTCCCGGTCGTGGAGAACTATGACGGCAAGCGCGGCCTTCCCTATGCCTCCTGGGGCATCGGCGTCTCCGCCAGCTCGAAACATCAGGAAGAGGCCTGGAAACTCGTCCAGTATCTGATGAGTGAAAAGGTGAACGCGAAGCTGGTTTCGCTTGCAAACGCCTTCCCGGGCAACGTCAACGCCAAGCCCGACTTCGTGACGTCCGACAAGGCTTTCGGCAAGGCTTTCGAAATCTTCAAGACCGGCTATCTCGCCAACGAGTTCACCGGCCTGCCGGTGGCTGAAGACCTGATGACCCAGTTCGACGTGCAGGCTCAAAAGATGCTTGCCGGTGAGCAAACGCCGGCGGAGGCGGCCGCTGCGGCGCAAAAGGGCTGGATGGCGAAATTCTGATCGGCCTGTTCCCCGTTTGCTATCTTCGACCGGGTGGCCTGACTTCGGGCAGGCCACCCGGCAACAACGGATCGGCAATTTGAGATGGACCTGTTTGCGAAGCTCACCTTCTCTTGAAGGTGTATCCCAAGGTTGGCACATGACCCGGCAGAAGCGCTCCCACCATAGACTGAAACGAGCGGTCGTACCCTATCTCTACCTGTCGCCCTCGCTCCTCATAATCGGCCTTCTGATGCTGCTGCCGATGGTGACGGTGATTGGCTATTCGTTCCAGAACAGCGCGGTGCTGCGTCGCGACCCGTCCTTTGCCGGACTGAAACACTATCAGGCGATCTTCAACGATCCCGTTTTCTGGGCTTCGCTGTGGCACACGCTCTACTTCACATGCATGAGTGTCGTCTTCCACATGACCATCGGCATGGTCTTCGCGCTGATGCTGAACAGCGACCGCATCAATCCGACGCTGCGCAATGTCCTGCGCGTGCTCTACATACTGCCCTGGCTGTTCACCGCGGTGATTATCGCCGTGATCTGGCGCCTCCTGCTCGAGCCGAACGGTGTCGTGAACAGCATTCTCATGCAGATGGGCATCATCGGTTCCAAGGTCGAGTGGTTTTCCTCGACCGAGACCGCGCTGCACGCCGTCACCTTCGCCAATATCTGGGCGGGCTACCCGCTTTTCATGGTCAGCCTGCTCGCAGGCCTGCAGGGCATTCCCAAGGATTTCTACGAGGCCGCCGATATCGACGGGGCGAAGGCCTACCAGAAGCTGATCTTCATCACTATCCCGCAGCTGATGCCGATCATTATCAGTATCTCGCTGCTCGACTTCATCTGGACCATGCAGGTCTTCCCGTTGATCTGGATAACGACGGGCGGCGGTCCGATCTACTCAACCGAGGTGCTGAGCACCTACACCTACAAGCTGGCGTTTTCGAGCTACAACCTCTCGCAGGCGTCGGCGAGCGCCGTGGTCATCCTGCTGATCTCTCTCGGCCTGACGCTGTTCTACATCCGCTATCAAAAGGCTCGGTAGTCACCATGAGGAAAAGGCACACGCCGAAAGACAGGCTGATCACCGTCGCGCTGCATGTCGCGCTTGCCGCAGGGCTGTTTTTCGCGGCCTTCCCGATCTACTGGATGCTGAGCAGCTCGTTCAAGTCGAATACCGAAATCTTTGCCCTGCCACCAACCGTCCTGCCGAAGGCCTTCACGCTGGAAGCGTATGCGGCCATCCTTGGCGACCCGGTAAAGCTGCGCTTCTTCTTCAACAGCTACTTCGTGGCCGGATCGGTGACCGTGCTGACGGTGCTGATCGCCTTGCTGGCGGCCTATGGGTTCAGCCGTTTCAATTTCCGCGGCAAGGGCAGCCTCAACACACTCATCATCAGCACGCAGACGATCCCGCCGATCACGCTTTTGATCCCCTTCTTCGGGCTTGTCGTTTCGTATGGCATCTTCGACACCTACGTCGCACTGATCCTGACTTACCTGGTGTTCACGCTGCCCTACGCGATCCTGCTGATGACGGGATATCTGAACACCTTGCCGCGCGATCTCGATGAGGCAGTGGCTGTCGACGGCGGCACCAGCTGGACGGCGCTGTGGCGGGTGATCGTCCCGATTTCACTGCCTGGTATCGTTGCGACGTCGGTCTACACCTTCCTGTTGTGCTGGAACGAATTTCTCTTTGCGCTGACGCTGACGAAGTCAACGTCGATGCGCACCGTCCCGATCGGCATCCAGCTGTTGATGGGGCAGCACGCCTTCGAATGGAACCAGATGATGGCGATGAGCGTGCTCGGCTCGCTACCGCTCTTGATCATCTACCTCGTTGCCCAGAGGTTCTTCCTCGCCGGCATGACCGCGGGCTCGGTCAAGTAGGATGTCCCTCCCACGGAGAACTGAGGGAGTAGGCCACCTACGCAGGTGGCATCAAGGAATGAAAGGATGATCGTGAAAGAGCTGAAAGTCGGTTGCCAGACCTTTACCTGGGAAATGCTTGGAGACCGCTTTGCCGGTGGTCCCGACGACCTGCTGAAGGCGATCGCCGATAGCGGCTATGCTGGCATCGAGATCACCGACACGATGATCGGTCGCTATGCCGACCGGCCGGCGGAATTCGCTGCCGCGCTGAAGTCGTCCGGCCTTGCCCTCGTCTCTTTCGCCTTCGGCTCGAAGAGCGGTTTTACGCTGAAGGACAAGATCGGCGCCGACCTCGATACCGCCAAGCGTTGGATCGACTTCGCCGCCGCCTTTCCCGGCGCGCTGGTGTCGATGGGCTCGGCCACCGTCGTGTCGGACGGTCCGCGCGACGACAAGTTCGCCGTCGCGGCCGAGGTCTACAACAAGGCCGGTGAGATCGGCCGCAAGGCCGGTGTTCAGGTTGCGATGCATCCGAGCTCGCACCACAACACGCTGCTGTTCGACCGCGCCGACTACGACCGCATCTTCGGGCTGATCGATCCGTCGCTGGTCGGCTGGGTGCCCGACACAGGCCACATACTGCGCGGCCACAAGGACATGGCCGACACGCTGACCACCTATCGCGATCGCATCCGCTACGTCCATTTGAAGGACGTCGATGCCCAGGGCATCTGGGCCATGCTCGGCAAGGGCGTCTGCGACACCCAGACGGTGATCGACATCGCCAGCACCGCGCCACACTTCAACGGCTGGCTGGTGCTGGAGGAAGAATCCGAGACCGCCGCTGCCGACCCGGCGGCCGCGGTCAAGACCAACCGCCAGACCATGCGCGGCTACGGCGCGTGAGGAAGAGACCATGATCCGCAAGCAAGACCGTCGTCTTCGTGTGGGAGTGCTCGGCTGCGGGCCGATCGCGCAATTTGCCCATCTGGAATCCTGCGTGAAGGCCAGCAATGCCGACCTCTACGCGATCTGCGATGCCGCCCCCGATTTGTTGGCGCGCATGGGCGCGACCTATGAGCCCGAGAAGATGTATGGCGACTACGATGCCATGCTGGCCGACCCGCAACTGGAGGCGGTGATCGTCGCGACGTCGGACGCCTATCATGTGCCGATGTCGATCAAGGCGCTGGCGGCCGGCAAGCACGTTCTGTGCGAAAAGCCGATCGGCGTCTCGGTCGAGGAAGGCCAGAAGCTCGCCGATGCAGTCAAGCGCTCCGGCAAGGTGCTGCAGGTCGGCCACATGAAGCGCTTCGACCCAGCGCTGGAAGCAGCGCGCGATTTCGTTCGCGACGAGATGGGCGAGATCCTGGCGCTGAAGGCCTGGTATTGCGATTCCACCCATCGCTACACCAACACCGACGCCATCCAGCCGCTACCGGTCACCAGCAAACTGGCGCGCAAGCCGGCGGGAAATCCGAAGGCCGATCTCAGGCAATATTTCATGCTGGCGCATGGCTCGCACCTCGTCGACACCGCGCGTTTTCTCTGCGGCGAGATCGTTGCGGTGCGCGCGCGTCTCAACGAAAAATTCGGCGCCTATTGCTGGTTCGTCGAAACCGAATTCGCCAATGGCGCGCTCGGCCATCTCGACCTCACAGTGGCCGTGCGCATGGACTGGCACGAAGGTTTTCAGCTCTATGGCGAGAACGGCTCGGTGATCGCGAAGACCTTCAATCCCTGGTATTTCCGAGCGAGCGAGGTCGACATTTTTCACGAGAAGGATGCGACCTCGCGCAAGCCGCTCGGCGCCGACGGGCATTTCTTCAGGCGCCAGCTCGAAGGTCTCGCCGAGACGGTGCTCGACGGCAAGCCGATGCGCGGCGCCAATGTCGAGGACGGCCTCGCCTCGATCCGCGCCATGGTGGCGATTGCCCGCTCGGTCGAAAGCGGCGAGCGCGTCGAGATCGCTGCCGTGACGGGAACGGTGTGATGCAGATCGGGGTGTTCGCCAAGACGTTTCCGGGCAGCGAACCGGCCGGCGTGCTGGCGGCGGTACGCGAAGCGGGATTTGCCGTCACCCAGTTCAACCTTGCCTGCGCCGGCCTGCCGTCGATGCCGGATGCGGTGCCTGACGACGCCATCCGCAGTATTGCGGCCGCTTCCGATGCCTCAGGCGTCGCCCTGGTGGCGCTCTCCGGCACCTACAACATGGCCCATCCGGACAAGCAGGTACGCGCCGATGGCTTGCGCCGGCTGACGGTGGTGATCGAAGCCGCCGCAAGGCTTGCCACGCCACTCGTGACGCTCTGCACCGGAACGCGCAATCGTGACGACCAATGGGCGCACCATCCGGACAATGCCGACCCCTCGGCATGGACCGATATGGCAGTCGAGATGGAAAAGGCGCTTGAACTTGCCGAGCGCCTTGGTGTCGATCTCGGCATCGAACCCGAACAGGCCAACATCGTCACCTCGGCCGGGGATGCCATGCGCCTCATCGCCGAGATGGGCTCGAAGCGGCTGCGCATCGTGCTCGATCCGGCAAACCTGTTCGAGCAGGCGAGCGCCGGACAGGCGCGCGCCATCGTCACTGCCGCCGTCGAAGCCACAGCCGGCCACCTCGCCATGGCCCACGCCAAGGACCGTTTCGTCGACGGCCGCTTCGCCACTGCCGGCCAAGGCGTCGTCGACTTCCCCGATTTCGTCGCCCGGCTCAAGGCAACAGGCTTTGACGGACCGTTGGTCACGCACGGGCTGTCGGCCGAAGAGGCGCCCGGTGTCGCCCGCTTCCTGAAAGGGCTGGCCTGATGCCGCGCCCAACCACCTTGCTGCGCGATGGCGCCACGCTTCGGGTTTCCGACAGCGGGGACGGGCTCTCTGTCGCCTTCCAGCATGGGCTGGGCGGCAACGAGGGGCAGGTCTTGCAATCCTTCCCCGCCGCCGCCAGCCGACGCATCACGCTGGAATGCCGCGGGCACGGCAGCTCGGAACTCGGCAGCAGCCGGCCATTCTCTTTCGAGATGTTCGCCGATGATGTGCTCGCCGCCGCCGACCAGGCCGGTCTCGACCGTTTCGTCGCCGGCGGCATTTCGATGGGCGCGGCGATTGCGTTGCACCTCGCCTGCCGCCACCCGCACCGCGTCGCCGGCCTGCTGCTGGTGCGGCCAGCCTGGACGTTCGACAAGGCGCCGGCGAACCTGCGGCCGATCGCCGAGGTTGCCGGCCTCATCCTCGGCTACGGCCCCGACAAAGCGAAAGAAATCTTCGCGCAGTCGCAGACGGCCGCACGGCTGCGGCGCGAGGCGCCCGACAATCTCGCCTCGCTGTTCGGCTATTTCGACCGGCCGGATGGGTCAGCGTTCGCGCAGGTCCTCGCCGACATCGCTGCCGATGGACCCGGCGTCTCGACAAGCGACGCCGCTGCGCTCGGCCTCCCCACGCTGGTCGTCGGCAACACTCTCGATGCCCTGCATCCGCTGTCGGCGGCGCACACGCTTGCCACAGCCATTCCCGGCGCGACCTTCGTGGAAATCACATCCAAGGCGCTCGACAGCAACAGGCATTTCGCCGAGCTGCGGGCTGAGATCACCACCTTCCTTCACACCCACTTCAAAGTTCGGAGCCTTGTTGCGTCATGACCACCAAATCCTTGTCCGGCCGTGCTGCCATAGCTGCCTTGCCGCGCAACCGGCTGCTCGGCGAGTTCTCGCTGTGGTCGGCCGACCTCGCCAATATGGAGCGCGATCTGAAGCGCATCGATGCCTTTGTCGATCTGCATCACATCGACGTCGCAGACGCCCGCTTCACACCTGGTTTCCTGTTCTTTCCCGACCTGGTGGCGCGCATCGCCAATCTGACGGCGCGGCCGATCCATGTGCACCTGATGGTCGAAGCGGAAATCGTCGAGGAGCAGACGCGCCAGTTCATCGAGGCCGGCGCCGACCTGATCAGCGTCCATGCGGAGAATGGCGAAGCCGGCCTGCGCGCCGTGCGGCTGGCGCATGAGCTCGGCGTCGAGGCCGGCGTGGTGCTGCGGCTGGAAACGCCCGTCAGCGCCGTCACGCCCTTCCTGCCCGAAGTGGCCTTCGTGACGCTGCTCGGCACATCCATCGGCGTCAAGGGCCAGGGCCTGTCCGACCAGGCCTGCCCGCGCCTGATCGAGGCACGCGCGCTGATGCGAAAAGCCGGCCGCGAAGCCGACATCATCCTGGCGGCCGATGGCGGCATCCGCCACGAGACGGTGCCGCGGCTGCGCGCCGCGGGCGCCGAAACCGTGGTGCTTGGCTCTCTGGCTTTCGGCGACCCCGACCTTGCGCAGCGCATGGCCTGGCTGCATGGGCTGAAGGTCGCCGCCTGATGACAAAGGTCGCGCTCGCCTTCGATCTCGGCGGAACGGAGCTGCGCGGCGCGCTGGTCGGCAGCGGCGGCCGCGTGGTCGCCCATGTTTCGGCGCCGACGATGGCGGGTGCGGGATCGGAAGCGGTGATCGGCCAGATCATCACGCTGGCCGGAGAGCTGCTGACACAGCACCCCCAGGCCAAGGTCGCTGGCATCGGCGTCGGGGCGCCGGGGCCGCTCGATCCCAAGGCCGGCATCGTCATTGCGCCGCCGACGCTGGCCGGCTGGCATGACGTGCCGCTGATCGACATTTTGGGCAAGCATTTCGGGCTGCCGGTGCGGCTGGAGAACGACGCCAATGCGGCAGCACTCGGCGAATGGCGTTTTGGCGCAGGTCGCGGCACCGGATCGATGGTGTTCGTCACCGTATCGACCGGCATTGGCGGCGGCGTCGTTGCCGAGGGTCACATCTATCATGGCAGGCGCGGGCTGGCGGCCGAGATCGGCCACATGACCATCACCGGCGAAGGCGAGCGCTGCTTTTGCGGCGCCATCGGCTGCTTCGAGGCGGTCGCCTCCGGAACCGCGCTCGGGCGGCGCGCCACGGCGCTGACCTCGCCTGGCGATGGCTCTGCGCTGCGGCGCCTTTCGGCGGACGGCGACGTTTCGGCCAGGCATGTGATCGAGGCTGCGCGCGCCGGCGATGTCAGCGCGCTTGAGCTGGTCGACGCGGAGGCGAACTGGCTGGGCATCGGCTTCACCAATCTGCTTCACCTCTATTCGCCGGACCTGATCGTCATGGGGGGCGGCCTCGCCAATGGCTTCGACCTTTTGGCTCCGCGCATCAGGGCAGTTGTCCAGCAGCGGGCGATGCCGGCCTATCGCGACGTGCCTATCGTGCCGGCGCAGCTTGGCAACCAGGCCGGACTGATCGGCGCCGCTAGCCTGATCCTTTGGGAAGGCGAACCAGGCGCGCCGCTGGCGATGGCGCAGGATGAAAACAACGACGGCACGACCTCACGTGCCGGTGCCCGGGAGGCAAGCCAAGGCTGAGCTCAAGCTGCGCGGCGTGCGCAAATCCAATGGCACTACCCAGCATCGACAGGGCCGCCATGATGGTCCATGAAGGCCGCAACCATCCTGGAAAAACGCTACCACAACGCTCCGCCGGTGATCTGGATGTTTTCCATGGTGATGCCCTTGGCCAGATCCGAGCACAGGAAGACGGCGAGTGCCGCAATCTCCTGCGGCTGCAGCATGCGCTGCTGCGGATTGCCCCTGGCGATCTCGGCCATCGCCTCCTCGGCCGTGCGCCCCTTGCCCTCGCGCTCGACGACCTGCGCTACATTGCGGCGCATCAGTTCGGTCTCGACCCAGGTCGGGCTGATCATGACGCAGGTGACGCCGTGTGCCGCCCCTTCCAGCGCCACGCAACGGGTGAGGCCGAGAAGGCCGGCCTTGGAGGCACAATAGGCCGGGTTGTCCGTCCAGCCGACGGAAGCCGCTGTCGAGCCGATGTTGACGATGCGGCCCCAACCGCGCGCGATCATGCCAGGCAACACGGCGCGGGTGACACGAAAGGCGCCGTTCAGATTGGTGTCGACGATCTTGTCCCACAGCGCGTCGGAATGACCACAAACCGGCTGCTCGGCGGTGGTGCCGGCAGCGTTGACCAGAATGTCGGCGGGGCCGATAGCGGCTTCGGTTTCAGCCCAGAACCGGTTGGTCACCTCGCTGTCGCGGACATCGAGATGAGCCGCATGAACCTTGGTGCCATGGGCCGACAGGGTCGACCGCACACGATCGATCTCCTCGGCGCCGGGATAGTAGGCGGCATCGGACCTGTCGGCGCCGGCCGGCGCGATGTAGGAACCGACAGCGACATTGGCGCCGGCTTGCGCGAGGGCCGTGGCAATGGCGAAGCCCATGCCGGAAAACCCGCCGGTGACGATGGCGCTGCGGCCGGAAAGGTCTGTCATGGGCAATGGATCTCCGATGCCGAAATCTGATGCGATAGTTTTAGACCTATGCCGGCACCGGTGACGAGCGCTACCTTGCTTGCGACGCGGTTCACAAAACCAAAGCCCTCATAGAGGTTTGCCCAGCCATTCGCGATAGAAGCCTTCGAGGTCGGGTTCGAAATCATGGACGATCGGATAGCCCGGTGCCGCCGCCTCGACCTCGTGCAGCGTGCCGCATTGCGGGCAGATGAATTCGCGGATCTCCATCCATTCGGGATCGGGGAGATCGCTGTTCGGATAGATCTCGCGCAGCGTCTCCTCGGTGTTGCGCACGTTGATCGCGGCGTTCAGCTTCCAGTTCTTGCGATAGTCGCCGAAGGAATGGCCGCATTCGCAGCGGGTGATGCGCTCATCGCCGCTCTGGCAGATGAACAAATGATCCGAAACCGGCAGCAGGATGGGATCCTTCCAGGCAACGCGGTCCTGATAGACGGCGACCATCTTGAAGAAGCGGTCATCGTCCTTGTAGGTGCTCATGATGCGCCGCGTCTGCGGCCAGGGCAGCTGGCCGGCGGCCAGATCGCGGATGACTTCCTTGCTGTATGAGGTCATGGCTTTGCTCCCGGCATGAAGATCGATCTGGCGTCGACGTTCCAGAACTCGCTGAATTCCCTGGTGAAGCGCGACGACAGCTTGATCGCGCTGGCGTACATTTTCTTCACCTCGGGCGCGAAGTCGGCCTTCTCGACGCGGCTGCGCTCGGCGGCGATCCAATCCGTGACAGGGATCGCCTTGGCCAGACGCTCTCTGCGCATGGCGGCACGGCGTTCGACGGTGGCGTCGATATCGGCGACGGGATAGCCATCGGCGTCGTCCTTCAGCACGATGCCGAAAACGTGGTCCGCCGCTTCGCGGGTGAGAAAGCCGTTCTCGACATCCCATGCCGTCTTGATCGGATCGCGCTCCAGCACGTCGCCATAGCCGCCGCCGCCATTGTAGGAGTGGCTGAAGATGTCGCCGGACTTGTGCGGCGAGGTGATGTAGGGGCCTTCGACCACGACATGGTCGCCGCCAATGTTCTTCTCGTAGTCGGAAACATCAGGGTCGATGCCGGGCGCATGCGCCAGCGGTTCGCCTTTTGCCGCCAGCTCGTGGATGTTGGAATTGCGCACCGCGCGATGCTTCTGGCAGGTCGGCGCCGGATAGCCGCCGCACATGCCGCCATTGTCGAACACACGCGAGGAGTGTTCCGAGGTGTGGAGCCGGAGATGCGAGGTCTTGTTGATCAGCCAGGTCGAGACGAACGAACAGCCGCCGCGATATTTGCCGGCGCCGCCCGAGTTGGGGACGATCGAGCGGCCGATATACACCATCGGCATCGACTGTTCCCAGACCTCGATGTTGCCCATGTCGGACTCAGGGTTCCAGCCGACATAGGCTGTGTCGAGCCCGTCCTTGATGGCGAGCGCGCCGGAGCCGGCGGCGGCGCATTCGAAATGCGCCATGCCGAACGGCGTGCCATACTGACTTTCGCCGCCCATCTCGATCATCGGGCTGTTGACCTGGCCGACAAAGGCTTCCTCGACGAAGCCGCGCGCCACGAAGCTGCGCGACAACAGCCGCTGGAAGACGCCATAGGCCGGCAGCAGCAGGGCCCACGAGGTGGCGGTCGCCACCATCTCGTTGTCGGGATTGGTCCAGGTGCCATGCGGCAATTTCAGCTCGGTCGCCATCCAGGCGCCGTCATTGACCAGCCCTTCGAAATTCATGTGCTGGGTCAGCGTGACGAACATGCCGCCATCCATGCCGGCCGGCGTGCAGTTCATCGAATGGTAGCCCCAGGGCTGCGTGCCCTCGAAGTCCATGGTGATCTTGCCGTCGGTGGTGATCTCCATCTCGATCGGGATGTTGTAGAGCCAGTCCGGGTCGCCGAGCAGCTGGAAGCCGGGCTTGCCGGCAGTGACATGGCCGTAAAAAGTGTGGCCGCGATAGATGCCGGGCACGGTGAGCTGGCGGGTGCGGGCGAGCTGGGCGCGGCGGCCTTCCTCGATGAACTCCTTCGACACCTTCATCCAGTAGTCGAGGCCGATCTCGGAGATCAGCTGCTTGACGCTTTCGCGCATGTCGATGCAGGAGGCGACCTTGGCCTTTTCGTCGAGCACCCAGTAGATCGGCATGCGCAGATTGCGCTCGCAGCGGATGACGTAATCGCGGCGAATCTCGTCATTCTCGCCGATCTTTTCGGCGCAGACGAACAGGCCTTCGGTGAAGCGCTCCTGGGCCAGGCAGACGTCGCCGCCGGGGGTGATGCCGCCGGCTTCCAGCTCATGGCACACCGCTCCCGCCCAGCCGACCAGCGTGCCGTCATGGAAGATCGGCACCACGTCCATGACGTCAGGCACCTGCACGGTGCCGATGAAGGCGTCGTTGTTGGCGAAGATATCGCCTTCGCGGATCTTCGGGTTTTCCTCGTAATTGTTCTTGATCATCCATTTGATGAAGCGGCTCATCGTATGGACATGGACCATGATGCCGTTGGAGAGTGCGATGGCGTCACCCTCGGGCGTATAGATGGCGACGACCATCTCGCCGACCTCGCGCACGCCGGGCGAAGCCGAGATGCGGCGGGCCATTTCGCGAGCCGAGACGCAATAGGCGCGCAGCTTGGTGTGCAGTGTCTCGAATTTCAGCGGATCCTGGTTGCGCAGTGTGAGTTCGGTGATGCCGTCATAGCAGCCGGTCTCTTCCATCAGCCGCTCGGAATCGAGCAGTCTTTCGCGAAGGCGCAGGGCCGAAGCAGGTTTGTCCAACATGGCGGTGCCCTCTCAAGCGTGGGTGTAGTGCAGCAGCGTCCGTTCATCGACATGGACACGGTCCTGCGGATGAACGACGAGCGTGGTGGCGGGATGTTCGATGATGGCCGGGCCGATCACTTCATGGCCGGGCTGCAGCAGGTCCATCTCGTAGAGATTGGCCTTGTGCCAGCGTCCACCAATATAGGCCTCGCGCACACCCTTGTGGGCGGCTGCCGGGTCCGACTTGCCGAGCGGCCGCTTGAGCAACACCGGCTTGACCTTGTCGGCGGTGGCGATCAGCCCGAGCTCAGTGATGGTGAAGCCGGCCTCGCCATAGCGCGAAACGCGATGGTTGACCTTGGCGTAGACCGCTTCGAACTCGTCGATGACCTTGCGCATGTCGTCGGCCGAATTGACCTCGGCCAGCGGCGCCATGACCTCGACGTCCTCAAGCTGGCCGGTGTAGCGCATCATCAGGAACGGCACGGTCCTGATCTTCTCGCGGGCGTGGCCGTCGGTGATCATCTCATCGACCGCGGCCTTTGTCAGGTCGTTCCACACCGTGGTGACCTTGGCGCCGAAAGCGACCAGCGTCGCCTCGTCAGCGCGCGAAGGGATGTCGTGCTGCGTCGACACCGAATGACGGCGCATGAAGTCGGCCGTGGTGCAGCCAAAGGCGGAGAAGGCGGCGGCGAACTGGAAGGTGATGATGTCCTTGAAGCCGATGCCCCTGGAGCAGCCGGCGAGATGCAGCGGCCCGGAGCCGCCATAGGAGAGCAGCGTGAATTCCGAGGGGTGGATGCCTTGGCCGGAGATGACGCGGCGCAGCGCATTGTTGGCGTCGGACTCCAGCATGTCGATCATGCCTTCGGCGGCCTCCTCCAGCCCGACACCAAGGATGTCGGAGCATTTCTCCTGGAAAGCCTTGCGGGCCTTTTCGACCTGCAGCACGACCTTGCCGCCGAGGAAGTAGTGCGGGTTGAGGCGGCCGAGGATGGCATCGCAGTCGGCGATGGTGGGCTCGGTGCCGCCGCGATCGAAGCAGATCGGGCCGGGATCGGAGCCAGCACTTTCCGGCCCGAGCGAGACTTTCTTGGTCAGCGGATCGACCTTGAGGATCATGCCGGCGCCGGCGCCAATGGTGTCGAGATGCAGCGTCGGCACGTTGAGCTTGAAGCGGTCCATCAGCGGCTCGTTCTCGATCCGCGTCTGGCCGCGCGTGATGACGCCCATGTCGAAGGAGGTGCCGCCCATGTCCGAGCAGATCAGCGAGTCGTTGCCGATTAGCTTGCCGACATAGGCCGCCCCCAGAATGCCGCCGATCGGGCCGGAGATCATGGTTTCATGCAGGCGCGGGTGGTTGATCGAGGTCAGGCCGCCGAAGGAGAGCAGCGTCTGCACGCCGTATTTGAAGCCGTATTTCTTCGAGACGTCCTCGATGCCTTTGAGCTGCTTGCGGCCGCGCGACGTGGCATAGGCTTCGATCAGCACCGAGTTCAGCCGCGACTGCTCGCGGATGACCGGGCGGACCTCATGGCTGGTGTAGACGATGATGTCGGCGCCGGCCCTCTCAACCTCCCGGCGGCAGATCGCGGCGATGCGTTTCTCGTGCACCGGATTGACGTGCGAAAAAATGGTCATGATGCAGATCGCTTCGACTTTGTCGGCGATCAGCTTCTTCGCAGCAATGACGACCTCATGCTCGTAGAGCGGCAGCACGATGTCGCCGAACTGGTCGATGCGCTCGGTGACGCCATGGGTGCGGCGGCGCGGCACCAGCGGATCGGGATGGTGATGGGTCACGGCATGCAACCGGTCGGCATAGGAATAATCGGCCCAGGCCTGCAGGCCACGGCCCATCAGGATCATGTCCTCAAGGCCCTTGGTGGTGATCAGGCCAAGCCGACGGCCGGTGCGCGACAACAGCGTGTTGAGCATGCCGGTGCCAGAATAAAGCACGACATTGACGCCGGAGAAGAGCTGCTCCAGCGAGATGCCCCAGGCATCCGCCGCGTCCTCGGCCGAAGCCAGGAAGCCCTCGGCCTCGTTCTTCGGTGTCGTCGCCGACTTGCCGATCTTGAAGTGGCCGTCCTGATCGACAAGGATCGTGTCGGTCATGGTGCCACCGGCGTCGATACCGATGACGATGGGATTGCCAATGATCGGCGGATTGCCAACGATGGGGCCGGCGGGATTGGGCTGGGTCACGGTCGCCTCGGGATGTGGTCTAGGATGACGCAAGGCTAGTTTGGACAGGCTGCCTCGCGCCATATGCCTAAAGACACAATGACGGTTGGGCCGGGATCGCCGAGAAAAGGGCATGCGCATGGGCAATATCTGGGCGCCGCTCGCCAAGGCGATCGCCGCCACCGGCACGGACAGGCATGTCGACTGCCTGATCGATCTGATCGGCGCCGACATCGCGCACGACCTCGTCACCGTGACGCGCTATTCGGCGACGCAGACACCGGAATTCATCAAGCACCGGCGCTTCTCGGACGAGATGGTCCAGCGTTATCTCGCTAGCTACTATGTCTTCGATCCGTTCTATGCCTCGTGGCGGCGCGAGCGACGGCTCGGCATCATGCCGCTGAAAGGGCTTGCCGACGAAGAGGCCAAGCGCGGCCAGTACATAGCCGGCTTCCTGGCGCAGTCGGAAATCTGCGACGAGGTCGGCATCATGCTTGCCGATGGCGGCGACTGGTGCCTCGGCATCTTCCTCGACCGCTCGACCAATTCGTTCAAGGACAGCGAAATCGCCCAGCTGGAAGAGCGGCTGCCGGTGTTCGAGGCGCTGCATGCGCTCGACATTACCGCGCGCGGCGCGGACTTTTCCCGCACATCGGCACCGACCGGCCCCGGGGCTTCACCGCGGCAAGAGCCCAGCATCCCGGCGAGCCTGTGGCCGGAACTCTCGCAGCGCGAGCGCGAACTCGTGCAGCTCATCCTGGCCGGACATCCGACCGCCAACATCGCCGAGCGACTCGGCATCACCGTCGGCACCGTCAAGAACCATCGCCGCCGCATTTACGAGAAGCTCGACATCACCACCGAGCGGGAACTGTTTTTGCAGTTCTTCCAGCACCGGGAATCTACGAACTGACATGTTGCCCCGGAGGTTGGCCGGAGCGCCACCAAGCAGACGCGTCTTTGATTATTGCTTGAGGAACGCGCCCGTGTAGGTCTGGCCAGAAAGCGCAACGGTTGCGGCCAGGGTTCCGTCTGACTGCATCACAAAGCTGAGGTCCGCGCCATTCGGGAGCCGCCCAAGCTTCAACGTGGTCCCTATTATTCTTCCGGCGCCGGCGGCCTCTCCCGGATAGTTGTCGGCCAGATTTCCCCACGCATAGGTGACCGTCACCTTTCCGTTGGAAGAAATCGTCTGAACCGCAAGTTTGGCTTCATACATTCCCTCCAATCGTCCGGCCCATAGGCCCGAAAAGGCAGCGTATTTTGCTGGAATGCCTTTGCCAGGGGGCGTGATCGCCACGGATTGATCCATGAGTGCCGAACCGGAAGAAACAGCGGCAGGACCCAAAGCAGGTTGGGAAGGATTGGGACCAGGTCCTAGCCCAGGTTCGACAGCGGCAGGTTGCTGCGTTTCAGGGGCAGTTTGGCACGCGACCAGGGCAAGGGCCGAGAAGCCAAGCATCGCGTAGCATAGGCGGTGTGCCATTTTCTGTACCCTCGGCCCATCTTTGACTCTGAGCGCAGGCCGACCTTATCACCCGTTTTCACAGACTGTGTCCAGGCAAGTATGGCGTATGACAGCGGCTTGTAGGAACAGGCAACGACCGCGAGCGAACGTCTCCATCCGTCGCCTAAACCCCAACTAGTCGCCCGGAGCGCCATTCGTGCCGCATCCCGTCGTCGGTGGATCAGGTGCGTATGGTCAACAAGACCGCAGACAACAGGTTTCGCCAACTGTCATACCAAGCGCGGCAATGAAGTCGGCCAACTAGCGCGACTGCGCGCTCGCCACGCGAGCCCGGGAGAGATGTTCGTGCCATTCTAGATGCGGGATACGATGGGCCAGATAATCGGCCATTTGCACCAGCGCTTCCGATGCGGTCAGCTGGCCTGGATGCAGCCCCTGCCTGAGCCAAAGCCCGTCGATAAGTGTCGTTATGCCAAGCGCGACAGTTTCCCGTTCGTCTGCTGGAACCAGTGCCGACAGTGCGGTCATCAAGTTCGAATGCATGCGGGCATGAACGACGCGCTGGATACGCGCCAGCTGTGGCTCGCGCGGGATTTCGGCGCAAAGGGCAAGCCAGGCGCGACAGATCCCGGGCGTGAAGAACGCCGTGCTGAAATTGCCTTCGATGATCGCCCATAGCCGCTGATCAGGGCTACGTGCAAGGCGCATCAGCCGGATCACCTCATCGCGCAGCAGAGCATTCGAGTGCCGCATGGCATGCTCGAACAGTTCCTGCTTGGTTTTGAAATAGTGGTGGACGATGCCCTTGGACGCGCCCGCCTTCTGCGCAACCTTTTGGATGGTTGCCCCGCCCATTCCTTCCGCCTGGAGGACTTCATAGGCGGCATGGCGCAGTTCTCGGCGTCGAATATCGCTTATTCTGGTCAGGCTCATGCGTCGATATTGACATACTTGGCCAATGGGATCAAGAATTGGCCGGTTGACCAATTTTCAAGCCAATCAGCCAAGGAGTTGAGACATGAACGTTCTTTCTCCGGTACGTGCCGATGCTCGACACCAAGCCTTGTCGTTGAACGCCTTCGAAGTTCCGCGCGACATGACCGGGACGGGATTTTGGGACGCCATGGAGCGCGCCAGTGCTGCCATTGGCGGCGAGGCCTTCTATGACCGGCTGCTGGAGGTGCTGACGTCATTGGTCGACGCCGATCTCCTGTCACTGGTCCGCTATTCGAGTTTTGGCGCGCCAGACCTTGTTATTCCTCGCCAGATCAGGACTGAGGTTGCAGCGCCTTATGACTCTGGTCTCTACGCGTTCGACCCTTTCCATCATTACTGGAGAACAATCGCCACGCCCGCCGTCAAATCATTGCGGGGACTTGCACCGGCGGAACTGTGGAAGAGCCGCTACGCCCTGGAGTTCCTGCGCGCCGCGCGCATCAGCGATGAAATCGCGGTGTTCTTGCCGCCAATCGGCGGCGCCAGCCCGACGCTTATTCTTGACCGGGCCGCAGGTGAATTCACCGCCGTTGAGATCGCGCGCATCGAGAGCGTTTTTCCGCTTTTGGCGGGGCTGCACAAAGCGCACCTCAAGGCAATCATCGGCCGCGGCCTGGTCGACCATTCGACCGAGAAACCGTTCCGACTGATCGACCGCAGCGGCAAGGAGCTCGCCGCCAATCGCGCCTGGAGGACGCTTGAGGCTGATCCAAATGGCGGGCTCACTGAGGCTCTGGCGGACTTGGCCAGCCTCGGCAGAACGCAGACATCGCTTGCCGACGGCCGGCTCATCATCAGGTCTCCCCTGGCTACGGATTTTGGTGTTGCTCCGGGAGGCATGTGTGATCAGGTGGAAGTGTCCGCCCTGCACGCTCCGAGCGGGCAAGACGACGGCTGGCTTGCCTGCCTTACCCACCGCGAGAAACAGATTGTGATGCTCACCCTGGAAGGGCATCCGATCGCCAGCATCGCCAGCCGCCTCGGCCTCAAGCGCGGCACCATCAAGAACCATCGGCTTCGCCTCTACCAGAAGCTCGACATCACCACCGAGAGAGAACTCTTCCTCACCTACATGCAACATCTGCGAGCACCTGGAAGATGATACCCGTGTTCACTCAGCTGCAGCGGGAACTTCGGTCTCAGCAAGGCTAGGCACCGGCAGTCGTGTGCGTCCGAAGCCAAGGGCACGCGCTCGCTTCCGGCCGCGCCGCAGCTCACCGTCCAGTTCGGCAAAATAGATGTCCTGATCGAGCTGCATCGTGTGGCGCGCCGAAGCGTAATAGCGCGCCATGTGCTTCTTCTCGTCGGCGACGATCATGCGTGACTGTTCCTCCACGTCCGGCAATGCGTATTCACCCGACAGATAGGCCGCGATCCATTTCGCCTGGCGCTCGGCAAGCGCGAACAGCGTGATGCTGGGTTGGGCCAAAGCGATGAAGAACAGGTTCGGGATGCCGGGCTTGAGGACGCGCTTGAAGAGAGGCAGCCGATTGCCGGGCGCCGATATGAAAGACGGATCGAAGAACGGAAAACTGACCTTATAGCCGGTGGCCCAGACGATGATATCGATCTGTTCGCGACGCCCGTCTTCGAAAACGACGCTGTCCCCATCGAGCTCTCTGATCCCAGGCCGAATCTCAATATCGCCCGAAGCGACCAGAGTCGGGAAGGTGTCCGATACCGAGATATGAGCCTCGAAGACGCGGTGGTCCGGTTTCGGCAGACCGAAGTCCTCCATGTAGCCAACTGCGAAATGGAATATCCGACGACCGACCCAGCGTTGCCATGACAGCGGCAGCCAGGGATAGAGCTTGCCCTTGTCGGCCGGCTTTCCGAGCAGAAATCGTGGAAAGATATGCGCGCCGCGCCGCGTGCTCACAAAGAGCCTCTTCGATATGTGGCGGGGGCAAAGCTCGTTGGCGATGTCCATTGCCGAATTGCCCATCCCGACGACGAGAACGCTTTTGCCCCTGAAGTCGATCGGGGTGAATGGGTCGCGATAGCCATGCGAGTGAATTTGCGTGCCGTCGAAATGGCCTGGATAGGCTGGGTCCGGCAAGCGGGAATCCCAGTGATGCCCATTGCAGACGAACAGGGCATCGTAAGAGCGCGTCTGGCCGTCGCCCAAGCGAATCTGCCATGTTCCCTGGCCGTCACGTGTGGCCTCGGTGACTTCGGTGTTGAGCCTGACTTTGCCTGACAGGCCGAAGTGCTCCACATAGGCCGTCAGATAGGCCAGCACTTGCGTGTGGTGCAGATAGTGAGGCGTGTCGGCAGGCATCGGAAAGTCCGACAGCTGCAGCTGCAACTTCGACGTATCGATGTGCAGGGAGCGATAGGCTGCCGACTTCCCATTTGGATTCTCGAATGCCCATTGGCCGCCAATCCGGTCGCTCATGTCAAACCAGTCAAAAGGGATGCCGCGTTCCGCAAGCGCCTTGGCGGTGACGATCCCGCTGCAGCCGGCCCCGATGATGCAGCATTTGGGAAGAGTATCTGGCTTCATGGCAAAGGCTCCCGGCAAAACAATCTTGGATGTGCCGGAAGCCTAGTTCACGGATCGCGGCTCCAACAATGGTGCCGACGGTCACCATAAACTATGCGCCGACACGTTTGGGCGCGTTGCCGCGAAGACTTCGGCAAACGGCGGCCCAGCCGCAGCAGAGGCCCTCCGCAGATGGTGACCGTCGGCACCATTGTTGGCGCCGCGCTCTGTGCAATACGCTTCCGGCACATCCAAGATGCTTTACCGGGAGCCTTTGCCATGACACTCAATCACTCGCCGCAGGGGAGGTCGTCCCCCCAATTCCAGATGCCACCGCTTCTTGTTGGACGTCGTGCTGTCGTGACCGGCGCGGCACGCGGAATTGGCAAGGCGATTGCCGATGCTTTTGACCAAGCCGGAGCGACAGTCGTCCGCCTCGATATCAATGCATCCGACGCCGTTCGCGGCTGCGATGTCGCCGATGAAGACTCAGTGGTGCGTGCCTTCATGGATGTAGCCACTGAGGGTCCTATCGACGACGTCGTTCACGCAGCCGCCATTGGCGCCGTCGCTGTGCTGGCTGACATGTCGGCGGCGGATTTCCGGCGCGTACTGGACGTGAACCTGACCGGCGCCTTCCTGGTCGCGCGAGAGGCGTCGCGCCATTTGAGCCGCGGCGGAAATCTCGTCCTTGTCGCGTCCCAGTACGGCCTCAAGGGCTGGCCCCTGTGGGGAGCCTATTGTGCCTCCAAGGCCGGCGTCTTGAGGCTTGCGGACACGCTTGTCGGGGAACTCGCGCCGCAGGGCATACGCGTGAATACGATTTCACCCGGCAGCGTCGACACGGAGATGGTCGTAACAACGACGGCCAATATCGCACGGCAATCGGGAACTGATGCCGCGGCTATTCGCGCCGGCTATGAGGCTGCCATTCCGATGGGCCGCTTCGCGCAACCCCAGGAGATTGCCTCGGTCGCCGTGGCACTCTGCTCAGGCCTCTGCTCCTATGTGAACGGATCCAATATCGTCGTGGACGGCGGAGAGCTTTCGCGATGACTGCAGCACCATCGCCGCAGCGTGTCATGATCACAGCGGGCGGCTCAGGCATAGGATGGGCGATCGCGAAGGCGTTCGCTGACAATGGCGCCAAGGTTCATATTTGCGATGTCGACGAGCGGGCGCTGGACGAAGTCACCAGGACATATCCTGAGATCGCCGTCAGACGGCTCGACCTGACGGACGAGGCAGCGATCGACCGCTGGTTTGATGATGCCTTGGGCGACCTGAACGGCCTTGATGTCCTGGTCAACAACGCCGGCACCAAAGGGCCGACCGGCTACGTCGAAGACATCAGGTTGGACGACTGGCGCGCATGCCTGAGCGTCTGTCTCGATTCGCAGTTCCTCTGCGCAAGGCGCGCCACGCCCCCTATGAAGACCCAACGTTCGGGAAGCATAATCAATATCTCCTCAACCGCCGGGCTCTACGGCTACGGCCTTCGCACGCCCTACGCCGCAGCCAAATGGGCGGTGATCGGATTGACCAAATCTCTCGCCGTCGAACTCGGCCCCTACGATGTGCGCGCCAACGCAATTTGCCCGGGCTCCGTCGATGGCGCTCGCATGCAGCACGTGATCAAGGCCGAGGCCGAAAGCCGTGGCGTCTCGCTCGACGTCGTCCAGACGGAATACGTCCAGTCACAGTCGATCAAGCGCTTCGTGAAACCGGAAGAGATCGCCGATATGTGCCTGTTCCTCGCCTCGCCGGCCGCCAAGATGGTGACCGGCCAGGCCATCGCCGTCGATGGGCATACCGAGACGTTCCACATCGGGAGCTGACATGCCGACGGGCAATTCAGAATGGCAGATCTGTTCTCAAACGCGCGACCGGCTGGGCGAGAGCATCTTGTGGCATCCGGCGGAGGAAGCTCTTTACTGGATCGATTTTTACGGCCCACTCGTGCATCGCCAAAAGGGGGGCCGCGGCGTGGTCGAAAGCTGGAAGATCGATCTCGGGGAAACGATCGGATCGCTCGTCTTTGGCGATAGGGCCGCCTTCTTCTCGCCGTTGATCACGGCCTACACCTTCTCGATACCAGCACCGGCAAAACACGCTTCTTCGCCGATCCCAAAGACGAGAAAAAGAATCTGGCCTACAATGACGGCAAGGTCGACCGTGCCGGACGCTACTGGATCGGAACCTACGATCTCTCCGAGAGGGAGCCCGGCGCGGCTTTCTATCGGATGGGACAAGGCGGCACGGCGGAAGTGGCCGACAAAGGTTTTGTCATCTGCAATGGCCCGGCCTTCTCACCCGACAATCGCATGCTCTATTTCAGTGACACGGTCGGCCATCGCATCCTCTCCTACGACCTCGACCGGGACGGGAAAATATCCGGCCGTCGGGTGTTCTTCACCTTTGCAAACAATGACGGGATGCCAGACGGCCTCGCGGTCGATAGCGCCGGCAATGTCTGGTGCGCACTCTATGGCGGCGGCAAAGTCGTGTGCATTGATGCCAGGGGAACGCTTCGAAGGTTGCTCTATTTACCGGCCACTTTCGTAACCAGCCTCTGTTTCGGCGGACCGGAATTGAAGACGCTGTATGTGACGACCGGTTGGAACAGCAGCACGACGGAAGCGACCAAGATGAGCGATGTAGGCGGCGCGGTTTTCATGCGGCCAGTCGATAGTCCGGGCCTGCCGGAGCCTGTGATCAAGGTGAGCGAAGAAACTTAGGCATTGGTAGTCGCGCCGTTCCCGCGCAGTTTTTACTGCTGCCGCCGTCTTTCCCTCATTCCCACTCGATTGTTTCCAGCCCATGATAACTGGCTGATCCTGAGCGCAATTTATTTTTCCCTCAACGCAGATACCGTCAAAAATCTTGGGCTTTTGATTTCAATGACGAATTTTCGCTGTTCGTGAATTCCGTGCTTTCGCGAACTATCGATAGGACCGGTCGATTTTCTCCCCGCAGGCTGGCATCGATCCGCTTAGCAGCAGTGCGAAAAATACCGTGATCGTCTAATCGATGATGCGCAGCAGTTCGCGCAGCCGGGCCGGCAGTCGCGGCGAGGCTTGCAGTTCGACACAACTCGCTTCCCATAGCTTCAGATACTCGGCGATCGGTATACCTGTGCGGCCGGGCCATCGGTTGAGTGCGCCCAGCGCCTCGACGCAATCGGGCGCGTGGTCGTATTCGGCCAGGATAGTCACCGACATCGCCTGGGCGAACGGATTGAGGGCGGGCATTTCGATCTCGCCGCGATGATCGGTGAACCACGCCGCGGCGTTGCGGATGAGCCCTTGGCTTTCGGCGAGCGCCGCATAGCGGTCGACGATGTCCTGCCGGTACCGGGCGATGGCATCGCCGAAGGCGTTGTCGCCGGCGAAGGGCGGGACCTCCTTCCAGCATTTCGCCAGGCGCCCGAGCCCGCGCAGCGAGTGGGCCTCCACCATGGCTTCCTCAAGCCATTGGCAGGGAGGCGCCGGTCTGGCGTCCGGCTGCCAGCTGTTGCAGAGGACATGGCCGAGCTCGTGGCCGAACTGGTAGGCGAGCTTCGACCAGTCCCGCTCACCGATATCGACGATGATCCAGGCCATGCTGCTGCCGTCCGGATGCAGCCAGATGGCCGGCGTGCCGGAAGTGTGCTCGTCGACGCGCAACCGCGTCGGCTGGCGGTCCGAGAGCAGCCGGACGCCATCGAGGCAGGCATGCCGCATCCGCTCGACGACCTGATCAGCCGCGCCCTCAAGCATGCGGCCCCAGTCGCCGGCAAGCTCGATGGGCGCTGTGAGAAGGTTTGCCTGTGGGCGGGCCGATGGAGACATGGCCGCGCGGACTATAGACGTGGTGTCCCGGGGCGCAAGGGCGGCGAGAGTGAAACCTGCGGCTGCGGCACCAACAACCACCCTGATGGAATCCCGGCGCTTCAGGTTAAATCCTCGTTCTCTCTATCGCCTAAGTCCGCAGGTCGATCGGATCGGGACGAATGAACCTACTTCGCCTTAGCCGGTTATGATCATCCGGCTTGGTTGAAAGCCCTTCAACAAGAATGCATGCATCCCATTGTGGAAGCGATGAAGCATATTTAGTCCGCGAAAATCCTCGACGCTCCACACTGAGATATGTGCTTCGGAGGCATGACCCTCCCAGTCATCTTGAACAAACGCTTCCGGAGTGATTATACATATGTAACCCGCACGGTAAATCAGACAATTAACCCGATCTATTCCATCTGACTTCCGCATATGCTCGATGCAATCCCCCATGATAACCAGGTCAAATCTGCAATGATGGCTTTTTATGAGTGTAACCGCATTGGCGACTATCACCTCATCATAATGTTTGTGGAGGTCATACGTTTCAACGTAGGATTGACCTATCTCCACGGCAGTCAAATGGCATGTGAAGCCGAGCTCTTTTGCCTTGCGTCTCGCGATGCCTGAACTGCAGCCAGCTCTACTGGGATCTCGGGTGTTGGGACCAAACTCGGATGCTCGGGCTGCATCTTTGCTGGTCGCAACTGGCTCAACCTGCGAGCGCTGGGCGACATCGTCGTGCACTTTGACGACGACGACTGCGGTTTCCCAAATCCGGCGGCGATCGCCTGGCGCCGACCGACATCCGCTGCGGCACATGCCGATAGCGCACCCGGTCGTCGGCCAAGGCGCTGAACTAGGCCGACGGCTCGGGGCTGTCGTCGGGGATCAGCCACTCGAAATCGCTCTCCGACAGCTCCGACGCCCGCGATACTGGCAGCCACAGCATGCTCTCGCGCTTTGCGAGCGTGCATGCTTACGACCTTATATGGGGCTTGGTTATGGATAATTTTTGTTGTCAATAATGAGCAATGAACCGATAATTAGCGCAATATCCCGCTATAAGGGCATGTTTATTGGATAATTCTAGGGCGGCTCGCATGATCTTTGGCATGGTGTCCACAAAAAATTCTGCGACGTTCACAGTACCTGCGGTGACTTCGTTTTTTTCTACCACCCAACTGAGCTCTGCTGATCAGTTCGTATTGATCGAAAATGAACCACATCTCGGGAAGGTGGAGAACGTCTCCGTCGTGAGAAATGAGACTCCTCGAAGCTTCGCCGCGAACGTAAATTACGTGCTGGATCTCGCGCACTCAAGAAACGAAGACGTTTTATTTATGAACAATGACATCATATTCACCAAAGACTGGCTGCACTATCTCCCTCGGTCACAGCAAAAAATTACGCTTCCCTATTGCAACCAACAGGTCCGCTATAGTTCAGGGCCCCTGATCATGCAATATCTTATGGACTGGGAGCAGTTTTCTGACAATTACGAAGCGCTAAATGAGATCGCTGACACAAATCGGAGAGCACAAGGCAACAACGATTTTGCCCGTGAGCGTCTTATGCCATTTTACTGCTTTTATCTTCCTTTCTCCATATTGTCAAAGGTCGGAAAATTTGATGAGTCATTTGGTAACGGTGGCGGAGAAGATGTGGACTACCGTTTAAGAGCTCTTCTTCAAGGGTTTGATGTAGCTTATGGAGTCAAATCATATCTCCTGCATTTTATGGGAAAGTCGACTTGGCGAGGCCCCGAGAGCCGAGAAGGAACGGCCAACCGGGACGCAACATACCGCTCCCGCTTTGCCGAGAAGTGGGGCGCGGACCTGGCGGAAGTTTTCTTGGCCGCCGGCCCCTCAGAGCATACAATCAGTCGGTTACACCTCAGCGATTCCCTTAGAGATGGAGACTTTCGATTGGTTCTAGAAAAATGCATGGTTTGATAATATCAAATCGTTTAGCGTTGAGTTTCAACTAGCCATAGCGTGGAACAAATCCGGTGCCGTCGCCCTTTTTTTCCATAATAATCACCACCCACGAGCGAGCCCCTTTGCTTGAACGGGCGATTCTGTCATTGACCAGACAGCAGTTTGATGACTGCGAGATTTTAGTTATATCTGACGAAGGCAGCCATGATACCTTCGATGCCGCGCAACGAAATTTGCGTAAGCAAGACACCTTTATTCGACGCAGTGGCCTTCCAGGTCCGGCTAAAAGCCGAAATATTGGCCTGCAACTTGCCCAGGGAAAATTTTGCATGTTTCTTGATGATGACGATTCACATACGCCAAACTGCTTGGTGGATTTATTTGATACAATTGAAAAGGCGAAGGGCGAAGTGTTTTATTTTGACTACGAACTGATAGTTGAGTTACGTTCGGCTTCCCCTTCAGCGGCTCTGGGGCGCACTATTAAGCAAACGAACGTGGATGATATAAATAACCTTATATGCTATAATTTTATTCCTAACAACGCACTAGCGATCTCTGCAGATATAGCAAAGAACCAGATGTTTGACGAGCTCCTGAGAAGTCATGAGGATTGGGATTTTTTATTGGGAATACTCCGTTCAGGGCATAAATTTACTCATGTTCCTATGGTAGGTGTTTCTGTCTATCATGATAGCGAAAATCGAGGCCATCTAAACGAAACGGCGCGAGCAAGTGGCGAGTGGGCGCCAGACTTTTTGCATATTTATCGGCGATGGCCGGCAATTACCGAAGAACAAAGGAAATTAAGGCATACAATACTTAAAAGATTGGGGCACGATATCCCTTTAACTTGGCTTTGATTCAAGTTTCTATCAAGATCTGATGCGCAAGCTGAGAGGATGCCACACATGCTGTCACCGCACCGCAAGATGCGGCGCGCCACGCAACAAAGCGACGTTCTAAGCATCGGCAGGTCGATATATTCAATTTGCGGTAATTTAGGAAAAAAGTGAACGCATCACCATTCTGCCCATACTAGACTAAATGCCGGTGATGATTGTAACCCTCTCCAAATTGGAGAGCCCCACAGACCTCTGCTAGTGGGGAAGGGTTTGGATATATCCTCGTAAACCGGCACGGATAATTCGGCAATTAAAGCGGACCGATCGTCGAGGTCTTCAAACGTATTCTGCAATATGTAAAATCAAATGATTTTGCCTCGAACGGCAGCTCGCCACCGCGAAAATTCACTCTCGTGGAGTCGATACCTGGAAATTGCCGAGAGTATAAATCCACAACGTGTGTTGCTCGTGAACCGGTATATTCCCAGCGCCAACATCCAGCACGCGCTTGCATCCTTCTGCGAGCGCGACCACATGGTTCATCATCTTCTGGTTTGGAGCCCACAGCTTTGTATCACTTCTGAGTACCACGGCTTTGTATCACTCTGAGTAAACGACGTCTCGCTCACGCTCATTGCCATTCAGTCGGAAGCCCGGATTAGGTGCAGCCACTCGCCTTGCCGGCGAGGCCAGTCGTATACGGCGGCGCAATGAGCTTGTTGGCTCAGTGACAGTTCGGGTTTGCCGGCCCACGGCGCAGCCAATTCTGCCGCCAAATTTTCAGCAAACACCGCCGCATGATCTCTTGGCTCTGGATTGGAGGGATAGACCCGCGCGTAACCGCCCGTGGTTTCGGGCAACGCGCCCAGGGAGGGCACGATCACGCGGCAACCCGCAGCCATCGCCTCTATCACGGCGAGGCAGGCCGTTTCCGCAAATATGCAGGGATAGGCGAGGAAATGCATACTTCTCAACGTCACTCGCAATTCGGCGTTAGGCGCCAGGCCGTGATAGATCACTCCTGGCAATGATTTCGCCCGCTCGTAAAGGTGCTCGTACGGCGCGTCGTCGCCGAGATAAAGCTTCATCGACGACCAGATATGGAGTTCGGCGTTGGCGGGATTTAGGCGGTCCCACGCGTCGAGCAGCACCGAAAGCCCGCGAAACGGTGTGCTGGTATAGGCGCAACGCCAGATCGGCTCCGGCTGCCACTGTCGCAGCTCCGTGTCCATATCCAGGGCGTGCCTGAGGACGACGCAACGTTTCGGAGGAAGCCCAAACTCGTTAAGGTATCGCTCTCGCTGCCAATATGAGACGAACACGAACCGGTCGACCGTGTCGACAAGCGCCTTGTCTTTGCACCACTGAACCCAGGTCTGATTGACGTCGTGATGCATCCAAACGACCCGCGGCCGTTTATCGCTCGTGTCATGTCCCGGATGGTTTATCTGCAGGTTGATCCGGTCGAGGTCGTCGCCCAGCCGTTCTTTTAATGCTTCGACCATGAGCTCGGTGCCGGCTGAACGTACCTGCGGAACCCATCCGCCGTCGCGGGTGCCCGACTCTGCGATTGGCTGGGATTGAGGCCCCTTAAGATTGTCGATCGCGAACTGCTTGTTCTTCGCGATCCGCTCCCGTTCGTTAGCCGGTAATTTGCCTTCGGTCAGGAGACGGTCGCAGGCGTCGGCGCATTCAGCGTATTTCTCGACCCAATAGGCGTTGACCGCCAGTTCGTCGAGCAGCCCGTATTGGTAGATCCAATCCTCGACCGACGGCGCGCCCGCCGGGTAGGCGAGCGCCAGGCCCCGCGTGGCAAACCTGTATCCTCGCTGGTAGAGGCCCTTGTTGCGGCAGTAGCGTGCGGCGCCGTGCAGCGCCTCGGCCCGTGCCGGCGCCACCGCCATCGCTTCGGTATAGGCGGCGAGAACCTCGTCGTCGGGACGGCCGAGCCCCTCCTTTTCCCGGGCGGTGCGCAGGAGGGTAGTGAACGTCTCCGCCTCCGGCGGAACGGCCGCGGCGGACGCCTCGCCGAGCTTGGCGAGCGCGAAATTCTTGTTTTCAAGAACCCGCTCCCGGACGTCGGCAGGCGCTTTTCCGTCATTCAACAGCCGGTCGCACGCAGTCACGCATTCCGTGTACCTACCGCTCCAATAGGCATTGACCGCCAGCTCATCGAGCAAGCCATACTCGTAAATCCACGCCGCAACAAAAAGCCCTCCGTCGGTCAACGGAATCTTCAGGCCGCGTTGCGCATATTCGACGCCCTCGGCAAATTTCTTCTTGTCCCGGCAAAAGCGGCTCGCGGCGTGCAGCGCCTCCGCACGTTTCGGCACTGTCCGATTGGCCCGCTCCCAGACGGCGAGGACCTCGTCGACGGGCTTGTCCAAGGCGGCCATCAGTTTCCCGGCTTCGAGGAAGCTGACGTAAATTTCCTCATCCCAATAGCCAAGTTCCGCACGCCTCAAATAGTGCGGCAAAGCCTTCTCGGATTCCCCGCAGTCCCTGTAGCTCTGCGCCAGATAAAATGTGTAACGCGATATCACGAACGGGTCGATTTCGGTTGCGAGTGCATTCTCCAGAACTGCCGCATCGTCCTGGTACTTTCGTGGGTTTTGACTGCGCGCTCCTTCACGTCCCGATACTACCCTGAAACCCTTGGCAGTCTGGCGTGTGATAGGGCCGGTAGGGGCCTCGAGATATTCATGCAGGACACCCTTGAAGGAGAAATCCATTCGGTTCCGACAGATCTGCGGGCGATAATACGAAATGCCGCCTTGAGACAGCTCGACGTCGTATAGATCGTGCTCCATCAGCGACTTGAACTCGATCGGATCGAAGGTGGGGTCCCGGATCAAGACATCGTCCGCGTCGATGATCATCGCATAGTCGACAGTTTCGACTTCACGCAGTCGTTCAAGGGCGAAAGTACGGTTGTATGCGAAGTCCCGCCACGGCTCGTCAATGACGGCGCCCTCCACATTGTGATCGGCGAGGAAGCCGCGGATAAGGTCTTGCGTGCCGTCCTCGGAACCCGTGTCGATGACGAGCACATAGTCAACGATAGGAAGCGCGCTGGCGAGGCATTGCAGGATGACCTTTGCCTCGTTCTTGACGATCATGCACAGGCCGATGGTGCTCATGCTAATCCCTTGACGGAGCGGCGTTCGTTATGCGTTGCGCGAAATTGTTGAAGGGGAACTCATGCGTCTTTGTCCGGCCTTTATACCTCATGCACATTACCCCGCCGCCTTGGCCATTTGCATGACCTCTGTTGCAAAGATCGGTCGTCCCTTCCCAGTCAAGCGCTATCTCAACCCATCCATTGTTAGCCAGCACTTTCCGTGGCAGCAAGGTCTCGCGGTCACCTTGGACGAAGGGGGGCGAACAACCCTTCCAATCGGGTCAATCGCTCACGCAAAAACCCCGCCGCGATATCAAGGTTTCGTTACCAACGAAGGTGGAGCATCTTTAAGCCCCGGATTTTTCGATGCATTTGGCCGCACGCACGCCATCTCGATGTTTGCCAAGGTAGTTAGTCTTGGTTGGGCAGTTAACAAATTGTAAACAGGTTATTTACAAGTTGCTAATTTTATAATTTACTAATGTCTTATGTGTCTGGGAGGGTAGCCGTGGACCGGGCCGAAGGCCCGTCGGTCCGCGCAGTCTGCGAAGCCAGGAGAGTATCCAGGAGCAAGCCACTTCGTGCGTGAGGGCGCAGAGAGTGTCTGGTGGCGTGCAAAGAAGACGTCGTACTGCCTTGAACTCAAGGCCGGCGTTTTCCCAACCTGATGTTCCCTCGCAAGTAGTCGATTCCCTCGAAAGTTGCGTGTTGGGAGTTGGCTGTGGTTGGGGTGATACCAAGTACGAAACGACGCGCCCGCGACGCGGGCTTGCGCTTCGATCAACCTCTCAATTATCCGCAACTGGCCGCCAGCAAGGATTACCCGGCGATTGATGGGTATTTCTCGGCGCCTCGTGGACCACTGCGCGCCTGCGGACGCCACGCTCTTCTCAGCGAGCGCATGCACTCGGCAGCGATCGAAACCAGCGATTGAAACCTAAGGGTACGAACCAACAGAAGCTGCGGCTCGGCCGCCGGCGACCAAGGAGAAGATGATGAGCTTCACGGCAGGATTTGCGGTCATGGAAGTCACCGTTCGGGGCGTTTTGCCGATCGGCGACACGATCGAAAATGTAAACTATTTCATTCTGGACACGGCCAAGAGCGCGATTGTCGGTCAGGTCGTTCTTCCCAGAGCCGTCAAGCGAAGCCTCGCTGTCGCTCTCACCGTCAAGGTCCCAAGCACCGCCGGCTCACTTGCCATTGGGACGTTTGGTGATGGCGGGAATTTTGAGGTCGCCAGCTTCCTCCGCGTAGAGACCCCAACCGTAGAACGTCCCGACGGCGCCGTCGGGTCGTCCGGACGATGACGGTCCCCAAGCTCCTTAGTCCGCAGCGCTCGCCGGCCAGGCCGGTGGGCGGTTTCCCCGTGAATTGAATTCGAAGCCAACAGGAGCCAGTCATGGCCCGTGCCTCTGAAATTCTCTTTGTCGACCCTTCAGTCTCCGACCTCCAGACTGTTCTCGGCAGCATGCGACCCGAGGTTCAAGCAATTGTGCTCGACGGTCGCCGGCCGGCGGCGCAGGAGATCGCTGCCGCGCTCGCGGGGCACGCAGGGCTCGATGCGGTGCACGTCATCGCACATGGCGCGTCCGGGCGGGTCAGCTTCACTGCAGGGGAGTGGTCTTCAGCCACATTGAAGGAACAGGCTGAGGATCTTGCCGCAATCGGCCGGGCGCTTGCCGTGGATGGCGAGCTGCGGCTGTGGAGCTGCGAAACGGCATCGGGGAATGCTGGCGAGACGTTTGTAGTGGCGCTGGAAGAGGCCGTCGGCGCGGACGTCCGCGCGTCGAGGTCGCTGGTTGGCGCAGCCGCTCTGGGCGGTACCTGGGACATATCCGCACACGCGAGTGCGTCCACGGCCCTGCCGCCGCTGACCTCAGACGGGGTGGCACGTTACGCGGGGGTGCTTGTCGCGGGCGATCTGACACTTACCGGTACTGTAGATAGTGGATCAAGTAACAATATCAACACGTACTATCTGGTCGATACAAATGGTACGCAAATACCTACAACCGATGATACAGTTGTGGGTAGCTTTCAGTTGCCATCTGCATCCAATGGCATGGCTCCAAAATTTTCGGTAACAGTAACAGTCCCTGTGGTTGGAGATACCTATCTCATCTATGACTCGGGCTTCCGCCTATACGGTACACTTGCCTATGTCGCCGACGCTGACCCCGACACGGACGGTGACCAACCGGGTTATCAATTCGATACCCAGCCCATCAACAACACGGGCGCGCCGGGCAACGATGGCGATCACTTTCTTGGTGGCCTGATAACCCTCGCGAGTGCCGGCGCCCCGGGAGCGACAGGTCCAGCGGGCCCCACGGGCGCGACTGGTGCTACGGGCGCGACTGGCGCCACAGGTGCGACTGGCGCCACCGGAGCGACAGGTGCGACCGGAGCGACAGGAGCGACCGGAGCCACGGGTGCGACTGGCGCCACGGGTGCGACTGGAGCCACAGGTGCGACCGGAGCGACCGGAGCCACGGGTGCGACCGGAGCCACGGGTGCGACTGGCGCCACGGGTGCGACTGGAGCCACAGGTGCGACCGGAGCTACAGGTGCGACCGGAGCAACAGGTGCAACCGGCGCCACAGGTGCGACTGGCGCCACGGGTGCGACCGGCGCCACAGGAGCGACTGGCGCCACGGGTGCGACCGGCGCCACAGGTGCGACTGGCGCCACGGGTGCGACCGGAGCTACAGGTGCGACTGGCGCCACAGGTGCCACCGGAGCGACCGGAGCCACAGGTGCGACCGGAGCGACTGGCGCCACCGGAGCTACAGGTGAAACGGGTGCAACCGGCGCCACCGGTGCGACTGGCGCCACAGGTGCGACCGGTGCGACTGGCGCCACRGGTGCGACCGGAGCAACAGGTGCRACYGGCGCCACRGGTGCCACCGGAGCCACAGGTGCCACGGGTGCGACTGGYGCCACGGGTGCSACCGGAGCCACGGGTGCGACCGGAGCTACAGGTGCAACCGGCGCCACGGGTGAGACCGGAGCCACAGGTGGGACTGGCGCCACAGGTGCCACCGGAGCCACAGGTGCCACGGGTGCGACTGGCGCCACGGGTGCCAC